>NZ_CP121017.1:0-600000 GCF_041468085.1 Tistrella mobilis | reverse complement strand
GCGGGAACGTGTTATATGCACCCGGGGCGCAAACCGCTCGGGGCGAGCCGGGGCGCCCCTGAATCACCCCCTGCCTGAGGGAACCGAGACCGATCGTGGCCAGACGCACCAAGGAAGATGCCGAAAAGACCCGCCAGCAGATCCTGGATGCTGCGGCTGCCGCCTTCGATGCCGAAGGTGTCGCGGCCTGTGCCCTGGAACATGTGGCACGTCTGGCCGGCGTCACCCGCGGGGCGATCTACTGGCATTTCAAGAACAAGTCCGACCTGCTCGACGCCATGCTCGAACGGGTGCGCCTGCCTCAGGAACAGGTGATGGAAGATCTGGCCGCCGGCCGGATCACCGACCGGCGGCCGCTCGACCTCTTCCATGAATCGAGCCGCGACGCCCTCAGCATGATCGTCAACGACGAGCGCCGGCGCCTGATTTTCCGGATCATCTTCACCCGCATCGATCAGGCCCATGACCGCTCGCCGCTGCATGAACGCCAGCAGGCGGACCGGGCGCATTTCATGACGCTGGTCCGCCAGATCATGGCCCGGGCCGCCGCCGCAGATCACCTCGCCCCCGGCTGGACGCCCGAAACGGCGATGCGGGTCACCCACGCCATGTTCCACGGCGCGGTGTCCGACCTGCTGGTGCTCGACGAAGCAAAGGTCGTCGGCGAACTCACCTTCTACCTCGACGCCGTCGACACTCTGATGCACGCCCTCGGCAGCCGCTACGACCCCGGCCTCAACGGCGGCCAGGGCTGCCTGCTGCGGCCGGCGCTGCCGGTGGATGAGGGGTGATCCCCAGCCGCTGAGGGGCGCGTTGCCCGTCTGACACCGGGCGTCGCCGGCTGGAATGACCTGACCCGGCAACTGCCGCGGCCACACCACGGGGTGGGACGTAATCCGACCGGCCGCGCCACCGGGAGGCCGCCCTTGAACGTCAGAAAAAGACCGCCTATTTTCTGACGCATGACGACGATTGCCGCCTCTGTTCCCGACCGGATCATGAAGCGCGTCCGCGCCCGCGGACGCGGCAGCGTCTTTACGCCCAGCGACTTCCTCACGGTTGCCGCTCGCCCGTCTGTCGATCAGGCCCTCTCCCGGCTGGTGAAAAGCGGGCAGCTTCGTCGGCTGGCACGCGGGCTCTACGACTTTCCCAAGCTGCACCCGAAGCTCGGGGCGCTGTCGCCCGCTCCCGACGAAGTCGCTCAGGCGCTGGCCCGGGAGACCGGCTCGCGGGTGCAGATCGCCGGCGCACGGGCAGCGAACGCGCTCGGCCTTTCGACGCAGGTCCCGGCGCAAAGCACCTATCTCACCGATGGTCCGTCGCGGCGCGTCGTGCTGGGAAAGCGCGTCGTGGATCTTCGTCACGCCTCGCCCAAACATCTGATCGCGCCGGGCAGCCCCGCCGGAACGGTGTTTCAGGCCCTTCGCCATGTCGGCCCCGTTCGGGCGGCTGACGTCGCGCAGATCGCGGCGCGCCAGCTTTCGGCCAACGACAAGAAAAGGCTGGCGTCAACCGCGCGTCACGCGCCTGCCTGGATGCGGCCCACACTCGTTTCGATCGCCAACGCAGCCGCGGCCGATAACGATGGATGATGTCGCCCGCCTCCCCGCTCGCGATCGCGCAGCTCTCTTCGGGGAGGCTGGCGCCGGCCGGGGCGTCGCCGACACGATCATCGAAAAGGACTTTTGGGTCTGCTGGAGCCTGCGGCGCCTGTTCGGTCTCCCCAAGGGCACCACGACCACCCTCGTCTTTAAGGGCGGCACCTCGCTTTCCAAGGCGTTCAATGCCATCCGCCGGTTCTCCGAGGACATCGACCTGTCGTTCAACCGGGCCGAACTTGGATACACCGACGAGCGCGATCCCGAGAAGGAAGGGATC
Organism: Tistrella mobilis; assembly: GCF_041468085.1. Taxonomy (NCBI): domain Bacteria; kingdom Pseudomonadati; phylum Pseudomonadota; class Alphaproteobacteria; order Geminicoccales; family Geminicoccaceae; genus Tistrella; species Tistrella mobilis. Next base: position 598,122 of record NZ_CP121017.1, on the reverse strand, counting down.
AGCAGGAAGCAGGCAGCCCGGCTTATCGACGATCTGGTCAGCGACGTCGAGCGGCACATCGCCGGGAAACTTCTCCCGGCGCTTCGCGCCGCGATCGTCGAACAACTCGGCGAACCGACCAACGGCGCGTGGTCGCTGGAGACAGATGCCGGCGACGCCCAAACGATCAACTTCCACTATCCGACCGCGCTACCTGCCACCGGATACGAGGGCATGGCCTACATCACCCCGCGCGTGAAATTCGAACTGGGCGCGCGCGGCGATCCCTGGCCGACCGAAGAGAAGGTCATCCGTCCCTACGCCGCCGACGACTATCCGAACTACTTCGCCGATCCCGACACCCGCGTGACGGTGCTGTCAGCGCGGCGCACCTTCTGGGAGAAGGCGACCGCGCTCCATGCGGAGGCGCATCGCCCGGCGGCGTCACCGACGCCGCAGTATTTTTCTCGGCACTACTACGACCTCGCCATGCTTCTCGACACGGACGAGGGCCAGGCCGCCATCGCCGACCTTAACTTGCTGGCGCAGGTGGCAAGACACAAAGCCACCTTCTTCCGTTCAAGCTGGGCCAGCTACGATACGGCCCGGCCAGGCACGCTCCGGCTGACACCGGACGACGCGCGCGTCAAAGACCTGAAAGCGGATTATCGGGCGATGGCGCCGATGATGTTCGACCAGACACCGCCGCCGTTCGGCGATATACTAGAAAAAGTTGCTGCGCTCCAAGACGCCATTAATAGCTAGGGTCAAACCCAACCAACCTCTTGATAATGAGATCATTCTGTAATTCCAGTGGTCTGTAACCACGAGGAACACGATGTCTCAGCTTTTCTGGTTGTCGGACGAACAGTGGGCTCAGCTTGAGCCGCACCTGCCCAAGAACCAGCCGGGTGCCCGGCGTGTGGATGACCGATGAGTGATTTCCGGGATCATCCATGTGCTGCGGACCGGATGTCGATGGTGTGACTGCCCCGCGGAATACGGGCCGTCGACAACCATCTACAACCGCTTCCACCGATGGTCCGGGCGTCGTTTCTGGACGGGCCTAGTGGAGGCTTTGGTAGCATCCGGAGCCGTGACGAAGTCAATGGCGATCGACTCCACCTATGTGAAAGCCCATCGGTCAGCACATGGGGAAAGGGGGGCGAACTCTCAGGCGATCGGCAAATCGCGCGGCGGGCAGACAACCAAAGTCCACCTCCTGACGGATACTCTTGGACGACCTCATACGCTCGTGCTCAGGCCTGGAAATGCGTCCGACATGACAGGAGCGGATCTGTTGCTGTCCAGGATTCCGAAAACTCGTTACCTCATCGCGGACAAGAGCTATGACGCCGACAGGCTCCGCGCGTCCCTGCGCGACCGCGGTACCGTTCCGGTGATCCCGGGGCGGACCAACCGAAAACGGAAGGTTGCGTATGACCGGAAGCGTTATCGCAATCGTCGTTGAGAACGCTTTCTGTCGCCTCAAGGACTTCAGGCGTGTTGCGACACGCTATGACAAGCTCGCAGCCAATTTCCTATCAGCCGTGGCCCTTGCGGCCATCATCGCATTCTGGGTGTGATTGAGTCTGGAGCCTGGTTATTTGACCGACGATCGACCGTCAAAAGCATATTTTGGGGAGCAGGTCATATGGATAGGACTGCTGCGGGTGACAGTTGCCAGGGCGTCAGTGAGGTTCTCGGTCGGATCGGTGACAAGTGGACCATTCAGGTAATCGTAGCGCTCCGGCACGCTCCCCAGCGTTTCAATGCGATCAAGAGGCACGTCAGTGGCATTTCCCAGCAGATGCTGACCAGGACGCTCAAGGCCCTGGAACGCGACGGAATGGTCGAGAGGACGGTGCATCCCGACACGCCACCTCGAGTCGAATATGCATTGACGCCGTTGGGGCACTCGTTGGCGCACAGTGTGAAGCAGCTGGCCGAATGGGCGACTGCTCATCAAAAGATCATCCAGGATAATCGTCTTCAATACGATGCTCGGGTGAATCCCGAGTAGCCGTTCATTCAGTCTCTGTCGTCAAAATCCTCGAAGGCATAGTCGTTCAGAAACTGGCGCCGCCACAGCAGGGCGCGGTCGGTCGCGCTCAGCTCCGCCTCATCGCATATGCGTGCCCAGTGCGCGCGAATGCCTGCGATCTGCGCCGCAATGATGGCACGCGCCTCCGCATCGCCGAGCAGAAAGGCGTGGGCGGCCATGCGGCAGGTTTCAAGACGGCTGCGGCGGTCGGTCTCCCCGATCAGCATCGCCTGATTGGCGTCCCGGCCGCTGCGAAGCTGCGGGCAGATGTCATAGGCGGGCGTCAGGGTCAGCGAGGCGCCGTCCCAGAAGGCGGCATGATTGCGGGCGTGATCGTCGGTATTGCCTGACAGGACGTTGAAGACCACCCGTCCGAACAGTTCCCTCAATGTCTCCCGCGGCCGGGTGAAGCGCGCCCGAACGAGGTCGGCAAGATCCCGGTAACTGGCATAGCGCGCCTCCATTTCGTGCAGGCCAAGCATGGTCAGTGCGGACACCATGGCACGCCGTGTCCAGCCGCGCTCCGTCCACACCCGATCAAAACGCTCGACCAGAAGCACATCCTTGCCATTCGCTCTGGCGAGCCGGACCGGCGCAACATCAAGACCGGCCGCATCCCGGGCAAGTCGCATCGCGACGTACTCCGCCTTCACCACCGCATAGGTATCGTTCGTGGCCGAAAACTTGGCGATCAGCTTCGTCCGGCCGTCGTCGATCAGGGCCTTCGGGCGGGCGCCGCCGATGGAACTGCCATGGAAGAGCGCCTTGTCCAGGGCCGGCGGCACAGGCTCCCCACGTTCCACATGTCCGGCAGCGGCGTGCAGATCCTCGATCGTCACCGTCTGATCCGCCTCGCGGGGCCGATACCGGTCCGGCGCCGCCTGAAAGTCGAGCGCGCCGATCCGGTCGGAGCCGGCATTCAGCATGAAGGTGAGGTCGTCGAGATCCACCGCACCGGCCGCCATCCCTTTCAGGCCGGTCAGACGATTGATGATGACCCGACGCCCCCAGGCATCGGGCGCACCGTCACGCAGGGCTCCCGCCATCTCCAGTGGGGGGGCAGGGCGGATCGCACCCCGCCTCAGCGGCAGTTCCGGCAGATAGATCGGGATGGCATCCGGCCGATCGAGATAGGATCGGCCATAGTTGAAGACATGACCGCTGCCGTCACGGGCCAGGCGGCCGGCGACAACGGGCTCCGTGCGTCCGGGCAGCCAGATCCAGACATAGGCCTCCATCGGCATGCCGGGCGCAGCCTCTCCGGGATCAGAAGTCATCGACCACCTCCGTCCGCCGCTGCCGGATCGACCGCGGCAGCAGGGCGAGCTTGTCCTCGACGCGGGCGATGCGGTCGGGCAGGTCCGACGGGTCGGCCACGAACAGCGGAATGCCGACCAGATGGGCAGCTTCGAAGACCAGGCCGATTTCGGCCTTCGGATGGCCCTTCTCGATCAGTTGCAGGGTGCTGCGCGCGATGCCGATGCGGGCGGCAAGCTCTGCTTCCGACAGTCGGCGCTGCTTGCGGGCAAGCCGGATCTGTCCGCCCATCAGGGTGAGCGCATCCCGGGTCGCCCGCGAATAGGTACGCAGATGCGCCGCCATGTCGTCCTCCCGATTTTGGCGTGCATGCCGGTCGCAAAGGGCTTTTACGCTCGTTAAAACGGTCATATCGTGCCGGCGCACCCGGATGTCAATCCACCACCGGTGCCGGCTGGCCGCAGACACGCAAAAGGCGGCCCCCCTCTCAGAGATGCCGCCTCCCGGTCGTCAGGCCGCCCGCCCCTGATCGGGGCGGGCGTTGCCGTCGTCACATGTTGGGATAGTTGGGGCCGCCCGCGCCCTCGGGCACCGTCCAGACGATGTTCTGGGTCGGGTCCTTGATGTCGCAGGTCTTGCAGTGCACGCAGTTCTGCGCGTTGATCTGCAGCCGCGGGCCGGCGTCTTCCTGCACGATCTCGTACACGCCGGCCGGGCAATAGCGCTGCTCGGGGGCGTCATATGTGGGCAGGTTCACCGTCACCGGCACCGACGGATCCTTCAGCCGCAGATGGATCGGCTGATCCTCCTCGTGATTGGTGTTCGACAGGAACACCGAGGACAGCTTGTCGAAGCTGATCTTTCCGTCGGGCTTGGGATAGACGATCTTCTTGCAGGCCGAGGCCGGCTTCAGCGACTTGTGGTCTTCGTGGTGGTGGAAGGTCCAGGGCGCATTGCCGCGGAACAGATAGGTGTCCAGCGCCGAATAGGCGAGGCCGGCCAGCAGGCCTTTGTTGAAGGAGGGGCGGATGTTCCGCACCTTCTTCAGTTCCTGATACACCCAGCTCTGTTCATAGAGCGCCGGATAGGCGTCGAGCACGTCGTTCGCCCGGCCGTCCTTCAGCGCCTCGAAGGCGGCTTCGGCGGCCAGCATGCCGGTCTTCATCGCCGTGTGGCTGCCCTTGACCTTGGGCACGTTCATGAAGCCCGCCGTGCAGCCGATCAGCACGCCGCCCGGGAAGGCCAGCTGCGGGACCGACTGGAAGCCGCCCTCGGTCAGTGCGCGGGCGCCATAGGCGATGCGCTTGGCGCCCTCGAAATAGTCGCGCAGCGCCGGATGCTGCTTCAGCCGCTGGAACTCGTCGAAGGGCGAGATATGCGGGTTCTGATAGTCGAGGCCGATCACCAGGCCCACGGCGACCTGGTTGTTCTCCATGTGATAGAGGAACGACCCCGAATAGGTCTTGGTGTCCAGCGGCCAGCCGATGGTGTGGATGACCAGGCCCGGCTTGTGCTTGGCCGGATCGATCTCCCACAGCTCCTTGATGCCGATGCCATAGGTCTGCGGGTCGCAATTGTCGCGCAGGCCGAACTTGTCGGTCAGCATGCGGGTCAGCGAGCCGCGGGCGCCTTCGGCGAACAGGGTGTATTTCGCATGCAGCTCGACACCCGGGGTATAGCCCGACTTCTGCTCGCCGTCGCGGCCGATGCCCAGATCGCCGGTGGCGACGCCCTTCACCCGGCCCTGCTCGTCATAGAGCACCTCGGCCGCCGCGAAGCCGGGATAGACCTCGACCTCCAGCGCCTCGGCCTGCTCCGCCAGCCAGCGGGCCAGATTGCCCAGGCTGATGACGTAGTTGCCGTGATTGTTCATCTGCGGCGGCGTCGGCAGCCGGATGTGGTTGGACTCCGTCAGCAGCAGGAACCGATCCTCGTCGGCCGGCTGGTTCAGGGGCGCGCCCTTCTCCTTCCAGTCGGGGATCAGTTCGTTGAGCGCCCGCGGCTCGAAGCAGGCGCCGGCCAGGATATGCGCGCCGACCTCCGACCCTTTTTCGATGACGCAGACGGAGACGTCGTGGTCGTTCTCGGCGGCGAGCTGTTTCAGACGGATCGCCGCCGACAGGCCGGCAGGGCCGGCGCCAACGATGACCACGTCAAATTCCATCACTTCCCGTTCCATGACCCCTCCTCAAGCCGCCTCGTCCTGCAGTGCGGCCGGGTGATCTCGTTCTCGCTCGTCACGCGGCGCCGCTCGCGTCCCCCTCGCTACGTTCGGCCCTCGCTCCTCGGATATGGACCCGATCCGTGCCCGTTACAGGGGTCGCCTGATACGAGACGCGAATCGCGATTCAGTAAGGTTATCTATCAGCGCCGCCGTGAAATTGCTACAGTCCAGGCCATGACGACGATCGATCCGACACCGGCAGCGGCCATCTCCGCACTCGCCACGTGGTATATGGAGTGGGGGGTAGAGACCGCCACCACCGATAGCCCGGCCGACTGGTATGCCGCCGCCGCGGCCGCCCGGGACAGGCTGCTGCGCGACCGGCCCAGGGCAGCCGATGGCGCCCCCGCCCCGGCGGGCGAAGGGGCACGCATGCGCGGCGCCAGGGCGCCGGCGCCGGCCGTGCCGCGGGCGGATCCGGCCGCCGTCGACCCGCTCTCGCCCGAAAGCGCCGCGGCCCTTGCCCGCAGCCATGCGGGTGCCGCCCGAAGCCTGGCCGAGCTGGAACAGGCGATCCGCGCTTTCGACGGCTGCGCTCTCAAGGCCACCGCGTCGAACACCGTCTTCGCCGACGGCAACCCCGAAGCCGATCTCATGCTGGTGGGCGAGGCGCCGGGCGCCGAAGAGGACCGGCGCGGCCTGCCCTTCGTCGGCCAGTCGGGCCGTCTGCTCGACCGCATGCTGAAGGCGATCGGCCGCGATCGCGGCAGTGTCTATATCACCAATGTGCTGCCCTGGCGCCCGCCGGGCAACCGCACGCCCACCCCGGCGGAGATTGCCGCCTGCCTGCCCTTTGCCCTGCGGCATATCGCTCTGGTCCGCCCGAAGCTGGTCGTGGCCGTGGGCGGGGTTTCCGCCAAGGCTCTGCTCGACCGCCCCGAGGGCATCACCCGACTGCGCGGACGCTCCGCAACCCTCGATCTTCCGGGGCTGGCGGGGCCGCTGCCGGTCTTTGCGACCTTCCATCCCGCCTATCTTCTCCGCCAGCCGGCGCAGAAGCGTCTGGCCTGGGGCGACTGGCTCAGAATCGCGGAAATCCTTGAAAAGCAATCATCCCCGGTTCCGTGACAATGTCGTGTCGTGCAGCTGGGGCTTGCCGGGACACCACATCCTCCCCTATAAACGTTGCCATCATGGCTTCGGAAAGCAACGACGCGCGTCACCAATCGCGGTCGGCACGTAGCTTCGCGCGTGCGATCGTGGTGCCTGCGGTGACGCTGGCCCTCTTGCTCGGCGGTCCTGTCGCTTCGGGTGCATTTGTCACGCGAGCGCATGCAGAGACCTCCCTGCCGACCGGCCTGGAGACGGCGGAGGACGCCGACTTCGGAATGGCGGGATTCGGTCTGGTCGATTCGTTCGAAGAGTGGCCTCAGGTCCTCTCTGATGCGGATGCCGAGCGCTATGCCCGGATTTTTGCACTGCAGTCGGATGGCCGCTTCGACGAGGCGGACAGGCTGATCGCGCGCCTTGGCGACCGGCTGCTGATGGGCCATGTGACCGAACAGCGACTGATGCATCCGACCGCCTATACCGCAAGCTATGACGAGCTGCGGGACTGGATGGCGTTCTATGGCGATCACCCCGATGCCGAACGGATCTATGCGCTGGCGATGAAGCGCCGCCCGGGCAACGAGGCCCGCCCGCGCGAGCCGGAGCGGCCCGAGGAGACGGTGATCCCCGTTGCCAGCCGCCAGCCCAGCACCGTCGATCAGCTGGACAGCTACTCGGCCGCCGACGGGCTGAAGGGCGCCCAGGCCAGGCGGGCACGGGCCCTCGAAGCCCAGATCGCCGCCCGCATCCGCAAGGGTGAGGCCGATGCCGCCGAGAAGCTGGTCAACTCGGCCGAGGTCCAGAAGCTTTTCGACCGACCGGCCCTCGATCAGGCCCGGATCCGCGTCGCCGCGCTGCATCTCGTCCAGGGGCAGATCGCCCGGGCCTATGAACTTGCCGGCCCCGCGGCCGACCGGTCGGCCGCGATCGTGCCCTATGGCCACTGGACCGCAGGCCTCGCCGCCTGGAAGCTCGGCCGGGCGGAAACCGCCCGCCGCCACTTCGAACTCTTCGCCCGCACGGCCGGCCTCTCGGCCTGGAACGAGGCGGCCGGTGCCTTCTGGGCAGCGCGGGCCAATATGGCGCTGGGTGATTTCGACACCGCGCAGACCTGGCTCGACCGCGCCGCCCGTCAGCCGCTCACCTTCTATGGCCAGATCGCGCGCGCCATGGTCGGGGCGCCGACCGGCGACGTCTGGCAGCCCTCGCTTTCCGGTGGGGTGACCCCGGGCCAGCGCCGGGCGCTGCTGCAGAGCGAAGCCGCCCGCCGCGCCCTGGCGCTCGGCCAGATCGGCGAATATGATCGCGCCGCCGGAGAGGTGGAACTGGTGGCGGCTGCCGCCTCCCCCGAAGAGGCGCCGGCGGTGGTCGAACTGGCCGAACAGGTGAACGCGCCCGAAGCCGCCATCGTCATCGGCCGCAAGGTCGCCGCGGCCTCGGGCATGCCGGATGTCGCCTCGATCTTCCCGGTGCCCGATTACACCCCACGCGGCGGCTTTTCGGTCGACCGGGCCCTGCTCTATGCGCTGGCCCGCAAGGAAAGCAACTTCAACCCGCATGCCGTCAGCCCTGCCGGGGCCCGCGGCCTGATGCAGCTGATGCCGGGCACGGCGCAGCTGGTGGCCAACAGCCTGGGGCTGGGCGGGGGGCTGTCGCTCAGCCGTCCGGACGTGAACCTTCAGCTGGGCCAGGCCTATCTCCGCCGGCTGATGGACGAATCCTATATCGGCAACAACCTGGTCAACGTGCTGGTCGCCTATAACGCCGGCCCGGGCAATCTGCGCCGCTGGCAGGAAAGCCGCGGCATCTCCGCCGACGAGGATCCGCTGTTCTTCGTCGAGACCATTCCGGTTGCCGAGACCCGCGATTTCCTTGAGCAGGTGCTGACCAATCTCTGGATCTACCGCAGCCGGCTGGGCCAGACCTCGCCGTCGCTCGCAGCCCTGGCAGAGGGCGACTGGCCGTCCTACGAGACGATCGACGGCAATGTCGGCAGCGACAACGCCGCCATCGCCTCGCGCCGCTGACCAGCCGGCCCGCCGCCCCCGACAGGGGTGGTGCGAAGCCTGAAGCCGGGGTCGTTCAGGCGGATGATCCCGGTTTTTCATTGGCGGTGCCGCAATTTGCGGAGAACCGCCTTGCAGGCATCGCACTTGCCTTCCCGGCCATCGCAGGCGTAGTTTGCAAACGACTCGCAATTGCAAACAACAAGCGGCCGATCTCACATGCCTCCATGTGTGCCGGTCCCCTGCTCGAGGCAGTGCCCACCCGATGCGCCACACGGCTTTCAGACACCTCACCGCCGCCATCCTGCTTGCGATGACGGTTGCGGCCCCGGCGATGGCCCAAAGCCCGACGATCACGGCCGCCCCGGCGACAGCCGGGGCGGCCCGCCCGGCGGCCACGCCCTCGCAGCCCGCGGGCGGTGAAGTCCTGCCGGCCGACGCAACCAACGATCAGGCAGCGGCCGCAGCCGCGGACGCCGAGGACATGGCCGATGATGAGGCCATGACCGATGATGAGGCCATGACCGGCACCCTGCCCCACGACCTGTCGCCGATCGGCATGTTCATGGCCGCCGACATCGTGGTGAAGGCGGTGATGACCGGTCTTGCCCTCGCCTCGGTCGCAACCTGGACGGTCTGGCTGGTGAAGAGCCTGGAACTTGCCGCCGCCCGCCGCCGGGTCCGCCGCGATCTGGCGACGCTCGACGAGGTCCGCAGCCTGGCCGAAGCCGTGGCCGAGATGGACGGCCAGCGCGGCCCCGCCGCCGCCCTGGTCCGCGCGGCCGTGGCCGAGACCCGCATCACCCGCGAGGTGACCGCCGGCCGGCCGCCGGCATCCGGTGCCGGCCTTGAATCCCGCGTGGCCTCGCGCCTGGCGCGGATCGAGGCGCGCGCCGGGCGGATGATCGCCCGCGGCACCGGCATCCTGGCGACCATCGGTTCCACCGCCCCCTTCGTCGGCCTGTTCGGCACGGTCTGGGGCATCATGAACAGCTTCATCGGCATCAGCGAAAGCCAGACCACCAATCTGGCCGTGGTCGCCCCCGGCATCGCCGAGGCGCTGCTCGCCACCGCCATCGGCCTGGTCGCCGCGATCCCGGCGGTGATCATCTACAACATCTTCGCCCGCGCCATCACCGGCTACCGCGCCGAGCTGGCCGATGCCTCGGCAGCGGTCGCACGTCTCGTCTCACGCGATCTGGACCGCGGCGGCATCGCGGTCGTCCCCGCCCAGACGATCGGAGGCTGATCCCATGGCAGCCAGGCTCGACGACGGCGACGATCTGACCGAATCGCACGAAATCAACGTCACCCCCTTCATCGACGTGATGCTGGTGCTGCTGATCATCTTCATGGTCGCAGCCCCGCTCGCCACCGTCGATGTGCCGGTCAACCTGCCCACCTCCACCGCCACGCCCCAGCCGCGCCCCGCCAAGCCGGTCTTCCTGACCATCAAACAGGATCTGAGCCTGGCGCTCGGCGAAGAGGCGGTGCCGCGCGACCAGCTGAGGGCGGCGCTGGACAAGGCGACGCAGAACAATCCCGATGAGCGCATCCTGCTCCGCGCGGATCAGAGCGTCGATTACGGCCAGTTGATGGGGGTGATGAACGAGCTCCGGACGGCCGGCTATCTCAAGATCGGCCTGGTCGGCCTTGAATCCGCCACCGCGGCGGCCGCGGCCGCCGGGCAGCAGCAGGCCGCCGCCAGATGAGCGCCGGCGCCGACATGCTGCGCACCCCCGGCGCCGTTCGCTGGGGGGCTGCCGGGCTGGTGATCCTGGCGCTGCACGGCGGCGCGCTGCTCGTCGCAGCGGCGCCCTGGGAGATGACCCCGCCGCCGCCGCTGCCGGAAGCGGCGGTGATGATCGACCTCGCCCCGCTGCCGGCCGCACCGCCCTCGCCCGCGCCCACCCCGCCCCAGGAAGCCGCGCCCGACCCGGCACCGGCCCCCGAGCCCGAGGTGGTGGAGCCCGACCTGCCCGATCTGCCGCCACCGCCGCCCGTGCCGGTGCCGGACCCGGAGCCCCTGCAGGTGGCGCCGAAGCCGAAACCCAAGCCGCCGGCGCCGCCCAAGGTGCAGGTCCGCACGCCGCCCAGGCCCGTGCCGCCCAAGGTGCAGAAGCCGGTCGAACAGCCGCCGGAGACGGTGCCCGAGAACGCGACCGCCCAGGCATCGGGCGCCCCCGCCGCACCGACACAGTCCTCGGCCCCGGCCGGTCCGCCCGCGCCCTCGGCGCCCGCCTCCTACATGACCACCGATGCCGCGCGCAGCTGGCAGGCGGAGATGTTCGCCCATCTGGAACGCCATCGCCGCTATCCGCGCCAGGCCCAGCTGCGCAACCAGCAGGGCCAGGTGACGCTGCGCTTCAGCATCGACCGCGAGGGCCATGTGCTCGCCTCGTCGATCGAGCGGCCGTCGGGCAATGCGCTCTTCGACCGCGAGACGCTGGCCATGATGAAGCGCGCCGATCCGCTGCCGCCGCCGCCGGCCGACATCCCGTCGACGGAACTCACCTTCGTGGTCCCCGTCATCTTCTCGCTGCGCTGAGACTCATCTTCTCGCTGCGCTGAGGGGGCGGCCGCACCCTCGCCGTCCTGGACCTCCGCCCCCGGTCGGGCTAGCCTTCAGCCCCACCCGACCACCGGCGGAGGATCCCCCATGCCCGGCCGCATCGACGAGAGCCGCCCGTTTCTGGCCGTCAACATCGCCCTGCTGACGGTTTCCGACAGCCGCACGCCCGAGACCGATACCTCCGGCGACCTGCTCGCCGGCCGCATCGCCGCAGCCGGCCATAATCTCGCCGCCCGGCTGATCCTGCCCGACGACGAAGACCAGCTGGCCGCGCAATTCGCAGCCTGGGCCGACCATCCCGAAATCGACGTCGTCATCTCAACGGGCGGCACCGGCGTCACCGGCCGCGACGTCACCCCGGAAGCCCTGCGCCGGGTGATCGAGAAGCCGATCGAGGGCTTCGGCGAGCTGTTCCGCTGGCTGTCCTTCGCCAAGATCGGCACCTCCACCGTCCAGTCCCGCGCCCTCGCCGGCGTGGCGAAGGGCACCTATTTCTTCGCCGTGCCCGGCTCGACGTCGGCCTGCCGCGATGCCTGGGACGAGATCCTGGTCCTGCAGCTCGACAACCGTCACCGCCCGTGCAATTTCGTCGAACTGATGCCCCGGCTGCGCGAACACGAAGCCTGATCGCGGGCTTCACAGCCGGGCCACGACCCCGTATAGTGCGGCGATGTTCCCGTTATGTTCGCGGGGAGGTCGCCCATGGATCCCTTCAAGCCCCTGACCCGACGGCCCGGCCAGCGCCAGGCCGAGGCCGATCGTGCGGCCGCCGCGGCACGGCTCGGTCTCGACCCGCATCGCGGCCGGGGTGCGGTCAGCAATCGCGACGGCCGGTTCGAACGCTTCCGCCATCAGGCCGCCGATGACGGCTGGGGCCAGGCCGAGGCCGAGGCGGCGTCCGCCGCGCCGGCCGGGGCGCGCCGCAGAACCGAGCTGCGCAGCGTCGCCGCCCGCACGGCGCTGGCCCGCAACGACAGCCCCGACATCCCCTTCGACGCCTCGATCAACCCCTATCGGGGCTGCGAGCATGGCTGCATCTACTGCTATGCCCGGCCGAGCCACGCCTATCTCGGCCTGTCGCCGGGGCTCGATTTCGAAACGGTGATCGAGGTGAAGCGCGGCCTGGCCGAGGCGCTGATCCGCGACCTGTCGAAGCCCGGCTATGTCCCCTCCACCATCACCATCGGCGGCAATACCGATCCCTATCAGCCGGCCGAAAAGACCGAAGGGCTGACCCGGGCCGCGATCGAGGTGCTGACCCGCCATCGCCACCCCTTCGCGATCATCACCAAATCGGCCCTGGTGCTCCGCGACCTGGATCTGATCGCGCCGGCCGCCGCCGCCGGCCTCGCCCAGGTGGCCGTCTCGGTCACGACGCTGGATGCCGGCCTTGCCCGCGCCATGGAACCCCGCGCCGCCACCCCCGCCCGCCGGATTGAGGCGATCCGCGGCCTGGCCGCGGCCGGCGTGCCGGTGACGGTGATGGCGGCCCCGCTGGTGCCCGGCCTCACCGATCACGAATTGGAGGGCATTCTCGCCGCCGCGGCAGAGGCGGGCGCGGTGCGCGCCGGCTGGATCATGCTACGCCTGCCGCGGGAAATCGCCGGCCTGTTCGAGGAATGGCTGCGCCTGGAACGCCCGGCCCGGGCCGAGCGGGTTCTGGCCGCCGTGCGCGCCACCCGCGGCGGCGCGCTCTACGACAGCGGCTTCGGCCGGCGGATGACCGGCACCGGCACCGAGGCGAAGCTGATCGCCGACCGCTTCCGCCTCGCCTGCCGCAGGCTTGGCCTGAACGAGCGCTCATACAAGCTCACCACGTCCCTGTTCACCCCGCCGGCCCGCCCCACAAGAGCGGAGCGTGCGGGCCAGATGGATCTGTTCGGGCGGGGGTAACTCCCCGTCACTGCGGTCGGTCCGCCGCCCGCCAGACCGCCATCCGGCGGCCGCGGAAAGGCTGGACACAGGCGGGGGGCCAGTCGGGCACACCCCAGGCATCGATGCGTCCGGCGATGATGCCGCCGGGGTTGTCCGACGCCCAGCGGGTGATGTCGGCTCCGGCCGGGAATTCCGCCACCGGTGCCGTCAGCCGGCCCTGGAAATCGAGCAGGCCGTCATGGCTGCCGCCGACGAACACCACCGGCCCGCCATCCGCCGCCACCAGCCGGGCGACCTCGCGCCCCGCGGGCCGGATGTCGAAGGCCCGGAAGAGGCCGGACCCGCCATAGAGGTTCAGCATCACCAGCACCGCCACCCAGGCCAGCGCCGCGCGCTTGAAGGCCGCGGCCGGGTCGAGATCCGGCGAGGCATGGATCGCGGCCACCACCACCAGAAACCCCGCCACCAGCGCCACCACCAGCGGCCCCCAGGCGATGAACGTCCCGGACATGCCGGGCAGCCGCCCGACCAGCGGCGGCAGGGCGGCGACGATGCCCGCCACCGCCACCAGTGCCGCCGGCAGCAGCCAGATCCGGCGCAGCCGGCAGCTCAGCGGCGGCATCGGCGCACCGTCGGCCATGCGGGCCAGCAGCAGCGCCACCGGCCCCAGCGCCGGCAGCAGGTAGTGGATCTGTTTGGCGCTGACGAAGCTCATCACCAGAAAGGCACCACCGGCGACGACCAGACAGAAGCGGCTGCCCGCATCGGGCCGGCCGGAGAGGCTGTCGCGCAGCCGCAGCCAGAAGGCGGGCACCACCAGGAAGGGTAGCAGCATCGCGGGCAGGATGGCCGGATAGAACCACCAGGGCCGGGCATGGTCGAAGGCCTGCACCACCCGGCCGGCGGTCTGGCCCCAGAGCAGCATCCGGGCGAATTCGGGCCCGCCCGCCAGCGCCGCCGGCAGGGCCCAGCCCAGGATCATGGCGATGCCGATCGCCACGGCCCCCAGCCCTTTGAGGGCGAAGCGCGTCCACCCCCCGGGCGGCACCCGGCCCGCCCAGAGCGGGGCCGCGATCAGCGCCGGCAGCACGAACACCGCCGCCACCGGCCCCTTGGCCAGCAGGCCGATACCCAGCCCCAGGCCGGCCACCACCATATCCCGCGGCCGGCCGCGACGGGCCAGATCATGCAGGCCGATCAGCGCGATCGTCACCCCCAGCGCCACCGGTACGTCGAACATCACCATGGTGGCGAACAGCGTGACCGGCCCCATGCCCACCAGCAGCGGCAGGGCAAGCGACGCCACCCCGGGCCGGTCGGGCCACAGCCGGCGGCCAAGCGCGTGGGTCGCCCACAGCAGACCGGCGGTAAACCCCACCGGCACCAGGCGTGCGGCGGTTTCCGAAACGCCCGCCACCGCCCAGACCAGGCGGATCGCCCAGAACAGCAGCGGCGGCTTATGGGTATAGCCCTGGCCATCCAGATGCGGCACCAGCAGGTTGCCGGCGCGGGCCATGTCCCAGGCCACGCTCAGATAGCGGGTCTCGTCCACCGGCAGCGGCGGGCGGAACAGAATGGCGGTCACGCCCAGCACCAGCAGCATGGCCGCTGCAAGCACAAGATCGGCCGCAGCCGTGCGGGCCAGGCCCGGGCGGGCGGCATGTCCCGTCGTGGTGGTGGTCATCCGGCAGATACCGCGATATCGGCCGGCCGGCGCGACGCCGCCGCTTCTTTCCGGATCAGCGCCAGATTGCGCAGATAGACAAGCAGCCCCATGCCCTGGCCGGCGATGAACACCGGGTCGCCCCGCTTCACCGCATAAACGAACAGCAGCGCGCCGCCGCCCAGGCTGAAATACCAGAACAGCACCGGGATATAGCTGCGCCGGCGGCGTTCACTCGCCACCCACTGAACGACGAACCGGGCGGAAAACAGCGCCTGGCCGGCAAAGCCCAGGATCAGCCACAGGTCGAGCCGGTCATCCGAAGGGGTGATGGCATCAAGGATTGCGCCAAACAGGGTCATGCTGCGGCTTCTCCGCTGCTGATCGCCGCCCGGGATGCCGCCGGTCCGGCGGCCGCAGACGGCTTCTGAAGGGCAAATCCGGCCGGCCCGGCAGACAGGGCTGGCATGGCAGAGGGGGCTGGCATGGCAGAGGGGGCGGGCATGGCCAGCGCGCAGCCGATCGGGTCCAGCGGCCGCAGCCGGTGCTGCAGCCAGGCGACCCCGGCCAGATCCACGATGCCCTGCAGGGCGCGGGTCAGGGTGCGGTATTTCGATCGCCCACCCCGGCGGCGGCGATCCGTCACCTCCACCGACACCACCCGGCCGCCGGCGGCGGTCACCAGGCTCGGCATGAAGCGATGGGCATGGTCGAACAGCGGCAGCGCCAGCAGGTCGTCGCGGGCGATCACGCGCAGCCCGCAGCCGCTGTCGGGGGTGCCGTCCTGCAGCACCCGGCTGCGGATGCCGTTGGCGACCCGCGACACCAGCTTGCGCCAGGCGCCGTCGGCCCGGCCCCGGCGATGGCCGGCCACCATCACGCCGCGCGCGGGCCCGCCCGCCTCGATCATCCAGCGCCGGATCAGCCGGGCAAGATCGGCCGGGTCGTTCTGGCCGTCGGCATCCAGCGTGGCGATCACCCGCCCGCGCGCCGCCCGGAAGCCGGTGGTCATCGCCGCACTCTGGCCGCGACCGCGATCATGGGCGATCGCAACCAGCCGCGGATCGGCCAGGGCCGCCGCGGCCAGCAGGCGGTCGGATCCGTCGCTGCTGCCATCGTCGACGGCGATGATCTCGTAGCCGCCGGCCAGGATGTCCGGCATGGTGAACGCCCGATGGATCTCGGCGATCAGGGGCAGGATCGCGGCCGCCTCGTCGCGGACCGGCATCACCACGCTGATCAGCGGATCGGCAGAAACCGGATCACGGGTGGAAAGCGTGGAGAGCATGGCAGGGCCTCGCTCGCTATGGGTTCGGATCGATGCCGGCACGGCATCCTGGTCCGCATGACCCTAGGCCCGCGGCCTTACCCGTCGCTTACGCCGGCCCCCGCCTCATCCCCGCACCGGCGGCGGAAAGCGCAGGCGGAAGCGCGCCCCGCCTTCGGGCGCATCCTCGACGGTGATCCCCGCCCCATGGGCATCGGCGATCCGCTGCACGATCGCAAGCCCCAGACCGGCGCCGTCGCCACGCCGGCGGTCGGCCCGCCAGAACCGCTCGAAGATCCGGGCCCGGCGATCGGGCGGAATGCCGGGGCCGTTATCGTCCACCAGCAACTCCGGCCCCTCGGCACCGCCGGCCGGCGCCGGCACCAGCCGGACGGCCACGGTGCCGCCTTCAGGACTGTGGGCCAGGGCGTTTTCCACCAGATTGCGCAGCAGGCGGGCCAGCGGTTCGGCCCGCCCCTGCACCGGTACCGGCCGCTCGGCGCCGTCCAGCGCCAGGCTGCGGCCATGCTGCACGGCAAGTGGCGCCAGTTCGGCCAGCACGTCACGCGCCACCGCGGCCAGATCGGCCCGATCCGCCGGCGTCACCGCCAGTGTGTCGACCTCGGCCAGCCGCAACAGCTGGTCGGCAAGCCGCGACAGCCGGTCGAAATCCGGTGTGACCCGCGCGGCCTGATCCGGCGGCAGGGTCGCCTCGATCCGCGCCCTCAGCGCGGCGATCGGGGTGCGCAGCTCATGCGCCGCATCGGCCACGAACACCCGCTGGTTCTCCAGCGCCCCGTCCAGCCGGTCGAGCGCACCATCGATGGCGGCGACCAGCGGTACCACCTCCCGCGGCAGGTTGCCGCCCTCCGGCCCGCGGCCCAGGCGCACGCCGCTGGTTGCGGGTCCGATCCGGGCTGCGCTGGCGGAAAGCCGCCGCAACGGCGCCAGACCCGCGCGGATCGTCCACAACGTCACCCCGATCAGCATGGTGAAGGATCCGATCACCCACCAGGCGGCCGTCTCCAGGAATTCCTCGATCAGGCTGTCGGCCAGCACATCCGGATGGTCATCTCCCTGGCCCACCTGCAGGATCAGCGGCCGGCCGTCGACCTGCACCCGGAAGCCGGTGCCGGTGACCGGGCGCCCGGCGGCCTCGCCGCGGAAGGGGTGTCCCAGATCACCCAGCCCGTGCGGGTCGGCATCGGCGGCGGTGCGGCTGCCTGCGGCCGGCAGCAGCTCGCTCAGCGGTCCGCGGACCCCGGCTGAGCCCAGCAGGAAACCTCCGGCCTCGTCGAGCAGCGCGAAGGCCTCGTTCCCCGCCGGATCGGCATAAAGCGCCGCGATCGCGGCCGGCGGATCGAAGACCGGGTCTCCTCCCGCGCCGATGGTCAGATGGCGCAGCACCTGGCGGGCCTGGGTCTGAAGCGACTGGTCGTCCAGATCACCCCGGACATCCTGCAGTTCCAGCACCAGCGCCGTCAGCATGGCCGCCAGAACCAACAGGGCCGCCAGCACCGCGCGAACCGCAACCCTCCGGCTCAGCGACCAGCCGCGATCATGCCGCCCCCGATCATACGCTTCAGGCCCCGCCATCGACGCCCTCGCCGCCGTCCAGCAGATAGCCCAGACCACGCAGCGTATGGATGCGCACGGCCGAGCCGGCGCCCTCCAGCCGCTTGCGCAGCCGGTGGACCAGCACCTCCAGCGTGTTGGCGCTTGCGGCATCGTCGAAGCCATAGACCGCGGCTTCGGCCGAATCCTTCGGCACCACCCGGCCCTGCCGGCGCAGCAGCACCTCCAGCAGCGCGGTCTCGCGCCGGCCCAGCGGCACCAGCCGCCCGCCGACCCTGGTTTCGCGCCCGACCGTGTCGAAGGTAAGGTCGCCGCAGGTGATCGTCAGGCCCAGCGCCCCGCCCGGCCTGCGCATCAGCGCCCGAACCCGTGCCACCAGTTCGGGCATGGCGAAGGGCTTGGGCAGATAGTCGTCCGCCCCGCCATCCAGCCCCGCCACACGGTCTCTGATGCCGTCGCGGGCGGTCAGGATCAGCACCGGCACGGTCAGCCCCCGCCCCCGCCAGCGGCGGACCAGCTCCAGCCCGTCGACATCCGGCAGGCCCAGATCCAGCACCACCACATCGAAGCCGGCGACGGCGAGGGCCGCCTCGGCCCCCTCGCCGTCCTCGACCCGGTCGACCGCGAATCCGGCCGAGGTCAGGCCCATCACCACGCCTTCCGACAGGCGATCGTCATCCTCGACCAGCAGCACCCGCATGGCGGTTCCCGTCGCCTCCCCGTTCCCGCCTCCTTCCGCCCCCTGCGCCGTCAGCCTTCGGCCAGCCATTCATCGATCAGCCGGCGGGCGATCGAGATCCGGTTGGGCAGGCTGACCGGCGACAGTTCCGGATCCTTCAACTCGTCGCGCTGCACCCAGATCGCGTCTTCCAGCTCGTGGCGATCGACATCCAGCGGCCCGCCTTCCAGGATTTCGGCCCGGAAGCCGACCATCAGCGAGGCGGGGAAGGGCCAGGGCTGACTGTGGCGATAGGTCACCTTGCCGATCTTGAGGCCGACCTCCTCGGCGATTTCCCGGCGGACGCATTCCTCAAGGCTCTCGCCCGGCTCCACGAACCCCGCCAGCGTGGAATACATGCCGGCCGGAAAGCGCGGCTGGCGGCCCAGCACGCACCAGTCGTCCTTGTGCGCCAGCATGATCACCGCCGGGTCGGTGCGCGGGAAATGGTCGGCACCGCAGCCGGTGCAGCGGCGGACATGTCCCCCCTGCTCCGACCGGGTGGGTGCGCCGCAGACGCCGCAGAACCGGTGGCGGCTGTGCCAATAGGCCATCGCCCTGCCATAGGCGACCAGGGATGCCTGCTGCGGGTCCAGCGTCGCGGCCGCCTGGCGCAGATCGATCGGGATCGCGGCGGCCGCCTCCATGGCGGGATCGTCCATGGGCAGGCGGCCGATCAGCCCGGGCAGATCCTCGACGCGGGTGACGTCCACGGCAAAGACCGGCCGGCCGTCCATATCGCCCAGAAAGACCGGCGGATCCTCCAGCAGGTCGCCGGCGGCATCGATCAGCCGGCCAAGTTCCGCCAGCAGCGCCATGGTCATACCGCCGGCCGTGGGGGCCACGATCGTCTGATCGCGCCAGATCAGCACGCTGCGCGCTTCCGGGGCGGCGGCGCGGGCGGCGATCCAGTCCGGATCCCGGCGGTGGCGTCCGGCGCGATCGATGCGCAGGCCGGCGAGCACATTGGGGCGGTCGGGATCATGCGGGTCGTACATCGGGGTCGTCCTCGGACTTTGGCGGAACTTCGCGGCTCTTCACGGCAATGGCGGGAACGATAGCACCATCGCCCGGGGCTGTCCCGCCGCCGGCACGCCGCCGCATCCGCCGGCCCGCCTCCCGCGGAGGCTGCACAGCGGGCTTGCAAACCGGGGGCCTCATCCCCATAGTGACCCGCGGAAGGCTGGCGCGGACGGAGAGCCTCGCCAACCCGGTCAGGGCCGGAAGGCAGCAGCCGTAACGAGTTGCGATCCGGGTCGCTGTCCAGCCTTCCACCTCATTTGCCAGCCTTCCACCTCACTTGTCCTCGCCTGCCTGCCTCGATCCCTCTTCCGGGCCGCGCCGCCCTCTTCCCAGAGATCCCGACCGGAACCCGGCATGACCGCATCCGACATCGCCGCAGAGCCAGCCCCGACCGCAGATGCGGCCGGCGGCGCCACGGCGACGGGATCAGCCGCAACGGGGACGCCCGTCGAATACCGCGTTCTCGCCCGCAAATACCGCCCCCGCACCTTCGCTGAGCTGATCGGCCAGGATGCGCTGGTCCGCACGCTGACCAATGCGATCGAGACCGGCCGCCTGGCCCATGCCTTCCTGCTGACCGGCGTGCGCGGCGTGGGCAAGACCTCGACCGCCCGTATCATCGCCCGGGCGCTGAACTGCACCGGCCCCGACGGCACCGGCGGGCCGACACCCGCGCCCTGCGGGGTGTGCGAGAACTGCCGCATGATCGTCGAGGACCGCCATGTCGACGTGCTGGAGATGGACGCGGCCAGCCGCACCGGCGTCAACGACATCCGCGAGATCATCGAGGGCGTGCGCTATCGCCCGGTCGGTGCGCGGTTCAAGATCTACATCATCGACGAGGTCCACATGCTCTCGACCAGCGCGTTCAACGCGCTGCTCAAGACGCTTGAGGAACCGCCGGCGCATGTGAAGTTCATCTTCGCCACCACCGAACTGCGCAAGGTGCCGGTGACGGTGCTGTCGCGCTGCCAGCGCTTCGATCTGAAACGGGTCGAGCCCGAGGTGCTCTCCGCCCATTTCTCCCGCATTGCCGGGATCGAGGGGGCAGAGATCGACGATGCGGCCATGGCGCTGATCGCGCGGGCCGCCGACGGGTCGGTGCGCGACGGCCTCTCTTTGCTCGACCAGGCCATCGCCCATGGCGCCGGCCGCGTCACCGAACATCAGGTCCGCGACATGCTGGGCCTCGCGGACCGTGCGATCGTGGTCGACCTCTTGGACCGGACATTGTCGGGCGATGTCGCCGCTGCGCTCGCGATCATGGATGATCAGGCCCGTGCCGGTGCCGATCCGGCGGTGATCGTGGAAGACATGCTGGCGCTGGTGCACCTGATGACCCGCGTCAAGCTGGCCGGTGCCGAGGGCAAGGGCCCGGTGTTGACCGCGGCCGAGCGCGATGCCGCCCATCGCATCGCCCAGCGCCTTGGCATGGCCCATCTGGGCCGCGCCTGGCAGATGCTGCTCAAGGGTCTGGGAGAGGTGCGCCTCGCCCCCGTGCCCCAGGCTGCGGCCGAGATGGTGGTGATCCGTCTGGCCCATGCCGCCGACCTGCCCGACCCGGCCGAGCTTGCCCGGATGCTGAAGGATGCCGGGACGGGCGGCCCTGCGGGTGGTGGCTCCGGAGGGCCCCCGCCCCGCCCTAGCCCGGCCGCCGGGGCGTCTCAAGCGCCGACCCCGGCGGCGCCAAACCGGCGCCCCCTCGAACCGCCCCGCGCGGCCCCTTCTCCACGTCCGATCGAGGCCCCGCGCCCCGTCGAGATATCACGTCAGATCGAGACATCACGTCCGGTCGAGGCCCCGAAGCCTGCACCCGCGGCCCCCAAACCCGTGCCGGCCCCAAAATCCGGGCCGACAACCAGATCCGAGCCGACAACCAGGCCCGAACCGGCCGCCGAACCCGAGCAGCTGCTGCCCGACGAGATCCGCACCAGGCTCGATCGCTGGCGCGAGATCATCGACCTGCTGCGCCGGCATCGGGAGATCCGGATCGTGCCGGAACTGCGCGCCGCGGCCCATGTCGCCGAAATTACGGTTACGGCTGCCGAACGCCGGCTGGTGCTGGCCTTCGAGCCGGGGACCGATGGCGGGCTCGCCACGAAGCTTCAGGATCTGCTGAGCCGGATCGACGACGCCCCCTGGCAGGTGCTGGCGGCCGGCGCCCTCAACGATCCGGCGCTGGCCGCCGCCGCACGGGCGACGCCGACGCTGGTGCAGTACGACGAGATGCGCAACCGGCGCATGCTGGCGCTGGCCCGCCGCCATCCGATGGTCGAGGCCGTGTTCGCGGCCTTCCCCGGGGCGACGCTCGAAGCCGTCACCCCGATCTTCGCCGCCGGCACTGCTGCCGAACAAGGCGGCGGCCAGACCGAGATCGAGCGGCTGGATGCCGAGATGTTCGACGGCATCTTCGACGAAGAGGCCTATGGTGCCGGCGACGAGGATGCCGCCGGGGCCGATTACGATGCGCGGTTTGCGGATTTCTGACCGCGCATCGCCCGCCGGGGCGGTGCAGGGCTGGCGCCGGCCGCCCCCCGCCTTTATATAGCAGCCAACATCCGATCCCGACCCGAGGAGCCCTTGTGATGCGCAACATCGGCCAGTTGATGAAGCAGGCCCAGAAGATGCAGTCGAAGATGGCCGAGATGCAGGAGCAGCTCGCCAAGGTCGAGATCTCCGGCCAGTCGGGCGGCGGCATGGTCACTGCGGTGATGACCGGCAAGTCCGAGCTGCGCAGCCTGAAGATCGACCCCAAGCTGGTCGATCCGGAAGAGGTCGAGATGCTGGAAGACCTGATCGTCGCGGCGGTGAACGACGCGAAGAAGAAGGTCGAGACCTATGTCAACGACGAGATGCAGAAGATGACCGGCGGGCTGAACATCCCCGGCATGGGCAACCTGCCCTTCTGATCCCGTCGGCAGTCCCATGACCGATACCGGCGGGGCCGCCTATGTCGAGACCCCGCCGCCCCCGGCCCTTGGCGGGCTGGTTCGGGCGGTGTGGTCGTCGCGGGCCGCCGCCGGGCCCGCGGCCCCGTTCCTGGTTCTGCCTGATGGCTGCATGGATCTGATCCTGGCCTGGGGTGGCGGTGCCGATCCCGAACTCATCCTGGCCGGCACCGATCCCGTCGCCCGGATGGTGGACCACCGGCCCGGCCGGCAGCGCCTGGGCCTGCGCTTCCGCCCCGGCTGTCTCGGCGCCCTGATCGACTGTACCCCCCGCGATCTTCTCGGCCAGTCGCCCGATGCGGCCCCATTGCTGCCGCAGCCCCTGCGCGACGCCGCCCGGCGCCTGCTCGACCGGCCCCGGGATGCCCGGTCCCGCCAGGCACTCGCCGCAGCACTCGCGGGCCTGGCCGAAACCCGCCGCCGCCATCTGCCCGACCCGGCGCTTGCGGCCGCACTGGCGGCTCTTGACGCGCCGGCACTGGTCGGCAAGACCGCAGCCGCCCATGGCTTCGGGCAGCGCCGCTTCGACCGCGCCATCCGCCGCGCCACCGGCCTCTCCCCCCGCCACCTCGCCCGGATCTTCCGGCTGCAGCGGCTGCTCGCCACCGTAGTAGCCGATCCGGCTATTTCTCTCGCCGAATTAGCCGTTTCGGCTAATTTCGCCGACCAGCCGCACATGACCCGCGAGACCCGTGCCCTCACCGGCCTCTCCACCGGCCGGCTGCTGGCGGAGCTGGGTGTCCGAAAGCTTCAAGACGCCGACCCCGTCCGGGGGGCAGACTGATCCGGTATCCAACCCCGGAGAGAGACCATGACCCCCGCCACGCTCGGCTATGTCATCCGCCACGTCCCCGACGTCGCCCGCAGCGCCCGCTTCTACGAAGCCGTCTTCGGCCTCACGGCCCGGCTGATCCATGAAAGCGGCAGCTATATCGAACTCGACACCGGCACCACCACCCTCGCCTTCGCAACCCCCGGGCTGATCCGCGAGTTGGGCGTCGACCCCGGCACCGCGGGCCAGACCCCGCCCTTCGGCACCGAACTGGCCTTCGTGGTCCCCGATGCCGAGGTCGAGGCCACCGTCGCCCGCGCCGTCTCGTCCGGCGCCACACTCGCCGTCGCCCCCGTCCGCCAGCCCTGGGGCCAGCTGGTCGCCTTCCTCCACGACCCCGACGGCCTGCTGATCGAGGTCTGCGGCCCGGTGGGCGGGTGAACCATCTGCGCGAACAGGCATGACAAAGACGTACTGAAACCTGTATTCTGATGGGCTGCCCGTTTTCTGGAGCCTGTGTCATGCCTGCCGCGGCGAATGCGTCATTGATCGACCTCATGCCTGCGCCCGCCGCCGCGCCGGACTGGATCGCGCTTGAGTCCGAACTGCCGTGGCTGAACGACCTCGCCGGTTGCCCGCACGACCCCGTACACCATGCCGAGGGCGATGTTCTGGTTCATACCCGTATGGTGGTGGAGGCGCTGACCGCATCCGAGGCCTGGATGCGGCTGCCGGAAGCGGATCGTCTCTGCGTCTTCGCTGCCGCTCTGCTCCACGATGTCGCCAAGCCTGCGACCACGCGCATCACTGCCGACGGCCGCGTGTCGCAGCCGGGCCACTCCCGCAAGGGCGCCATCATGGCGCGGGCAATCCTCTGGCGGATGGGCATACCTTTTGCACTCCGCGAGCGGATCTGCACCCTGATCCTGCACCACCAGATCCCGCTTTTCCTGATCGAGAAGGATCCGATCGAAGCGCGGCGGCGGGCGATCGAGATCAGCCTTGGCGCCCCCAATCATCTGCTGGCGATGCTGGCCGAAGCCGATGCCCGGGGCCGGATCTGCGACAATCCGCAACGCCTGCTCGACAATATCGAGCTGTTCCGCGACCTCTGTGCGGAAGCAGACTGTTTCGACACCGCCTTCAACTTCCCGGACGATCACAGCCGGATGCGCTTCTTTGAAACCCGGCGTACTGATCCTGCCCATCCTCAGCACGACGATACCCGCCTCACCGTCACGATGCTTGCAGGCCTGCCCGGCGCGGGCAAGACCAGCTGGCTGAAGACAGCGCAACCTGAACTTCCGGTTGTGGGATTGGACGAGATCCGCACCAGCTTCGGCGTAGGGCATGGTGAGATCGAGGGCCGGGTCCTTCAGGAGGCCAAGGCGCGGGCCAAGGCCCATCTGCGGGCCGGCACCGACTTTGCCTGGAGCGGCACCAATCTCGGCCGCGAATCGCGCAGCCAGTGGATCGGCATGTTCCGCGCCTATGGCGCCCGGGTCCGCATCGTCTATGTCGAGACCGACGAACCCGGCCTGCGCCACGGCAACCGCAAGCGGGCAGCCCGGGTACCTGATGCCGTGATCGACCGGATGATCGGCCGGTGGGAGGTGCCGGACCAGACGGAAGCTCATGAGGTCGCGGTCGTGCTGCGCTGACCGGTGGCAGATGCATATACCGCCGGCCCCGTGTCATGACATTCATGCCGCCCAGCCATTCATCCTCCGGGCTTGTACGGCAGCCGTGGCCGCCCGACATGTCAGGGGCGGGACAGGCCGGAACCGGCCCATGTCCCGGCGGATTTCCCCTCCAGACCCGGAACACGGAGCCCGAGCATCATGCCGAAGAAAACGCCCGCCGCCGACCTCGCCACCCCGTCCGATCTCGGCGGCAAGAATGCCCGCGGAGTGGCCGAGGTGCTGAACGCCATTCTGGCCGACAGCTTCGCGCTCTACCTCAAGACCAAGAATTTCCACTGGCACGTGTCGGGCCCGCATTTCCGGGACTATCACCTGCTGCTCGACGAGCAGGCGACCCAGATCCTGGGCACCACCGACCAGATCGCCGAGCGGGTCCGCAAGATCGGCCACACCACGCTGCGCTCGATCGGCCACATCTCGAAACTGCAGTCGATCAAGGACAACGACGCCGAGTTCGTGTCGGCCCGCGACATGCTGACGGAGCTGCGCGAGGACAATCTGGCCCTGGTGAAGCAGCTGCGCGAGGCCAAGGAGATCGTCGACGAGGCGAAGGACAACGCCACCTCCGGCATCCTGGACGAGTGGACCGATCTTGCCGAGCAGCGCGCCTGGTTCCTGTTCGAGGCCGCGCGCGAGGGCTGAGCCCGGCTCAGACGCTGACCTTCGCCCGCCGGAGCAGGCGGCGGAGCCCGTCATCGTCCAGATCCGCCACCGCCAGCATCGCCGCATAAGGGTCGCCGTCCAGACCGAGCACCGCCGCGAAGGCGGGCTCGGTCTTGAGGCCCCGGTCGCGCGCAGCGATCACCTGCCGTCGCAGGCCCGGCCCGCCGAGGGCGAGCAGCCGGCGCTCGACCTCGAAATGGCGCCAGCCCGGCTGCTCCGCCACCGGCAGCGGGCTGCCGAAGATTTCGACCGGCCAGCCGGCCGAGACGAAGCGCACCACCACCGGCCGGCCGTCGCCACACCAGCGATGCATCGAAAAGCCGGGCAGGTAGCGGAAATCGGCCCAGGCCACCGCCGCCAGCGCCTCGGGATCGGGGGCATGGCACAGCAGGTCGATATCGCTCTCCGGCCGGTCGAGACCGAGCGGCGGCGTGCCGGCCGGATGCGGATCGAAACCCGCAAGCCGCCCGGGATAACCGATCCGGCGCAGGGCTTCCTGGTAGGGCACGCGTGGGGTCATGCCCCTGATCCTGCAACCCTTCACTGCCGCCGTCCAGCATCGCCGCACTGCCCCAGGCCTAGGAAGCGACGGGCGACTGACCTATAGTCGGCATCCGTCTGCCCGCACCAAGCCCATTCCGGACCACGAGACCCCATGGCCGCACCCGAGATCGAGAAGCTCGTGACCCTGCTCGCCCGCCTGCCGGGTCTGGGCCCGCGCTCGGCCAGGCGCGCGGCACTGACCCTGTTGAGACGGCGCGAGGCGCTGATGATGCCGCTGGCGGACGCACTGGCCAAGGCGGCGGCCGAGGTCAAAAGCTGCACGATCTGCGGCAATCTGGACGCCCGCGACCCTTGCGGGGTCTGCGCGGACGAGCGGCGCGACCCCGCCCAGCTCTGCGTGGTGGAACAGGTGGCGGATCTCTGGGCGATGGAGCGGGCCGGCGCCTTCCGGGGCCGCTATCACGTGCTGGGCGGCACGCTCTCGGCCCTCGACGGCATCGGCCCCGACGAGCTGGGCATCCCGAAACTGGCGGCGCGGGTGGCGGAAGGCGGCATCACCGAAGTGGTGATGGCCCTGCCCGCCACCGTCGACGGCCAGACCACCGCCCATTACATCGCCGACCGCCTGACAGAGGCGGCACCCGAGGCCAATATCACCCGCCTCGCCCATGGCATGCCGGTGGGCGGCGCGCTCGACTATATGGATGACGGTACCATTCAGGCCGCGCTCAAGGCGCGGCGGCCGGTCTGAGGGAACGCCCCCGCCGATGGCCCGCCTGCTGCTGCTCACCGCCGGTACCGAGGGGGATGTCCGCCCCTTCGTCAATCTGGCGGCGCGGCTGGTGGCACGCGGTCACGAGGTGGGGCTGGCCGCCCCCGCAGGCGATGCGGGAATGGTCGCCGAAAGCGGCGCCCGGCATCTGAAACTCGCCATCGATTTCCGCGACATGGCCCGGCAGGGGCAAGCCCATGCCGCCGGCCTGCCCGGGCTGATCGACCGGCTGGCCCGGGCCGGCACGCTGACCCGCGTCGCCGACGCGCTGTTCGAGACCACCGCCCGCGGACGCAGCTTCCGGCCCGATGCGATCATCGCCCATCCGAAATACACCGGTGCCGCCGATCTGGCCCAGGCACTGCACGTGCCCTGGGCGCAGGTGGCGCTGCTGCCCTGCATCGCCCCCACGGCCGTGGTGCCGAATGCCGCCCTGTTCGCCCGCGATATGGGCCCCTGGGCGAACCGGGCGAGCTATTGCCTCACCCCCCTGCTCGCCCGACCGCTGGCCGGCCGCACCGATCGCTGGCGCGCGGAAATCCTGGGTCTGCCACCACGTCGCAAGGCGCCGCCCCCTGCGGCGCGGCTGGTGCTCAACGCCTTTTCAACCGCCCTGTTGCCACGCATCGACGACTGGGGGCCCGAGGTCGCAACCACCGGCTTCTGGCGCGCTGAAGACGACGAGACGGCCGATACCGGCCTGCCGATCGAGGCGGCGGCCTTCGCCACCCGCGCAACCGCCCGCAGGCGACCGCTGATCCATATCGGGTTCGGCAGCATGAGCGGGGTGGACGGCAACGGCGTCGCACGTTCGCTGGCCCGCGCGATCGAGCGCGCCGATGTGGCGGCGCTGGTCACCACCGGCTGGGGCGGCATCGACGGCCGGGCGCTGGACCGCCTGGCCGGCGACCGGGTGCTGGTGCTGGACCGCATGCCCCATGCCCGGGTCTTCCCGCATGTCGATCTGGTGGTTCATCACGGCGGGGTGGGCACGCTGGCGACCGGGCTGATGGCCGGCCGCGCCGCGGTGATCTGCCCCTGGGGCGCCGACCAGCCCTTCTGGGCCGCCCGGGCCGTGGCGGGCGGCTATGGCCTGCGGGGCCCGGGGCTGCGCCAGCTGGCGGCGGGCGGCCTCGGCACCGGCGACCGGCTGGGCCGCACGATCCGCCGCGCGCTCCGCCACGGCCCGCTGACCGACACCGCCCGCCGGATCGGCCGCAGGCTGCGCGCCGAAGACGGCGCGCATGCGGCCATGCTGGCGATCGAGGACATGTTGCGCGGCGGGTGATCGTGAACGCGTCGCCCGTCAGGCGGCGACGCAGCCGCAGGCGGCGCTGCGGATGCGGACCAGAGAGCCCGCGCGGCCGGTGGCGGCCGTGCCTGCGATGATCTCTTCCGCACGCGGCCCGAAGATATGCTGGCCGCGATCGCCCAGAATCGTGGTCGCCGGGCAGACGATGTCCAGATGATACTGGGTGTGCGGCGTCAGCCCCAGGCCGATATGAATGGTGCCGGTCCGACCACCATAGAGTTCGTTGATCGCGGTGTTGGCATCGTAGAGTTCCAGCGTGCAGTTCACCGCGAAGCCGAACTCCCACATGATCCGGTAGCGGCTGTCGACATCGAACATCCGCTCCAGCATATCCACCGCCGGCGCCGCTTCGGGCGTCAGGGCTTCGAGCCGGACGATATGGCCGCGTTCGATGGTGGCGAGCATCGGCCCGCGCTGCATGGCCGCCAACCGGCTGTGGATCCGCGCCTGATCGGCCGGATGATAGCTGGGCGCGCCGTTGTGCAGGATCGGATAGCCCTCGATCACCATCTGCCCGTCGATGCCGAGCGAGAGATCGGCGCTGTAGTCGTAGACATCCAGCGGCAGAGCGCTGACTTCACCCGACGGCGCCAGCTGCTGCTCTCCCCAGCCGAGGAAACCGGCCTGTTCGTTCCAGACATACTTGTCGGACATGTGGTCGAAGCGGGCACGGGTGCCGTAGCGCGGATCGACGATCTCCATGAACGCCGACTGCTCGGCCGTCGCGAAGAACTGATCGACCAGCTCCTGCTGGGCGGCCGGGTCCGTCGCCTCGATCATCCGGATGCCATGGGCCAGCTTGTCCATGTCGGTCGGCGTCGAATTGCAGGCCAGCGCCAGAAGCTTGCGCCGGGCGCCGATCGTACCGGCCGGCGGCGACTTGTAATAGACGTCGGGAGAAATGACCAGGATATGCGCCGTCTCGGGCATCTGGTCCAGAATCTCGGAGAAGGACTGCCCCTTCTCGTAGAACAGCGTCATGTCACCGGCATAGCCGCCGCCCCCCCGCCCCAGCCGGACCTCGAAGCGATCGGCTGCCGACCGGTTGGTGACGAAAACGAAGGTGGCGCCCTCCGGGTCGCCGAACTGCCGCATTGCGGTCGGGTCGATGATGATCCGGTCCATTGCCACCTCTTGCCTGATCACATGACACGCAAGTTTTCATCAAGTGGCGTGGTGCGACACGCTGCGTGCGCGCACCACGCCACCCCGCATCCGTCAATCAACGGATGAGAAGGCCGCTGGATCAGCCCAGCAGGCTGCCGAGATAGTCGGCGTTCTTCTTACGGTTCTGCATGATACGTCTCCCTTGGTTGAGAGACCGGAGGACCCCATCCATCCGGTCGACTTCATGGTTTCATGGGAGACGGACCCATTCAACTCATAAAAGAATCATAATTATCATGTGCAACCGTAATGGGAATGTCATCGATCGGCCCAGCCTCACTAGACGATCGTCACGCCGTTGGTCCCGACCGTATTGTTGGTCAGATCACAAGGAGGCCGTCCGATGCCGAAGATTCGACGAGGTTGCCTTCGATGAGGCAGTGCTTACTCGACACAGTGATCCCCTGAGGCGCACCCGACCTGCGAACGACGTTGCCGGTGATCAGGCAATGATCGGCCCGCACCTGGATGCCCTCGGTCACGGCATCACTGATCAGGTTGTTCGAAACCTGCACCCCGGCGCCGTGGATCAGCATGGCCGGACCCTGTCTGTAGGTGGTGGCGCTGGCGAGATCGCAGGTCCACTGGCAGTTGGTGATCGCGCCGTTGACCGCCTCGCCTTCCGGGGACACGCCCTCGGGCACGGCTTCCACGAGCGTTTCATAGCCTCGGTAGCCGGTGACGCCGGTGATGCGCATATCGCCCATCGGGCCGTGATAGAAGCGGCCGCAATCGTCAACATAGCAGTCGGCGATCAGCCCGCCCTTCAGGGCGCTGGACAGCCCTGCAACCATGATGCAGGTCGACGAACGGTCGAAAAGCCCGCCACCATTTACCCTTTGAACCGTCTGAGCAGTTGCGCCCCAGCTGGTGGGGCTGATTGCCTCACACTCTGCGACGGTCGCCGGCTCATGATACAGGCCTGGTGCCGCACGGTCATAGAGACCCCCGTCCGCCCCGACAACGTAGAGCATATTATCACGAAGACCGGTTGGGGCAGTTCCGGCCCGGTAGACGACGATGTCCCCCACCTCGAACGCACCGAGCCCCGTGTTCTGGGCCGTCACCGACGACCTCAGCACCACGTCGACCTGCTGCCGGGGACCGCCACATCCGTGGAAACGGTTGGCGATGAAATTGAACCCGCGGATCGTGACATCGGTGGTCGTCGAATTCGCCGCGCGATGAATCACGATCCCGTAGCGGCACGAACTGAAATGCGTCCGGGTCACAAGAAAGTTGCGGCCGAAGCCGACAATGCCCATGCGCATATTGTAGAAGCGACAGAAGGCGAACTCGCTGTCCAGATCTGCCCGACCAGTGGTGTTGTAGAGCAGGAAACCGATGGTCCGCGCCCCATAGCCGTTCACCGAGGTCGTGATGTCGCCAGGCAGAGACGCATTGCCATCGATCCAGCCTTCGAAACTGATGCCCGTGACCCAGATGCGCGTGGATGACGCGCGGGTGAACATGACCTTGAGATTCTCCCCCGCCTTGATCAGCGGCCGGTCCCAACCCTCGCCTTCCCCCTTCAGCTGCGTGGTTGTCGGGATGTGAACGGTCCGGTCCAGCGTGATCGTCCCGCTGAAGACGACGACACCACCGAATCCCGCGGCATTGATCGCCCGCTCGATCTGCGCCGCCGTTTGTGAGACCGTCACCGTCGTGGCGCCATTCGCCCTGACATTGCCGATGCCGTACCAGGCCGTCCGCACCGGCCCCTGATCGATCCGGCGCCAGACCCCGATCCGCGTGTTGGTGTCGGACCGGACGCAGTCGAGGACCATGCCCTCGTCGATCCTGTCGGCATACGGGCCGGTCGGAACTTCAAGACGGAAGGTACCGCCGCCATCATCGTCGTAGATGTGGTAGCCGGCGACGATCGCCGTGTCGCCCGGGCTCGGCAGGGCCCCCACAGGCGGCTGCTGCATCGCGGCGACGGTCTGATAGGTGAAGATGGCCATGGGCCTCTTGGTCCTGGGATGGAAGGCGCCCCGTCGGCACCTTCGGCATCGCCCCGCATGGCAAGCGGCGTCCGCCTTCCCGATTCGTCTTCTGTTGCAGCATGTTGCAACAGACCGGCGCGCCCTCAGCCGGCCTCGTCCTCCGTGCCCCGGTCGCCCAGCTGCAGGGCGTCGATGCGCTCCGCCCGGCGGGCGGCCCGGTCGGCCGACAGACGGACGCCGCGCAGATCCTCTGCCGCCTGTTCGAAATGGCGGACCAGCTTCGCCGCCCGGTCGTCGAGCCGGGCGAGATCGTCGAGCAGGGCGGTGACCTGGGCACGGATCTCGGCCGCCTGCTCGCGCACCCGCACATCCTTGAGCACCGCCCGGATGGTGGTCAGCGTCGCCATCAGCGTGGTGGGAGAAACGATCCAGACCCGGGCGCGGAAGGCCTTTTCCACCACGTCCTGAAAATTGCCGTGCAGCTCGGCATAGACGGCTTCCGAGGGCAGGAACATCACCGCGCCGTCCGCCGTTTCGCCGGGGATCAGATAGCGGTCCGAAATCGCCTTCACATGGGCCATGACCGCCGTGCGGAAGGCGCGCGCCGCCTCGGTCCGCCGGGCATCGCTATCGGCCTGGCGGAGCAGATGGAAGCTTTCCAGCGGAAATTTGGCGTCGACGACGATCGGCCCCGGCGGATGCGGCAGATGGATCAGGCAGTCGGCACGGCGGCCGTTGGACAGGGTGGCCTGCATCGCATAGGCGCCGGGCGGCAGCATCTGGCCGACCAGATCGGCAAGCTGGACCTCGCCGAAGGCGCCGCGGGCCTGTTTGTTGGCCAGGATGTCCTGCAACCCGACCACCTTCTGTCCCAGATCGGCGATGTTGCGCTGGGCCTGATCGATCACCGCCAGCCGGGCGCGCAGATCCGCCGCCGCCTGGGCGGCACGGGTGCCTTCCAGATCGAAGCGATGCTCCAGCCGGGCCGAAAGCGTGGTCAGGCGGGCATCTACCGTTTCGGCGATCATCCGCTCCTGGGTCTGAAGCCGGGCATCCACCTGCGCCTGCTGGGCGGCAAGGGCCGCCACCACCTGTTCCATCCGCCCCGCCTGCTGGGCCTGGGCACGGGCCAGATCCCCTGCCAGCCGTTCCAGGATCTCCGCCTGGTCGAGAGCGGCATCCTCGGCTGCACGCGCCCGGCGGGCGGCCGCCGCCGCAACCCAGCCGCCGGCGACCAGCACCACCAGCAGCAGGGCCGCAATAGCGAGCGGAACGGGATCGAGGCTGGCGAAATCAGGCATCGGCGGGTCGTCTCCCGGGTGAAACAGGGCCCGGACGGGTCGCCGGGGGCGGGGATCATGCGCCGGCACGGCCACCGGCACAAGCGATGCGCCGTCTCCCGTGCAGGGCTGGCAGGCGCCGGGCGATCTTGACCCCGCGATGTCGCCGTAATACCTAACCCTTGAACAGAATTGGAGTCGTGACCTCTCATGGCCATCATGCCCATCCTCACCGCGCCCGATCCGCGCCTGACCAAGACCGCGACCCCGGTCGCGCGCGTCGACGACGACGTGCGCCGGCTGATGGACGACATGCTCGAAACCATGTATGCCGCCGAGGGGATCGGGCTCGCGGCGCCGCAGGTGGGCGTGCTGCAGCGGGTGATCGTGATCGATGTCTGCTGGGGCCGCGAGGGCAAGGAGCCGACGCCGCTCTTCATGGCCAACCCCGAGATCGTCTGGGTCTCGGACGAGGACAAGACCTATGAAGAGGGCTGCCTGTCGCTGCCCAGCCATTATGCCGATGTGGTCCGGCCGGCCGCCGTGCGGGTGCGCTATCTGGACCGCGACGGCACTGTGCAGGAAATCGAGGATGACGGCCTGCTGGCGGTCTGCGTCCAGCACGAGATCGACCATCTGGACGGGGTGCTGTTCGTCGACCATCTGTCGTCGATCAAGCGCAATATGATCCTGCGCAAGCTGCTGAAGGCCCGCCGCCTGGGCAACGACAAGCCCGAGAAGACCAAGCCCGAAAAGACGCCGGCCGCCGCCGCCGTCTGAGAACACCACCTCTCTCACCGAACCGGATCTGCGCGCCCGATGAGCACCGACACCCCCGCCCGCGCCCCGCATCGGGCGCGCGTCGTCTTCATGGGCACGCCCGATTTCGCCGTCCCCTCGCTCGACGCACTGGTTACCGCCGGGCATGACGTGATCTGCGTCTATACCCAGCCGGCCCGGCCGGCCGGGCGCGGCCAGAAGCTGCAGCCCACCCCCGTGGCAGCCCGGGCGGAGGCGCTGGGCATTCCGGTGCGCACGCCGGCAACGCTGCGCGATCCGGCCGACCGGGCCGCTTTCGCCGATCTTGGCGCCGATGTCGCGGTGGTCGCCGCCTATGGGCTGATCCTGCCACGGCCGGTGCTGGATGCGCCGGCCCATGGCTGCATCAACGTCCATGCCTCTCTGCTGCCGCGCTGGCGCGGTGCCGCGCCCATTCACCGCGCGCTGCTGGAAGGCGATGCGGAAACCGGCGTCACCATCATGCAGATGGAAGCCGGGCTCGATACCGGGCCGATGCTCGCCACCTGCCGGGTGCCGATCGGCCCGCGGATGACGGCGCAGGAGCTGCACGACCGGCTGGCGGCCGATGGCGCGGCCCTTCTGGCCCGCACCCTGCCGGGGGTTCTGGACGGCAGCATCACCGCCGAACCGCAGCCGGAAGACGGCGTGACCTATGCGAAAAAGCTGGAAAAGGCCGAAGGCCGGATCGACTGGACGGCCGATGCCGCACGGATCGACCGGCTGGTGCGCGCCTTCACCCCCTGGCCCGGCGCCTTTTTCGAACTGGAGGGGGAGAGCCTGCGGCTGATCGAGGCCATCCCCTCGGATCTCCCGGTGCCGGCCGGCACCCTGCCCGGCACATTGCTTGCCGACGCCCGGTCGGTCGCCTGCGGCGACGGCCGGGCGCTCCGGCTGATCCGCGCCCAGCGCGCCGGCCGCAAGCCGATGACCCTGGATGATCTGGCCCGCGGTTTCCCGGCGCTCGCCGCCGGTGCCCGGCTCGGCTGATGCAGCGCTGGAAGTTCACCGTCGAGTATGACGGCACGGGCTATGTCGGCTGGCAGCGCCAGGATGGCCTGCCTTCGGTTCAGCAGGTGCTGGAAGAGGCGATCGAAGCCTATACAGGCAGCCCCTGCACGCTCCGCGCGGCGGGGCGCACCGATGCCGGCGTCCATGCCTCGGCCCAGGTGGTGCATGTGGATCTGCCCCGCGCCGACAGCCCCTTCACCACCATGTCGGCAATCAACCACTTCCTGAAGCCGGAAGCGGTGGCGGTGGTGGATGCCGAAGCGGTGCCGGACAGTTTCGATGCCCGTTTCACCGCCATCGGCCGCGGCTACACCTACCGGATCCTGAACCGCCGGGCACAGCCGGCGCTGGACCGCAACCGGCTGTGGCACGTGCCCTGGCCGCTGGATCTGGAGGCGATGACCGCCGCCGCCGCCCGGCTGCTGGGTCATCACGATTTCTCCAGCTTCCGATCGACCGACTGCCAGGCGAAATCGCCGATGCGCACGCTCGACGAGCTGACCATCCGGCGCGAAGGCGACGAGGTGCTGATCCGCACCCGGGCCCAGGCCTTCCTGCACAACCAGGTGCGGATCATGGTCGGCACGCTGGCCATGGTCGGCCGCGGCCGCTGGACGCCCGACGACGTCACCCGGGCGCTGGAAGCCCGAAACCGCGCCGCTGCCGGCCAGACCGCCCCGCCCCAGGGGCTGTGCCTGGATCTGGTCGCCTATCCGCCGCCGGAGCTTTGGGCGGAAATGGCCGCGCGCCGCCGGCTGCGACCGGCATCGGGAGACGAGGATGGCGGCGACTGAACCGCCGCGCGCCGGAAGGTCAGCCTGAGCCAGAGCGGCAGCGGCGCCGCCACTGCCGCCAGGATCAGCACCAGGATGACCGTCTCTCCCGGAGCCAGCCCGACCGAGGCCATCTCGCCCGGCAGCAGCTTCGGCCGGGCGGCCACCACGCCATAGACCCAGCTGCCATGGGCGGCGGCGGCAAGCAGCCCCAGACAGGGCAGGATGGTGGCGACGGCGCCGATCCGCGCCCGGGGATCGGCAGACTGCCCGGTCGGCCGGCGGTCCAGCCGTAGCCAGGCCCCGATCAGCCCGGCCAGGATGCCGGCGCTGGTGAGCAGCCCCGCCACCAGCCACAGGATGCGGGTCGCCAGGCCGCCGAAGGTGCCGAAATGCAGCGGATCGGCAGTGTTCACCCAGCGCTGAAGCAGGGTCAGCCCCGCCGCATCGCGGATCTGGAGCACGGCGCCGGTCGTGGGATCCAGGGCGACGCCTTCGGTACCGTCGCGCAGCAGCACGCCATCCCCACGGCCCGCCAGCACCAGCGGATGGCCCGGCCGGTGGGGCGGTATGATCGTGGTCACCACCAGCGCCGGAAAGGCGTCGCCGGCGCGCGACACGGCAAGGTCCAGATCGACCAGAGGGCCGCCCCCGATCGGCGCGGGAGTGGGCGGGGCGGGCCCCTCGGTAAAGCCTGTGCCGGCGGTATCGGCCGCCGTCTCGACCAGATACCAGAGCCCGGTCAGACAGATCAGGAGGCCGATCAGCATCGACCACACGCCGGCAAAGCGATGGAGATCCGACCAGAACAGCCGGGCGCTCCGCCCCGTGCGCAGGGTCACAGCCGCCTGCCACCAGCGACGGGTGGTGATCAGGCCCGTGATCAGCGCTACCAGCAGCGGCAGGGCCAGCGCCCCCACGATCAGCGCCCCGTGCACCCCGGTCACGCCGGGCACGACATAGAGCTGCTTGTGGAAGACCCTGAGCCAGAGATGCAGGTCCAGCCCGGCCTTCTGGGGGCCGGGCTCCCCCGTCCAGGGATCGACCGGCACCCGGCGGAGATCGCCTTCCCGCCCCGCCACCAGCGCCCAGGCCGGCCGGCGCAGATCGTCCGGATCCATGGCGAGCCCCAGGATGCTCAGATCCGGATGGGCGGCGGCGACCCGGTCGTACAGCCCCTGCCACGAAATCCGCGGCGTGCCGGCCGCCGGGGCCACGACCCGTTTCGCCGGATCGCCCAGCCAGGCGAGTTCATGGCCGAAGACCGCCATCGTGCCCGAGAGGCAGATCACATAGAGCAGATAGCCGAGGACCAGCCCGATCCAGGCATGGATCCGGAACAGGCCCTTGCGGCTGAAGAGGCCGGTGCGGGGGCGGTCGATCGGCGGCACCGGTTCAGAACCTGAGCGTCAGCGAGCCGAGCACCGCGAAGGGCTGGCCCGGATGGGCGATCGACCGGTCGCTGGCGCGGACGATATACGCCTCGTCGAACAGGTTGTAGACATTGAGCCCGACCCGGCCGCCGCCCCAGGCATACCAGAGTGCTGCATCGGTCACGATGTAGTCGTCGAGTTCAATGCTGGGGTCGAACTGGGCCGTGCTGGTGCCGGTATAGCGCACGCCGCCGCCCAGCCCCCAACCATAGAGGTCGAGCCCGCCCGCGCGGTCGCCTTCCTGGAAGTCATAGCTCATCCACAGCCGCGCCTTGTGGCGGGGCACGCCGCCCAGCGGCTGGCCCACCGCGGAGGGATCGTCCGGATTGGAGAGGGTCTCGGTTTCGGTGAAGGCGTAGTTGGCCACGACCTTCAGGCCGTCGGTCAGCTGGCCGGTCAGATCGAATTCGATGCCGCGGCTGCGCTCGCGCACATCCGACAGATAGGCCGAGATGCCGGTGGCGTTGTAGAGGGCGTTGTCGAAGACCGCGACATTCTCCTTCTCGATCTGGAAGACCGAGACCGTGGCCAGAAGCTGCTCGTCGAAGAAGGCCGCCTTGGCGCCGACCTCGTATTGCAGCCCTTCCTCGGGCAGGATCGGCGATCCGGAGCGGTCGAGAATGCCCGGCCGCTGCGGCAGGAAGGACTGGGTGACGCTGGCATAGACGGAATATTGCGGCGTCAGCCGGTAGAGCACCCCGGCACGGCCGGTGAAGGCGCCTTCCTCGATATCGGGGGTGGCGACGCCGTCGCTCTCATTGTCCTGGCGGAACGTGTCGTAGCGCCCGCCGAGCAGAAGCTTCAGCCGGCCGTCATCGAGCAGGGAGATCTGATCCTGAAGATAGAGGCCGGCCCATTCGGTCGTGCCCTGGACCCGCTCGACGGCGAGATTGGCCGGCACCGGAAAATCGACCTGCGGATCATTTGAAATCGGAATGACCGGGCCGTTGACCCGCGACCGCCGGACGTCGGAGTCCTGACGGATCAGTTCGGCGCCCAGCAGAACCTCATGATCGACCGTCCCGGTCTGGAACGCCGCCGTGGCATCGAGCACGAACTGGATCTCGTCTTCCCGCCGGTCCTCGTTCTGGTAGCGCGTCGGCAGAAACGAACCCGCGGCGGTGTCGACCACACCCCGCGGTCGGAGCGCCTCGTTCTTCGAATCCGCGCGGTGGAACTGAAGCTGGTTGCGCAGCGTCCAGGTGTCGTCGAGGCGGTGGGTCAGCTGATAGGCGGCGGTGTAGTCGTCGATGGTCCGCCCGCCGAGATCGGGATCGCCGAAAAAGGTCGACGGATCGACCAGCGGCCGGCCGTCGGTGCCGAGGGGGATGCCGGTGTCGTAGGGCTGTTCCTCGTGCACCACCGCAAGGTCGACCAGAAGCTCGGTGTCGTCATCCGGCAGCCAGAGCAGGCTGGGCGCCACGGCATAGCGGTCGACCTCCATCTCGTCGCGGAACGAGCCGGCATCGGTATAGGCCGCGTTCAGCCGGTAAAGCAGGTCGCGATCGGCGGTCACCGGCCCGGTCAGATCGACCGAGGTGCGGAACAGCTCGTCGGTGCCGATCTGCTGCTCCAGAACATAGGCCGCTTCGGCCTGCGGACGCTTGGTGACGACATTGACCACGCCGCCCGGTTCAAGCGCGCCATAGAGGATGGAGGCCGGCCCCTTCAGAACCTCGACCCGCTCCACATTCACCAGATCGACCGCGCCGGTCGATGTCGCCCGCAAGCCGTTGCGCAGCAGGCCGGGCGATTCGAAACCGCGGATCATCGGCAGGACTTCGGACTGGGCGTTCAGCGTGTTGCCGGCCTGCTGGACACCGCTCACATTCTCGTAAACGTCCTTGAGGTTGAGCGACCCCTGATCCTCGATCACGTCGCGCGGCACCACCTGCACCGAGAGCGGGGTCTCCAGGATCGACGCATCGGTCTTGGTTGCGGTGAAGCTGCGGGTGGCGAGATAGCCCTCGACGGGGCCGGTCGCCGTCTCAACTGCCCGGCGGCTGCCGGTGACGGTCAGCGGGTCGAGCCGGGTGGTCCCGTCGGATGGCGGCGCCGGCAGCAGGGTCACGGTGCCGTCCGCCTCGGTGATCCAGCCGATGCCGGTGCCGGCGAGCAACCGGCCCAGCGCCTCGTCGACGCTGAACTGCCCCTGAACAGCGCCGCCCCGCCGGCCCGCGACCACCTCGGCCGCGCCGCTGACCTGAACCCCGGCCTGGCGGCCGAAGGCGGCCAGCGCCTCGTCCAGCGGCCGGGCCGGGATGTCGAAGGCGATCCGGTCCATGCCGGCGGCCACCGCCACCGACGCCACGGCCGTCAGGGCCACCAGCCCGACCGGCGCCAGCACCGTCATCAGCCCGAAGCCGACCCCGGCGGCGATCGTTACCCGCCCTGCCCCATCCCGCATACCGTCGAACCCTTCCTCGTCGGAGACCATCTCACGCAAATGCGGATCATTTGCGTTCTCATCCCAACAACGGACGGCTCGATTTTTCTTTTCAGGAAAAAATGACCGGGCCTCTCAGCCCGCGGCGGTGACCAGCGTCAGAAGCGGGCCGAAGGCGCGGACCTCGCCGCCGACCGGCCGCATCATCGCCTTCAGCGCGCGCTGCGGATCGCGCAGATCGTAAAGCCCGGTCACCCGGCGGGCGCCGAGTGCCGCATCGGTGATCAGGATCCAGCCCGGCTGGTGGCGCCGCAATTCCGCCACCACCTCGGCGACCGTGGCATCGGAGACGAACAGCCGGCCGTCCCGCCAGGCACCGACATCCTCGGGCGCCAGTCGCCCCCGGGTGACGGCGCCGCTTGCGGTATCGACCGCCAGCCGGTCGCCGGCCGCCAGCTGCTCCACGCGTCGGCCCCTGGCCGGCGCCACCCGGACGGTGCCGCTCGCCACCTCCACCACCACCCGGCCGCCATCGGCGGCCACGTCGAAGGCGGTGCCGGTGACGGTGACCGCGACATCGCCGGCCCGAACGATGAAGGGCCGGGCGGGATCGGGCATCACGTCGAAGAAGGCGCCGCCATCGATCAGGGTCACCTCGCGCCGGCCGTCGTCGAAGCGGCTGCGGATCGCGGTGCGGCCGTCGAGTTCCACCCGGCTGCCATCGGCCAGCACCACCCGGCGGGTCTCGGCCACACCGGTCGCGGCATCGGCGCCGAGACCGGCAAAGCCGCCCGGCCTGACGCTCGCGACCGCCACCATCGCAACGACCGCGGCGGCCGCCGCCATCATGGCCCCGCGGCGCAAGGCCCTGTGCCGCATGGGCCGGGGCTGCATGGGGCGGCGCGGCGGTTGCGGCCTGGTATCGCCAACCGGCGGCAGGGTATCGGCCTGCACAGGCACCACCCGCAGGGGCCCCGCCTCCCCCAGATCGCGCCAGGTCGCGCAGACCCGCGCCCAGGCGGCCTCATGCGCCGGATCGGACCGCCGCCAGGCCTGCCAGCCGGCCCGGACCGCCGGATCCTCCGGGGTGTCCTGCAGGCGCAGCAGCCAGTCGAATGCCGCTTCGAGCACCGGATCCTCAGCCATGGCCGGCATCATCCGGCCCGATCGCCGCGGCGATCTGCATCAGGGCGCCGCGGACCATCCGATGGGCGGTCGGCACCGACACCCCCAGCCTTGCGGCAATCTCGCCCAGCGTATGGCCGCCGAACCGGTGCATCTCCACCGCGATGCGGATATCGGGCTCCAGCCGGTTCAGCACCGTCACGATCCGCGCCAGCGTGCGGCGATGGGTGACCTCTTCCTCGGGCGTGCGCGGCACCGCCGGCAGCATCCACCAGGGGGCGCCTTCGTCCTGGTTGCGGACCTCCACCGCCCGCCGGCGGCTCCAGTCCAGCGCCAGATTGCGCACGATCCGGTACAGATAGCCCAGCGGCTGATCCAGCGCCGCATCGGTCTGGCCTGCGGGCACGAAGCGCAGGAAGGCATCCTGGACGACATCCTCGGCACGCGCGCGATCACCACCCGTGATCGACGTCGCATAGTCGATCAGGTCCGCGCGATGGGCCATGAACAGCGCCAGTTTGCCGAGATCGTGGGTCAATGCACCCGCACCGGAGATCATTCAGGGCCGAACCCTAGCCTGAATGCGAGTGCGTATCAATATCGGGTGAAATGATCGTTTCACCATCCGGTCCGGCCGAAGAGGCAGCACCATCAGACGAGGCGGGCCAGGAGGATCGGCCAGAGGATCGCCAGCAGCACGATCAGGGTCACCGCCCCGGAATTGAGCCCGAGCGTCAGCCGGGTCATGAACCATTCCATGCCGATCAGCGCCGCAAGCGCCAAGGTGGTGAGCAGGCCGGCAAGCGGCGCCGGCAGCACGCCGGCGGTCGCGATCACCGCCACCATCACATAGACCTGGACCATCGACAGCCAGTTGCGGGCAACGACATAGGGCACGAAGCCCCGGGCGATACCGGTGCGCCGGGCCAGGATCAGCAGCAGGAGCGGGAAACTCGCCCAGGCAAGGAGATCGACCAGCACATCGCCCAGCAGGCCGAAATGATCCGTGCCAGTCGCCATGGTCGCGATGACGTCGGCGGCTGCCTCTTCGCCGGGCGAGGGAGGCGTCGCCCCTTCGCCCGGCACCGGCAGGCTGTAGAGCAGCAGATAGCCCGGTACCGCGAGCAGCAGGGCCGTGAAGGAGTGCCAGAAACCGGTGACGTCGATCCGCAACAGATCCAGCGCCCGCCGGTCGAAGCGGGCGAGGCCCAGGCCTCCGCGAATGCCGCGGAGCAGATCGCCGCCGCCAGCGCTCACGCTCCGACCGCGCCGATCCGGGCGGGCGGCGTCGCCATGTAATCGGCGATCACCCGCTCATAGATGCGCGACAACGCTTCCAGCGCCGCAACCGCCACCCGCTCGTCGGTTTTGTGCATGGTCTGGCCGATCAGGCCGAACTCGCAGACCGGGCAGTAATCCTTGATGAACCGCGCATCCGAGGTGCCGCCGGTGGTGGAAAGATCCGGATCGAGCCCGGTTTCGGCCTTGACCGCATGGGCCACCAGCGAGGAGAACGGCCCCGGCTCGGTGACGAAGGCATCGCCGGTGATCCGGTAATCCATCTCCCAGCGCCCGCCGACTGCATCGAAACTGCGCCGCAGCCAGGCTTCAAGGCTGGCCGGGGTGTGCAGATCGTTGAAGCGGATGTTGAAGCTCGCCTTCGCGATCCCCGGAATGACGTTGGTCGCCGGGTTGGCGATATCGATGGTGGTGACCTGAAGGCTCGACGGCTGGAAATAGGGCGTCCCCTGGTCCAGCTCGTGCTCCACCACGCTCGACAGCATCTTCAGCAGCCGCGGCACCGGATTGTCGGCCAGATGGGGATAGGCCACATGGCCCTGCATGCCATAAACCGTCAGATGGCCGGTGACGCTGCCGCGCCGGCCGATCTTGATCATCTCACCCAGTCGCATCGGGTTGGTCGGCTCGCCCACCAGGCAGTGATCCATGCGCTCGGCGCGATCACGCATCCAGCCCAGCATCTTCACCGTGCCGTTGATCGCGTCGCGTTCCTCGTCGCCCGTGATGACCAGCGCCAGCCGGGGCTTGCCGCCCTCTGCAATGTAGCGCGAGACCGCCGCCACGAAAGCGGCGATCGAGCCCTTCATATCGACCGCCCCGCGGCCGTAGAGATGGCCGTCGATCACCTCGGCACCGAAGGGATCGACCGTCCAGCCGGCGGCATCACCCACCGGCACCACGTCGGTATGCCCGGCATAGCCCAGCACCGGCAGATCACCGTCACGATCACCGATCGTGGCATAAAGATTGTCGACCGGATCCCAGCCGGGCTGTTCGAAAGGCAGCCGGTGACAGGTGAAGCCCAGCCCCTCAAGTGCCGCCTGGAGCACGTCGAGCGCGCCGGCATCGGCCGGGGTCACGCTCGGCCGGCGGATCAGGTCGCGGGCGAGGTCGAGGGTGTCGATGACGGCCATGGGGCGGGAATCCGGTCAAGTTTAGAGGGGGCAGGAGGCGGCACAGGCCGCCATCAGGTCCGCAGCAGCTCGTTGATGCCGGTCTTCTCGCGGGTGCGGGCATCGACCGTCTTCACGATCACGGCGCAATAGAGGCTGGGACCGGGGGTGCCGTCGGGCAGCGGCCGGCCGGGCAGGGCACCCGGCACCACCACCGCGAAGGGCGGCACCTTGCCGATATGGATCTGGCCGGTCTCGCGGTCGACGATCTTGGTCGAGGCGCCCAGGAAGACGCCCATCGAGAGCACAGCGCCCTCGCCCACGATCACGCCTTCAGCCACTTCCGAGCGGGCACCGATGAAGGCACCGTCCTCGATGATCACGGGGCCGGCCTGCAGCGGCTCCAGCACGCCGCCGATACCGGCACCGCCCGAGATATGAACATTGCGGCCGATCTGGGCGCAGGAACCGACGGTCGCCCAGGTATCGACCATGGTGCCCTCGCCCACATAGGCACCGATGTTCACGAAGCTCGGCATCAGCACGGCACCGGGGGCGATATAGGCGGAGCGGCGCACCACGCAATTCGGCACGGCGCGGAAGCCGGCGGCGCGGAAGCGGGCATCGTCCCAGCCCTCGAACTTCGACGGCACCTTGTCGAACCAGGGGGCATTGCCGCCGGGGCCGCCGGGGATCGGCGCCATGTCGTTCAGGCGGAAGGACAGCAGAACCGCCTTCTTCAGCCACTGATGCACCACCCAGTTGCCGTCGGCCGCCTTTTCGGCGACGCGCAGAACGCCGCCATCCAGCGCCTCAAGCGCGGCATCGACCGCATCGCGGACCTCGCCTTTGGTGGCGATGCCGATCTCGGCGCGGTTTTCCCAGGCGGCCTCGATCACGGCGGCCAGTTCTGCCGTGGCGGGTGCGGCGGTCGCGGTCATGTCGTCTCCCTCGGGACAGGTTGGGGGGCGCGCAGGCGCGCACGGATCGCAGTTTAGGCCGCGCGGGGCGGGTGTCAACGTGCGCTCCGGTCCCGCCCCACCGTATCCAGATGGGCGAGATAGGCCTCCAGCCAGAGCGAGAGGTCCGGCGACACCCAGTCGATATGGTCGCCCTTCGATCCCAGCAGCGAGAACGGCTCGCCGGTATTGATCCAGACCGTGCGCATGCCCAGCGCCGCCGCCGGGGCCAGATTGCGGGCGCTGTCTTCAAACAGCACCGATGTCGCCGCGTCGACGCCATAGCGGCTGCAGAACAGATCATAGACTTCGGGCGCAGGCTTGGGCACGAAGTCGGCGGCCACGATGTCGAAGATCGCCTCGAACCGGTCGGCGATGCCCATGCGGGTCAGGATGCGGTCGGCATGGGCGGTGGAGCCGGCGGTGAACACCAGCTTGCGCCCCGGCAGCCGGTCGATCGCCACCCCAAGCCCGGGCGCCGGCGGCAGCACCGAGACGTCGATGTCGTGGACATAGTTCAGATAATCATGCGGATCCAGGCCATGGCGGAGCATCAGCCCGCGCAGGGTGGAGCCGTGGGCGCGGAAATAATCGCGCTGAAGGGTCAGCGCCGCCTCGCGATCGAGCGAAAAGCTCTCCATGATGAAGGCGGTCATGCGGCGGTGGACCTGGTCGAACAGGCGCGAGCCGGCGGCATAAAGAGTATTGTCCAGATCGAAGATCCAGGTGTCGACATGGTCGAGCGCCGACCAGTCGAGGCCCGGTTTCAGAGCGACGGGCCCAAGCAGGCTGTCCTCCGAAGGGGTGGATGGGGTATGAGTCATCAGCTGCGGTTCCTCGAAGCGAAGGAGATCCTGCACGGGCCCGCCGCCCGCACATCCCGGATACGACGTTAAGGCTTCCTTGACGCACGTTGGAGATATACTTGACCACGTTCCTGTCGGAAGATCGGGGACAAGGTTTTCGAAACAAGGGTCCGATGTCCCGGCAGAGCGTGCAGACGCCAGAGCCCATTCGCAGCCTGAAGCAGGAACGCGACCGTTTCGTCGCGCTGGCCTTTACGGCTGCCGATATCCTGCTCGAACTGGACGAGGCGCGGATCATCCGTTTCGTGGCCGGTGCGACCACGGGCCTGCTCGGCCGTGAGCAGGACCGGCTGATCGGCGTGGCCCTGGATGAGCTGGTGGCAGAAGACGATCGGCGGATGATCACCGCCGTGCTGGATCGCCCCGGCGTCGCCGGCCGCTTCGAAGCGGTGATGGTGCGGCTGGCCAACCCGCATTCCACCGTCACC
The DNA here is from genome assembly GCF_041468085.1 of Tistrella mobilis. NCBI lineage: Bacteria > Pseudomonadati > Pseudomonadota > Alphaproteobacteria > Geminicoccales > Geminicoccaceae > Tistrella > Tistrella mobilis. The sequence goes on along the minus strand of NZ_CP121017.1, from coordinate 553,609 downwards.
CGGCGGGCGATCGTGAGCGGCTACCGGCTGCCGGATCTGGGTGGTCATTACTTTCTGGCCCTGTCCCTGCCCAAATACATGGTCGCAACCGATGTCGCGACCGAGGCGCGCGATGTTGAGACCGGCCTGATTTCGGCCCGGTCCTTCGCCCAGATCGCCAAGCACCGCCAGCAGGAAGCCAATGATATCGGCTCCAGCTACGAGATGACCCTGCTACATCTTGAACGCTTCGGCCTGCTGCGTCAGCAGCTCGACCGGTCACTGACCGACGAGTTCATGGCCAACCTGACCAGCCTGTTGCGCGCCAATTCGGTGGTGGGCGACAGCGCTGCCCGGCTGGATCAGGACACCTACAGCGTCATCCACGGCGCCGAGACCGATGTCGCCAAGCTCCGCGAACAGGTCAGCAGGCTGGCCCGCACCGTCGATCCCAAGGGCGATGTGCTGGGCCTGCGCATGGCGACCATGCCGCTCGACGGCGCCGAACTGGGCTCAACCGACGTCGCCCGGGCGATCAGCTTCGTGGCCGAACAGCTGAAGGAGCGCAAGCTGTCGGGCCGGATCAACAGCCTGCGCCGCCAGCATGGCGAGATGGTCGACGATACCGCCCGGCGGATCTCGGAATATCGCGGCATCATCCGCCGCCGGGATTTCCGGGTGGCGCTGCAGCCCATCGTCGATCTGGCATCCCGTCAGGTCGAGCATTATGAAGCGCTGCTGCGGCTGAAGCGGGTCGATGAAAGCCCGTTCGAGGTGATCACCTTCGCCGAGCAGGCCGGCTTCATCGAAGAATTCGACCTCGCCATCTGCCGGATGGTGATCGACAAGATCAAGCGGGCGGAGCAGCGCAGCCAGGTGCTGCGGCTGGCGGTCAACCTGTCGGCGCGGTCGATCGAGAGCGAGAGCTTCGTGATCGCCTTCAATAAGCTGCTGGCAACGTTGGGGCCAATGCGCGATCGGCTGATGTTCGAAGTGACGGAAACCGCGCGGATCGACGATCTGGGCCGGGCCAACGCCTTCCTGCAGGATCTCCGCCGTGCCGGGCACCGGGTCTGCCTCGACGACTTCGGATCAGGCCAGGCCTCGTTCCAGTATCTGCGATCGCTGAAGGTCGATCTGGTCAAGATCGACGGTTCCTATGTCCGCAATGCACTCAAGACGGATGACGACCGCAAGTTCCTGCGCGCGATCATTCAATTGTGCAACAGTCTGGGCATCATCACCGTCGGTGAAATGATCGAGAACGAAGCGACGGCGAACTTCCTGCGCTCCAATGGCGTCCAATACGGACAGGGTTATCTGTTCGGACGGCCGTCGGTGGACATCTCGGATTTTCACGAGCAGACGCCCCCGCGCAAGTGAGACAAATTCCCCGTCGGATTTTTTTGTCGGGTAGTGATCCAAAATAGCGCATTCATTTTTTTGCAAGCTTTTTAGCCTTAAATGAAAACCGTCACCTGGATGACATGTTGAAACTCTGCGCCCCCGAATTTGGTTGAGATGACCAGGAACTGCTCTCCTGGGTGAGTCATCGGCAAATCGCCACGGCCGACGGTTTTTCGATGACATATGTACATCGACCTTGCCATGTTGCGGCGTCGAACAATCTCAGCACCGTCCGATAGGGCAGACCTTTCAAGTTGCGAGACGGGACCGGGCCCATGAGCCTACAGACGCTTGATGCCGATCAGCGCCGCCGCTGTGCGGCATTCGACCTGAACGATGACGATCTGAACGCCTTGGCGGCATATCGGGCGCGGGTTCAGCAGCGGCTGCCCGCCCTGCTTGACGCCCTGCATGAGCGGTTTGCCCCCTGGCCTGAAATTCAGGCGGCGCTCAAAGACCCGGAGGTCCACGCCGTCCGGCTGGCCCACTGGGGCCGGGCCGCCGGTGGCCAGATCGGTGACGGCTTCGCCGCCTCGGCGCGCAGGCTCGCCTCGGCCTTCTACGACCACGGCGTGCCGGGCTATGCGGTTGCGATCTGCCATTCCACGGTCTCGCGCGCCATTATCAACGATCTCTGCAACGCCGGTTCCAGCGGCCTGTTCGGCCACAACCGCCGCCGCAATGACGACGCCGCCTTCCGGACGGCCCTGTCCAAGATGGCCTGGCTGGATCTGGAACTTCTGCTCGAAACCTATGCCGAAGCCGAAGCGGCAAAACGTACCGAGGTGATCGGCAGACTGGCCGACAGTTTCGATCGGCAGATGGGGCGGGTGGCCACCTCCATGGGCCAGGCGGCGCAGGATGCCGAAGCCGCGACCCGGCGGATGTCCGAGACGGCGGTTCAGGCCCTCGACGGCGCCTCGCAGGCCGCCGATATCGCCCGCGATGCTGCCGGCAACGTCCAGGCCGTGGCCAGCGCCACCGAGGAACTTGCGGCCTCCGTCGCCGAGGTCGGCAGCCGCGTGGCACAGTCTGCCGGCATGGCGGCACGCGCGGTCGAGGATGCGAAGCGCACCGATGCAGTGGTCCGCACCCTGGCCGAGACCACCCAGCGGATCGACGAAGTCGTCTCGCTGATCAACAGCATCGCTCAGCAGACCAATCTGCTGGCGCTGAACGCCACCATCGAAGCGGCACGGGCCGGCGAAGCCGGCAAGGGCTTCGCCGTGGTCGCCGGCGAGGTGAAGACCCTGGCCAATCAGACCGCAACCGCCACCGATGATATCGGCCGCCAGATCGCCCAGGTCCAGCAGGCGACGCGTGATGCGGTGGAGGCGATCAGCGCCATCACCAGCGGCATCGGCGAGATCGACGCCATCTCGACCTCGGTGGCCGCGGCGGTCGAGGAACAGGTTGCAACCACCCGCGAAATCGCACGGGCCGTGGCAGATGCCGCCCAGGGCAACCGCCGCGTGTCCGAACTGATGGACGGGCTGCAGGCCGGATCCGGCACCAGCCGCGCCGCGGCCGGCGAGGTGAACACGGCCATGGCCATGCTGAACGATCAGTCGCGCCATCTGCGTCGGGCGGTGGACGACTTCCTCGACGAGGTTCGCAAGGCCTCCTGAGCACGAACCGGGACCGACCGGCTGCATGAACCGAAAAGAGGGGTGCCGATCCGTCGGCACCCCTCTCTCTTTTCATATGGCTACGGCTCGTGCTGCCGTGGCGCCCTGAACCGCCGTCAGGCGTGGATCAGCGTGCCGATGCCGCGATGGGTGAAAGTCTCCAGCATCATGCCGTGGGCAACCCGGCCATCCAGGATCACGGCCGCTTCGGTGGATCCCTCCACCGCGGCGATGCAGGTCTCGACCTTGGGGATCATACCGCCGGTGATGGTGCCGTCGGCCATGTAGCGACGGGCCTCCGCCACGCTCATATCCGAGATCAGATTGCCTTCCTTGTCGAGCACGCCCGGCACATCGGTCAGCATCAGCAGCCGGCGGGCCTGGACGGCGGCGGCAATGGCGCCGGCCGCGGTATCGGCATTGATGTTGAAGGTCTCTCCCTTGGCGCCCACGCCCACCGGCGCGATCACCGGGATCATGTCGGACTGGGCGATGGTGGTGATGACCTTGTCATTGATCTCGGTCGGCTCACCCACGAAGCCCAGGTCGAGGATCCGCTCTATATTGCTGTCCGGGTCGCGCTTGGTACGACGCAGCTTCTCGGCGCGGATCAGGTTGCCGTCCTTGCCGCAGATGCCGATGGCGGTGCCGCCGGCGGCGTTGATCGCCCCCACGATCTGCTTGTTGATCGAGCCGGCCAGAACCATCTCGACCACCTCGACCGTCGCCTTGTCGGTGACGCGCAGCCCGTCGACGAAGCTGGAGGCGATCTTCAGCCGCTCCAGCATCTGGCCGATCTGCGGCCCGCCGCCATGCACCACCACCGGATTGATGCCCACCTGCTTCAGCAGCACGATGTCGCGCGCAAAGGTCTCGGCCAGGCTTTCGTCACCCATGGCATGGCCGCCGTATTTGATGACGAAGGTGCTGCCGGAATGGCGGCGCAAATAAGGCAGCGCGTCCGAGATCGTCGCGGCCGTCCGCAGCCAGTGCTTGGTGTCCGAGATCGAATTGGGGGTCTTGGAGGTGCTCATGCGGCGGCGCTCCTGAAAGACTGCGGGTGGCAGGCCCAAGGTTCGTGACGGCCGGGCCCTGAGAGGCCGGCCTTTTCCAAGCCGGGACCATACGCCGAACCGGGCGGCACGGAAACCGCCGGATGACGACAAAATACACACGCCGGAAAATACACAAGCCGGCCGGCCGGTGGCTCAGCCGCCCTGATTGTTCTCAAGCAGAAGCCGGGCGATCGCCGCGCGCAGCGTCTCCATGCCGCGCATCTTACGGCTGCTGGTGACGATCACCTCCGGATACGCCGCCACATGACGGCGCAGCTCGGCCTCGATCGCCTGCAGCCGCTTCTCCAGCACCGGCGCCTTTTCCTTGTCCGCCTTGGTCACGACCACCTGATAGCTCACCGCCGCATCGTCCAGCAGCTTGAACACCTCGCGGTCGTTCTCCTTCACCCCGTGGCGGCCGTCGATCAAGACATAGACCCGGGCAAGATTGCTGCGGCCGCGCAGATACGAGAACACCATCTTCTGCCAGGCCTTGACCATGGCCTTGGGTGCCTCGGCATATCCGTAGCCGGGCATGTCGACCATCATCAGCCGGTCGGCGAAACGGAAGAAGTTCAGCTGCTGGGTGCGGCCGGGGGTGTTCGACACGCGGGCAAGGTTGCCACGCTCGGTCAGCGCGTTGATCAGGCTCGACTTGCCGACATTGGACCGGCCGGCGAAGGCGATTTCGGGCAGATCGTCGGGCGGCAGGTCGCGCAGCCCGGCGGCGCCCATGACGAAGGAGACCGGGCCCAGCAGCAGGCTGCGGCCGGCCTGGACCAGTTCGGGATCCAGAGCCTCTGTCGCACGGTCGACGGCATCGGGCTCCGCCGCCTCCCGGGCCCCGGAAACCGGAACCCCGGCCGCTTCCGCGGCCGGGGTCGGGGTGGTCGCAACGGTCTCCGGGGAGATGTCGGGACCGCCGTCCCGCGTCTGATCTGGTCCGGCGTTCATCTCCGGCATTCCTCGGATGGTTGGGGTGGTGGCGGACGTCGTCAGACCTTGACGCCCATCCGCCGCATGATCAGCCACTGCTGGCCGATCGAGAGCAGGTTGTTCCAGGTCCAGTAGATCACCAGACCGGCGGGGAAGCCCGCGAACAGGAACAGGAACATCACCGGCAGGAACATCATGATCTTCGCCTGCGTCGGATCGGCCGGCGCGGGGTTCAGCTTCTGCTGAAGGAACATGGTGAAGGCCATGAGCACCGGCCAGATGCCGATCGCCAGGAAATGCGGCGGGGTATAGGGCAGCAGGCCGAAGAGATTGGTGATGTAGAGCGGGTCCGGTGCGGAGAGGTCGTGGATCCAGCCGAAGAAGGGCTTGTGCCGCATCTCGATGGTCACGAACAACACCTTGTAGAGTGCGAAGAAGACCGGGATCTGGACCAGGATCGGCAGGCAGCCGGCGGCCGGATTGACCTTCTCCTTCTTGTAGAGGCCCATCATCTCCTGATTGAGACGGACCTTGTCGTCCTTGTAGCGATCGCGCAGCTTCACCAGCTCAGGCTGCAGCTTCTTCATCTTGCTCATCGCCACATAGGACTTGTTGGCGAGCGGGAAGAAGAGCGCCTTGGTCAGCAGCGTCAGGATCAGGATCGAAATGCCGAGATTGCCGACGATGCCTTCGATCCAGAGCAGAACCAGGAAGATCGGCTTGGTCAGGAAGTAGAACCAGCCGAAATCGATGGCGAGGTCGAAGTTCTTGATGCCGAGTGCATCGCCGTAGCCGTCGAGGACGTCGAGTTCCTTGGCCCCGGCGAAGACCCGCGACACGGTGCTGGCCGTGGCACCGGGTGCGACCTCGCGGGCGGTGCCCAGATAGTCGACCTGATATTTCGGCGTGTTGCCGACCACCGAATGGCCGAAGCGCGCCGTCACCGCCTCGGACTGATCGGGGATCACCGCCGCCAGCCAGTACTTGTCGGTGATGCCGAACCAGCCGCCGGTCGACGTGGCCGAGACCGGCTGCCGCTGTTCGGCCAGATCGTCGTATTTGTATTCCTTGAGGGTGCCGTCGACGACGCCGAGCGGACCTTCATGCAGGATGTAGTAGCCGAGCGTCTGGGGCGTGCCGCTGCGCGAGACCAGCGAATAGGGATAGAGGGTGACCGCCGCATCGCCGGTGTTCGACACCTTGTCGGTGACGGTGAACATGTAGTTGGCGTCGATCGAGATCTGGCGTTCGAACACCAGCCCCTGGCCGTTGTCCCAGGTGAGGGTCACGGGATGCTCAGGGCTCAGCGGGCGATCGTCGGCCGGCGTCCAGACCGTATCGGCGCCGGGCAGCTTCACGTCGTTCGACGAAGCGACCCAGCCGGTCTGGGTGTAATAGGCAGCCCGGGTGCCGAGCGGCGAGAGCAGTTCGATGCGCGGCGAGGTCTGATCGACGGTCTCGTGATAATCGACCAGCGCCACATCGTCGATCCGCCCGCCTTCCAAGCTGATCGAGCCCGACACGCGCGGCGCCTCGATCTTCACCCGCGGATCACGGGCCAGCGCCGCTTCGCGGTCGAGCGGCGCGGGGGCTGCAGGCATCGCACCGGGGGCCGAAGGCGCCGTGCTGCCGGCGGTCGCCGGCGCTTCGGTCGACACGGTCTGGGCTGGCTGCTGCGGCTTCGGCTGCGGGACCAGGAGGTAGTAACCGAAGAGGATCGCGATCATCAGGACCATCGCGATCATCAGGTTGCGCTGTTCAGGCATCGGCCTCACCTGATTTGCCGGCGCCTGGCTCAGCACCGGATCCGGGGCGCGGCGGCACCGGGTCATAGCCCGACGTCCCCCACGGATGACACCTCAGGATCCGTCGGAGCGCCAGCCAGGCGCCATGGACGGGTCCGTGAAGCTGCACCGCCTCGATCGCATAGGCCGAACAGGTCGGCAGATGCCGGCATCGGGGCGGCAGATAGGGTGATATCACAAGCTGATAGCCCCGGACGAAGACGATCATCAGCGTGGCGACGCCACGACCGATGATGCCCTGCCGGGGCTGATGGCCCATGTCGCCAGGGCCCGGATGGCCGGGTCCTGAATGGCCGGAACCGGATTGTCCGTCTGCCGTCGCAACCCGGCAGCCGCAGCCGGCGTGGTGGAGATGGCCGCTCATGCGTTGCCGTCCCCCACCGCGCCCGGTGCAGATACCGCTGCCGCAGGGGCCCGGCCCTTCGCCCCGCCCCCGTCTCCGCGTCCGCTGCGCCGGGGCCGCGGCGCCTTGCGCAGCGCCTCGGCCAGATCGGCAAGCAGGCGGTCATAGTCGCGGTCGACGGTCTGGGTGCGCGCGATCAGCACATAGTCGTGAGCCGGCATCGCCTCGGCGATGCAGGCATCGACCGCGGCGCGCAGACGCCGACGGGCCCGGTTGCGGGCCACCGAATTGCCGACCTTGCGACTGGCGGTGAAACCGACCCGGACCGAGATCCGTTCGGCGGCACGGGCGTCACATTCGGCCGCCGTCCAGGGACGGGCCTGCACCACGACACCCGGCGTCGCCCACTTCATCCCGCTGCGCGCGGCGGCGAGGAACTCGCCGCGGCGCTTCAACCCGGCTGCACCCGCCTTCACGACCCGGCCCTCGAACGATCGGGGCCGCGCCACCGCCGGAACCGGATGGTCCGGGGCGCGCGGCCCGACGAAGACGGTCCGGTCAGGCGCTCAGGCGCTTGCGGCCGCGCGAACGACGGTTGGCCAGCACCTTGCGGCCACCGACGGTCGCCATGCGCGACCGGAAGCCATGACGGCGCTTGCGAACGAGCTTGCTCGGCTGATAAGTCCGCTTCACGGTAGGAACTCCATATCTGCTGTGACCGGCACTAAGGCCCCGATACCGGCGCCTTTCCATGCGGGTCACGCACGCGCCGGGCGGGCCGCGCCTGCCGGCGAAACCCGAATAACCACGGGCTTATACGGGCACGTCCCCTGCCTGTCAATCGCAAGCAGGGGCCAGGATCATCTGTTGCGGGCAGGTGGGTTGCGGGTGCCTCAGAAATCCCCGCTCAGGATCTCCGCCCGCCGCCGGCCGTGATAGTCGGCATCGATCCGGCCGCGGGCCAGCAGGTGGTCCAGTTCGGACAGGCGTTCCTGCCGCATGCGGTCGTCCCCCTGTGCAGCCCGCGCCGCGTGCAGGGCCGTCAGCGCCTCTTCAGGGAGGTCCGGCGCCGCCTGATGCAAGGGGCGCATGGCGGTGAGCGGCGGGCAGAAACCGGCAGCGCGGCCATGGCCGTCGCGGATGGCATAGCCGTAACCCGCGAAATGATCATCCGGATAGCGATAGGACCAGTGGCGCCCCCCGGCGCAGTCGCGATCCGCCGGCTCCAGCGACATCACCACCGGCCCCATGCCGTCGGCGGTGGGCTGATCGCCGACATGATAGCGATGCTCCACCCGCGCGAGAGTGGACCGGGTGCCGAAATCATGAGGCGAGCAGGCCGCGGCAGCGAGACCCGCAAGAAGACTGGCGACAAGCACCGGGCGCATGGCGGTTCTCCGTGTAGGCCGGTTGTCCGGCAAGTGTGGCGGCTTCGCCCGATGCGGGCAAGTGCGGCGACTTGCCCTGGATCAAGGCGAAGAATGCTGCACCGCATCATGCTATCCTGGCGTTTACGCGACGCGCCCCTCTCCCCTCCCTGTGGACGCCCCTCGTGGACGCCCCTCCCTGTGGACGACCGAGCGATCATGACCAGACAGAGCCCCGGCCCCGAAACCATCGCCGAGACCGCCTGGCACGCGGTGCCCCCGGAGGCGGCCCTCGCCGCACTCAACACCGGTCCCGACGGCCTTGCCGGCGACGAGGCCGCCAGCCGACTGGCCGCTTTCGGCCCGAACCGCCTGGAGGCGAAAGCCGGGCGCAGCGTGATGGCACGCATCGCCGGCCAGTTCCGCGATGTGCTGATTCACGTGCTGCTGGTATCGGCCGCGATTTCCATCCTGCTTGGGCATTATGTCGATGCCGGGGTGATCCTGGGTGTGGTGGTGATCAACGCGGTCATCGGCTTCGTGCAGGAAGGCCGGGCCGAAAAGGCGCTGGCGGCGATCCGCGACATGATCGCGCCGCGGGCGGCCGTGCTGCGCGGCGGCATGCGGGTGGGCGTCGATGCCGCGGAACTGGTGCCGGGCGATGTGGTGCTGATCGAGGCCGGCGACCGGGTGCCCGCCGATCTGCGCCTGCTGGATGCGGCCGGGCTGCATGTCGATGAAAGTGCGCTGACCGGCGAATCGGTGCCGGTCGCGAAATCGACCACCCCCACCCGCCCCGATGCCGCCCTGGCGGACCGTGTCTGCATGGCCTATTCGGGCACGATGACCACCGCCGGTCAGGCGCGCGGGCTGGTGGTGGCGACCGGCTCCACCACCGAAATCGGCCGCATCGGCCGGATGATTGAGACGGTGGAAACACTGGAGACCCCGCTGGTCCGCCAGATGGCGGGTTTCGGGCGCCGTCTGTCGGCGGTGATCCTGGCGGTGTCGGCGCTGGTATTTGTGGTTGCGGTGGGCCTGCGCGGCTATACCTTCGACGAAGCCTTCATGGCCGTGGTCGGCCTCGCCGTCTCGGCGATCCCCGAAGGACTGCCGGCGGTCATGACGATCACGCTGGCGATCGGCGTGCAGCGCATGGCCCGGCGCCGCGCGATCGTGCGCCGCCTGCCGGCGGTCGAAACCCTGGGTGCAATCGGAGTGATCTGCTCCGACAAGACCGGCACGCTGACCGCCAATGAGATGACGGTGCGGGATTGCGTGCTGGCCGACGGCCGCCTCTCGGTCGAGGGGCATGGCTACGGCCCTGAGGGGCGGGTGGCGACCGAGGCCGGCGACGATCCCGCCACGGCCGTGGCAACCGTACTCGCCGATCTGGCCCTGGCCGGGCTGTTGTGCAACGACGCCCGGCTGTTCGCCGATGACCAGGGCCGCTGGCTGGTCGAGGGCGACCCGATGGAAGCGGCCCTGGTCCGGCTGGCCGCGAAGGCCGGGCTCGATCCCGACGAAACCCGGGCCGCCCGGCCGCGCATCGGGCTGATCCCCTTCGACAGCCGCCATCGCTGGATGGCAAGCCTGCATGCCGGAACGGATGATCCCGGGCCGCTGCTCTGCGTGAAGGGCGCCCCCGAAGTGCTGATCGGGATGTGCGAGGCGGAGGCGATCGGCATCGAGGCCGGAATCGGTACCCGCCCCATCGATCGGGCGGCATGGGAAGCCGAAGTGGCGGCACTGGCCGGGCGCGGGCGCCGCGTTCTGGCCATTGCCGCCCGCAGGCTTGCCCCCGGCGCCGCGATGCCGGCGGCGGGCGAGATCGGCCACGGGCTGGTGCTGCTGGGGCTGGTCGGCATGATCGATCCGCCGCGTCCGGCGGCGGTGGAGGCGCTGGCCGCGGCCCGCAGCGCCGGCATCAAGGTCAAGATGATCACCGGCGATCATGCGGCCACCGCCGCGGCCATCGCCCGCGACATGGGCATGGACGTCACCCATCCGCCGGCAACCGGCGCCGAGCTGGATGCCGCCGATGCCGAAACCTTCGCAAGGCTGGCCCAGGAGCGCCAGGTCTTCGCGCGGGTGAGCCCCGAACACAAGCTGCGGCTGGTGGAGGCCTTGCAGGCGAAGGGCGCCGTGGTCGCGATGACCGGCGACGGCGTCAACGACGCCCCGGCGCTGAAGCGGGCCGATGTCGGCGTCGCCATGGGCAACAAGGGCACCGAGGCCGCCAAGCAGGCGGCACAGATGGTGCTGGCCGACGACGATTTCGCCTCGATCGTGGCGGCGATCCGCGAGGGCCGCACGGTCTATGACAATCTGCGCAAGGTGATCGCCTGGACCCTGCCCACCAATGGCGGCGAGGCCATGGCGATCGTGGCCGCCATCCTGCTGGGCCTGACCCTGCCGCTGACGGCCGTGCAGATCCTGTGGATCAACATGATCACCGCCGTGGGGCTTGGCCTGACGCTGGCTTTCGAGCCGACGGAGCCCGCGGCCATGCGCCGGCCGCCGCGCGCCGCCGATGCGCCGCTGGTGACACCCTTCCTGTTCTGGCGGATCGGCTTCGTCTCCTTCCTGTTCGTGCTGGGTACCTTCGCGGTCTTTCATCTGGGCGAGGCGCGCGGTCTGGGGCTGGACGGGGCGCGCACGCTGGTGGTGAATGCGGTGGTCGCGATGGAGATCTTCTATCTTTTCGCCGTGCGCTACATGGCCGGCCCCTCGCTCACGCTCACCGGCATCATGGGCACCCGGGCGGTGCTGACGGGCATCGCCGTCACCGTCGCCGCCCAGGCGGCTTTCACCTGGTGGCCGCCGATGAACCGGCTGTTCCAGACCGTGCCGCTGGGTCCGGTCGAGATCCTGATCGCCACCGGCGCCGGTGTCGCCCTTTTCGCGGTGATCGAGATCGAAAAGCGGATCACGCGGCTGGTGACCGGCCGGCACTGATCCCAGCCGCGCTGACATGCCGATACCGGCCGGGCTCGCGGGGCGATCACGGCAAGTTTATTGGCGGGCGGGCGGGGCCGTCGTTACATCTGGATCAGGGCGGCCATTCCGGCCGCCCGCCGATGGACCCGCCGCCGATGACCATGTGCCGCAAACCCCCGCATCCCGAGACAGGTGGCCGCCGCCCGCTGCTGCGCTGCCTGCCCTTCGCGATCCTGGTGGCCGCACTGGTGCTCGCCCTGGCGGGCGGGCTGCATCATCAGCTCACACTCGACGCACTCGCCCGTCATCACGACCGGATCACCGGGCTGATCGAGGCCCATCCGCTGGTCGCGATCGCGGGCTTCGGCCTTGTCTATGCCGTCTCGGTCGCGATTTCGCTGCCGGGGGCGGCCCTGCTGAGCCTGGCGGCCGGGCTGTTCTTCGGCGTGCCGCTGGGTCTCGCCATCGTGCTGGTGGCGGCGACCGCCGGCGCCGTTGCGGTCTTCCTGGCGGCGCGGGGCGCGCTGAGGCCGCTGATGCTGCGTCATGCCGGTGCGAAACTCTGCCGCATGGAGGCCGGGTTCCGGCGCAATGCCGTCAGCTATCTGCTGTTCCTGCGACTGATGCCGGTCTTCCCCTTCTTTCTGGTCAATGTCGCCCCGGCCCTGTTCGGCATGCGGCTTCTGTCCTATGCGGCAGTGACACTGATCGGCATCGTGCCGGGGGCGCTGGTCTTTGTGTCGCTCGGCGCCGGGCTGGGCGGGGTGGTCGCCGAAGGCCGGGTGCCGGAGCTTGGCGATCTGATGACGGTCGAGATCATGGCCGGGCTGTCGGGGCTTGCCGTGCTTGCCCTGCTGCCGGCTTTGGTGTCGCATGTGAAGGCCCGCCGCGCCGCACGGAGACGCCCATGACCAGCCCCGAGCGGATGCTCGCCACCGACATCTGCGTGATCGGCGCCGGCGCCGCGGGGTTGAGCGTCGCCGCAGGCGCCGTGCAGATGGGCGCGCGGGTGGTGCTGGTCGAACGCGGCCGCATGGGCGGCGACTGCCTGAACGTCGGCTGCATTCCCTCGAAGGCGCTGATCGCCCGGGCGCGTGCGATGGCCGAAGCCGCGCGATGGCCGGAGCTGGGGCTTCGGGGCACACCGCCCCTGGCCGATTTCGGCCGGATCAAGGACGGGATCGCAGAGGTGATTGCCGGCATCGCCCCCCATGACTCGGCCGAACGCTTCCGCAGCCTGGGTGTCGAGGTGATCGAAGCCGATGCCCGGTTTCTGGACCGCAACCGGCTGATGGCGGGCGAGCGGATCGTCACCGCCAGGCGGTTCGTGATCGCCACCGGCTCCCGCCCCGCGCTGCCGCCGATCGAAGGGCTGGAGCGGGTGGTGGTCCATACCAACGAGACGATCTTCGGCGACCGGATGCAGCCCGAGCATCTGGTGATCCTGGGCGGCGGGCCGGTCGGGGTCGAAATGGCCCAGGCCCATCGCCGGCTGGGATCGGCGGTGACCCTTGTCACCTCGGGCAGCCTGCTGCCCTCGGAGGATCCGGAACTGGTGGCGGTGATCCGCGCCCGCCTGCTGGCCGAAGGCGTGGTGGTGCTGGAGCAGACCCGCGCCGTGGCCGCCGCCCCCCGGGCCACCGGCGACGGCGTGCGGCTGCATCTGGCGGGATCCGGCGGCGCGGGGCAGGTGGTGGAGGGGGACCAGCTGCTGGTCGCAACCGGCCGCAGGCCCGTGACCGGGGGGCTCGATCTTGCGGCGGCCGGCGTCGAGGTCGATGCCGGCGGCATCCGCGTCGATGCGCGGCTGCGGACCAGCAATGCCCGGATCTTCGCCATCGGCGACTGCATCGGCGGGATCGACGGCGCACCGCCGCAACGCTTCACCCATATGGCCGGCCATCATGCCGGCGTGGTGATCCGCCAGGCCCTGTTCCGCCTGCCGGCCCGGGTGGAGACCCGGGCGGTGCCGCGGGTGATTTTCACTGATCCCGAGCTTGCCCGCGTCGGGCCGACCGAAGCCGAGGCACGGGCCGCCCATGGCGATGTCCGGGTGCTGCGCTGGCCTTTCGACGAGATCGACCGCGCCCGCACCGAGGGGCGCCGCGACGGGCTGGTCAAGGTGCTGGTCGGCCGCCGCGGCCGCATTCTGGGCGCCGGCATCGTGGGCGAGGGCGCGGGCGAACTGCTGCAGAGCTGGGAACTCGCGATCCGCGAAAAGCTGAAGATCGGTGCCATGGCCGGCCTGATCACGGCCTATCCGACCCGCGCCGAGGCGTCGAAACGCGCCGCCGGCCAGGCCTTCACCGAGCTGCTGTTCGGCAGTCGCAGCCGCCGTCTGGTGCGGCTGCTGCTGCGGCTGCCCTGAGGGGAGACGCGATCCTCATGCCCGACAGCAGACCGCGGCGCCGTCTCCGCCTGCCCTTCGTCGACAGCCTGTCCGGCCGGCTGCTGCTGCTGACCGTGATCTTCGTGATCCTGGGCGAGGTGCTGATCTACCTGCCCTCCATCGCCCGTTTTCGCCTGGTCTTCCTGGAGGCCCGCCTTGCCTCGGCCCATCTGGCGAGCCTGGCGCTGGAAGATCGCGACATGGAGGTCACGCCGGGGCTGGAAAAGGTGCTGCTCGACAATTCCATGGTGGTCGCCGTGACGCTCAGCCGGCCGGGCCGGCCCGATCTGATGCTGGGCGAACTGGCGCCCGCCGCCCGGACCGTGGATCTGCGCCAGCAGACACCCTTCACGCTGATTCGCGACGCGCTCGACTGCCTGCTGAAAACCCAACCCCGGCTGATCCGGGTGATCGGCCCCGCCCCGATGGCGCCCGAGATGGTGGTCGACGTGCTGTTCCAGGAACGGGATCTGCGCGATGAAATGCGCGCCTATTCCATCCGTATCCTGACCCTGACCATCGTGCTGTCGGCGATCGTCGCCGCCCTGCTCTACGCCGCCATCGAACGGCTGATGGTGCGGCCGATGCGTCAGATGGCGGCGGCGGTGATCGCCTTCCGCGAAGCGCCGGAAGATCCGGCCCGGATGATGCCGACCTCGCGCCGGAGCGACGAGATCGGCATCGTCCAGCGGGAACTGGCGATGATGCAGCAGAGCGTGCGCCGGGCGCTGGAGCAGAAAAGCCGCCTGGCGGGGCTGGGAGCTGCGGTCGCCAGGCTGAACCATGATCTGCGCAATCTGCTCTCGACCGCCCTGCTCAACGCCGACCGGATCGAGCGCGAGGCGAGCCCCGCGGTGCGCCGGCTGCTGCCGCCGATGATCACCGCCCTCGACCGGGCGATCACCCTCTGCGGCCGGTCATTGGGCTTTGCAACCACCCAGATGCCGGCACCGGACAAGACGCGGCTCGATCTGGCGCAGGTGGTGGCAGAGGTGCTGGCAACGGTGGAGCCCGATCCGCCGGCCGCGCCGGACGATCCGCTGCTGCCGGCCGCCGACCCGGGGCCGATCGCCAGGATCGGGGCCGTGCCGCCCGGAACCACGGTGCTGGCCGATCATGATCTGCTCTACCGGATCCTGGCCAATCTGGTGCGCAACGCGCTGGAGGCCATGCAGGCGGCAGCCCCGCCGCCCGATGGCCACCGGCTGGTGATCGCCATCGGCCGCAGCACGGGCGACGAGGTCGCGATCCGGGTCGAGGATACCGGCCCCGGCCTGCCCCCCAAGGCTGCCGCCCATCTCTTCGAGCCCTTCACCGGCTCCGCCCGGCCCGGCGGCACGGGGCTGGGGCTGGTGATCGCCCGTGAACTGGCCCGCGCCCATGGCGGCGACCTGACCCTGGACCGCACGGGCCCCGAGGGCACCCGCTTCACCCTGCACCTGCCGGTCAGCTAGCTTCAATCTCATCAGTCAGACGGACGTCACCCGGATCAGCATGAAGCCGTCATGGCCCTTGACGCCCACGGTCTGCAGCACCGTCGCCTCCAGCCGCGGATCGGCCGCGACCATGCCGGTGAAGCTGCGCACGCCCTGAACCGAGGCATCGCCGTCGGGATCGGTGACCCGGCCGTCGCGCACCACATTGTCGGCCAGGATCACCGACCCGGGCCGCACCAGCATCATCGACCAGTCGAGATAGATCGGGTTCGACGGCTTGTCTGCGTCGATGAAGATCAGGTCGAAAGGCGGCTCCGACCCGTCTTCGACCGCCGCGGCAAGATCGGGCAGATGGTCGTGAGCGGGGCCGACGCGGAGGTCGATCCGGTCCATCACCCCGGCAGCCGTGAGGTTGGCCCGGGCCACGGCCGCATGGTGCGGATCGAATTCAAGCGTGACCACACGCCCCGCCGGGCCCAGCGCGCGGGCCAGGTGGAGTGTGCTGTAGCCGCCGAGCGTGCCGATCTCCAGCACCCGCCGCGCGCCGATCATCTTCGCGACCAGCCCCAGGAAGCGGGCCTGAAGCGGCGAGACGTCGTGGGGCGGCAGGCCGGCCGCGGCATTGGCGGCAAGGGCCGCCTCTCCCGCCGGATCCGCCGGCAGCAGGTGGCCGGCAAACCAGAGGTCGACCGCCTGCCAGCGATCGGTATCGGTCCGGGTCATGGGGGCACAGGCTCCGCAAATGGAGAGAAGATCAGGACCAGAAGGGGTCGGCATCCTTCACGAAACGTTTCCAGGCACTCACCCCTGTGCGCAAGACTTCGTCCTGCCCTGCCGCATGGGCGCCCGCGATCATGCCGGCGCCGAAGGCGAGCGCCGGCCGCGCCGCCAGCTCTTCCAGCCGGCCGCGGGCAACGGCGATGTCGTTGAGCAGGCCGAGCGAGTCCTGCAGCGCCTTCAGCCGTTTGCCGAAGCGGGTCGCCTGCTTCGGGTCGGTGGCAAGCCCGCCGAAGAACTCGCAGGCATAGCGCAGCTTCTTGACCTGGATGCGCACCTCGTGCCGGGCCTCGGGCGCCAGCTTGCCGAGACCGCGGCCCCGGCGCAGCACCTTGCGCAGCCGCTTGTCGAGCACACGGGCCGCAAAGGCCCCCAGCGGTTCCAGACCGGGCGCCGGGGACAGATGCACTGCCGGCACGAGCTCTTCCTCGGGCGCAGCCGCATCGAGATTGCCGTCGGACAGCGCCAGCCCCGCGAAAGGTTCGGGTGCCACGCCGCCGTCGGCCAGCCAATGCCCGGCCTCGATCCAGGCCCCCAGCACCAGCGGCAGCCGGGCGAAGCGCGGATCGTCGAGCGCTGCGGCAACGGCATCCCACGCCGCCCGCCGGTCGTCTTCCACCGCCCCCCGCAGCGCCGCGAGCGGCCCGGCGCCCAGCAGCTTTTCCGCCTCGGCCAGGGTTTCGCCCACGAAGACATCGGCATCGCGCGCCGGGCCCAGCACCGACATCAGCCAGCCCAGCGCCGCCTTCACGTCACCGGGGGTGAGCAGTGCCGGATCGACACCCGGTGCCAGCGGATCGGCGACGGTCGCCCCGGTCGCCGCACCGAAAATGTCCGTGAAGGTAGAGAGCGCCGATTTGAGCCGTCGCACCGAAACCCGCATCTGGTGCACGCCCTCGGGCAGCCCCGCCCGGACCGCCGGCTCGTTGGCGACCAGCTGGCCGAGACAGGCCCGGGCGATCGCCCGGAACCCCTCGGCCGCGGTCATGTCAGGCGTGAGATCGACCGGTGCGGCCTTTTCCGCCGTCACCTCGTCTGCGGCCGCGGCCCCGGCGATCAGGGCGAAACCACGCTCGGATTTGGGGGGCAGCAAGGGCTGCAGCCGCACCCGGTCCAGCAGGGTGAGCGCCACCAGATAGAGCCGGTCGGGTGTGCCATCCAGCAGGCGGAGTTCAAGTTCGGCGACCGGCAGCCGGTGCTCCGGATCTTCGGCATCGGCGATGCTGCCCTCGTCGATCACCAGTTCGACCGCCCAGCCGGCATCGCCCAGCCGGTGGAGGCTGCGCCGAACCTCGGACACGAAAACCGGTTTCAGCGCGGCGGCGAGTTCGGTCTCGGTGCCCAGCGCCCCCAGCGGCGTGCCGGTCAGCAGCCTGAGATCCGGCCGCTCGTCGGCCACCGCATCCTCGAAGGCATCGCGCCGGATCAGGGCCGAGCCCGCCGGCGGCTCCATCGCGCATTTCACCGATTGCACATGGCGGCGGCCGATGGTGACCACCTTCACCACCGCCCCGCGGGCATGAAGCTGCCGGTCGTCGGTGTCGAAATACACGGCGCTCTGCGACCGGGTCACCGGCTTGGCAAGCCTGAGGTCACGCAGGGCGCGGTGCTGCCGGAGGCCCTTCAGGCCGGCAGGATCGAGGGCGAATTTCAGCCCGAGTTCGACGCGATGCATGGAGGCAGGTTTCCTGTGGTGCCCGAACAATGGGGGAGACGCGCGAGGACAGCCATCGGCACAAGCGGAGGCGCGGGCTGCGAGATCAGGCAGGGACCGCGTGACATGCAGATAAGTATGCCTGCTGCCTGATCTGTCCGCCAGTGCATGCCACCGCGTCCGAGCGTCGCGGCCGGTGGCCGCAGAACGCCCTATATTGGAAAGATGAGACATAACGATGAGAATTTATTGACAAAATGTCGGGAAAACAATTTCGTCAGGGGGAGGTGTCCGATCGGACGCCGGCCAGCACCGCCAGGACGGGGCGGTGCGATGCATCCGACCGGGGCGGGTCAGGATGCCGGGTTTCATGGGAGCACCGATGACGCAACTGAGCCGAGATCACCAGCTCGACGGCCCCCTGCTCGACGTGCGCTCCCTGAGCGTCCGCTTCGGATCGAACCGGGTGGTGGACGACGTCTCCTTTGCCGTGGCGCCCGGACAGACGCTTGCCATCGTGGGGGAAAGCGGATCGGGCAAATCGGTCACCTCGCTCGCGATCATGCGGTTGATCGACCACATGAACGGCACCATCGATCAGGGTGAGATCCGCTTCGGCCAGGGGCGGGATCCGGTCGACATCGCTCGCGCATCCCAGGACGAGATGCGCCGGATCCGCGGCAAGGACGTCGCGATGATCTTCCAGGAGCCGATGACCTCGCTCAACCCGGTCTTCACCATCGGCGACCAGATCGCCGAGGTGCTGATGCTGCACGAGGGTCTGTCGAAATCCCGGGCCCTGGCCGCGGCACAGGAGCTGCTGGAGATGGTGCGCCTGCCGGATGCCGCCGCGATGCTGAAGCGCTATCCGCATCAGCTGTCGGGCGGCATGCGCCAGCGGGTGATGATCGCCATGGCGCTGGCCTGCCGGCCGAAACTGCTGATCGCCGACGAGCCGACCACGGCGCTCGACGTCACCATCCAGGCCCAGATCCTGTCGATCATCCGCGACCTGCAGAAGAAGCTGGGCATGGCGGTGATCTTCATCACCCACGACATGGGCGTGGTGGCAGAGATCGCCGACCGGGTGGTGGTGATGTGGCGCGGCCGCAAGGTCGAGGAAGGCCCGGTCGAAGAGATCTTCGCCCGCCCCGCCCATGCCTATACCCGGGCCCTGCTCTCGGCCGTGCCGGCGCTGGGCTCCATGAGCGGCGAGCCCTTCCCCAAGCGCCTGCCGCTGACGGTGATGGAGGGCGAACAGTCGCGGGTGGTGGGCGTGGAAAGCGTCCAGGACACCGCCCGCTATGATCAGGCGCCGATCCTGAGCCTGCGCGGGCTGGAGGCGCGCTTCGACGTGCGCCGCAACCTGTTCGGCCGGGTCACCCATCGGGTGCATGCGGTGGAGGGCGTCGACCTCGACCTCTGGCCGGGCGAGACCCTGTCGCTGGTGGGCGAAAGCGGCTCGGGCAAGTCGACCATCGGCCGCACCATCCAGCAGCTTCAGGATCCGACCGGCGGCGAGGTGCGGTTCGAAGGCCGGCCGATGTCGGAGATGTCGGCGGGTGAACGCCGGAAGCTGCGCCGCCAGGTGCAGTACGTGTTCCAGGATCCTTTCGCCTCGCTCGACCCGCGCCGCACCATCGGCTTTTCGATCGCCGAGCCGATCACCACACACGGGCTGATCGACGGTGCGAAGGCGATCCGCAGCCGCGTCGCCGAACTGCTGGAACGGGTGGGGCTGAAGCCGGAATTCGCCGACCGCTACCCGCATGAATTCTCGGGCGGGCAGCGCCAGCGGATCTGCATCGCCCGCGCGCTGGCATCGAAGCCGCGGCTGATCATCGCCGACGAGGCGCTGTCGGCACTCGACGTCTCGGTCCAGGCGCAGATCATCAATCTGATGATGGAGCTGCAGGCCGAAGAGGGGCTGGCCTATCTGTTCATCAGCCACGACATGGCGGTGGTGGAAAAGATCAGCCATCGGGTGGCGGTGCTCTATCTGGGCCAGATCGTCGAGATCGGCTCGCGCGCCGCGGTGTTCGAACGCCCGATGCACCCCTATACCCGCAAACTGCTGTCGGCCGTGCCGGTCGCCGATCCGACCCGGCGCCCCGACCGCCCGATGCTCGACGGCGAGATCCCGAGCCCGGTCCGCCGGGTCGGCGATGCGCCCAGGATCCTGCCCCTCAAATCCGTGGCCCCCGACCACAAGGTCGCCGAAACGGCATGAACCGCGCCCGCATCAAGGGCCGGGGCCACGTCCTGACCAGCAGCCGGCCGACCTGACCTGACCGATACGGCCCGGCCGGCCCTGAGGCCAACGTCCACTCGCACTTCCACGCGGAGACGACGCATGAGACATCTTCAGACCACGAAGCGCCTGCTGCTGACGGCAGCGCTGGCAGCGGCCCTGCCCTTCGGGATGGCCGCTTCCGCCACTGCCGCCGGCACGTTGACGCTGTCCTCGCCCCAGGATCCCGGCAGCTGGGACCCGATCGACACCTTCCTGGTCAACTGGTCGTCGGTTGCGACCAATGTCTATGAAGGCCTGGTCTATCGCACGCCCGATCTGAAGATCGTGCCGGCGCTGGCCACCAGCTGGGAGATTCTGGACGAGGGCAAGCGGCTGCGCTTCAAGCTGCGCGACGGCGTCACCTTCCACAATGGCGAGCCCTTCACCGCTCAGGCGGTGAAGTTCACCTTCGACCGCCTGCTGGGCGAGGAAGGCAAGAAGGGTCCGCAGCGTTCCAACTACGCGGTCATCGACCGGGTCAACGTGATCGACGACCACACCGTCGACCTGGTGCTGAAGCAGCCCGATCCGGTGCTGATCACCAAGCTCGCCGGCTATGGCGCGATGATCGTGCCGCCGAAATATACGGCCGAACACGACGAGGCCTATGTCAACGCCCATCCCGTCGGCACCGGCCCGTTCCGCATGACCGCCTATGACCCCAAGGTCTCGGTCACGCTGGAGCCCTTCGCCGACTATTGGGACGGGGCGCCCGCCCTCGACAAGGTCACCTACCGCTTCATCGCCGAGCCTGCGACCGCGGTTGCCGAACTCCAGGCCGGCCGGGTCGACGTGGTGATCCCGCCGACCATCCCGATCTCGATGGTCGACACCATCAAGGCCGATCAGAACCTGAACCTGGTCAGCGTCACCAGCCCGACGGTCTATGCGCTGCGCTTCAACACCCGCGACGGCATCACCGCCGATCCGCGCGTGCGCAAGGCGATGATCATGGCGGTCGATCGCGGCGCGATCATCGATGCGATCCTGGGCGGCCAGGCCAAGCAGATCGCGAGCTTCCAGTCGGAGCTGTCCTTCGGCTACGACCCGAACATGAAGCCGCTGCCCTTCGATCAGACCAAGGCCAAGGAGCTGCTGAAGGACGCCGGCGTGAAGCCGGGTGCCGAGGTGCAGATCGACATCCGCGGCAATGACGCGACCTTCGCCGAGGTGTCGCAGGCGGTCGCCAGCTATCTGGGCATGGTCGGCATCAACGCCACCATCAAGCCCTACGAGACCAATGTGCTGCTGAACGACATCATCCCGCAGGGCAAGACCGGCGCGATGTTCCAGCAGAAATGGGGCGGCTGGACGCTCGACTACGACAACACCGCCTATCTGATGTACCACACCGGCGAGCGCTGGAACCCCTATGACAGCGATCCGAAGCTGGATGCGCTGCTGGAGCGCCAGCGGTCGATGACCGACGTACCGGCGCGTGAGAAGGTGCTGCAGGGCATCGCCGCCTATGCCGCCGACCGCGCCCTGGAAATGCCGCTGTTCACCCTGAACGAAATCTACGGCGTCTCCAAGCGCGTCAAGGGCTTCGTGGCCCCGCCGGACAACCGCATCCGCCTGACCGGCGTGACGGTGGAGTGAGTCGTTAGTTCAGTCCCTCGCCGGGCGGGTGCTCCGCACCCTTGGCCGCCGCCTCAATGGCGGGGGTCTGTGTGGCCCTCGCCGGGCGGGTGCTCCGCACCCTTGGCCGCCGCCTCAATGGCGGCTGGGGCGCGAAGCGCCCGGCAGCTTTCGGGGCAGCACGGCGCCTGACGACAAGTACCATCGCGGATCTGCCGGGCCTTCGGGTCCGGCGGGTCTTTCGTCGATCCATCCTCCGGAGGCTGACCCTTGGCCGGCTTTCTCCTCAAGCGCCTGTTGCAGGCGATCTTCGTCCTCTTCGCCGTGACGCTGACGGTGTCCTTCGCGATCCGCCTGACCGGCGATCCGGCGCTGATGCTGGCGCAGGGGGCGGGCAGCGTCACCCAGGAGGACCTCGACAACATCCGGCAGGCGCTGGGTCTGAACGAGCCCTTCCTGTCGCAATATCTCGATTTCGTCACCGGTCTCGTCACCGGTGATCTGGGCCGCAGCTTCCTGGGCGGCACCTCCGTCTCGCTGCTGGTCTCCAAGGCGCTGCCGGCGACGCTGGCGCTGGCCTTCACCTCAATGATCGTCTCGATCGCGCTGTCCATCCCGCTCGGCATCCATGCCGCGGTCAATCGCGGCCGGCCGGCCGATCAGGTGATCCGCATCCTGTCGCTGACCGGCCTGTCTTTCCCGAATTTCTGGCTGGCGATCATGCTGGTGCTGGTCTTCTCGATCACGCTGCGCTGGCTGCCGCCCTCGGGCATGGACGGGATCCTGAGTTTCGTGATGCCGGCCGTCACCATGGGCATCATCCTGACCGCGACCAATGTCCGCCTGGTGCGCACCGCCATGCTGGAAACGCTCCGCGCCCAGTATGTCCAGGTCGCCCGCGCCAAGGGGTTGAGCGAGAGCAAGGTGCTCTACAAGCACGCGCTCAGGAACTGCGCCATCCCGCTGATCACCTATTTCGGCCTTCAGTTCGGCGGGCTGCTCGGCGGCATCGTGGTCATCGAGCGGGTGTTCAACTGGCCGGGCCTCGGCACGCTCGCCTTCGATGCCGTTGCCGGCCGCGACTATCCGGTGCTGCAGGCGGTGATCACCGTGCTCGCCCTGCTCATCGTTGCCATCAACCTGCTGGTCGACATCGCCTATGGCCTGATCGATCCGCGCATCCGCACCCGCTAGGAGACGAGACCCATGGCACGCGCCCGCACACATAAAAGCGGCCCGCAGCTGGAGCTGGTCCTCGGCCTCCTGCTCGCCGGCGGCATGACCGCCGCGGTGCTGCTCTCGCCGCTGCTCTTCCCCGACGGCGGCGAAAAAATCAACCTGATGGCCCGGCTGACCCTGCCCTTCCAGAGCTGGGCTCATCCGCTCGGCACCGACCCGCTCGGCCGCGACGTGCTCGCCCGGGTGATCACCGGCGGCAAGATCTCGCTGCTGGTCGGCTTCACTTCGGTGGTCGGCGCGGTGGTGATCGGCGTGGTGATGGGCCTGGTCGCCGGCTACTACCGCGGCTTCTGGGACATGGTGGTGATGCGCTTCGCCGATGTGCAGCTGGCCCTGCCCTTCATCCTGCTCGCCATCACCTTCATCGCCATCGTCGGCGGCGGGCTCACCAACACCATCATCCTGCTGATCGCCGCCCAGTGGGTACAGTATGCCCGCCTGGTCCGCGGCTCGGTGCTCTCTCTGGTCGACCGCGAATTCATCCATGCCGCCCGCGCGATCGGGGTGCGCGATGCGAAGATCCTGTTCATCCACCTGCTGCCCAATCTGGCCGGGCCGGTGGTGGTGCTGATGACGCTGAACGTCGCCACCAACATCCTGCTCGAAAGCTCGCTCACCTTCCTCGGGCTGGGGGTCGATCCGACCATCCCCAGCTGGGGCGGCATGCTCGCCGACGGCCGCACCTATCTGCAGAACGCCTGGTGGGTGAGCGTCTTCCCCGGCCTTGCCATCCTGCTGACCGTGCTGGGGCTGAACCTGCTGGGCGACTGGCTGCGCGACCGCCTGGATCCCACCGGCCGCACCCAGGCCTGACCCGAATCTGGCCTGACCCGAATCTGGCCTGACCCGAATCTGGCCTGACCCGAATCTGGCCTGCCCCCTCCCCCACCGTCCCCCGGAGCCGGACATGACGCTGCTCATCGACCAGACCTTCGAGCGCACCCTCGACCGGCTGCTCGCCACCTACGCCACCCCCGACTGGCGGGGCGCCAGCCTGGATGCCTGGCTGTTCGAGGATGCCGGCCAGCGCCGCGCCGCCGAGGCGCGCTTCCGGGCGGCGGGGGTGGATGCCCGGCTGCACCCGGCCTACAAGCCGCTGATCGGCTTCTTCGTCGAGGATGCCCGCGCCGCCGGCCCCTTCGCCCGGGTCGAACTCGGCTATCCGGTGGTGCCGGACGCGGGCGAGAACCGCTTCCGGCTGGAGGCCTATCCCCTGGCCGGCATGATCGGCGATGCCCGGCTGGATCTGGTGCCCGAAGCCGTGGCGGCGGGCGCCATGCCCGCCTACCGGCTGCGGCTGGAAGCGGCCGATGGCAGCCTTACCGACCTCACCCTGCCCGCCCCCAACCATCTGGCGGAAGACCATGTCGGCCAGATGCGGCTGTCGCCCACCGGCTGGCTGAAGCTTGCCCATCCCGACGGCCGGCGGATCGACCAGCGGCTGGAAACCGATTACGAGGCCCTCTTTCACCGCGCCATGGCGGTGATCGCGGCCTGGGACTGGGGGGCGGACGAGCCCTTCTTCGAAACCCTGGAGATCCGCGTCGATCTGCCGGGCCAGGATACCCGCCTGCCGGTCGGCGAAGAGGTGATCAGCCTGCACGAGGCGCTGCACGAGGAGCTGTATTTCTCGCTGCTGGAACATTTCCAGCGCCATTCCGGCCGGCCGATCGGCGCCCGCGACCTTCAGCCCGGCCGGATCCTGCCCGACATACGCGGCTCCGACGGGTCCGTGCGCCTCAGGATCGAGACCCGGCCACTGGATACCGGCGAGGCTGACTGGCCCGACCAGCCGCTGCACGAGGCCGAAGCCCCCTTCGGCATGGCCCGGCTCCGCGCCGAACTCGACCGGATCGGCGGCGAGGTCTTCGTCGCCGGATCCCGCGCAGGCCGGCCTGTGCTCGCCCGGCATCGCCGGGGCAGCGATCATCCGGTGATGATCAGCGGCGGCCAGCACGCCAACGAGGTCTCGGGCGTCGCCGGGGCGATCCGTGCCGCCGCCCTGCTCGCCGCCCGACCGACCGCGCATTTCACCATCGCCCCGGTCGAGAACCCCGACGGCTATGCCATGCACCGGCAGCTGACGCAGAGCCAGCCCCGCCATATGCATCATGCGGCGCGCTATACGGCGCTGGGCGACGATCTGGAATATCGCAAGCAGACGGGGCGCGGCCAGACCGGGCCGCTCTACGAGGCCGCAATCCGCGCCGAGGCGCGGGCGCGGACCGGCGCCGATCTTCATCTCAACCTGCACGGCTATCCGTCCCATGAATGGACCCGGCCGCTGACCGGCTATGTGCCGCGCGGTTTCGAGATGTGGACGGTGCCCAAGGGCTTCTTCCTGATCCTGCGCCATCATCCGGGCTGGGAAGAGCGTGCCCGCCGGCTGCTGACCCGGGTGACCGCCGAACTCGCCCGCCTGCCCGAACTGGCGGCGCTCAACGCCCGACAGATCGCGCTCTACGAAATCCATGCCGGCCGGCTGGGTTTCGAGGTCATCGACGGCTTCCCCTGCATGGTCTCGGAACAGCCGGCACAGGTGCCCGCCGTCACGCTGATCACCGAATATCCCGACGAAACCGTCTATGGCGATGCCTTCCGGCTGGCCCATGAGGCCCAGGCCCGGGCGGTGCTGGCCGCCTATGATGCCTGGCAGGAGATTGCGGGGGCATAAGCCCCCGCCCTTCGCGGCAGGTCGCCCTTCGGGGCAGATGCACATCATATTTTAAGAATAATTCTAACTTGCAAATCCCGGAGAGAGGCGTAGATCTGAGAATGCGTATCATTCTCTGATGAGGCCTCGCCATGGGCACGCGCCCCCTCGCCGCCGTTCTGGTCATCCTTCTGATGCTGGGCACCGTCGCCCAGCCGGCACGTGCCGCGGAAAAGCTGAAGGTTCTGACGACCTTCACGGTGATCGCCGACATCGCCGCCAATGTCGCCGGCGAAGCGGCGGAGGTGGTCTCGATCACCAGACCCGGCGCCGACATCCACAATTACAGCCCGACCCCCGGCGATATCCGCCGGGCGATGGGGGCCGGTCTGGTGCTGCGCAACGGGCTGAACCTCGAACTCTGGTTCGAGAAGTTCCTGCGCAATCTGGGGGATGTGCCGTCGGTGACCGTCTCCGACGGGATCGCCCCGATCGGCATCACCGAGGGGCCCTATGAGGGCAAGCCCAACCCCCATGCCTGGATGTCGCCCGACGCGGCGAAGATCTATGTCGCCAATATCCGCGACGCCTTGTCGGCCGCCGATCCGGTCCATGCCGGAACCTATGCCGCGAATGCGGCGGCCTATATGGCCCGGATCGATGCGGTGGCGGCCCCGATCCGCGAAAGGCTGGCGGCCCTGCCCGCGGACCGGCGCTGGCTTGTGACCAGCGAGGGCGCCTTTTCCTATCTCGCCCGCGACTTCGGCCTCAAAGAGGTCTGGCTCTGGCCGATCAACGCCGATGGTCAGGGGACACCCCGGCAGGTCCGTCGGGTGATCGACACGGTGCGTGAACATGGGATTCCGGTGGTCTTCTCGGAAAGCACCGTCTCACCCGATCCCGCCCGTCAGGTGGCGCGAGAGACCGGCGCGCGCTATGGCGGCGTACTCTATGTCGATTCGCTGACCGACTCCGGCGGACCGGTGCCCACCTATCTGGACCTGCTTCGCGTCACCGCCGGCCGCATCGCCGACGAACTCTCCCGTCCCTGATCCGACAGGATGCCCGTGCGATGAACTTCCCCTTCCCGCGCACCGCCGCGCGTGCCCGCGACCGGTTTCCGGTGACCACCGCCGGCCTTGAGGTCGAGGGCGTGACCGTCACCTATCGCAACGGCCTCACCGCGCTCCATGATGCCGGCTTCCGCATCCCCACCGGCAGCATCACCGCGCTGGTCGGCGTCAACGGTGCCGGCAAGTCGACGCTGTTCAAGGCGATCATGGGGCTGGTCCGGCCGCGAGCCGGGCGGATCAGCATCCTCGGCCGGCCGGCTTCAGAGGCACTCAAGGCCAATCTGGTCGCCTATGTGCCGCAGAGCGAGGAGGTCGACTGGACCTTTCCGGTGCTGGTCGAGGACGTGGTGATGATGGGCCGCTATAGCCATATGGGGCCGATGCGCCGGGCGAAACCGCGGGACCATGCCGCCGTCGCGGCCGCACTCGAACGGGTGGGCATGACCGGTCTGCGCCGCCGCCAGATCGGCGAATTGTCGGGCGGGCAGAAGAAGCGGGTCTTCCTGGCCCGCGCCATCGCCCAGGATGCCCGGGTCATCCTGCTCGACGAGCCCATGACCGGGGTGGATGTCGGCACCGAAGACCAGATCATCGCCCTGCTCGAAGCCCTGCGCGACGAGGGCCGGGTGATGCTGGTCTCCACCCATAATCTGGGCAGCGTGCCCGAATTCTGCGACCGCTGCGTGCTGGTCAGGGGAACCGTCCTGGCGGCAGGCCCCACGGCCGACGTCTTCACCCGCCGCAATCTGGAAGCGGCGTTCGGCGGCGCGCTCCGTCATGTGGTGCTGGAAGCGGCCAGTGCCGATGGCCGGTCGCTGGGCGTGATCACCGATGACGAGCGGCCGCTGCTGCTGCGTGGCGGCCGCGCCGCCACCCGCCGCGACGGCTCAGGGGATGTGGAGGTGCCGCGATGACCGCCCTGCTCGCCCCTTTCGCCTATGACTACATGGTCAACGCGATCTGGGTCTCGGCCCTGGTCGGCGGGGTCTGCGGCCTGCTCTCCTGCTATCTGATGCTGAAAGGCTGGTCGCTGATCGGCGATGCGCTCTCCCACGCCATCGTGCCGGGGGTGGCCGGCGCGTACATGATCGGCCTGCCCTTCTCGCTGGGGGCCTTCCTGGCCGGCGGGCTCGCGGCCGGCGCGATGCTGTTCATCCGCCGCCGCAGCCGCCTGAAAGAAGATGCGGTGATCGGGCTGATCTTTTCCGCCTTCTTCGGGCTCGGCCTGTTCATGGTCTCGGTCTCGCCGGTCCCGGTGGATGTGCAGGCGATCGTGCTCGGCAACATCCTGGCGGTGACGCCCGACGACACGCTCCAGCTGGTGCTGATCTCAGCCGTCACGCTTGCCGTGCTGGCCGTGACCTGGAAGGACCTGATGGTGGTGTTCTTCGACGAGGTCCATGCCCGCTCGATCGGGCTTGCGGTCACCCGGCTCAAGCTCGTCTTCTTCACCCTGCTCGCCGCCGCCACCGTGGCGGCACTCCAGACCGTCGGCGCCTTCCTGGTGATCTCGCTGGTGGTGGCGCCGGGCGCGACGGCCTTCCTGCTCACCGACCGCTTCCCAAGGCTGCTGATCATCGCCGCCCTGATCGGGTCCCTCACCAGCCTGATCGGCGCCTATGCCAGCTATTTCCTGGACGGCGCCACCGGCGGGATCATCGTGGTGCTGCAGACCCTGGTCTTTCTGGCCGCCTTCCTGTCCGCCCCCCGCCACGGGCTGATCGCCGCCCGGCGGCGCCGGATGTCGTCTGCCCGAGGGGATGCCGCATGACCGCGATCGATGCCCTGATCGGCCCCTTCCGCTTCGGCTTCATGGCCGATGCCCTGGTCATCTCTCTGCTGGTGGCGGTGCCGGCGGCGCTGCTCTCCTGCTTTCTGGTGCTGAAAGGCTGGTCGCTGCTGGGGGATGCCATCTCCCATGCCGTGCTGCCGGGGGTGGTCGTCTCCTACGCGCTGGGTCTGCCCTATGTCGCAGGTGCCTTTGCCGCCGGCATGGCCTGTGCCGCGGGCACCGGCTATATCCGCGAACATTCGCGGGTGAAGCCCGACACCGTGATGGGCGTGGTCTATTCGGGCATGTTCGGCGCGGGGCTGGTGCTCCATGTCTGGATCCGCCCGGATGTGCATCTGGACCATATCCTGTTCGGCGACATGCTGGGCGTCGCGCGTGCCGACATCCTGCTTGCGGCGGCGATCGCGCTGGTGACGACCGGGGCGATCGTCGTCAGGTGGCGCGACCTGCAGCTTCATGCCTTCGACCCGGTGCAGGCACGGGCGGTCGGGTTGCCGACCCGGTTCCTGCATTACGGCCTGCTCTGCCTGATCTCGGCCACCGTGGTCGGCGCCCTGGCCGCCGTCGGCATCATTCTGGTGATCGCCCTGCTGATCGCCCCCGGTGCCATTGCGCTGCTCGTCACCCGCAGCCTTGGGCGGATGCTGCTGGTGGCCGTGGCGGTGGCGGCCGCCGCCTCGGTCGCGGGGCTGCTTGCCGCCTTCTACATCGATGCGGCGCCGGCCCCGACCATCGTGCTGCTGCTGGCGGCCGGCTTCGTGGCGGCCTTCACGATATCCGGTCAACGGGCGGCGATGGCAGCACGCGGCCGGCATGGCGCAGATCACGGCATACGGCTATCGTGAACATCCCGCGGCCCGCCCGGTGCCGCGACCAGGACCCGGGGTGCAGCGCGCGCATGAAGCTTCTTCTCGCCGATGATCACGAGATCTTCCGCGATGGCATCCGCATGCTGATCGAGGCGCGCACCCCGCATCGTATCGTCTGCGAAACCGCATCGGGCAGCGAGATCGGGCGCCTGGTCCAGGCGCATGAACCGGATCTGGCGGTGCTGGACTACCAGATGCCGGGCGCCGAGATCACCTCGGTCACCGCCTGGCTCAAGAAGCGGTTTCCCGCGCTGAAGGTGGTGATCCTGACCGGCACCACATCGGGTGTGCTGCATGCCCGGCTGGTCGAGGCCGGTGCCGATGCCGTGCTGCCCAAGGCGGGCGATGCCGACACGCTGCTCCGGGCGCTGGAGGCGGTCGCCGCCGGCCGGCAGGTGCTGCCCGAGGCGATCCGCGAGGGGATCGCGGCGGGAGCCGACGCGCTCTCGCTGACCCAGCGCGAATACCAGGTGCTGCGGCTGGTCTGCCAGGGGCTGGGCAATGCCGAGATCGCCGCCCGCTTCAACCTGTCGGACCGCACGATCGCCAAGCATCGCGAGAACCTGTTCCGCAAGCTCGGCGTCGGCAGCGCCGCCCAGGCGATCAACCGCGCCACCGAACT
Organism: Tistrella mobilis; assembly: GCF_041468085.1. Classification (NCBI taxonomy): domain Bacteria; kingdom Pseudomonadati; phylum Pseudomonadota; class Alphaproteobacteria; order Geminicoccales; family Geminicoccaceae; genus Tistrella; species Tistrella mobilis. Next base: position 523,774 of record NZ_CP121017.1, on the reverse strand, counting down.
GGGGCTGATCTGACCATGGCCGGCCGGGCGGGATGGGTGCTCGCGGTGATCTTCCGCCTGCTGCCGCTCGTCTTCGTCGCCACCGGCACCGCCGCCGCCTCCCCTGCAACCGGGCCGCTGCGCTGGATTTCCCTGCCCGTCGAGGCGACGGCGCCAGGGGATTTCGTCCTGAGCTTCGGGGTCGCCGATGTCGAGGCGCTGCTGGTCCGGCTCGATCACGGCGGGCAGAGCCGCCTGCTGCTGGTCCAGACCCCCGACAGCGGTTTCGCCACACGGCCGATCGCGGCACCGATGCTGGCCCTGCCCGTGCAGCTTCAGGCCGGGGCGTCGACGCTGGTGGTCGGCTACCGGCTGCATGCCGACACGCCCTTGCAGCTCCGGCTCCGCCCCGCGGCGGAGTACGACCGCTGGCAGGCGGCGCGGCACCTGCTCGACGGCGTGCTGCTCGGCCTGTTCGTGGCGATGATCGTGGTGGCGTTGCTGCATTTTTTCACCCTGCGCAGCCCCGAATATCTGCTCTATGTGGCGACCTGCGCCATGGTGCTGGCCTTTCTGGCGCAGATCGGCGGCTATGGCTTCATGTATCTCTGGCCGCAGGCACCCGCCTGGAACCAGGTGGCGCCGATCCTGTTCACGGGCGGGGTTCAACTCGCCCATCTGGCCTTCACCATCCGTCTGCTCGATCTGCGCCGGCGGGCGCCGCGGCTGCGCCGGGCCATGCTTCTGATCGTGGCCGCGGTGCCCGCAGGCTTTGCGGCCTTCTTCCTGACCGGAGAGCTGGCGCCGCTTTTCGCGCTCTCGGTGCTCTACACGCCCCTGCTGCTGATCGCAGGGCTGGGTGCCGTGCGGGACGGGGTGGCCGGCGCCCGCTTCTTCCTGGCCGGCGCCGCCGCCCTGGTGCTGTTCGTGAACCTCGCCTTCGGGGCCGGGGTGGTCGGGGGCGTCCCGCTTCCCGGCGGCGATGTCTTCCTCTATCCCAAACTCGGCTATCTGATCGAGGCCGCCTGTTTCGCCGGCGCCCTGGCCGACCGGGTGCGCGTTGCGCGTGCACAGGCGGAAACGGCGCTGCGGCTGCGGCTGATCGATGCCGAGGAACTCGCCCGCGCCGAGGTCGACAAGTATCAGGCACTGCGCATCGCCCATGACCGACAGCTGGAACTCGCCGCCTCGGGCCATGATCTCGCCCAACCCCTGCAATCGATCCGCCTGGCCCTCACCGCCATGCGCGACGACGAGGACAACCGCCGGGTCCGGGCCCATGTCGACCGGGCGCTCGATCTCACCCGGCTGATGCTCGACGAGTTGATCCAGGGCGCGCGGCGCACGCCGGGTGTGCTGCCGCTCGACCTGGCCGAGGTCTTCGAGGATCTGGCCGAACGCCACGCTTCCCAGGCCGCGGCGAAGCGGATGCGGCTCCGCCTGATGCCCACCTCCGCCCGGATCGAGGCCTCGCAGCTGGTCCTGACCCGGATCCTCGACAATCTGATCGGCAATGCGCTGCGCTATGGCCGCAGCCGTGTGGTGGCCGGGGTACGGCATCGGCCGGACGCGATCCTGATCGAGGTCCATGACGACGGACCCGGCATCGACCCCGCGCAGCGCGACCGCCTGCTCGCCCCCTTCGTCCAGGGCGGCAGCCATGCAGCCGAGGTCGAGGGCTTCGGCCTGGGCCTGCACATCGTCCAGCGGCTCTCGGCGCAGTCCGGCTTCGGGCTCGATATCCGGGCGCGGCCCGGGCGTGGCAGCGTGTTCACCATCAGCATTCCCCACCGCGGCCGCTGAGGCGCGGAAAACCGCCGTCCGGCCCCGCGAATTACGCGCCTGAGCGTATTCATCGCGCCCGGTCCGGCGCCTAGTCTGCGGCCATGACGACGCGACCGGCGTCGCGGACAGACGGGGACGAGAACGATGTTGAGTGACATCTGGCGGGGACTGGTCGCCCTTGCGGACTGGCGGGGCTGGCTGCGGATCGCGACCGGGCGGCCCGAGGTCGATGTGGTGTTCATCACCAATCTGCGCGACGAGGCCGACCGGCGGCGCTTCTTCGGCCGCAGGGCGCCGGTGCTGGGTCATGCCAACGGCCCGCGCATGCATCTGGACGGTGTCGCCGGCCGGGTGCGGGGGATCTACGTGACCGCGGCCGAGATGATGACCAAGGATGGCCGCCGCGACGCCCGCGACCGCTTCATCGCCGCCTGCCAGTGGGCAGAGGCCCGCGGCGCCCGCACGGTGCTGCTCGCCGCCTCCACCAAGCGGCTGTTCGGCCGCGACGGCCGGGCGCTGAAGGAGATGTTCCCCAACCTGGTCTTCACCATCGGCGACAACGGCACCTCCAGCCTGCTGGCCCGGGATGTTCGTGCGGCCCTCACCCGCGCGGATCTCGCCCCCGGCCGGGCGCGGGTGATGGTGATCTGCCCCTATGGCATTCTGGGCACGATGATCACCCGCCGGCTGGTCGACGACGGCTTCGAGGTGGTTGGCTACGGCGCCAACCCGGCCGCGCTGGCAGAGACCGCCTCGGGCTTCGGCATCGCCACCACCACCGATCTCGACCGGGTCGGCCGGGTCGATGCGGTGATCGCCTGCACCCATAACGACGCCTCGAAGCTGACGGCCGAGGGCATCGCGATGCTACGCCGCCCCGGCCGCCGCCTGCTGGTGGTCGATGTGGCGGAGCCCGCCAATCTGGATCAGGCGGTCTATGAACGCGAGAAGGCGGTGGTGGTGCGCCAGGATGCCGGCAACGGCCATGCCCGGCGGCTGCGTTACGTGCTGGGCGCCTTCTCGTGGCGCAAGCTCACCCTGTCGCGCGGCGTGGTCTTCGGCTGCTTCGCCGAAGCCATGACCCTGCACCACGCCATCCACCGCCAGGGCCGCACCGAGCTTGCCGCACGCGACTGGTTCGTCATCGACGACGCCAACCTCGCCGAGGTCGAAACCCTGATGACCGGCATCGGCTTCGAACCCCCGGCACCACGCTGTTTCGGGCGGCCGGTGGAGAGTTTCCGGCTGGCGATCAAAGAGGCGGACGAGCTGCCCTCCTCAGCCTCTCCGACACGTCCAGTCAGCGTCAGCTGAAGGCCGCGATGACCGTCTCGATCGGAAGCAGGAGCAGGCGGCTTTCTTCCGGGTACTCGATGAAATCAGCGCAGTTCAGGTAGAAGCGCTTCGCGCGTTCGTCCTTCGCCTGTACGAGCACGGCACTTATGCCAAGGGTGCGAGATGCGGCGGCGATACGACCAAACGCGTCCAACAACAGATCGGCGCCGAGGCCCTGCCCGGCGTGATCCAGGCTGACCGCCAGACGGCCGATGACCGACACAGGTATCATGTCGGGGGCATTCCGACGCAGCTTGCCGGGAACGGCAGCACGCCCGAGAGCCCCCGCTGAAATGCAGTAATAGCCAACCACCTTCCGGCCGCGGCACATCACATAGGTTCTTGAGAAACGGCCTTCGTTGCGGAGGGCACGATGCCGCAGCCAGGCATCCAGCTCAGGCGATCCGCAACCAAAAGTTGATAAATCATGCTCAGGGCTGATGGGCTGGGGAGAGGTCAGCGCCTCTCCACCCTCGATCTCGCCGCCTATTTCTCCCATGCCGGTGTCCGCTTGACGAGTTTGCGGAGCTTCGGTCCGGGCGCGGGGGGATTGTCGAGCACCTGCAGAAAGGCGTCGTAACGCGCCGGATCGAGCAGAAAGAGCCGCTGGTCGAGGATCACGTCAATGGCGAGACTGCGGGCACTTTCGACCATGAACTCGGTGCGGGTCTTGCCCAGTGCCTGCGCTGCCTCGTCGATGAGCTGCCGGGTTCCGGCATCAATCCTGAGATTGATGCTGGCCTTGGCATCCGGCGCAGCGCCACGCTCCGCAACTGTGGTCGCGAAGGCATCCGAAGCATCATGCATGGCGGGTCTGCGGATCCTGGTCATGATCCGAATATGGCTCGGCGTATCTACATCGTCAATACGCCGCTCACCAAGACGCTGACGCAGCAGCCGTCAAGGTGTTGGCGAAGAAGGGCCGGACAGGTCACCCCGTCCGGCCCTTTGCTTGCGGATCTCCGCCCCCGCGGTCAGGCGGTGGCGAATTTGCCGGCCAGGGCGTCTTCGATCAGGCGGATGGTCTCGGGCCGGCCGTAGAGCTGGATGAACGAGCCCATGCGCGGGCCCTGTTCCTGGCCGAGCAGCACTTCATAAAGCAGCTTGAACCAGGCACGCAGATTCTCGAAGCCATGGGCCTTGCCGACCTCGTAGACCTCGTCCTGGATGGCCTCGGCCGTGGCATCGTCCGACAGCTCGCCGAGCTTCGCCGCCAGGGCCTCGATCGCCGCGCGCTCGGCCGCATCCGGCAGCTTGTAGCGCTTCTGCGGCTTCACGAAATCCTGATAGTAGTTCACCGCATAGCCGACCAGCCGGTCCAGATCGGGCTGGGTTTCGGACGTCGCTTCGGGGGCGTAGCGGGTGATGAAGCCCCACAGCACCGACTTGTCCTCGGCATTGCAGGCGCTGGCCAGGTTGAGCAGCATCGAGAAACCGACCGGCGGCTCGCCCGCCGGCGGATTGCCGCCATGGATGTGCCAGGCCGGGTTCTCCAGCGTCTTCGCCGGCTCGTCCGCGGCGTGGAAGCCGCGGAGATGGGCATAATAGTCGTCCACCGCCCGCGGGATGACGTCGAAATAGAGCCGCTTGGCGCGCTTGGGCTGCTGGAACATGAACAGTGAGAGGCTCTCGGGCGAGCCATAGCGCAGCCAGTCTTCGATGCTGAGCCCGTTGCCCTTCGACTTCGAGATCTTCTGGCCCTCGGCATCGAGGAACAGTTCATAGGCGAAGCCGTTCGGCTGGCGGCCGCCCAGGATGCGGGCGATCTTGCCAGACAGCTCGGCCGAGGGGATCAGATCCTTGCCGTACATCTCGTAGTCGACATCGAGCGCCACCCAGCGCATCGCCCAATCGGCCTTCCACTGCAGCTTAGCCCGGCCACCGGTCACCGGCTGCTCGACCTTCGTGCCGTCCTCGTCCTCGAAGACGATGGTGGCGGCGGCGGCGTCATAGGACAGGATCGGCACCTGCAGCACCCGGCCGGTCGAGGGGCTGACCGGCAGGATCGGGCTGTAGGTCTTCTGCCGCTCCTCGCCCAAGGTCGGCAGCATGACCTTCATGATCTCGTCATAGCGCTCCAGCACCCGGCGAAGCGCGTCGTCGAAGGCGCCCGAGCGGTAGCAGTCGGTCGCCGAGCGGAATTCGTACTCGAAGCCGAAGGCATCGAGGAAGGCGCGCAGCCGGGCATTGTTGTGGGCGCCGAAGCTCGCATGGGTGCCGAACGGATCCGGCACCGCCGTCAGCGGCTTGCCCAGCGCGCCGCGTACCAGTTCCTGGTTCGGAATGTTGTCGGGAACCTTGCGCAGCCCGTCCATGTCGTCGGAGAAGGCGATCAGCTTGGTGGGCATGCCGGTCAGCTGCTCGAAGGCCCGGCGCACCATGGTGGTGCGGGCCACTTCGCCGAAGGTGCCGATATGGGGCAGGCCCGAGGGGCCGTAGCCGGTCTCGAACAGCACATAGCCCTTCGCCGGCAGTTTGCCGTCCAGCCGCTTTGCCAGATCCTGGGCTTCCTTGAACGGCCAGGCCTTGGCCTCGGCCGCGAGACGGCGATCGACGGTCATGATGGGACGCATCCCTGCGAAGGGGTTGATGGATGGAAACGCGGCGAAGGTATGCGCAGCCGCGGCAAGGGTCAATCGAGCCGATCTCATACAAGGCCGGCTTCATCCGCATGGCCAAACTGGTACAAGACGCGAACAACACCTATAACCTACGGGCACGCCCGCGCGATCGCAGCCATCACCCCCGACGAACGAGCCCCGCGACCGGACCCCGATGCCAGCCCAAGACGACGCCTTCCGGGGTCTCGATCCCGCCCGCACCGACCCGCTGAACGCGCCCGTTCTGGTGGCGCGCCGCGGCCGCGGCTATTGGAGCGCGCGCCCGGGCGAGACCTCGCGGGCACTGCGCCCCGACCGTGTGGCGACCGCCTGGCACAACCACCAGCCGCTGGTGATCCACAAACCGGCGACGGCGCGACGGCTGGGGCTGGATCCCATGCAGCTCGAAGCCTTCGACCTGCTGGAACTCTTCGCCTTCATCAATCCGGCGGAGACGCCGCCACCCACCGCGCGCGGCCTTGCCGCCGCGCTCGACGTGGAACTGCCGGGCGCCGATCCTGCGGGCGAGATCGCCTGCATCCGCGCGATCGCCCGCCGGCTGCTCAAGGTCGCCTCGATCAAGCTGCGCCTGCCCGAACCCGCCACCCTGCTGCACGAGGCGGCCCAGGCCGGCTGGATCTGGGCCCGGCCGCTGATCCAGGCCTCGGGCGCGGTGCCGCCCGCCGACAGCTGGGGGCTGAAGGTCTGGGGGCGGCTGCCCGAATGGCAGGAACAGCCGCCCGAAGGCCGCCCCACCCAGCTGGGCGTGCTGCCCGAAGAGGCGGTACAGCGGCTGGAGCGGCTGACCGGCGCCGGCGCCGAGCCCCGCCCGGAACAGCGCCGCTATGCCATGCATGCCAGCCTGGCCTTCGCCGCCCGCCATGAAGGCCAGGGTCCGGCCCTGGTGCTGGCCGAAGCGGGCACCGGCACCGGCAAGACGCTCGGCTATATCGCGCCCTCCAGCCTCTGGGCCGAAAAGAACGGCGGCACGGTCTGGATCAGCACCTATACCAAGAATCTGCAGAAGCAGATCGATGACGAACTCGACCGGCTCTATCCCGATCCGGACGAGAAGGCGCGGCGCGTGGTGGTGCGCAAGGGCCGCGAGAACTATCTCTGCCTGCTGAACTATCAGGAGGCCATGCGCCGCACCGATACCGGCCCCGACCGGGCGGGGCTGGTGCTGACCGCCCGCTGGATCGGCGCCACCCGCGACGGTGCGCTCTATGGCGGCGACTTCCCGGGCTGGCTGTCGGAACTGGTCGGCCGGCGGGCGACGCTCGACCTGACCGACCACCGGGGCGAATGCATCTACTCGGCCTGTGAGCATTATCGCCGCTGTTTCATCGAACGCGCCCAGCGCCGCTCGCGCCGGGCGCGGATCGTGGTCGCCAATCATGCCCTGGTCATGGTCCAGGCGGCGACCGGCGGCGATGACCAGTATGGTCCGGACCGTTTCGTGTTCGATGAAGGCCATCACCTGTTCGACGCGGCCGATGCCGCCTTCGCCGTCGACCTGTCCGGCCGCGAGGGAGAAGAGCTGCGCCGCTGGATCGGCGGCCGCGAGACCCAGCGCCGCAGTCGTGCGCGCGGCCTGCGCGACCGGGTGGGCGATCTGGTCGCCGGCCGTCCGGCCGCCGAAGAGGCCCTGGCCGAGGCGATGCGCGCCGCCCGTGCCCTGCCGGCCGAAGGCTGGCGCCAGCGGCTGGAAGACGGCCTGCCCGAGGGGCCGTTCGAGGTGTTCCTGGCCCGCGCCCGCGGCACCGTGCTTGCCCGTGCCGCCGGCGATGCCGATGCGCCCTATGGGCTGGAGGCGCCGGTTGGACCGCCCTCCCCCGATTTCGTCGCGGCGGCCACAGAGCTTGAAGCCGCCCTGCGCCTGCTGGAGGTGCCGCTCGGCCGGCTGTCGGAAGCCCTGGCCGGCATGCTGGATGAAGAGGCCGACACGCTGGAGCCGGGCGACCGGGCGCGGATCGATGCCACCGCCCGGGCGATCAGCCGTCGCGCCGCCGGTCTGGTCAAAGCCTGGCGCGAGATGCTGGGTGCCGTGGAAGAGGGCCCGCCCGCCCATCATGTCGACTGGCTGGCGATCGACCGCGCCTTCGGCCGCGATGTCGACGTCGCCCTGAAGCGGCGCTGGATCGACCCGATGCTGCCCTTCGCGCGGGTGTTCGGCGAACGCGCCCGCGGCCTGCTGGTCACCTCCGCCACCCTGACCGGCGGCCGGCTGCCCGCACGGGCCAAAGCGACGGCGCCCGACGGCGATGGCGAGCCGCCGGCCACGGCCGAGACCCGTGATGGGCCGGAGACCCGTGACGGGCTCGACTGGCGGACGGCCTTCACCCGCTCCGGCGCCCGCCACATTCCCGGCACGCCGCAGACGCTGAGCCTGCCCTCGCCCTTCGATTACGGCGCCTCGGCACTGGCCCTGGTGGTGACCGATCTGCGCCGCTCCTCGGCCGACCAGATCTCGGCCGCCTATCGCGAGTTGTTCCTGGCGGCAGAGGGGGGCGCGCTCGGCCTGTTCACCGCCGTGCGCCGGCTGCGGGTGGTGCATGACCGGATCGCGCCGGCACTGGAAGAGGCGGGGCTTGCGCTTTATGCCCAGCATGTCGACCCGCTGGACACCGCGACCCTGGTCGACATCTTCCGCGCCGAAGAGGAAAGCTGCCTGCTCGGCACCGATGCGGTGCGCGACGGCGTCGACGTGCCCGGGCGGTCGCTGCGCCTGCTGGTCGCCGACCGCGTGCCCTGGCCGCGGCCCGATATCCTGCATCGCGCCCGCCGCCTGGCCTTCGGTGGCAGCCATTACGACGACGCCATCGTCCGGCTGCGGCTGCGCCAGGCCTTCGGCCGGCTGATCCGGGCGCGGGAGGATCGCGGCGTCTTCGTGCTGCTGGATGGTGCCCTGCCCACACGCCTGACCACCGCCTTTCCCGAAGGCGTGACGGTGGAGCGGGTCGGCATCGCCGAGGCAATCCGTCGCACCCGTGCCTTCCTGCACCCGCAAGCCGGCCAGGATCGGGACCGGCGGGACGGGGCCGGCTTGCCCCTGCCCGAGGCTTCCGGTAACAATCGGGGACCGGCGGTGCCGGGCGCCCGGCAACCGGGCGACCGGCAACGGGACAACCGGCGCCCGGACGACATCCCCGGCTGACGACACGACCTCCTCATCGCACATCCCGCCCCTCGACGGTTGACGGTAAATGGCTGCTCATCATTCCGCATTGATCCACACCATGGTTCTGATCTCCGCCGCCGATCGCGAGATGACCGATTTCGAGATGAAAGCGATCGGCGACACGGTTCAGGGCCTGCCCGTGTTCCGCGATTTCGACGCGACCACGCTCCCCGCCATCGCGTCGGATTGCGTCGGCATGCTCCAGAACGAGGACGGGCTCGATGCCGTGCTCGACCATCTGGCCGCCGACCTGCCGGCCAAGCTGCGCGAGACCGCCTATGCGCTGGCCTGCGAAGTGGCCGCCGCCAACGGCTCGGTCAGCCAGGAGGTGATGCGTCTGCTCGAAATCCTGCGCCATCATCTGAACATCGATCGCCTGATCGCGGCTGCGATCGAACGCGGCGTCCGCGCCCGCTACGCCCATATCTGAACGGCAGAGCCGGTGAGCGAAACCGCCCCTCCACCTCCCGCTCCGCCATCCCCGTCACGCCCGCGGCGCAAACCGGCTGTCCCTGTCACCGACGCGGCGCCGCGCAGGCGTGGCCGCCGGGGCGGGGAGCGGGCTGCCGCGGCCATGGCTGCGGCAGAGGCGGCGCTTGCCCGCGAACTGGCCGATCCGCTGGCCGTGGTCGGGATCGACGAGGCCGGCCGCGGCCCCTGGGCGGGCCCCGTGGTCGCAGCGGCGGTGATCCTGGATCCCGCGCGCCCGATCGAGGGGCTGGCCGACAGCAAGAAGCTCAGCCGCAGGAAGCGCGAAGCCCTGTTTCCGCTGATCATGGAACGCGCCCGGGTCGGTATCGGCGAAGCCTCGGTGCGCGAGATCGACCGGCTGAACATCCTGAAGGCGAGCATGCTGGCCATGCGCCGCGCCTTTGCAGACCTCGACGCCGGCGGCCGCCTGCCGGAGCTTGCGATCGTCGATGGCGACCATACGCCCGAACTGCCGGTGCCGGCGGTGCCGGTGATCGGCGGCGACGGCCGCTCTGCCGCGATCGGCGCAGCCTCGATCATAGCCAAGGTCACCCGCGACCGGATCATGGCCGAGCTGGACCTGATCCATCCGGGCTTCGGCTGGGCGCATAATGCCGGCTATGGCACCGCCGAGCATCTGACCGCGCTGGAACGCCAGGGTACCACCGGCCACCACCGGACCAGTTTCGCACCGATCGCCCGGCTGATTGCCGGAACGCCGGTGGAGATCGAGCCGGCATCGGGCGAGGTGGCGGCGGAATGAGGCGCCGACGCAGCGACATCGCGCCCGCCCGGATACCGGTCCCGGCTCCGGTGGACCCGATCGACCCCGAGGCCGTGGCCGGCAGCGTGCTTGCCGGCGACTGCATCGAGGTGATGCGCCGCCTGCCTGCGGGATCGGTCGACATGATCTTCGCCGACCCGCCCTATAATCTGCAGCTGGCGGGACCGCTGCACCGGCCCAACAACAGCCGGGTGGCTGCAGTCGAGGATGCCTGGGACAAATTCCCCGATTTCGCCGCCTATGACGCCTTCACCCATGCCTGGATGGCCGAAGCCCGCCGGGTGCTGAAGCCCCAGGGCACGATCTGGGTGATCGGCAGCTATCACAACATCTTCCGGGTCGGCGCCGCGATCCAGGATCTGGGCTTCTGGATCCTGAACGACGTGATCTGGCGCAAGACCAACCCGATGCCCAACTTTCGCGGCCGGCGTTTCACCAATGCCCACGAGACCCTGATCTGGGCCGCACGCGATGCCCGCACCCGCTATCGCTTCAACTACAAGGCGCTGAAACGGCTGAACGACGGGCTGCAGATGCGCAGCGACTGGCTGCTGCCGATCTGTTCCGGCCCCGAGCGGCTGAAGGATGGCGACGGCCGCAAGGCCCATGCGACCCAGAAACCGCTGGCCCTGCTCTACCGGGTGCTCCAGGCCGCAACCGCGCCGGGGGATCTGGTGCTCGACCCGTTCTTCGGCACCGGATCGACCGGCGTCGCCGCCAAGGCGCTGGGCCGGCGCTTCATCGGCATCGAACGCGACCCGGGCTATGTCGAGCTGGCGACGCGACGGCTTGCCGAGGCGCCCGAGACGCCGGACCCGAAGCTGCTGGGCGGCGACGGGGTGGAGCGCGAGCCGCGCATCGCCTTCGGTCTGCTTGTCGAAACCGGCCTGCTGCCGGTCGGCACGAAGCTCTGGGACAGGCATGCCCGCCATTCGGTCAAGGTCCGTGCCGACGGGCTGGTGGAAACCGGCCGCGGCCGCAGCGCCGCCTTCGGCTCCATCCATCAGATGGGGGTGAAGGCCTCGGGCGGGCCGTCCTGCAACGGCTGGACCTTCTGGCACACCCGCGCCCGCAACGGCACGCTGACCCCGATCGACGAGCTGCGCCGCCGGCTGCGCGCGGAAATGGCCGAGGAACCGCCGATGGCGGCGGAAGATGTCGACGAACCGCCGGCCGCGGCGGCGGAGGATGCGGCCGGTGCCGGGGGTGAGCCCACGGCTGACGCACCGGCCGTCCTCTCTGCCACGAACTGACGGTCAGCCGCGATAGCGGCGGGTCAGGGCATCGGCATGGGTCAGCAGCGCCTGGGCGCGGGCGTCCAGACCAAGCCTGCCGTAAACATCGGACAGCGCGCGCAGCGTCGCCGGCACCTCGGGCGTGGCCGCCCGGCGCAGTTCCAGCATCTGCTGGGCGGGGACCAGCCGGCCGGCCCGGATCAGGGCATCCAGATAGACCTGCTCGAACAGGTCGCGCTGGGCATGGCTGCCGCCGATCTCGGTCATCCGCGGCAGGGCCTGACCCAGGCCGCGGATCGCCCCCTGCCATTCGCCCTTCGCATGGGCCAGCAGGCCATCGGCGGCCGGAACGGCCACCTCCGCCCAGGCCGGGACCAGGAAGGACGGCACGGCGCGGGCATGGGCATGGATCGCCAGCCGCAGCGCCTCCGCCTTCTCCGTCAGCCCGGCGCGGGCCAGGCCATAGAGATATTGCAGGTCCAGGAAGGGCTGGACATGGTCGCCGGTACGCGCCGCCAGATAGGTGCCGAGATCGGCCCAGCGGTCGCCGACATCGATCCCGGCCAGTTCCAGCCGCATCAGCAGCGAGACGGCATTGATCTGGTCCTGGGAATATTCCTTCCACACGCCCCAGACCCGGCCGTCATAGATGTCGAAAATCTCGTCCACCCGATCGCGGTCGAGCAGGAACAGGCAGAGATGCCACCAATTATGGGTCGACATGAACGAGTTGAGCCCGACCCAGGTCTCGCTCATCTCACGCATGAAGGCCAGGCCCTCGTCGGTGCGGCCGCGGCTGAGGCAGACATGGGCGATGGCGTGATGGGCCCAGGGCTCGTCGCGACGCAGGCGGATCGCCTCGCGCGCTTCCGCCTCCGCCTCGTCGATCAGGTGGCACTGTTCCAGCGCGAAGGCGCGCATGCCGTGCAGCTCGGCAACCTCGGACGCATGGGGCACGGCGTGGTCGACGATGCGCAGCATGGTCGGGCTGTCGCCCAGATTGAAGGCGTGATACTGGCCGAGCTTGGCCGCGACCAGGTCGCGCGGGAAGCGGCTCACCGTCTCTTCATGCAGCCGGATCGCCCGCGGCATGTCGCCCCGGACCCAGGCCCCCACCGCCTCCACCGTCAGCCGTTCGCGCGGGGTGGCGTCACCGGCCGCCGCCTCGGCACGGGCCAGATAAGGGGTGGCATTGGCGACCGCATCGGGGGTTTCGGCAAACATGTGCAGGGCCGCTGCATAGGCCTGGGCCAGGGCCGAATCATGATCGGCATCCGCCGCGGGCAGCAGATCCACCGCCTCGGTCCTGTAGCCCAGAAAGCCGCCGATGAAGGCGTCGATGCCGTCGATGGTGCCCGACCGGCCGGTGGTGACGGCATTGTCGAGACGGTCGGTCTGTCGGCTGATCGGCATGTCCAGGCATCCCTTGCTGTCGCGCTGAGGCTGGCGGTGGTCGAGGCTGGCGCCCCTGCCCCGCCATTGCCCGATCAGTCTGGGCGTGCGGGACCCGGCGGATCAAGGGTTCCGTTTGCCGCAGCCAGTTGATCCGGCAGGCGGGATCAGAAGGGCAGCCCCTGCTGGCGGCTGCCGACACCGGCATGTTCCACCAGCTTGGCCATCACGCTCGGCAGGCCGGCGATGCCCAGATGTTCGGGCTTGCACCAGCGCGGATCGCCCGCCTCCCCCGCTTCGGCCGCATCCAGCGCCGCGGCTTCGGCCCGGGTCATCCGGCGCAGCATCACCCGCGCCTCCAGCCGGAAATGGGTGAAGACATGAACCACGGTGCCCGGCAGCATGCGCCAGCCGGTGGGGCCGAGGGGGGCATGGGTCAGGGCCTCGGCCTCGTCCCAGGGGTCGCCCTCGCGCCAGGGGGTGGCCGGCACCTCGGTCATCGCCCCAAGCAACCCGCCTTCGGGGCGGGTGCGGATGCGCAGCGCATCCCCCGGAGCCAGGGCCACGAAGGCCACGGCATGGCGCACCGGCCGCTCCCCCTTCGGCAGGCGGGCGGGCAGGTCGTCGGCGATCCGCCGGGCCTCGGCGGCGCATTCGCCGGTCCAGGGGCAGCGATGGCAGGCGGGCCGGCGCGGGGTGCAGAGCGTGGCGCCCAGATCCATCATCGCCTGGGCGAAATCGCCCGGCCGATAATCGTGGGCGAACTGGGCGGCGCGGGCGCGCAATTCCGGCTTGGCATCGGGCAGCGGCGTGGTCACGGCATACAGCCGCGCGGTCACCCGCTCGACATTGCCGTCCACCGGCACGGTCGGTCGGTTGAAAGCGATCGCCGCCACCGCCGCCGCGGTATAGGGCCCGACCCCCGGCAGATCCAGCAGCCCCGCCTCGGTGTCGGGGAAGCGGCCGCCATGATGGTCCGCCACCGCCTGGGCGCAGGCATGCAGGTTGCGGGCCCGGGCGTAGTAGCCGAGCCCCGCCCAGCGCGCCAGCACCTCTTCCCTGGGGGCCGCGGCCAGATCGGTCACCCGCGGCCAGCGGTCCAGAAAGGCGCGGAAATAGGGGCCGGCCGCGGCGACCGTGGTCTGCTGAAGCATGATCTCGGACAGCCAGACCGCGTAAGGGTCGGCGGTCTCCCCCGGTTCCGCCCGCCAGGGCAGCACCCGTCGGTTGTGGTCGTACCAGTGCAGCAGCCGCATGCGCAGCCGGTCGCGGCGCGCGGGGTCGATCGGCGGCACGGCAGGGCCGGCAGCGATCCGGGTCTTGGGCGGGCGGCCTCGGGGCATGGGCGGCGGGCATCCTGGCTGAACGGGCGAAGGCCATCACATGGAAGGCCCTGACATAGACCGGGGCGGCAGAGACGGCAAGGCCTCGCCCGGATGGTTCAGCCGCCGGCCCGCGGCGGCGGCAGGGCCTCCAGCTGGCCCGCCGCCTCGGCCTGAATCCAGCTCAGGAAATCCCGGATCGGCCGCGCGCCCTCGCGATCCTCGGGATAGACCACCCAATAATCATGGGGGACGTCCAGGCTTTCGGCGAAGGGCCGGACCAGCGCGCCGGTCACCAGCGCGTCGACCGCCAGGCCAAGCGGCACGATTGCCGCCCCCATGCCGGCCGCCGCCGCATCCAGGCACAGAAAGGTCAGACCATAGCGCGGCCCCCGGCCGCCATCGATGCCGGAAAGCCCATGATGGCGCAGAAAATCGGTCCAGCCCGGATCGACGAAACTGCCGGCCGGGTCGATCTCGTCATGCAGCAGGGTGACCTTCGCCAGATCCGCCGGGCTGCGCAGCCGCTCGGCCATGGCCGGCGCGCAGACCACCACCATCCGCCCGGGCAGGATCCGGTGTGCGGCAAGGCCGGGATAGCGGCCGCCGCCATAGCGGATCGCGACGTCGACACCGTCGCGGTTGAAATCGGCCAGCGTCGAGGCGGCAAGCAGGCTGACCTGCCGGCCGCCGAGCGCCGTGGTCAGGCGCTCCATCCGCGGCAGCAGCCAGCGACCGGCAAAGCTCGCGAGCGTCGAAACGGTCAGGCCGAATTCGGAGGTGACCTCCTGCACCCGCCGGATTTCGGTCTCCAGCTGGTCGAACTGGTCGGTCAGCGCCGGCTGCAGGCGGCGGGCATATTCGGTCATCTCCACCCCGCGGGCATGGCGGGCGAAGAGCGGCCGGCCCAGCCAGTCTTCAAGCTGGCGGACCTGCTGGCTGACGGCTGCCGCCGTCACCCCCAGCTCTTCGGCCGCGCGGGAAAAGCCGCCGAGGCGGGCGGCGGCCTCGAAGTGACGCAGCGCCAGCAAAGGCGGTAACCGGCGACGGCGAAGCGGCGGCTGGCTCACGCAGGTGGGTCCCGTCCTGGAGGCGAGCCTGGGTCCGGTCCTGCCCGACCCAGGCTCAGCCTGATTGAGGCTATGGGCGAGAAAGGCTCCGTCGCGGCCGGGGCCGGCTCGCCGTAGTCTCAGGACCGTATCATGAACTCCGGAGACGAACCATGTCCCCTTCCCCGTCGGCCCCCTGCATGGACCGGCGGCGCGCCGTCTTTCCGTCGGTGGCACCGCTGTCCGCGGCCCTGATCCCTCTTTTCCGGCTCCTGAACCGCGTGGTCCGGAGCGACCGCCCCGGCCGCATGCCTGCAGCCGAACGCCAGGCCTATGGTCTCGGCGATCCGCATCCCGAAACGCCGCGGCCGGTCTGGCCGTTCTGACGGTCATGTCCCGCCACCTCCCCTCCGCCAAGGGAAAGCCATACCGATGCCGCTGACTGCCCCGGCCACCACCCTGCTTGCCCATGCCGGCACCCCGCTTCAGCCGGCCGATCCGGCACGGGCGGCATTGGTGCTGGTCGCCGTGCAGGAGGAGTACCGCAATGGCCGTCTGCCCCTGGTGGGTGTCGATGCGGCACTCGACGAGATCTGTCGTCTGCTGCACCGCATGCGCCGCCTGGAGGTGCCGGTGATCCATCTCCGGCACCTCGGACGGGCCGGCGACGCGCTGTTCAATCCAGGGGCCACCGGATCGCTGATCATTCCCGCTGCCGGTCCGCGTGACGGTGAAGTGGTGATCGACAAATCCCTCCCCGACGGTTTCACCGGCACCGATCTGGCGGCACGGCTGCGGGCGCTTGGCCGCGATCAGCCGGTCTTCGCCGGCTTCATGACCCATCTCTGCGTCTCCAGCACCACCCGCGCCGCCCTGCATCTGGGGTTCACCCCGACCGTGGTCGGCAGGGCTTCGGCCACCCGCGACCTGCCCGCGGCGGCCGGGGAAACGGAACCGGTTCCGGCCGAAATCCTGCATCGCGCAACGCTGGCGGCGCTCGCCGACCGCTTCGCCGCGGTGGTGCCGGATGCCGCCAGCTGGGGCGGCTGAGCGCCCGGGTTAAAAAAACCGCGGGCGCTGTCGATTGCGGCCGACGCGGATCGTCGTCATGTCAGGGGGGCGATCAAGCCTCCATCGATGACGGAGACGAGACGATGCGTGTCATGGTTCTGGTGAAGGCGACGGCCGACAGCGAGGCGGGCATCATGCCCTCGGTCGAGCTGTTCGAAGCGATGGGCCGATTCAACGAGGAACTGGTCGCAGCCGGCATCATGCTGTCGGGCGACGGCCTGAAGCCCTCCGCCGAAGGCAAAAGGATGGCCTTCGACGGCCCCACCCGTACGGTGGTCGACGGCCCCTTCGCCGAAACGCGGGAACTGGTCGCCGGCTACTGGATCTGGGAGGTGAAGGACATGGCCGAGGCGGTCGAATGGGCCAGGCGCTGCCCCAACCCGATGCCCGGCCCCAGCGAACTCGAAATCCGGCCCTTCTACGAGATGGCCGATTTCGCCGAAGTGCTGACCCCCGACGTTGCGGCGATCCACGACCGGGTCCGCCATGACCTCGCCGGACGCTGACCCCGACGCGGCGGTTCGCCGCGCGGTCGAAACCGTGTTCCGGATGGAACGGGCCCGCCTGATCGGCGGGCTCGCCCGGCTGGTGCGTGATCTCGATCTGGCCGAGGAGCTGGCACAGGACGCCCTGCTTGCCGCCCTCGCCGACTGGCCGCGCACCGGCATTCCGGCCAGACCCGGCGCCTGGCTGACGGCAACGGCGAAGCGCCGGGCGATCGACCGTTTCCGCCACCGGCGGATGCGGGCCCTGAAGCTCGCCGAACTCGGCCACGCGCCCGAGGATGACGGGGCCGCACAGATAAGCGCGGCAGAGGCGGCCATGGATGACGATCTCGGCGACGAGACCCTGGGACTGATCTTCACCGCCTGCCACCCCCTGCTCTCCCGCGAGGCCCGGGTGGCACTGACCCTGCGCCTGATCGGCGGGCTCACCACCGACGAGATCGCCCGCGCCTTCCTGGCGAAAGAGCCGGCGATCGCCCAGCGGATTCTGCGGGCGAAGAAGGCGCTGGGGGCTGCGGGTCTCGCCTGGGAGATCCCGCGCGGCGACGACCTCAAACCCAGGCTCGCCTCGGTCCTGGAGGTGATCTACCTGATCTTCAACGAAGGCTATGCCGCGACCTCGGGCGAAGACCTGATCCGGCCGGCGCTTGCCGACGAGGCCCGGCGGCTGGGGCGGATCCTGGCGGCGGCCATGCCGGGGGAGGCGGAAATCCACGGTCTTTGCGGGCTGATGGATCTGCAGGCCTCGCGCTTCGCGGCCCGGCTGGCCGAGGACGGCTCCCCCGTGCCGCTGACCGCACAGAACCGGCGCCTCTGGGACCGGACGCTGATCCGCCGGGGGCTCGACGCTCTCTCCCGGGCAGACGCATCCGGCGGCGCCGACGGCCCCTATGCCCTCCAGGCGGCCCTTGCCGCCTGCCATGCCCGCGCCGGCCGGGCGGAGGATACCGACTGGCCCCGGATTGCCGGGCTCTATGACCGGCTGGCCGCCGTGCTGCCCTCGCCGGTGGTGGAGCTGAACCGGGCGGTGGCCCATGGCATGGCCTTCGGTCCCGGGGCCGGGCTCGCCCTTCTGGCACCGCTCGACGGGCTCGCGGCACTTGCGGGCTATGCGCCCTTGCAGGCGGCGATCGGCGACATGCTCGCCCGGGCCGGACAGCCGGCGGAAGCCCATGCCCGCTTCACCCGCGCCGCCTCGCTTGCGGGCAATCCGAGAGAACGGGATTTCCTTCTGGCACGCGCCGCCGCCTGCGCCGCCTGACGATGCGGTTCGCCTTCCGGGCCGCAGGGGGCTAGAATGAGTGCCGCCCCCCGCCAGCCGCCGGAGCACCGATGGCAGAGACAGCAAGCGATACCGCGACCGACCGCCGCCGCGCCGCCTCCCGCGCGGCGACGCGATCCGCCGGCATGCGCAAGGACGGGATGCGCAAGGACGGGGAAGCTGATCGCATCCGGGCGGAACGCAGGCTGGCAGATCTGGTGCCGGGGCTCCTGGACCGCGACCTGCGGCGCCGGGGCTTCATGGCCGGGCGTATCGTCACGGACTGGCCGCAGATCATCGGCCGGCCGCTCGACCGGGTCACCATGCCGCTGGAGCTGAAATTCCCGCCCGGTCGCCGGGCCGGCGGCACGCTGATCGTCAAGGTGGCCGGCCCCTTCGCAACCGAGATCCAGATGCTGAGCCATCTGGTCATCGAGCGGGTGAACGCCTATTTCGGCTATGGTGCGGTCGAACGGCTGCGCATCCAGCAGGGGCCGATCCCGGCACCCCGGGCCCGGCCCCATCCGGTGGCCGGGCCGTTGCCGGCTGCGGAAGAGCACCGGCTGGGGCAGCTGGTCGCCACCGTGCCCGATGCCGATCTGGCCGCCCGGCTGGAACGGCTGGGCCGGGCGGTGTTCAGCAAGGCGGCCCGCCAGCGGGCCTGATGCGTGGCGCGGTCCTGTGAGGTTCCGCACCGTCATGCGTCGGGTGCGGCCCGCCCGCGCAGGATCGAGACTGGTTTGCAGCGCCGTCCCGCACTAAACTCCGGTCGCGCGGCGGGTCCCGTCGCAAACACCTCCGCTATGTCCAGTTGTTAGGGAGCTTCGTCGTCCGGTGCGCAATCTGACCTATGGCCTGATCGGCATCGCCGCCGTCGCCGTCGTCGGCCTCGGTGCCTGGCAGTTCGCCCTGAAGGACGAGGCCCCGACACCGACAGCGGCGCCGGCCGCCCAGCAGGGCCAGGCCAGCCAGAGCCCCGCCACGGGCGGCAATGCCGCGGCCCAGCTCGCCCAGGCGATGCCCGGCGATCATGTGGTCGGCGATCCGGCGGCCCCGGTGACGATCATCGAGTATTCGTCGCTGACCTGCCCGCATTGCGCCGCCTTCCATGCCGGCACCCTGCCCGAGCTCAAGACCCGCTATATCGACACCGGCAAGGCCAAGCTGGTGATCCGTCACTTCCCGCTGAACGAGCCGGCGCTGGTCGCGGCGAAGCTCGCCGAATGCGTCCAGCCCGAGCGCTATGCCGGCTTCGTCGACGTGCTGTTCCGCTCGCAGGCCGAATGGGGCGTGATGCAGGACCCGACCGAGGGGCTGAAGCGTTACGGCCGCCTCGCCGGCCTCAGCGACGATCAGATGCAGGCCTGCCTGACTGACGGCGCCATCGAGGAGAAGATCCTGAACCAGCGCCTGGAAGGCTCGCGCGTCTTCGAGATCAACAGCACGCCGACCTTCATCGTCAATGGCGAGAAGGTGGTGGGCGACCAGCCGATCGACACCTTCGCCAAGGTGATCGACGACAAGCTGCCCTAAGGCGGCAGACCGCCGCCGTCCGCGCCGATGCATTTCGTCCGCCTGGTCCTGAGCGGGTTCAAATCCTTCGCCGATCCGACCACGGTCGAGATCGCGCCGGGGATGACCGGCGTGGTGGGCCCGAACGGCTGCGGCAAATCCAACCTCACCGAGGCGCTGCGCTGGGTGATGGGCGAGGCCTCCGCCCGCACCCTGCGCGGTACCGAAATGGACGACGTGATCTTCGCCGGGGCCGAAGGCCGCGGCCGGCGGAACCTTGCCGAAGTGACGCTCGTCCTCGACAACGGCGACGGCCGGGCGCCGCCACCCTGGACCGAGGCCGAGACCATCGAGGTCCGCCGCCGGATCGAACGCGGCCAGGGCACGCAGTATCGGGTGAACGGCCGCCCGGCCCGCGCCCGCGACGTCCAGATCCTGTTCGCCGATGCCGCCAGCGGCGCCCGCTCCACCGCGATCGTCGGCCAGGGCCAGATCGGCCAGATCATTTCCGCCCGCGCCTCGGACCGGCGCGCGATCCTGGAAGAAGCGGCCGGCATCGGCGGGCTGCATGCCCGCCGTCGCGAGGCCGAGCAGCGGCTCGGCGCCGCCGAGGCCAATCTCACCCGGCTCGACGACATCATCACCACCCTGGCTGCCCGGGTGACGGCGCTCCGCCAGCAGGCGCGCGAGGCCCGGCGCTATGGCCGCCTGTCGCAGCGCCTGCGCCTGGCCCAGGCCGAGCTGATGCTCGCCCGCCGCATCGCGCTGGTGGAGCGTCGGGCACGGGCGGCCGAGCGCGAGGCGATGGCCGAGGCCGGGCTTGCCCAGGCCACCGCCGCCGCAGAACGTGCAGCCCGCGCCGCCGCGGCAGCCGGTGCCGCCGCAGATGCGGCCCGCGCCGCGCTCGACGGCCCCCGCGCTGCCCGCGACCTTGCCCAGGCGGAACGGGCCCGCATCGCGGCCGAACGGGCGCGGATCGATACGCTGACCCAGGAACTGGACCGCGCCCGCACCGCCCTCGACGAGGACCGGGCCGCCGCCTTGCGGGATGCCGGGCTGGCCGAGGCGGAAGCCGGCCGCCTTGCCGCCGAGGCACGGACGCTGGAAACGGAAGTTGAGCAGGCCGCGGCGGCAGCCGCAGCAGACGATGCCGCAGCGGCGGAGGCCGAGAGCGCCCTTGCCCGGGCCGAGGCCGACCACGCGAAGGCCCAGGCCGCGCAAAGTGCCGCCGAAGCGGCCGCCGCAGCCGCGGCACGCGACCTTGCCGCACTCGCCCGCGACCGCGACCGGCTGCAGGAGACAGCGCGCGCGGCCGCACGCGAGCACGAGGATCTGCGCCGCCGGCTGGAGGACCGCCGCAGGCTTGAAGAAGCCGAGACCCGTCTGGGCCGTATGGAGGCCGACGCGGCCCGCGCCGCGGCCGCCCGCGACGCGGCGGAGGCCGCCCTTGCCGCCGCCGATGCGGTGCTGCGCGATGCGGAAGCGGCACGCGACCCGGCGGTTTCCGCCGCAGCCGAAGCCGGCCAGGTTCTGGCTGCCTGCAAACGGGCCCTGGACGAGGCCCGCGCCACCGCCGAGGCCGCCCGGCGCCGCGCGCGGGAAACCGAGGCCCGGCTGACGGCGGCGACCACGCGGCGCGATCAGGCGCGGGCCGCACTGGCGGCCCTGCCCGACCCGGCCGGACTTGCCGCCGCCGCGGCAGAGGCCGGGCGGAGGGCCGCCTCCGTCGCAGAGGCGCAGGCGACGGCCGATGCCGCCGAGGCAGAGGCCGAGGCCGGCTTTGCCGCGGCGGAAACCAGGCTCCGCGACGCCCGCCGCCAGCGCGCCGAGGCAGAGGCGGCGCTGTCGGCCCTGCGCGCCGAGGCCGCCTCTCTCGACCGGCTGATCGCGGCCGAGGCCGAGGGTGGACCAGGGGGAAAAGGGCCGGTCTCGGCGATCCTGACGCTCGACGATGCCCATGCAGCGGCCCTGGCTGCGGCACTCGGCGAGGGGCTCACCGCCGGGCTGGATGACGCGGCGCGACGCCACTGGGTGGCGGGCACGGCCGCCCCGGCCATGCCCGAGGCGATCATCGATGCCGGCGCCCGGCCACTGCTGGAGCTGGTGCGGGGGCCGGCGGTGCTGGCGCCTGTCCTTGCCGCCTGCTGGCTGGTGGCGGATGCCGCCACCGCGCAAAGGCTCGCGGCCCTGCTTCCGGCCGGGGCTGCACTGGTGACGCCCGATGGCGGGCTGTGGCGCTGGGACGGCTATCGCCGCCGGGGCGGGTCGGTAGAGGACGCCGGCACTGCGGATCTGCGCCGTCGGGCGCGACGCCGGCAGCTCGACATCGACATCGCCGCGGCCGAAGCCGCATGCGCCGCGGCCGGAACCGCCACTGACGCCGCAACCGCGGCCCAGAGCGCCGCCCTGGCCCGGCGCGATGCCGCGCGCAAGGCTGTGGCCGGGACACGGCGCCAGGTGACCGCTGCGGCCGAAGCCGCATCGCAGGCCCAGGGCGCCGCCCGCGATGCCGAGGCCCGCGCGACGCTCGCACGCGACAGGCTGGCCGCAGCCGATGAGCATCTGGCCGAAGCGGCGGCCGCTGCCCGGGCCCTGGCGGAGGCGGTCGATCCGGATGCGGTGCTCGACCCGGCGCGGGTTGCGGTCGAGCAGGCCACCGCCGAAGAGGCGCGCGCCAGAGCGGCGCTCGCCGCGGCAGACCGGGCGCTGGCCGAGGCCCGCCGCGGGCGCAGCGAAGCCGATCAGACCCTGCGGACGGCGGATGGCCGGCTGCGCCAGCTCGACCGCCAGGCCGCCGAGGCCCGTGGCCAGCTGGACCGGGTGGAGAATGAACGCAAGGCCCTGGCGCGACGCCTGGAACAGGCCGAAGCGGCCGCCGCCCGCGCCGATGAAGAGGCCCGGACGGCGGTTGCCCGCCATGACGAGCTTGCCGCCCGCCTGGCTGCCGATCCGGCGGTAGAGGAGGCCCGTGCCGCCGTGACCCGCGCCGAGGCCGCGCTTGCGCCGGTCCGTGCGGCCCGCGACGACATCGCCCGGCGCCGGGCCGGCCATGCAGCGGAACTTCAGGCCCTGTTCCGCCGGCGCGAGGGGCTGTCCGCCGATCGGGCCCGGGCGGCGGAACGGGCGCGCGCCGCCCTGGAGCGGCGCGCGGCCCTGGACCGGCGGGCCGCCGATCTCGACCGGCGCGCCCAGGATATTGCAGGGCAGCCCGAGGCGCTGGAGGCGGCCGCCCGCGCAGCCGAAACCGCGCTCGCCGAGGCGTCGGTCCGGCTGGACGCCGCGACCGAGACCCTGCGTCAGGCAGAGGCGGCCCGTGCCGCCGCCGCAGCCGAGGAACGCGCCGCCGATCAGAAGCTCGCCGAAGCGCGCGAGGCCGGCACCCGTGCCGGCGGTCAGCGCGATCAGGTCCGCGAGGCCTGGAACGCCTTCGTCGCCGATCTGCGCGAGAGGCTCAACCTGGGCCCGGATGCACTGGAGGATGCGGTGCGCGCCGAACGCCGCGCCATCGGCGAGGCGGGCGACGACGAGGATGACGGCGGGTCCGACGACGGAGAGCCTGAACTGCCGCTTGCTCCGCCTCCGCCCGTGGCGGAGACGGGACCACGCTTCGTGGCACCGGTGCTGCCATCGGCCGAAGAGCCGGTGCTGGTCCGCCGGGTGGCGGATCTCACCCGCCGCCGCGAGGCACTGGGCGCCGTCAACCTCCGGGCCGCCGAGGAATATGCCGCGGCGAAGGCCGCCCATGACGAGACGCTGGCCGAGCGCGAGGATGTCCAGGGCGCCATCGACCGGCTGCGCCGGGCGATCGCCGACATCAACCGCGACGGCCGCGCCCGGCTGCTTGCCGCCTTCGAAGAGGTGGACGCCGCCTTCGGCCGCCTGTTCGAGCGGCTCTATGGCGGCGGCCGGGCCCGGCTGGAGCTGGTGGAGAAGGATGATCCGCTCGATGCCGGGCTGGAAATCCTGGCGAGCCCGCCGGGCAAGAAGCTTCAGTCGCTGGGCCTGCTCTCGGGTGGCGAACAGGCGCTGACCGCCCTGGCCCTGCTCTTTGCCGTCTTCCTGTCCAACCCGGCACCGATCTGCGTGCTGGACGAGGTCGACGCGCCGCTCGACGACGCCAATGTCGACCGCTTCCTGTCGCTGGTGGAAGACATCGCCGCCGCCGGCCGCACCCGCTTCCTGGTCGTCACCCACCACCGCATGACCATGGCCCGGATGGACCGGCTCTATGGCGTCACCATGGTCGACCGCGGCGTCAGCCGCCTGGTCTCGGTGGATCTGACCGAAGCGGAACGGATGGTGGATTGAGCGGGGTCAGCCGATCCGGAGGCTGGGGATCGGCGGATCTCGCCTTGTCGTCAAGGCTGCTTCCGCGCAGGTCCAGGCTCGCGCAGAACCTCCGCCGCGCATGCCATGACATCAGCCCGCAAGCTGCGCCGGAATGCGCCATCGAACCCGCGGACCAGCACGAAGAGTGACTGGAACGGCTGCTTTCCACCGCCGCTTGTCGGGCTGACACCGCCGAAGATCCGCCTGAACCAGAGAGCCATGGAACATCCCCTGCGACGAAAGACCGGCGGCCGGCCGGCCTCTGACCGGAACATTCCGTCACCCGACGCCACCCGCGCCAAGGGAAAGAGACGGCATCCATGACGTTTACAACGGTTGATCCCGGCCGCGGCCTCAGAACTCAACGCCCGCCTGCGCCTTCACGCCATCGCGGAAGGGATGCTTGATCATGGTCATCTCGGTCACCAGATCGGCGGCCTCGATCAGCGCATCGGGGGCGTTGCGGCCGGTGGCGATGACATGGGTGTCAGGGTGGCGGCGCGACAGGCCCTCCACCACCTCTTCGACGGGCAGATAGCCATAGCGGAGCACGATGTTGATCTCGTCCATCAGCACCATGCGGCAGGACGGATCGGCCAGCATCTCCAGCGTCGCGTTCCACGCGGCGCGGGCGGCGGCGATATCCCGGGCGCGGTCCTGGGTTTCCCAGGTGAAGCCTTCGCCCAGTGCCTTGATCGTCACCTGATCGGGGAAGCGCTCCAGAACCGTGCGCTCGCCGGTGTCCCAGGCGCCCTTGACGTACTGGACGACGCCGACCTTGAAACCGTGGCCGATCGCCCGCAGCACCATGCCGAAGGCGGCGGTCGACTTGCCCTTGCCCTTGCCGGTGTGGACGATCAGCAGCCCCTTCTCGATGGTCTTGCCCGCGACGATCTTGTCGCGCACCGCCTTCTTCTTGGCCATCTTTTCGGCATGGCGGCGATCCTGATCCTCGGGCAGCACGTCGGCCGAAGGGGTGGCAGAGCCGGCGGCGGGGGTCTCGGAAGCGTCGGTCACGGATTGGTCTCCCTGATGGCGCGCCCCTCGGCGCGGAGTTGGGTGAGTTCGTCCTGAACGGCATTGCGGGCGGGTTGCCAGAGCCCGCGCTCGATGGCCTCGGCAAAGCGCGCGGCCATCTCGTCCAGCGCCGGGCGGTTGGCGTCGGCGATGAAGCCACGCACCCGCGGATCGCCCAGATAGGCATCGTAGAGCTGGTCGAAATGGTGGCCCTTCACGGCGTCGGTGGTGGCGGCGAAGGCAAAGAGATAATCCACCGTCGCCGCCATCTCGAAGGCGCCCTTGTAGCCGTGTCGCATCACGCCCTCGATCCATTTCGGGTTGGCGGCGCGGCCGCGCACCACCCGGCCGATCTCGGCATCCAGACTGCGGATCACCGGCAGATCGGGCCGGCTGTGATCGGGATGCCAGACCGCCGGCGCCTTGCCCGACAGCGCCTCGACCGCGGCGGCCGCCCCGCCCTCGAACTGGTAATAATCGTCGCTGTCGAGCAGGTCGTGCTCGCGATTGTCCTGGTTCTGCACCACCGCATCGGCGCGCGACAGAGCCGCCCTGAACAGCGCCTTCGCCCCCTCCCCCTCGGCGCCGGCGCCATAGGCATGACCGCCCCAGGTCAGATAGGCCTCGGCCAGATCGGCGCGGCCGGACCAGCCACCCTCGTCGATCAGGGCCTGAAGGCCGGCGCCATAGGCACCGGGGGCCGACCCGAACACCCGGAACCCCGCAGCCCGACGGGCAAGGGCGGGCTCCATGCCCTCGGCCGCGAAACCCGCGGCTTCGTCGCGCACGGCGGCCGCGATCGGGTTGGTCTCGTCATCTTCGTCATCCAGCGCCGCCACGGCGCGCACTGCGCTGTCGAACAGGTCGATCTGGGCCGGAAAGGCATCGCGAAAGAAACCCGAGACGCGGAGCACGACATCCACCCGCGGCCGCCCGAGGACGCCCGCCGGCAGCACTTCGAAACCGACCACCCGGCCCGAGGCGTCGTCCCAGCGCGGCCGGGCCCCGATCAGGGCCAGCGCCTGGGCGATATCGTCGCCGCCGGTGCGCATATTGGCGGTGCCCCAGGCGGTCAACACCATCCGCCGCGGCCAGTCGCCCTGTTCCTGGACATGGGCGTCGACCAGCATGCCGGCCGATTTCCAGCCCAGCGCCCAGGCCGCCGGCGTCGGCAGCGCCCGGCTGTCGACCGAGAAGAAATTACGCCCGGTCGGCAGCACTTCAGGCCGGCCGCGGGTCGGCGCCCCCGAGGGGCCCGGGGGCACTGCTCGCCCGGCGAGCCCGGCGAGCAGTGCCGCCATCTCGGCCGTCCCGCAGGCATCGAGGGCGGGGCCGATCACCGTCTCCGCCGTCTTCAGCACGGCTGCGGTCTCCGTCCAGCCGGGATCGCAGGCGATCTCTCCCGCCACCAGCGCCCGCGCCAGGGTCTCCAGCCGCTCGACCGTATCGCCCAGGCTGCGCCAGCCGGCAGAGGGGCCCAGCACCGCCGGACGCGGCCCCGTCCACGGGGCGCCGAAATCGCGGGACAACGGGTCGAAGCCGTCGGCCATCAGCCCCAGATCGCGGGCGAGCGCGCGCAGGATGGAGGCATCGCCGCCCTCGCCCGCATGGCGCGGGCTGCGCAGGATCGCGACCAGCAGATCCAGGCGCCGCGCCGCATCGGGGCTGGCGCCGAAGATGTGCAGACCGTCGCGGATCTGGAGTTCCTTGAGGTCGCAGAGATGGGCGTCGATCCGGGCCAGCGCCGCCTCTTCGGCCATGCCGGTTTCCACGCCGCAATCCCGGTCGAGCCCCAGCCTCGCCGCCTCGGCGACGATGCCGCGGCCCAGCTCGGGCAGACGGCGCGGGTCCATGCCCGCCGCCTCGTAATATTCGTCGACCAGCGCTTCCAGCCGGCCGAGCGGACCGTAGATGCCGGCGCGGGTCAGCGGCGGGGTCAGATGGTCGATGACCACCGCCCCGATCCGACGCTTGGCCTGCGAGCCCTCGCCCGGATCATTGACGATGAAGGGGTAGAGATTGGGCACGGGGCCCAGCACCGCCTCGGGCAGGCAGTCGGCCGAAAGCGCCAGCGCCTTGCCCGGCAGCCATTCCAGATTGCCATGCTTGCCGACATGGACGATGGCATGGGCATCAAAATCCCGCCGGGCCCAACCATAGAAGGCGACATAGCCATGGGGCGGCGGCAGGGCCGGGTCGTGATAGCTCTCGGACGGGTCGATGTTGTAGCCGCGGGCCGGCTGC
This sequence comes from Tistrella mobilis, assembly GCF_041468085.1. Taxonomy (NCBI): domain Bacteria; kingdom Pseudomonadati; phylum Pseudomonadota; class Alphaproteobacteria; order Geminicoccales; family Geminicoccaceae; genus Tistrella; species Tistrella mobilis. The sequence goes on along the minus strand of NZ_CP121017.1, from coordinate 496,701 downwards.
ACCGCCACCGCGACCTTGCCGAACAGATGCACCGGCAGGCGGAAGGCGCCGTCGGCGACGAAGGGATCGGCGTCCGGAGTTCCCCATCTGTCACTTATCCGGCCGGCGGCGCCGGGAGACAGGGTTCCAAAATGTGACCGGTAACTGTCCAGGCTCCAGGCGACACCGCCATCACGATCGCGGGTAAGATCATTGGTCGGCCCGGCCAGCAGGCGGGCCATCAGCGCCGCCCCGTCGGTGGGCGCATCGCCGGTGTCATAGCCCGCATCCTTCAGTGCCGCCAGGATCCTGGCCACACTCTCGGGCGTGTCGAGGCCGACGCCGTTGCCAAGCCGCCCGTCGCGGTTGGGATAATTGGCGATGACCAGCAGCACCCGGCGATCGGCCGCCGCCGTGCGCGCAAGCCGCACCCAGGCGGCGGCAAGCGCCGCCACATGGTCGATCCGGTCGGGCCGGGGCTGCTGGACCAGGATCGGGCATTCGGTCGCCTCGTCCCAGCGCGCCTCGGCCTTGAAGGCGACGGCGCGGGTCAGCACCCGGCCGTCGATCTCGGGCAGGGCCACATGCATGGCAAGGTCGGATGGCCCGAGCCCCCGGCTGCTGCCGGCCCAGGCGGCCTCGGATGCGCCGGAGAGCACCACCTGCAGCACCGGGCCGGGCAGGCCGTCGAAGGGGGTGCGCGCCGCCCCCCGGCCATTGGCATCCCCCAGCGCAAAGGCGGTGGTGTTGAGCACGATGGCGGTCTTCGCCCGCTCCAGCGCCGCCCGCACGAAAGCGGCCGCCGCCGGGTCCTTCAGGCTTTGGGCATGGATCATCAGCGGCGCCAGCCCGCGGGCCTCCAGCCCCGAGGCCAGGGCCTCGACCGCGGCCGTCTGCCCGCCAAGCGCAAGCGAACGGTAGAAGACGATCGCCGCCACCGGCCGGCCGCCGGCCGCCAGGGCATCGATATGCGCCAGATCCGCCCCGGTCAGCCCGGCATCGGCCGGGAGGGTACCGGTGGCAGGGTGCAGCCCCGCCGGCGGTAGCCTGACAGGTGCAGGACCGGGCACATCCCGCCGGCCCAGCAGATGCTGCGCATGCATCAGCAGCCCGGCGGCGTTGTCGATGCCATAGCCGTTGAAATAGGCCCAGATCAGCGCCCGCTCGCGCGCCGACACGGTCGACAGGCCGTCGAGCGAGCTGTCCGGCCGGTCGTCGCCGGGGATCACCACCAATGCCACGGCGCGGCTGCGGGCAAGCGCCGTCAGCCGCTCCAGCCCATAGGCCCAATAGGCGGCACCGCCCAGCAGGCGCACGATCACCAGCCGGGCACGGGCCAGCGTGCGATCGACCCAGAGATCGACCGACATCGGGTGCTTCAGCCGCTGAAGATTGACCAGCCGAAGCTCGGGCGCATCGGCGCCCAGCCGCGCCTTCGCGGCCGAGAGGCAGGCGAGTTCGGTATCCGCAGCCGTCACCACGACCATCTCGGCCGGGCTCTGGCGGAGGTCGATGGCCTCGTCGCCATCGTCGATCCGGCCGGGTTCGGCTGCGAGCAGATGCATGACGCCCGCGCCCTCAGCTCGCCGGTCGGCCGCCGAGGGCTTCGGCGACCGCGGCCGGATCCAGCCCCTGGGCGCCGATCACCACCAGGCGCGAGCGGCGCGCCTCGCCCGGCTGCCAGGGCCGGTCGAACTGCTGCTGCAACCGCGGGCCGACGCCCTGAACCAGCAGGCGCATGGCCTTGCCCGGCACGGCCACGAAACCCTTCACCCGGTAGATCGGATGCGCTTCGACCGCGGCCCCGATGCGGCCCGGCAGGGCCTCGTGATCGACGCCTTCCGGCAGCTCGACCACGAAGCTCGTGAAGGCGTCATGGCCGTGCTCTTCCTCGCTTTCGCCGTCGTGATGGCTGGGGCGGGCGGCGAGATCGTCCTCGACCGCCGCCCCCAGACCCAGCAGCACGGCCGGGTCGACCAGGCCGCGCGCCGCTTCAATCACCCGGGTGGCGGGGCGGAGTTCGGGCGCGATCGCAGCGCGGGCCCGGGCCATGCCTGCGGCATCGAGCATGTCGGCCTTGGTCACCACCACCATATCGGCGCAGGCCAGCTGATCCTCGAACAGCTCGTCGACCTCGGCCTCGTGGTCCAGGGTCTGATCGGCGGCGCGCTGGCGATCCAGCGCCTCGGGATCATTGGCGACCCGGCCCTCGGCCAGGGCGGCGCCGTCGACCACCGCGATCACGCCATCGACGGTCGCCCGGGTCTTCACTCCCGGCCAGGCGAAGGCCTGGACCAGCGGCTTGGGCAGCGCCAGGCCGCTGGTTTCGATGATGATGTGATCGGGCCGCGGCTCGCGGGCGAGCAGGGCCTCCATGGTCGGCAGGAAGTCGTCGGCGACGGTGCAGCAGATGCAACCATTCGCAAGTTCAATAACGTTCTCATCCGGGCACGTATCAATTCCGCAACCCTTGAGCAGATCGCCATCGATGCCGACATCGCCGAATTCGTTGACGATCAGGGCCAGACGACGCCCGCCGGCGTTCTCGATCAGATGCCGGATCAGCGTGGTCTTGCCCGCGCCGAGAAAGCCGGTGACGATCGTCGCAGGTATTTTCGCCCGGGTGCTCATGCGCGCCTCGCGTTGGTTCGGTTCGATCGCGGCAACGGTAGAGGTCGAATGGCCGCGCCGTCAATCCACTCTCTGAGCCCCGGTCCGGGCTGCGAAATCACGTTGCGCGCGCCGGATCGGGCCGCTAGCATCGTGCCCGCACGTGGTGCCACCCCGATCCAGGCGGAGGGGGTGGAGAATTGGGAAAGCGGTACGCGGAAGGCTCATAGCCCCGCAAAGCCGCTGCTGCCCCCGCAACGGTATGGAAGCTTAAGGCCGTCGAAACCACTGGGTCGGAAGACCTGGGAAGGGACGGCCCCCGGCCCGGATTTCCGGTCCGGCTTCCGAGCCCGGATACCAGCCCGTGACATGACCGGCAGGCCGCGGTGGGCGGTGAGCGCTGATCCAGGGGGTCTCCCTCGGGCCTGTGTTTCCCAAGGTCCGTATGCCGGCTGCCGGCCGCCCCCGTTCCGGATCCGTTTGCAGACCAGTTAGCTGCGGTCGCTGTCCCGTTCCGTCGACGAGGATGCGACCCTGTTTATGCGTTTTCCCCTATGGATCCAAGGGCTTGCAACCCTGCCACCACTTCTCGCCACCAGCCTTGCAGGGGCGGCGGAAACCCGTCTCGACCCGCTGTCGGTGGAAGCGCCGGGCATCGAAGAGACGGCAACCTCCGACCTCGCCCGCCTGGGCTGGGAAATGGAGGTGGTGACCCGCGCCCAGATCGAGCGCGCCGGCCCCTCGGCCGATGTCACCCGGGTGCTGCAGCGCTATGTGCCGGGGCTGTATGTCGCGCCCAAGAACGGCCCCTTCGACTACGCGACCTATTCGCTGCGCGGCTCGCGATCGGCCGACATCCTGATCCTGCTCGACGGGGTCCGGCTCAACAACCGGCTCTATGGCGGGCTCTACATCGACACGATTTCGACCGCCGCGATCGAGCGGATCGAGGTGGTGAAGGGCGCCCAGGGGCTGATCTTCGGCACCGAGGCGGTTGCCGGCGTGATCAACATCGTCACCCGCCGGGTGACCGGCAACGATCCTGAGGGGGCCATTTCCGGCGGCCTCGCCACCGACGGCGCCCGCCATCTCGACGGCCGGGTTGGTCACCGCTTCCCGAACGCGCCCGGCGCCCTGGATCTGATGGTCTTCGGCTCCCACGACCAGAGCAACGGCTACATCCCCTATCGCAGTGAGGACATCGAGGCCACGGTCAGCGACCGCCGCCGGTCCTATCGCGTCGCCAATCTGGGCTTTCGCGCCACGCAGCATCTGGGCGATACCGCACGCGCGGATCTGTTCTATCAATACGCCGCCGGCAAGCTGGATTTCGCCAAACCCTATGCCAACCGCGACGTCTTCAACGACCGTACCCAGCACATCGCCACCGCCAGCTTCGAGCATGCGCCGAGCGCGGCCTTCGACTATGCGCTCCGCGCCCATCTGAACGTCTGGGACACGGACTATACCCGCATCCACAATCTGGAGGGCGGCGGCACGACCACGGTCAATGACGGCGACTATTGGGGCTTTAAGGATTACGGGCTGAAGGCTCAGGGCCGCTGGCGCTTCGCCGGACAGGAACTGCTCTTCGGCGCCGACAGCCAGTTCTACCGCGGTGCCGACGATGTGCTGGTGATCGGCAGGCAGACGGGCGAGGCCTATGGGCTGTTCACCCAGCTCCGGCCGCATCTGGATGCCCTGCCCGAGACCGATCTGTCGATCGGCACCCGCTACAACTGGACGGCCGACGGTGCCGAGGCGCTGGTCTGGTCGGCCAGCATCCGCCAGGGCTTCGGCCCGGCCTTCGTCCGGGCACTTGCCGGCACATCCTTCCGCCTGCCCACCGCCGAGCAGCTCTATGCCAACGACGATTGCTGCGCCAAGGGCAATCCCGGCCTCGACCCCGAGACCAGCCGCGAGGTTGAACTGGGCGGCGGCATCGAATTCGATCTTGGCCGGGATGCCCGCATCACCATCGAGGCGACCGCCTTCCGGCGGGAGATCGACGACATGATCGGTGACGACGGTGAGCGCTTCATCAACATCTCCGAAGGCGTGCTCTCCGAAGGTGTCGAACTGGAGGTGGGGCTCGATTTCGCCCGCGGCTGGTCGACCGGCGCCGGCGCCACCTTCGTCTCGACCGAGCGCCGGGACACCGGGGCACAGATCGACAACATTCCGACCCGCCACGGTTTCGTCCGGATCGGCTATGAGACGCCGGATGACAGCCTGGGCTTCGCGCCCGGCGACAGCTGGGGGGCCGATCTTTACGCCCGTCATGTCGGCCATGTCCGTGCCCGCGATGTCGCCTATGGGGATTATGTCGTCTTCGATGCCTCGGGCTTCTATGCCTTCGGCCCCAAAGGCGCCCACCGGCTGACCCTGACGGTGGAAAACCTGTTCGACCAGGACTATGCCACCGCGCGCGCCGGCACCAGCACGTCCGGCCGCTATGTCGATCAGCTGGGCCGGCCGCTCACCGCAGAACTGCGCTATGGCTACAGTTTCTGACATGCCGGCCAATGCCGCCCCACCGGACGTGATCCTTCTGCTGGTCCGCCGCGGCTATGGCAGCCCGCGGCGGCTGGAGGCACTGCGCGCGGCCGTGGCGGCGCACCTGGCCGACGAGACCGGCTTTTCAGGACCGGTGGTGCTGGCCTTTGCCGAACTTGCGGTCCCGTCGGTCGCGGGCGCGCTGGAGGCGCTCGACGGCCAGGGCCGGGTCCGGGTGCTGGTGGTCGACCTCGTCGTGCCGGCGGATATGAGCCTGCGCGGCTGGCTGCCCGGTGCACTGCACGACTGGGCCAACCGCCGGGAGGTTACGCTCGACATCGCCTTCTCGGATCCGGTCGATGGCGATCCGGCCTTCGTCTCGGCCGTGGTCTCGCGCATCACGGCCGGTCCGGTGGAAGACGTGCGCCAAAGCCCCGCCACCGACAGCCGGCCCTCCTGGAACGACCCGCCGGACCATGCTTTCCATCTCTTCGCCTGCGACGGGCCGCGCTGTGCCCACCGCGGATCGGGTGCCGTCTGGACGGCGATGCTCGATGCGCTGGAAGAGGCGGGGCTGCGCGGCAAAACGGCGGATCGGGTGATGGTCACCCGCACCCGCTGCCTCTATCCCTGCAATCGCGGGCCGGTGGCGACGATCCATCCGGGCGGCTTTTGGTATGCAGTGCCCGATGCCGGCGCCGCCCGGCGGATCGCCACGGAACATCTGAGGGACGGCCGGCCGGTGGCCGATCTGCTGTTCCGGGAGGGGCGGGATTGACGCGGCTGGCGGCCCTGCTCCTGCTCTGCCTGGCCCTCATGGCCGGGCCTGCCCGTGCCGCCGATGCCTGTGGCAACCCGCCCCTGCCCGACCGCCCGCCGGAGCGGGTGGTCGTGGTGCATCAGCACGCGATCGAGATCCTGCTCGCCCTGGGCCTCGCCGACCGCATCGCCGCCGCCGGCTATCTCGACGATACCCTGCCGCCCGATCTTCAGGCCGGGTTCGACAGCATCCCGGTCAGATTCGACCGCTATCTCGCCACCGAAGCGGTGGCGGGCCTGCTGCCGGATCTCGTGCTGGGCGGCTTCGCCTCGGCCTTCGGTGCCGGCGGGCTGGGCCCGCGTGAGACCTTTGCACAGTTCGGCATCCCAACCCATGTGCTGGCCTCGGGCTGCATGGCCGCGGGCGATGATCCGGTCGCGACCGCGATCGCCGACATCCGGCAGATGGGTGTGCTGTTCGATCGCGAGCAACGGGCAGATCAGCTTGTGGCCGGGATCGAGGCCGGGATCAAGGCGCTGGAGCCTGGGCCGGCCTTGACGGTCTTCATCTATGACGGCGGCGACAAGGCGCCCTATACCGTCGGCCGCGACGGTCTGCTGACCCGCCTGCTCGCCCGTGCGGGTGCGCGCAACATCTTCGACGACACGCCCGGCCGCTGGGCAAGCGTGTCGTGGGAAACCGTGCTCGCCCGGGATCCCGACCTGATCCTGCTGGTCGACACCACGGCAGACCCCGCTGCGGAGAAGCGGCGCCGGCTCAAGACCGATTCCGCCCTTTCCGGTCTCCGCGCCCTGCGGACCGGGCAGATCGCGACCCTCCCCTTTTCCGAAACCGTTGCCGGCATCCGCACCGGCCTGGCCGCCCGCCATCTGGCGCGGACCCTGGCCGCGGCGCGCCAATCGGCCGCAGACGCCCCCCTTGCAGGAGATCGCCCGTCGGCTCATAACATTCCCTGAAGATACATCTATGGAGGCCGAGATGACCGCAGATCCCGAAGGCGGGCCCGCCCGCCGCGAGGCGCTGACCCGCGAGGTGATGGCGGCAACCGGCCTCGACGACACGACGATCGGTCTTGTGGTCGACCGCTTCTACGACCGGGTGCGGGCCGATCCGGTGCTGGCGCCGCTCTTCGCCGCCCGTCTGTCGGATGCGGATTGGGGCCCGCATCTGGCGAAGATGAAGCGCTTCTGGTCGTCCCTCGCCCTGATGACCGGCGATTATCACGGCCGGCCGATGCAGGCCCATCTGCCTCTGCCCGTCTCGGGCGCCGATTTCGACCGCTGGCTCAGCCTCTTCCGCGAGACCGCAACCGAGCTCTGCACACCCCCGGGCGCCGCCCTGCTGATCGATAAGGCCGAACGGGTCGCCGCCAGCCTGGAACTCGGCATCGCCGCCGGCCGCGGCCACATGCTCCGCCGGGGCGAAAGGCTGCCGGCGGTCACCGGCGCCCCCTGATTATCGGGGCAGAGGCTCGGTGCCTTCGGACAGGATCGCCATCAGGGCATCATAGGCAAAAACCCGCCCACGCCTGCGCCCGGTAACTTCGCGCACGATCCCGAGTGTTTCGAGCTGGGCGAGAGCGGCATTGGCAGTGGGCGTCGACAGCCCGGTCGCGTCCACCAGGCTGGCCGCCGTAACGAACGGCGTCTGCCGCAGAACCTCCAGCACTCTCAGCGCCGAATTCGGATTCGGCAGGCCGGACGTCACCCGATCGCGATCGCTCCGATGCAGGTCGAGAATACGCTGGGCTGCGCCATAAGCCTGTTCGGCAGTCTGTGCGACACCTTCAAGGAAGAATCCGATCCAGCCTTCCCAGTCCCCTGCTTCCCGCACCGCCTGAAGATGATCGTAATAAGCCCGTCGATGGGTCTTGAGATACAGGCTCAGATACAGCAGCGGCTGGGCAAGCACGCCGGCCTGCAACAGGTACAGGATGACCAGCAGGCGCCCGACACGGCCGTTGCCATCGAGGAAGGGATGTATGGTCTCGAATTGCACATGAAGCATGGCGGCGCGGATGAGCGGCGGCAGGTTGTCTTCGGCATGTATGAAACGCTCCAGCGCATCCAGACAGGCATGCATCCGGTCGACGGGCGGCGGGACGAACATGGCATCAGACGGCCGCAGCCCGCCGATCCAGTTCTGGGTCCGCCGGAATTCACCGGGTGCAGCTGCCTCGCCCCGGCTGCTTCTGAGAAGACGGGCGTGCAGTTCGCGCACCAGCCTGAGCGAGAGCGGCAGATCCCGCAAGCGCTCGACGCCGTAGATGAGGGCATCGACGTAGTTGGAAACCTCTCGCACATCGTCAATCGGGACGCCCGCTTCAGCCGCTGCTTCAAAGCGAAGCAGATCGGTCAGCGTCGATTGCGTGCCCTCAATCTGAGAGGACAGCAGGGCTTCCTTGCGGACATAGAGATACAGAAAGAGCTCCTGTCGCGGCAACATGGACACGATACCATCGAGGCGCCCAAGCGCCCGGTCTGCGCGGCCGAGCAGGGCCATGAAGGGAACGGGATCGACGGCCGGGACCGGCGGCAGAGCCGGCGGGACGAAGGCATCCACCCGCTCGTTCATCACGACAACCGGGACCCGCTCTCCCAGGCGCCTTGGGTCGACCACCATGCCTCCCACATCCCTTATTTAAATTTTTGCGATTTTCTTTAATAAGCCTGCCGGCTGATTAAACGCCTTAAATAAGCGGGGGACCAGCCCGGGATCGAGGTTGGGGCCGGGGCAGGCGGGGTGGCTCAATAGACGACGTTGCGCAGGAAGCGCAGCAGGCCCGGCCCCGGGTTCACATAGGCGAAGGGGCGGTCGGTGGGGAAGGCGTGGAAGTCGCCGGCCTCGACGATCCGCGTGGTGCCGTCGACCTCCACGGTCAGGCGGCCTTCCAGCACATAGACCATGTCCTGCCAGCCGGCAGGATCAGGGCCCGAGGCATAGCGGTCGCCGGGGCCGAGCGACCAGAGCCAGAGTTCGGCCGCCTGGGCTGCCGCAACCCCGGTCAGCAGCGTGCCGCGGCTCTCGGGCGCCGGGCCGGCCCAGGCGAGGGCGGCGATACGGCCGCGATCGGCTGTCGGATCAGGGCTGCGGACCAGATCGACGAACAGCACGCCCAATCCCGCCGCCAGCCGGTCGAGGGTGGCCAGGCTGACATTCGCGTCGCCGCGTTCGATATTCACCAGCATCCGGCGGCTGACGCCGGCACGTTCCGCCAGCGCCTCCTGGCTCATCCGGGCTTCCTGGCGCAGCCGGCGCAGATTGCCGGCCACATGCTCCAGGATCGGCGGGCGGCCCCCGTCTTGACTGTGCATTATATTGCCCATATCCTCCGCTCTGAGCAGTATATTACATCATGCTTCCGACGCCGGAAGCCCCCCTCCCGCCCCGCCCGAAAGCCTGCCGACCATGTCCTCCCGCCACCAGGGCTCGATCCTGCTGCCCGTCGGGCTGCTGCTGATCGCGATCGCCTCGATCCAGAGCGGCGCCTCGCTCGCCAAGACGCTGTTCCCCGAGATCGGGGCTCAAGGGGCGGTGACGCTCAGGCTGGTCTTCGCCTCGATCCTGCTGATGGCGGTGTTCCGGCCCTGGCGGGTGCGCTTCACCAGTTCGGCGATGAAATCCGTGGCGATCTACGGCCTGGCGCTGGGGGGCATGAACCTCTCTTTCTATATGGCGTTGCGCACCGTGCCGCTGGGCGTGGCGGTGGCGCTGGAATTCACCGGTCCATTGATCGTGGCGCTGGCCGGCGCCCGCCGGCCGATGGATTTCCTGTGGGTGGTGCTGGCGGTGGCGGGGCTGCTGCTGCTCCTGCCGGTGGGCGGCCTCGAAAACGGTGTCGATCCGCTGGGGGCCGCCTATGCGCTGGCAGCCGGTGCCTGCTGGGCGCTCTACATCCTGTTCGGCCAGAAAGCGGGTGCCACCCACGGCATGCAGACCTCGGCCTATGGCGCACTGATCGCGGCGGCGCTGGTGATGCCCTTCGGCATCGTCCACGCCGGCACCGGGCTGCTCGATCCCGCGATCCTGCCGGTGGCGCTGGTGGTGGCGGTGCTGTCCACCGCCCTGCCCTATGCGCTGGAAATGGTGGCGCTGACCCGCCTGCCGACCCGCACCTTCGGCATTCTGATGAGCATCGAGCCGGCCATGGCCGCCCTGTCGGGCCTCGTCTTCATGGGCGAACAGCTGTCGATGCTGCAATGGCTGGCGATCGCCGCGATCATCTCGGCCTCGGCCGGCACCACGCTCACCGCCCGGCGGGGCAGCGCCGCCGCACCCGCCCCGGCTCAGCCGGCCACGGACTGATCCACCGCGATCAGATGCAGGAACGAGCCGGCGACCCGTCCGGCCCGAAGCCCCTGCGCCGCGGCGACCGCGGCCCCGGTCGCATCCTCGACCGACGACCAGAGCGGCGTGCCGCGCTCGGCGGTGATGGTGGCATAGTGGAATTCATGGCCGCGCCAGAGCCTGCCCTCCAGCGGCCCCGCCGTCATCCGGCCAAGGCGATAGCCAAGATGCAGCCGTCTTGTGGCGAAACTGGTGGAAAGCCCCAGCAGCCCCGCCATCGGCCAGTCGCGGCCATCGGCATCGGTCAGCACCTCGCCCAGCGCCATATAGCCGCCGCATTCCCCGAAGATCACCGCCCCGCGATCCCGGGCCGCTTCCAGCCCGCGCACCCAGGCGCGATCGGCCGCAAGCCGCCCGGCATGAAGCTCGGGATAGCCGCCGGGCAGCCAGACGGCATCGGCCGCCGGGTCCGGCGCCTCCCCCGCCAGCGGCGAAAAGGGCAGCACCTCGGCACCCGCCGTGTGCCAGTCCTCCAGCAGATGCGGATAGATGAAGGCAAAGGCATCGTCGCGGGCAAGGGCGATCCGCCCGCCCGGCGGCGGCACCGCCGGCCCGGGTTCCGCCGCCACCAGCCGGGCGCCCAGGGTCGCTGGCCGGGCCAGCGCCGCCACGGCATCCAGATCGACATGCGCCTCGACCAGATCGGCCAGCCGATCGAGCAGCGCGTCCAGATCCGTGGTTTCGCGGGCCTGCACCAGCCCCAGATGGCGCGACGGCAGGGCGATATCGGCCCGACGGGGCACGAAGCCCAGCGCCTTCACCCCCGCCTCGGCGGCAGCCGCCGCCAGCACGCGCCGATGGCCGGGGCCACCGACCCGGTTGAAGATCACCGCCGCGACCCGAACCGCCGGATCGAAACTGCGGAAGCCGTGGATCAGCGCCGCCGCCGAGCGCGCCTGCGCCGCGGCATCCACCACCAGCAGCACCGGCAGGGCGAACAGCCGGGCCAGCGCCGCCGCCGACCCGTCACCGCTCACCCCCGGCGCCGGCGCGCCGTCGAACAGCCCCATCACCCCCTCGATCGCAAGCAGACCGGCCGGCATCCGGCCTTCGATCAGCCTGGCCAGCCGTGCCGGCGCCATCGCCCAGCCGTCGAGATTGACCGAGGGCCGGCCCGAGGCCGCCTCGTGAAAGGCCGGATCGATATAGTCGGGGCCGAGCTTGGCGGCGGCGGGGCCGAGGCCGCGGCGCCGGAAGGCGCGGAGCAGGCCCAGCGTCATGGTGGTCTTGCCGCCCGAAGAGGCGGGGGCCGCCAGGATCAGCGCCGGCAGCGGGGTCACGAGGCCGCCTTGTGTCCGCGGGTGCCGAGCGGATCGCGTTCCGGCGTCCGGCTGCCGTCCAGCACCCCCATCCAGTCGAGGGCGGCCCGCAGCCGGACCACCGGCCCCATCACCACGATCGAGGGCGCCTCGATTCCCGATGTTTCGACGTCGTCATGGGCGCGGGCGAGCGTGGTCTCCAGCACCCGCTGATGCGGCGTGGTGGCGCGGCTGATCACCGCGACAGCCTCGTCGGGATCCCGGCCACCGGCAATCAGCCGGCTTGAAATCTCGCCCAGATGCTTGAGGCCCATATAGAGCACGATCACCGGTGACCCCTTGGCCAGCGCCGCCCAGTCGATGCTGCCGGTAACGCCGCCGGTGGTGTCGTGGCCGGTGATGAAGCTGACCACATGATTGGTATCGCGATGGGTGACCGGAATGCCGGCATAGGCCGAACCGCCGATCCCGGCGGTGACGCCCGGGATCACCCGGAAGGGAATGCCCGCCTCGACCAGCGCCAGCCCTTCCTCGCCGCCACGGCCGAAGACGAAAGGATCACCGCCCTTCAGCCTGAGCACCCGCAACCCCTCGCGGGCGAGCGCGATGATCCGGAGCGTGATGTCGGCCTGCTTGGGCGAGGGCCGGCCACCGCGCTTGCCGGCATATTCAAGCCGCACATGGGGTCCGGCGAGCGCCAGGATCCGCTCGTCCACCAGGGCGTCGTAGACGATGACATCGGCCGAGGCGATGGCATGGGCGGCCCCCAGCGTCAGCAGCGCCGGATCGCCCGGCCCCGCCCCCACCAGCCAGACCTGGCCCGGCTCGAAGGCAGGCAGGCCCAGCAGGCCCGGCAGCACCATCCCGGCACCGCCCGGCACCACCCCCGGCATCTCCTTGCCCTCTGCCTCGCTCATCGCGCCTTACCTCCGTTTGTCACGGCCGGGGCCATGACCCTTCCGCCGCTTGATGATATCGTCGCGCCATGACCACGACCCGCGCCATACCGGAAACCCTGCCCGGCAATCAGACCTCCGGCCGCAAGCCGGGGGGCGGGGCGGCTGCGCCTCAGCTCCGCTCGGGCTGGACCACCGGTGCCTGCGCCACCGCGGCCACCGCCGCCGCCTTCACGGCCCTCGCCACCGGCCGGTTCCCCGACCGCGTGGAGATCACCCTGCCCAAGGCCCCCCTCCGCACGGGGCAGCGCCCGGTCTTCGCGGTCGCCGAGCGGCGGGTGGAAGCCGACGGTGCCATGACCGCCGGCATCGTCAAGGATGCCGGCGACGACCCCGACGTCACCCATGGCGCGCTGATCCTGGCGACGCTGCACCCGGCGCCCCGGGGAACGGGTGTCACCTTCCGCGCCGGCACCGGCGTCGGCACCGTCACCCGGCCCGGCCTGCCGATCCCGCCCGGGGAACCGGCGATCAACCCGGTGCCGCGCCGGATGATGACCGACACCGTGGCCGAACTCGCATCCCTGCTCGACCATCCGGGCGATGTCGTCGTCACCATCTCGGTCCCCGGCGGCGCGGCCCTTGCCGAGCGGACCTGGAACCCGCGCCTGGGCATCCTGGGCGGGATCTCGATCCTGGGCACCACCGGCGTGGTGGTGCCCTATTCCTGTGCCGCCTGGATCCATTCGATCCATCGCGGCGTCGATGTCGCCCGCGCCGCCGGCCTCGACATGGTCGCCGGCTGCACCGGATCGACCTCGGAGGCCATGCTGCGCCGGCTGTTGCCCGATCTGCCCGATCATGCCCTGATCGACATGGGCGATTTCGCGGGCGCACTCGCCAAATATCTGCGCCACCACCCGGTCCCGCGCCTGGTGGTGGCCGGCGGCTTCGCCAAGCTGGTCAAGCTGGCCCAGGGGGCGCTCGACCTGCATTCCAGCCGCTCGACGGTGGATTTCGGCCGCCTTGCGGGCCTCGCCGCCGGCATCGGCGCCGGGGCGGAACTGGCCGCCGCGATTGCCGCCGCCAACACCGCCAAACAGGTGCTCGACCTCTGCAGTGCCGCCGGGCTCGACATCGCCCGACCGGTGGCCGAGGCGGCGGGGGCGACGCTCGCCGCCGCGGTCACACCCGCCGCCGTGGCAATAGACGTGGTGGTCGCCGACCGGGCGGGCAAGCCCGTCGCCGCCACGGCCGGGATCCGGATCTGAGCCGATGGTCGAACCGCTCAAGCTTCTGATCCTCGGCGGCACGGCCGAAGCCGCGGCCCTGGCCGAGGCCGCCACCGCCGCCGGCCACGAGGTCTGGACCTCACTCGCCGGCGCAACCCATGCACCGCGACGCCCGGCGGGCCGGCTGGTCTCGGGCCCGCTCGGCGGCATCGACGGCCTGACCCGGCTGCTGCTGGAAGAGGGTTTCGACCGGCTGGTCGATGCCACCCACCCCTTTGCCGAGACGATCTCCGCCAATGCGGTCGAAGCGGCGATGCGGGCCGGTGTCCCCCGGATCACGCTCCGCCGCCCACCCTGGACCGCCGGTATCGGCGACCGCTGGTATGGCGTGGCGGATCTGGCCGACGCGCTGAAAACCATGCCGCGCGCGGCAGCACCCGAGGATGGACGGGTGTTCATCGCCACCGGCCGGCGCGGGCTGAACCTGCTGGCCACCCGCCCCGAATACAGCTTCGTGGTCCGCACGATCGAGCCGGTGGCCGTGCTGCCGCCGGGCATCGACGTCACCCTGGTCCGCGATCGCGGCCCCTTCGATCTTGCCGCCGAACGCGCCTTCTTCACCGAACACGCGGTCTCGGCGGTGGTCGCCAAGAATGCCGGCGGCACCGGTGCCGAAGCCAAGATCCAGGTCGCGCGCGAATGCCGCATCGCCGTGCTCATGATCGACCGTCCGCCCTCGCCCCCGGGCCTCTGGGCCAGCCGGGTCGACGACGTGGTCGACTGGCTGGCCCGGCCGGTGGCGGAAGACCAGGCTGTCCCTCCGTTCAGCCGGCCATGAGCACGAGACCGGCGGCGGCGATGCCGGCGCCGATCAGACGCTCGATCTTCCCCGCCTGCAGCTTCTGCAGACCGGTGGCGATGGCGATGCCCGCCAGATGCAGCACACCGGTCGCCGCCAGGAAGCCCAGGGCATAGAGGGCGGCCGAGCCCTCGCCCGCCATCTCGGTGCCGTGGGCATGGCCGTGGAACAGCGCGAAGACGCCGGCAATGGCGGCAGCCGCCGCCGGGTTCGGGCGGAAGGCGAAGGCGATCATCAGACCGAAGACCACGATCGAAGCGACGATGCCGAGCTCCACCCCCGGCAGGCCGATCCCGGCCATGCCGAGCGCGCCGCCCGCGATCATCAGCGCCATGAAGCCGAGCGGCGCCGCCCAGATCATGCGGCCGCCGGTCTGGCCCGCCCAGAAGCCGACCGCAAGCATGGCCAGCACATGGTCGAGACCGCCGATCGGATGGGTGAAGCCGCTCATGAAGCCGGCGACGTCGTGGCCGGGATGGGCGAAGGCGGGGCCGGCCACCAGGGCGGCGGCGGCGGTCAGCGGCAGGATCAGGCTGCGTCGGAACATGGGATCGTGTCTCCGTCGTCGGGACGTCCGGTGCGGACAGGGTTCAGGAAGGAATCCGAGGGGTCGCCGGATTCAGCGGGAGAGGGGGTCGGCGTCCCCGACGCGGGGGGCAACGCCGGCCGCGGGTTCGGGCAGGCTGCCCCGGGGACGTTTCGGGGCGGCACGAACCGGCCGCAGCACATGCGCATGCCCCGGATCATAAAGCGCACTGTCGGCGAAGTCGCCGGGCTCGAAGACCCGGCCGACCAGGATCAGAGCCGTGCGGGTGATCTTCGCGGCCCGGACCCGGGCCGCGATATCGGCCAGCGTGCCGCGGATGATCATCTGGTCGGGCCAGGTCGCCCGATAGACCACCACCACCGGGCAGTCGTCGCCGTAATGGGGCGCCAGAGTCCGATGGATCTGGGGCAGGAAGCGGATCGAGAGGTGAATGGCGAGCGTTGCCCGCGACCGGCCCAGCTCTTCCAGCGTCTCGCCCTCGGGCATGGGGGATGAGGCATGGCCGGTGCGGGTCACGATCACCGTCTGCGAAATGCCGGGCAGGGTCAGCTCGCTCTGCAGCGCCGCCGCGGCGCCGGCGAAGGCGGGCACACCCGGGGTCACGTCGAAGGGGATGCCCAGCGCCTTCAGCCGCCGCATCTGCTCGGCCGTCGCGCCATAGATCGAGGGATCGCCGGAATGGACACGGGCGACGTCCTCGCCCCGGTCATGGGCCGCCCGCATCTCGTCGACGATCTCGTCGAGGGTGAGGGGGGCGGTGTCGATCACCCGGGCACCGGCCGGCGCCCAGGCCACCACCTCGGCCGGCACCAGAGATCCGGCATAAAGGCAGACCGGGGCGGCGGCGATCAGGTCGCGGCCACGGATGGTGATCAGATCGGCCGCACCGGGGCCGGCACCGATGAAATGAACCGTCATGCCACGGCCTCTCCTGATCCGTTCCGGCCGAAACCGGCATCTGCAAAACTGTCCTCGCCGCGGCTGCCATAGCCGCGGGGGGTGTAGACCCGGGTGCCCTGCCCCAGCTCCAGCCGCCGGCTGCCGCGGGCACCGACCATCACCAGGGTCAGCATGTCGACCGCATCGACCGCGAGCCCGTCCAGATCGGTGATGGTCACCGTCTCGTCGGGCCGGCCCAGATTGCGGGCCAGGATGACCGGGGTGGCGCCGCCGCGGGCCTCGATCAGAATCTCGCGGGCACGGGCCAGCTGGTGGCGCCGGCGGCGCGAGACCGGGTTGTAGAAGGCAATCACGAAATCGCCGGCGGCCGCGGCCCGGATCCGGCGTTCGATCACCGTGAACGGCGTCATCAGATCGGACAGCGAGATGGTGCAGAAATCATGACCGAGCGGCGCCCCCGCCCGCGCCGCCGCAGCCTGGAGCGCGGAAATCCCGGGTGAGACCTGCACCGGCACATGCGCCCAGCCGGGGCGGGGCTCGCCCATATCCTCGCCGCGCTCGATCAGCTCGTAGACCAGCGCCGCCATGGCATAGATGCCGGCATCGCCCGAGCAGACCAGCGCGACGCTTCGCCCCTCGGCCGCAAGATCGAGTGCCGCGGCGACGCGGCGTTCCTCCTCGCCCAATTCATAGCCGTGGCGACGCTTGCCCGCCGCGGCCGGACCCAGCAGATCCAGATAGAGCCCATAGCCGACCAGATCGGTCGCCTCCGCCACCATGCGGTCGACCTCGGGCGTGCGCCAGTCGGCCCGGCCGGGGCCGATGCCGACGACATAGAGCATGCCCGGCGCGCGCCCGACCTCGCCGGCCGCGATCGGTTCGGGGGCGAGCGCCACCGCACAGGTCGCCCGTGGCGATTTGCGCTTGGTCACGATCAGGTCGCCCGCAGGACCTGCCGCCGCAAGTGCTGCCGCCTCGGCGACCCCGGCCACGCCCACCGTCGCCCTCACATAGTCGGACGGGGTTGCAAGGCGCGGGGTTTCCTCGGCAAGCCGTGCAGCGGGGAAGACCCGGACCGGCAGGCCGCGTGCCGCGGCCGCAGCCGCGATTCCGGCCTCGTCCGACTTGATGTCGATGGTGGCGATCAGGGCGACGGCTTCGGGTGCCAGACCGGCGCCGGCCAGGGTCTCGTCGATCAGCCCGCCGATCTCGTCGGCCCCGGCACCGCGTTCGCAGCCGATGCCGACGGCAAGGCGAGCCGGATGATAAAGCAGCCCGCCTGCCGTCACCTCCCGAAGCCGGTGATCGATCACCAGCGGCACGCTGCCCTCCGCCGCCCGCGGCAGGGGGGCGAGCCAGGCCGGCAGATCGCCCTCGGGCCGGACCGAGGCCCCGGCGACCAGCGCCGCCATGGCGGGTTTCGGATCCAGCCCCGCCGCCAGCCGCCAGCCGGCCGGCGGCTCGTCGAGGGCGATACCGAAGCGCAGATCGCCGGCCGTCGTCACCGCCGCCACCGCCCCCAGCGCCTCAGCCAGATGGCGGGCCAGATCATTGGCGCCGTGATGGCCGCCCAGAAGCGGCACGACCGCGCTGCCATTCTCGGCGAGTGCCAGCACCGGCGGCTCGGCCGTCTTGTCGGCCAAAACCGGGGCGAGCATGCGGATCAGCGCGCCGGCAGCCGCAATGCCCAGGATCGGCCGGCCGGCCAGGAACAGGCCGCGCAGCCCCTCGGCCACGGAGTCGAGCGGCGCGACCAGGGCGCGATCTTCGGCCGCAAGCCGGGCATGGGGGCCGGTGATCACGGCGCCCGGCAGCAGCGCCTGAACCCGCCGGGCCAGCGGCAGCCCCGACGGCCCCAGGATCAGAACGGCCGGTGCGGCGGTGGAAAAGATGTCGGTCATGCTGTCGCCTCGCCGCGCCGGTGAACCAGGATCAGGCTGAAATAGGGCACCGCCTCGTCGGGAAGGTCGGCAAGTTTCAGGATGCGCTCGCCGGGCCAGGTGGCGCGCTCGACATACCAGGCCCGGGCCAGCAGCCCGGCGTCCTCCAGCACCCGGCGCAGCTTGGGCAGGTGGCGGCCGATCTTGAGGATCGCCATGCCGTCGGCGGCGGCGATCCGCGCCGCAAGCTCGGGTTCGGGCAGGGTGGCCGGGATCATCGCCAGACAGTCGGTGCGGGCGGCGAGCGGCAGGCCGATCCGCGCCGCCGCGCCGGCCATCGAGGTGATGCCCGGCACCACCTCGACCGGGAAACGCCCCGACAGTCGGGCGGCCAGATACATGAACGAGCCGAAGGTCAGCGGGTCGCCCTCGCACAAGAGGCCGACATCACGGCCCTCCGCCAGATGGGCGGCGATGGCCGCGGCGCCGGCATCATAGGCTGCGGCCCCGGGGCTGCGGTCGTCGCGCATCGGCATCTCGATCTCGACCAGAACCGCCTCAGGGGCGATCAGCCCGCGGGCGATGTTGAGCGCCATGCCCCCGGCGGCACCCGCCGCCCGGATATGGGCAACGACCCCCAGACTGCCGAGCAGCCGGGCGGCCTTGAGCGTGATCAGCTCAGGGTCGCCGGGGCCCAGACCCAGACCGATCAACCGGCCCGGACCGATCAACCGGCCCGGACCGATCAACCGGCCCGGACCGATCAGCCGGCCAGTCGTCGAACCTGCCCCGCTCATACGCGCCGCCAGGCCCATTGGGTGACCGGCATCGCCGCCCGCCAGCCCAGATGCGGCCCGACCGGCTCGGCGCGGGCGATCTGGATGCGGGTCAGATCGCCGCCATGGCGGGCCTCAGCCTCGATCAGCGCCGCCTCTCCCGACAGCGTCACGGCATTGGCGACCAGCCGGCCGCCCGGCCGAAGCAGGGTGACCAGATGGTCGATCAGCCCCGCCTGCGCCACGGCGCCGCCCAGGAAGACCGCATCCGGGGCGGGCAGCCCCGCCAGCGCCTCGGGCAGCCGGCCTTCGATCAGCTTCAGCCCCGGCACGCCCAGCCGAAGCGCATTGGCCCGCGCCCGATCCAGCCGGTCGGGCCGCTGTTCGATGCCGATCGCCCGGGCGGTGGGCTCGGCCCGCAGCCATTCGATCGCGACTGAGCCGTTGCCGGCGCCCAGATCCCAGAGCAGCGCGCCGGGCGCCGGCATCAGCCGGGCCAGGGTGATCGCCCGCACCTCACGCTTGGTCAGCTGGCCGTCATGGTCGAAGGCGTCGTCGTCGAGCCCGGCAAGCGTCGGCAGCCAGTCGGTCGCGGGTGCCGCCACCAGGTCCACCGCCACCGTGTTGAGATCAGCCGCGGGGCGCTGATCCCAGTCGCCCGCCAGCCCCCGGCGTACAGCCTCCCGCGGGCCGCCCAGGCATTCGAGCACCACCATCGGGCTGGCGCCGAAACCGCGCTCGGCCAGACGGGCGGCGATCGCCGCCGGGGCCGCGCCGTCGTCGGTATATATAACGAGACGTGCGCCGGGCTGGAGATGGCGGTCGAGCAGCGCCAGCGGCCGGCCGTGCAGGGTGATGATCCGGACCTCCGGCAGCGGCCAGCCCAGCCGGGCACAGACCAGGCTCGCGGCCGAGGGGGCCGGATGCACGCTCAGCGCATCGGGCCCGAACCAGCGGGCGAGCGTGGTGCCGACGCCCCAGCAGAAAGGGTCGCCGCTGGCCAGCACCACCAGCCGGCGTCCGCGCGCGGCTTCGATCGCCGGCCGCAGATCCTTGAGCGGGCTGGGCCAGGCCAGGCGCGGGCGCTGATCTTCCGCGGGCAGCATCGCCAGATGACGATCGCCGCCGATCAGCAGCTCCGCCGCGGCCACCTCGGCCCGGGCCTCGGTGCCGAGACCGTCCAGGCCGTCCTCGCCGATGCCGATGATGGTGATCCAGGGGGCGGTTGCGGTGGTCAGAGTGGCGCCGTCCATCATCCCGCCCCCTCCTCATTGGGCGCCCAGAGGGCATTGACGGCCGCCGAGGCCATGGCGCTGCCGCCCATCCGCCCGGGCAGGGTGAGGAAGGGCACCCCGCAATCGGCCTCGATCAGCGCCTGCTTGCTCTCGGCGGCGCCGACGAACCCCACCGGGAAGGCCAGGATGGCCGCCGGGCGCGGCCCCCCGCCGGCGATGATCTCCAGCAGGCGGAACAGGGCGGTCGGCGCATTGCCGATCGCGACCACCGCCCCCGCCAGCCGGTCGCCCAGCGCATCGAGGGCTGCGGCCGACCGGGTGGTGCCGTCGCGCGCCGCGATCGCCGCCGTCTCGTCGCAGTCGAGCCCGCAGAGAATGCCGGTAGCCGCCGGCAGCCGGCGGCGGATGATGCCCGAAGCGACCATGCGGCAATCGGCGATCACCGGCCGGCCATCGGCCAGCGCGGCGCGGCCGGCCGCGGCCGGATCCCCCCGCCAGGCAAGATGCGACGCCACCTCGACCATGCCGCAGGCATGCACGACCCTGAGCGCCAGCGGCACCAGGGCCGCGGGCAGCCGGTCAAGCTCCGCCTCGGCACGGATGATGGCGAAGGATCTGGCATAGATCTCGTCCGGCACACGCAGCCAGGCCGCACTCATCCCCCCGATGCCTTCTTCAGACTGGACGGCCCGAGCGGGTGGTCGGCATGGGGATAGGGGTGGTGGTGGTGGCCATGATCATGGCCGGCTCCGTGATGGTGGGACCCGTGATGGTGGTGGTCGTGATGGTGATCGTGGCCATGGGGATGATCGTGATCATGGTGGTGATGGTGATCATGCCCGTGATCATGCCCCGCGGCACCGGTGCCGATGCCCTCCACATGATGGTGATGGCTTTCCTGCGGCAGGCCACGCTCGGCCTCGAAGCCCAGCACCTGGACCCGGTATTTGCACATCTGGCAGTTCATGTTGCCGGTGCCCTGCAGGATTTCCTGCACCCGGTCGATCATGGTTTCCACCACCTGCGGGTGGTCGCGCAGATAGCGGGCCTTCACGAATTCGATCTCGGGGAAATCGGCCGCCACCCGGTCGACGGCGTCGTAGATCCGGTTGACCAGAATGCCGGTGAACAGGAAATACGGAAACACCACGATCCGCCGGAACCCCAGCCGCACCGCGTGGCGGAGCGCCGGTTCGGTCAGGGGAAAGGTGACGCCGGAATAGGCGGTCTCCGCCCAGCCGAGGCCCAGCCCCTCCCAGAGCATGCGGCCGACCTTGGCGACGTTGGAATTGGCGTCCGGATCCGAGGCGCCGCGGCCGACCACGACCAGCAGGGTCTCGTGGCGCGGGATGGGATCGGTCACCGGCCGGGCGGCATCGGCACGGGCGATGGCCGCCTCTACCCGCTCTCCCGCCGCCTTCAGCATCCGCGGGTCGATACCCAGTTCACGGCCATAGCGGATGGTGAAACCGGGATCGGCCAGGCCGCCGGCCATCTCGCCGCCCGTGCGCACGCTTTCCTGATAGGTGTTCAGCACCGAGGGGATGTCGTTCTTGGCATGGCCGGCGGCGAACAGCATGCCCGGCACGGCCAGAACCTCGCGCACGCCCTGGGCCCGCAGCCGGTCCAGACCTTCGCGGATGATCGGGCGGGCGAATTCCAGATAACCGTATTCGACGGGCACCGGTGCAAAACGCCGGCGCAGCTCGATGGCCAGCTCGGCGAATTCGTCGACCGCCCCCTGATCGCGGCTGCCATGGCCGCAGATCATCAGTCCCTGACCGGCTCCAAGCCCGAACATCGCGTTCCGTCCCTCCGTCACACAGCTGTCGGTGCGGAAGCGGCCGATGGACGGGGGCCCGTATATAACCGAGAGGAAGCGCGCTGCGTCGGCGTCGCGTGGCAGCAGAAAACCGCCGCCGCCGGCAGGGTGCAGGCGGCAATGCCATCACGATCGTCCACGCGGGCTTCCATCCAGGATCCGCCCGTCCGCCGGCGATGATCCCGCCCGCGAAGCCCCGTCGCGTCTGGCGTCCCGGGGCGTGGTGGCCGGTCCCGTATCGGGCCGGCCTTGTTCAGTCACCATGCGTCAACCGCGCGAAGGATGCAACATCTCGCCGATTTTCAATCAACGGGGGATAAGCCACCCCATCACGCATCCCGAAGCATCAAAGCCCGCCCCCCGTCATGCGGTGGAAGCCCGCATCAGATACCCGGAGGTTGCACCGCCGGCACCCGCGACACCAGGGCACAGGGTGTCCGGGTGGGCACGAGCCTGAAAGACGAGTGCTGAAAAATCAATGGGTTGGCCAAGCCAATCCCTTGTAAAGCAAGGGGTTTTCATTCTTGACACGCATAGGGCTTCCCCGTATGGTTCACGCGCCTTCGGCAGCGCTGTTGCGGCGCGGCCGGCGTGCCCGGGTGGCCGGATCCCAAGGTGTTGCTGCAGAAATGCAGCCCGCCTGACGCCGGAAACCCAGAGACGCCTTCCACCGACCGGATGCTCAAGGCGGGCCCATGCTCATGGATGACCGGGACGACTCGGGACTGAAAGAGCTTGAAGCCCGATTGAAGCAGGCACGATCCTCCACCGGCCGCCGCACTGGCGACGGTCCGGGGAATTCGCGTGAGCCGGTGAAGGGCATCGGGTTCGCCGCTCGCGTCGGGACGGACCTCCTGGCGGCTCTCGTCGTCGGGCTCGGGCTTGGCTGGTTCATCGACCGCTGGCTCGGCACGGCACCCTTCGGAATGCTCATCTTCTTTCTATTTGGTGCGGCGGCCGGCATACGCAATGCCTACGCCTTCGCCAAGCGGACGATGAACGAGATCGATGAAGGCGAAGCGAAGGGCAACGGCCCGGCCGATCCCCCGGAAGGGGATGGTTCGGGGCGGCAGGATGACGCCGGCGACCGCCGGTGACGCCGGACGGGAAGATTGACGGGTCTGCGGGTCGACCGCGGGCAAGGGTGCGGAAGGTGGCCGGCATGCGGGAATTCCCCGATGCCGACGGCTCCGGCCAGGGTTGAGTTCTTAACGAAGAGCGAGGGCCACGGTGGCGGAAGCACATAGCCCGCTTGAGCAGTTCCACATCAAGCGTCTGGTCGACCTCCAGATCGGCGGCGTCGACATCTCCTTCACCAACTCGTCGCTGTGGATGTTCATCGCCATCGCGGCCGTTACGCTGTTCCTGACGCTGGGCTCGCGCAATCGTGCCCTCGTTCCGGGCCGCGGACAGTCGATGGCGGAGATGTCCTACGAGTTTGTAGCGAACATGCTTCGAGACAACGTGGGATCCGAAGGCCGGAAGTACTTCCCCTTCATCTTCACGCTGTTCATGTTCATCCTGTTCGCCAACCTGGCGGGCATGCTCCCCTACAGCTTCACCACCACCAGCCACATCGTCGTCACCTTTGCGATGGCGCTGTTTGTCTGGCTGCTGACCACCGTGATCGGTCTGGTGAAGCATGGCGGTCACTTCTTCAGCTTCTTCGTCCCCCAGGGCGTGCCCCTGTGGATGATGCCGCTGGTTGTGCCGATCGAGATCATCTCCTACCTGTCGCGTCCGATCAGCCTGTCGGTGCGACTGTTCGCGAACATGGTTGCCGGGCACACGATGCTGAAGGTGCTGGCCGGCTTCATCGTCGCGCTCGGTATCGCGGGCGTTGCGCCTCTCGTGGTGGTCGTGGGCCTCACCGCCCTCGAACTCTTCATCGCCGCGCTGCAGGCCTATGTCTTCGCGATCCTGACCTGCATCTACCTCAACGACGCGCTGCACCTGCACTGAGATCCGGGACCGGATCCGACCGACCGGCGATGTCGCCGGCCGGTCCCCGGTCGCGGGCAGGTTCGGGCGATCGCCTCTCTGAAAACCAGTCCCTTTGTCAAGATAAGGAAGTTGAGCGATGGAACTGGAAGCCGCAAAGATGATCGGTGCCGGCCTCGCGGTGCTTGCGCTGTTCGGCGTCGGTATCGGTATCGGCAACATCTTCTCCTCGCTGGTCAGCTCGCTGGCGCGGAACCCCTCGGTCCGCACCACCGTGTTCCCCCTCGCGATGCTCGGCTTCGCGCTGGTCGAGGCGGTCGGCCTCTTCGCCCTGCTGATCGCGCTGATCATTCTCTTCGTGTTCTGATCAGCACGACGGCCGGGAACCGGTACCGAGCGGGCCCGAGGGGTGTGAAAACACCGCCTCGGGCGCGTTCGTGAGGGCGGGGACGGCAGACGGCCGCCGGATGAGGCTTCTTGGAGCACATCATCCGGCAACGGCACGATCCTCCGGCCACGCCAGACTTTCGCCATGACGGACGGCCTTTTCCGGGCCCCGTCCACGAAATGCCCCGGGAGACCCATGCCTCAGTTCGAACCGAGCACATTCGCGTCGCAGATCTTCTGGCTGGTGGTGTCCTTCGGCCTGCTCTATCTGCTGATGTCGAAGATCGCGCTCCCGCGCATCGCCGATATCCTCGAGGTGCGCCAGGACCGTATCGCCGCCGATCTCGATCGTGCCGAAGCGCTGAAGCGCGAGGCCGAAGAGGCGCGTGCGGCCTATGAAGCGGCGCTCGCCAATGCCCGCGCCGAAGCCCAGAAGCTTCTGGAGCAGGCCGGTGAGCAGGCCCAGGCCGAGGCCCAGCGGCAGCTTGACGCGCTCGACGAGCGTCTGGCCGCCAAGGTCCGCGAGGCCGAGGCCGCCGTTGCCGCCGCCAAGGCGGACGCCATGGCCGATCTCGCGTCGCTCGCGACCGAGACCGCCGAGGCTGCCACCGCGAAGCTCGCCGGTGCGCCGGTCGATACCGCTGCGGTCCGCAGCGCCGTCGACGCCGCCCTGGCTGCCACCTCGTCGCGGAAGGAGTGAGGCCGATGTTCTCCGATCCCACTTTCTGGGTCGCCGTCGCCTTCGTCCTCTGCATCGCCGGGCTTGGCTTCCTGAAGGTCCACAAGACCATCGGGGGCATGCTCGACGCCCGTGCAGCCGCGATCCGCGCCGAACTCGATGCCGCGCAGAAGCTGCGCGAGGACGCCCAGGCGCTCCTCGCCCAGTATCAGCGCAAGCAGCGCGAGGCGATGCAGGAAGCCGAGCAGATGGTCGCCCATGCGCGCACCGAAGCGAAGCGCATCGTCGAGATGGGCCAGACCCAGCTGGCCCAGTCGATCGAGCGCCGCGAGCGCATGGCCGCCACCAAGATCGCCCAGGCGGAAGCCGATGCGATCGCCGAGGTCCGTGCGACCGCGGTCGATGTGGCAATGGCGGCGACCGAGCAGGTGCTGCGCACCCAGCTCTCCGCCGACCGTCAGGCCAAGCTGGTGGATGACACCATCGCCGGCCTCAAGACCCTGCACTGATCTGCGTCTCCCGCAATCCGGGCAGTTCCGAAACGCCCCGCCGGCCCTGCCGGCGGGGCGTTTCGCGTTTCGGGACCGGCTCCTGCGGATATTCCGGCATCAATATAATGACATATCGTCGATATAATACATCGACGTCGATGTAATGTCGCGTCACTGGATCGATCCTCCGGCGTCGATGTAATGTTCCGTCACCAATGTGGCCCGCCGTTGACCCGGTGCGTCTGGAGGCTCGCCATGTGGCCGGTGATCAGGCAGGATGCACCGGCGGGAGAAATGACGGCCGGCCGGGCGAAGACCTGCCGGACGGCCGGGGCATGTGGCGACGGGGACAGGGCGTGCGGCAGTTTCGATCACTGAGAGTGGCGGTGTTTCTGGGCGTGGCCGCCATCCTGGGCGTCACCGCCGCCGTGATCCTGCCATCCACCACCGCCCTGCTGGAGCGGAGCTTCGTCTCGGAACGCGAGCGCGAGGCCACCAACACCATCGATCTTTTCGCCACCAGCCTGCGTGAGCGCTTCCAGTCGCTGATCCGCCAGAAGGTCGATGCCGTCGACCAGCGCAAGACGGCACTCCGCGACCAGGGCGACCAGGTGGTCTCGGTGCTCTCCGCCTTGCGCCGCCTGGCCGCCAATGGCGGGATGAGCGAGACCGCCGCCCGCAACACCGCCTTGCAATGGCTGTCGGACCAGCCGCGCAGCGAGGCCCGCTATGTCATCGTCTATGACGGCGGCATGCGGGTGCTGATCCACCCCAATGCCGCCCTGCTGGGCCAGACGCTGATCGACGGCCGCGACATGAAGGGCCGCCCCGCCTTCCAGGCGGCACAGGAAGACGTTGCCCAATACGGCGACACCTTCTCCACCTTCCCCTGGCAGAGCCTGGATGCCACCGAGACCCGGCTGAAATTCGGCTATTTCCGCAATTTCGAGCCCTGGGGCTGGACGGTGGCGGTGATCGCCGACGCCGAAGACGTCCAGCGTGCAGCCGACGCCCAGATGGCGCAGATGATCCGCGACCTGACCAACAGCGTCCATGCGCTCCGCCTGGGCGATCGCGGCCGGGCGATGATCTTCGACGGCCAGGGCCGGCTGGTGATCCCGCCCCAGGGCGGTGATGCCGCCTGTGCGGCGATCAGCACCGCCGTCGACAGCTGCGCCGACGCCTTCGCCATGCTGCCGCAGACCCTGCCCCGCCAGGACACGATTGCGGTGCCACCGCCGGCGGGCGCCGACGACGTCGTACTCTACGCCCATCTGTTCAAGCCGTTGGACTGGCGGGTGACGATGCTGCTGTCGCGCGACGACATCCTGGGCCCGGCGCGCGAGGTCACCCGCAATCAGGCGCTGCTGCTCGGCTCGGTTCTGGTGCTGTCTTTCCTGGCCGCCTATCCGCTCTCGGGCTGGCTGGTCCGGCCGCTGCGCCGGCTGGAGGTCCGGGTCCGCGCCCTCGCCTCGCAGGATTTCACCCAGGACGCGCCGCCCGATCCGGGGCTGCGGCGGATGATCGACGATCGTGCCGACGAAATCGGCCGGCTGGCATCCGCCTTCGCCTTCATGGACGAGACGCTCCGCGCCAAGATCCGCGAGCTGATCCGGGTGACGGAAGAGCGTATGCGAATTGAAGGCGAACTCGCCGCCGCCCGCGACATTCAGGAAGGCCTGCTGCCCAAGACCTTCCCGCCCTTCCCCGACCGGCCCGAGATCAATCTCCATGCCCGCCTGGTGCCGGCAAAGGAGGTCGGCGGCGACCTGTTCGACTTCTATTTCGCCGAGGGCCGCCATTTCTACTTCGTGGTCGGCGACGTGTCGGGCAAGGGCGTGCCGGCGGCACTGTTCATGGCCATCACCCGCACCCTGCTCAAGACCTCGGCCGAGAAGGGCCTGACGCCGGCCGAGATGCTGGCCGAGGTCAACGACATGCTGGCGCGCGACAACCCGAACACCATGTTCGTCACCCTGTTCTGCGGCCGGATCGATCTGGCGGCCGGCCGGCTGGAATACTGCAATGCCGGCCACAACCCGCCGCTGCTGCTGCGTCGCGGCGCCACGGCACCCGAGGCCCTGAGCACGGTCTGTGGCCCGGCGCTGGGCGTGATGGAAGACATGCCCTACCGGGCGATGTCGCTGGACCTCTGCGCCGGCGACGAGCTGCTGGTCTATACCGACGGCGTGACCGAGGCCCACAACCCCGACAAGGCGCTCTACGGCGACGACCGGCTGCTCCGGGTGTCGGCCGGCGGCATGGCGGCCGATCCGAAGCGCTTCGTCGACCGGCTGTTCGACGACATCGACGATTTCGTTGCCGGTGCCGACCAGTCGGACGACATCACCGTCTTCGCCCTGCACTACGCCGGCCCCGGGGCCGACGCCACCACCGCAGCCCCCGAGGCACTACGGAGCATCGGATGACCCTCTGGAAGCCCGCGACCCTGTTCGGACGTGTCCTGCTGTCGCTGCTGATCGGTCTGGCACTTGCCGGGCTGTTGATCGGCCTGCTGCCCGCCTCGACCCATGCCGCCCCGCCCTCGCCCGAGATCCGCGCCGCGGCCGAGGCGATCCCGGCAGTGCCGGGCCCCGAAACCCCCGAGAAGCGCTTCCGCATCGGCTATTACGAAGGCGGCCAGTACGGCGACTATAAGATCATCCTTGCCGCCATCGTCCGCGGGCTGATGCAGCTGGGCTGGGTGCCCCCGATCGATCTGCCGCCGATGGATCAGGTGAAGGACTCCGCCGCTCTCTGGCAGTTCCTGATCACCAATGCCAATGGCGGCCATGTCGAATTCGTCGGCGACGCCCATTACACCGCCGGCGATTTCGACCCCGAGCGCCGCAAGCAGGTCCGGCCCGAGATCATCGAGCGGCTGACCCGGCGGCAGGATATCGACCTGATGATCGCCATGGGCACCTGGGCGGGTCAGGATCTGGCCAATGACGCGGTCACCACACCGATCGTCGTCGCCTCGACCTCGGACCCCGTCGCCTCGAAGATCATCCCGTCACCGGATGATTCCGGCCGCCCCAACCTGCATGCCAAGGTCGAGCCCGGCCGTTACGGCCGTCAGGTGGAGCTGTTCGACGACATCGTCCGGGCGAAGCGCCTGGGCGTGGTCTACGAGAACACGCTGGAAGGCCGCACCTTTGCCGCCATCGAAGAGGTCGAGTCGGTCTCCGCCAGCCGCGGCTTCGACCTCGTCACCTGCTTCGCCCCCTTCAACGGCGTGCCGGAAGATGTCGCCAAGGCCGAGGCGGTGCGCTGCTACCAGGAACTGGCCCCCAAGGTCGACGCGCTCTACATCACCGTCCACCGCGGCGTGACCAGCAGCAGCCTTGCCGCCATCGTCGATGCGGCGCTGGATGCCGGCGTGCCGACCTTCTCGATGGCCGGATCGGGCGACGTCCGCCGGGGCGTGCTGATGAGCATCGCCCAGGGCGATTTCTCGTATGTCGGGCTGTTCCATGCCGAGGTGATCGGCCGGATCTTCAACGGCGCCGAGCCCTGGGCGCTGGATCAGCGCTGGGTGGCGCCGGCCAAGATCGCCCTCAATCTGGAGACCATGGAGATCATCGGCTTCAACCCGCCGGTCGACATCCTGCTGGCCGCCGACGAGATCTACCGCAAGATCGAGCGCTGAGCGAGCCCGGCGGCGGCGGACGCCGCACCGCCCAGGGCGACATGCCGCCGGGCGAAGACCAGCCGAGCCAGCCGCGCGGCCATGTCGTCATGGCCGGCTTCCACCATCGCGATCGCCCGATCGGCGCCGCTTTGCCCCGTCTGCAGCACGAAGGCCGGATAGGCAAGGAAGCGCGCCTCGCGGGCATCAAGCCCGGCACCCGCCAGATCGACCAGCTCCGCCGCCAGACCAGCCGCGGTCAGACCATCGACCTCGGCCCCCAGCCCGTCGCGCATGGCGCGCATGCGCAGCAGCATCAGCCGCGCCCAGCCATGGCGCGCGATGACGGCCAGACCCCGATCCATCACCGCCAGCAGCCCCTTCTGCAGGGCACCGGCGGCGCTCACCACACTGGCCGCCACGGCCTCGCCGCCCAGATCGGTCAGCTCCTGATCCGGCAGGTTGGCGCCGGGGGCACGGCCTTCCAGATAGACCGCCGAGGTGGTCTCGGCCATCAGCCGGGCCAGGGCCGCATCGCTGTCGACCGCCGCGGCCAGCGTCGCCGGCTCGGGCATGCGGCCGGGGGCGAAGGCAAAGCGCAACCGGGCGTCCAGGAAGTTCGACGACTGCAACGCCGCGAAATGGGTGGCAGAGGGGCGGATCTGTACCACCATGTCGTCGCCCCGCAGCCGGCCGCTCCAGCTGCGGCCACTGGCAAGAAATTCCCGCAGGGTCGGCTGACCCTCGACCTCGACCAGGCCACCGATCTTCGAGGTGGGGGCGAGATCCGCCGGGCCGTGCGGCAGGGCCGGCAGCGGCGCATCCATGCCCAGCGCCCAGCGCATATAGGCGGCGAGCCCGGCAAAGGGCTCGGCCGGCGGCACGAAGCAGCTGCGATCGCGGGCGGCATGGGCCCTGCCGCACATCCGCGACCAGAGGGTCAGCCGGTTCTCCCTGAAGCCGGTCGCCCGGCCGTTCTCGTAGGGGCTGTTGGCAAAGAGGGCGATGAAGGCCGCGGAGAAGCCCAGCACCAGATTGACCGCATCGGCACCGCGATCGACCGGCACATCGGTCGAGGGGCTGTTATGGGCCTTGGCATCGATGCCGGCCGCATGATCCCAGCCCCGCACCTCGTTCCAATAGTCATAGACCGGCTTCGGGGCCCGGGTGGCGAGATAGAAGGGACGTGACACCGGCTGGAAGGGATGCTCGGCCAGATTGACCAGCATGCCGCCTGCGGCCGTCACCGCGGCCCCGATCCGGTCCAGCGCCTCGTGCGCCTCGTCGTCGAGCCGCTCCAGACCGCTGACCGGCCCGAGAGAGGCTTCGAGGTTGTTGAAACCGTTGTCGACCGAGATCATGCCCGCGGCATCGCGCAGGCCCACCACCCGGCCGCCGAGGCAGAGCGGCTGCGGCGACCGGCCCTGGGCCTCGCCCTCGGCAACCAGACGGGTGAAGACGTCGGGCACGGCAAGGCTGGAGCCGTCGGCGGCAGAGGCGACCGGCAGTTCGATCTCCACCCCGACCTTGGGCGATCGCGGCATCGGCAGATGCTCCAAGGTCATGAGCTGGCCTCCGCCTCCCCCACCCGGGGTGGCGCAGGGCGGCGGTCGAGCAGCAGGAAGAGCAGGCCGGCCGCCAGCATCAGCCCCGCCGTGGCCGCCAGCCCCGCCGTGGTGCCGACCACCGCGAACAGCCCGCCCACGATCAGCGGCCCCAGCATCTGGCCGAACTTGTCGGCCGAACGCTTCATGCTGACCGCCCGGCCGATGCCGGCCCGGGCGACGCCTTCGCCCTGCAGGCCATGGGCGCTCTGCGCGCCGCCGGCAATGCTGCCCGAGACGCCGATCAGGAACACGGCGGCGACCAGCGCCATCAGATTGCCGCCGATGCTGGCAACGACCAGGGCGGCGGCGGCGGCCAGTGCACCGGCCACGATGAAAGGCCGCTTGTCGGTCACCCTGTCGGTCAGCCGGCCGAAGAGCGGGCCGAGCAGGATGACTGCCAGGCCATTGACCATCAGCACGCGGCCGATATCGGACTGGTTGATGCCCTGTTCTGCCAGATAGACCGGCACGGCGAAGTTGAGCAGGCCGACCTGGGCGATCGAGAACGGGATCACACTGCAGATCAGCACCAGCATGAAGGTGCGGTCGGTGAACAGGCCGCGCCAGCCGCCGCCGGCTTCGGCCGGCACCGGCGCGGCGGCGGCGGGCTTGCTCTCGGCCACGGTCGCGGGCTCGCGGCCGACACTGACGGCGACCAGCGCCACAATCAGCGGCATGACCATGAACAGGGCCGCGACCAGGAAGACATTGGCATAGCCCAGCTGTTCGGCCAGCATCGCCCCGATCGCGGTACCGCACATCTGGCCGACGAAGATGCCGGCGATCAGCCCGGCCGTGGCGCTGGCCCGGCGCTCGGGCAAAGTGGTGGCGTAGAGGTGGCTCTGGATGCCCATCCATGCAAAGCCATAGCCGAGACCGCCCAGGGCACGCGCGGCGATGAAGGCGGCGGGATGGGTCTGGGTCGCCATCACCACCAGCGACACCAGATTGGCCAGCACACACAGGCCGAAGCCGGTCAGCACCGGCACCTGCCAGCCGCGGCGATCGGCCATCGGGCCGGCGATGAGGGCGGTGACCAGCGCGCACATCATCTCGGCCGAAACCGGGGCCGCCATCATGATGTCGCTGGTCTCCCCTCCGTTGCCTGCGGCCAGCAGGCGCATCGCCAGCGGCACGAAAGACAGGGGCAGCGACCAGGCAAGAAGGAACAGGAAGGCCATCGGCCGTGCGAAGCGCGAATCGGCGATACCACCCGCCCCGGTACGGCCACGGACCGCCGCAAAGACGAAGATCAGCCCCTCGCCCACGATCATGGCCGAAACCAGCGCCAGGGTGACCGCGTCGAGCACGCGCGACTGCACGCTGTCGGCAATGGCGGTGCCCGACAGCGTCATCTCGATCCGGCCGGCGGGGCGGCCGCCGCTGCCCGCGACCGTGGTCAGGTCACGGGTGACCACCGGCCCGGCATCCGGGCCGGTGACACCGGCCACGGCGATGCGCGTGCCGTCGGGCCCGACCAGGGCGGCACCGCCGATCAGCGGCACCTGATCGATCAGCCGGGCGAAATTGTCCTCGATCCGGCCCATGAAACGGAGCGCGATGCCCTTGTTGATCAACTGGTCGAGATCATTGGCGACCGAGGCCGCCAGACGTTCGCCCTGACGTGCGGCGGCATTCTCGACGGCGCTGCGGAACTCGCCGATCGCATAGGCGGCAAACCCAGCCTGAGCCAGCACCACCACCGCGATGCCGGCGACCCGCATCCGCTTCAGCCGCACATCATCGGCCGCCCTGCCACGGGCCGAGACGAAACCCAGCCCCAGCGTGACCAGAACGCCCAGAATGGTGGCAGCGGCCGCGGCGGCGACCATCGCCTGGACGGTGCGGCCGATCTCGGCCGTATGGGCCTCTTCGGGCAATGCCACGCCCAGATGGGCCACGACCGCCCCGCCGGCATCACGGATCGGGAACAGCACCCAGCGGCGACCGGCGGTCACCCGTTCCACGACCTGGCCGCCCTGATCCGCGCCGACCACCGGCACTGCCGCCTCTTCACCGCGGCTGCCCAGCACCTGCCCCCGACGATCGACCACCGCCGCCTGGCCCGCCAGCGGGATATCCTGGCGGACATCGTCGAGCAGGTCGTCGAGCCCCGAGAATTTCTCGATCGGCTTGCCGTAGCGCACGGCGACCTGCAGCCGGTCGGCCCATTTGCCGCCGATCGCGGTCACCTCGCTGACCGTCGCCTCGGCGTCGACCCGCTTCAGGGCGGTGAGGTTCAGGAAACCGGCAATGCCCATGCACACCGGCAGCAGCAGCGCCAGGGCGAGGGTGAGACGGAAGATCGGCCCGCGGGCCCGGGTGGCGAGGCTCATGGAGAAGGATTTTCCGCTATGCAGGACCACCCGCAGCAAGGGGGGCCGGATTTCCCGCATCCTACCCGGATGTATTGGTTTTGGCCCGCGCTTCCTGTGCCCAGGTCAACCCGGATTAACGCTCCTGTGCCGCATCGCGGGATTTGCCGACCGAAACGCGAACCGCCCCGGTAGCGACGCTACCGGGGCGGTCGGTCGGTCTCCGGACTGGCCCGGCAGCGACGCTACCGAGGCGGTCGATCGGTCTCCGGACTGGCCCGGCAGCGACGCTACCGAGGCGGTCGATCGGTCTCCGGACTGGCCCGGCAGCGACGCTACCGGGGCGGTCGGGACAGGTCTGCGGGCGGTCACTCGGCCGCGGCGCGGGCCTCTGCCGGCGGGGTCCAGCGCAGCACCGGCTTGCGGGCGGCGAGGGTCTCGTCGAGACGCCGGCGCGGCGCGTAGCGCGGGGCGGCATGGAAGGCTTCCGCTTCCCCCGCCTTCGCCCGGCGGGCCAGCGAGAGCAGCGCGTCGACCAGCTGGTCCAGCGCCTGCTTCGATTCGGTCTCGGTCGGCTCGATCAGCATCGCGCCATGCACCACCAGCGGGAAGTACATGGTCATCGGGTGGAAGCCCTCGTCGATCATCGCCTTGGCGAAGTCGAGCGTGCTGACCCCGGTGCCCTCAAGGAAACCGTCGTCGAACAGGCATTCATGCATCGCCGGGCCGGGGAAGGCCGGGGTCATCTCTTCCGAGAGCCGCGCCATCAGGTAATTGGCGGCCAGCACCGCATCACCCGAAGCCGCATACAGACCGTCGCGGCCCAGGCTCTTCATATAGGCGAGCGCCCGGGTGAACATGCCCGCCTGGCCGAAGAAGGCCTTGAGCCGGCCCACGGCCGGGCCACCCGGCACGGCCTCGACCGTATAGCTGCCGTCGTCCTGCCGGCGGATCCGCGGACCCGGCGCGACATGAGCGAGGCTTTCGGCAAAAACCACCGGGCCCGAACCCGGGCCGCCGCCGCCATGCGGGGTGGAGAAGGTCTTGTGCAGGTTGATGTGCATGCAGTCGAAGCCGAGTTCGGCCGGCTTCACCCGCCCGACGATGGCGTTGAAATTGGCGCCGTCGCCGTAGAAATAGGCGCCCACCTCGTGCACCGCATCGGCAATCACCTTCACGTCCCGTTCGAACAGGCCACAGGTGTTGGGATTGGTCAGCATCACCGCCGCGACATCGGGGCCGAGCGCCGCCTTCAGCGTCGCCACATCGACCCGGCCGTCATCGGTGCCCGGAATGCTCTGCACGGTATAGCCGCAGAGCACGGCCGAGGCCGGATTGGTGCCATGGGCGCTGTCGGGCACGATCACACGCTTGCGGGCATCGCCGCGGGCGACGTGGGCGGCACGGATCGCCATCAGCCCGGCCAGCTCGCCATGGGCGCCGGCGGCTGGCGCCAGCGTCACCTCGGCCATGCCGGTCAGCTCGGTCAGCCAGGTGCCCAGCTCGTGCATCATGCCGAGCGCGCCCTGGATGGTGGAAACGGGCTGCAGCGGGTGCAGATCGGCGAAGCCCGGCATCCGCGCCACCTTTTCGTTCAGGCGCGGATTGTACTTCATCGTGCACGAGCCGAGCGGGAAGAGCCCCGAATCGATCGAGTAGTTCTTCTGCGACAGGCGCACGAAATGGCGCACCACCTGCGGCTCGGCCAGATCGGGCAGGCCGACCGGCGCCTTGCGCACCACACCGCCCAGCCGGCTTTTCGCTTCCGGCACCGGCGCCAGATCGACGCCGATCCGGCCGGGGGTGCCCTGTTCGAAGATCAGCGGCTCTTCAAGCTGCAGGCCGCGATTGCCGGTCGCGGTTTCGGGGATCATTGAAATCTCCGGCGTCTCGTCGCGCGAGACCCGGCCCTGGGAACGGTCCATCGCGGTCATGCCGAAAGCTCCTCGGTCAGCGCCGAGGCCAGCGCCTCGACATCCTCGTCGGTGACGAGTTCGGTCACCGCCACCACCAGCAGGTTGCGGAGCGCCGCCGCATCCGCCTCGACCCCGTCGAGCGCCGCCGGCGCGATGCCGGCCAGGATGCCGCGCGCCGCCAGCCGCTCCACCACCGGTGCGGCCGGCTGCCCCAGATCGAGGGTGAACTCGTTGAAGAAGGTGTCGTTGACCAGACGCAGACCCGGCACCGCCGCCAGACGATCGGCCGCGCGGGAGGCCAGCGCATGGTTCAGCGCCGCCAGATGCGCCAGCCCCTGCTCTCCCAGCATCGCCAGATGGATGGTGAAGGCGGTGGCGCAAAGGCCGGCCGAGGTGCAGATGTTGCTGGTCGCCTTGTCGCGGCGGATGTGCTGCTCGCGGGTCGACAGCGTCAGCACGAAGCCGCGACGGCCATCGGCATCCACGGTCTCGCCGCAGAGCCGGCCCGGCATCTGGCGGAGGAATTTCGACCGGGTGGCGAAGAGGCCGACGGTCGGCCCGCCGAAGGTGAGCGCATTGCCGAAGCTCTGGCCCTCGCCGACCACGATGTCGGCGCCCATGGCGCCGGGGCTTTCGACCGCGCCCAGCGACACCGCCTCGGTCACCGCCACGATCAGCAGCGCGCCCTTGGCATGCACCGCCCGGGCCAGCGCCGTGAGGTCGCGGACCTGGCCGAAGAAGCCGGGATTCTGCACGATCACCGCCGCGGTGCCGGCATCGACCCGCGCCGCGACATCGTCTTCAGCCAGCGGATCGGCCGGGGCGAGATCGACCTCGATGCCCGCGAAACCCAGCTGGTTCTGCACCACGGCGCGGTAGTGCGGGTGGACCGATCCCGCCACCACCACCTTGTTCCGGCGGGTGATGCGCACCGCCATCATGCCCGCTTCGGCCGCGGCGGTGGAGCCGTCATAGAGCGAGGCATTGGCCACGTCCATGCCGGTCAGCAGGGCCACCTGGGTCTGGAACTCGAACAGGGTCTGCAAGGTGCCCTGGGCGATTTCCGGCTGATAGGGAGTGTAGGCGGTCAGGAATTCGGACCGCTGGATCAGATGGTCGACGGCGGCCGGCACATGGTGGCGGTAGAGCCCGCCGCCCACGAAGAACGGCCCGTCACCGGCGGCCCGGCTGGCGCGGGCATAGGCGGCCATCTCGCGCTCGACCTGAAGCTCGCTCTTGCCCGGCGCCACGGCCTGGAAGGCCTCCGGGCCATGCAGCAGGTCGGCCGGCACGTCGGAATAGAGGGCGTCGATCGACGGGGCACCGATCACGCGGAGCATCTCCGCGCGGTCCTCACCCGTCAGGGGCAGATAACGCATGATAAGATCACTCCAGCTCCGCGATGTAGGACGCATAGGCGTCCTCGTCCATCAGCTCGTCGAGCTGACCGGCATCGGTGACGCGGACCTTGAAGAACCAGCCCTCGCCCGCAGGATCGCTGTTGACCAGGCTCGGGTCGTCGACCACCGCCTGATTGGCTTCGACCACTTCGCCGTCGATCGGCGCGTAGACGTCGCTCGCAGCCTTGACCGACTCGACCACCGCGGCATCGTCGCCGGCGGCCAGGGACCGCCCGACCTCGGGCAGTTCGACGAACACCACATCACCCAGCTGTCCCTGGGCGTAGTCGGTGATGCCGACGGTCGCGACCTCGCCGTCGAGGTCGATCCATTCATGGTCCTTGGTGAAACGCAGAGTGCTCATGAGGAAGCTCGCTGTTCCCTGATGGGGCGGGAGTGTGGCCGGTCAGCGCCGGTAGCGATGCGGCGCGAAAGGCATGGGGGCGACGGCCGCCGGGCGGGATTTCCCGCGGACGTCGAGAGCAAGAGCGGTGCCGGGGGCGGCCAGATCGGCGCGGACCCAGGCCATGGCCACCGGCCCGTCGACGCTGGGGCCGAAACCGCCGCTGGTGACACGGCCGACGGTCTCGCCGGTTGCCGGATCGACCACGTCGGTGCCCTCGCGCGCGATCACCTTGCCTTCGGGCACCAGGCCGACGCGCTTGCGGGCCGGGCCCTCGGCAAAGGCGGCGGCGATCACCGCCGCCCCGGGATAGCCGGCATCGGCGGTGCGGCGGCGCTTCGCGATCGACCAGCCGAGCCCGGCTTCGACCGGATTGGTCGAGAGGTCGATATCATGGCCGTAGAGGCAGAGCCCGGCCTCAAGGCGCAGGCTGTCGCGGGCGCCGAGGCCGATCGGCGCCACACGCGCATCCGCCAGCAGCCTGCGGGCCAGTGCCTCCGCCTGGTCGGCCGGAACCGAAATCTCGTAACCGTCCTCGCCGGTATAGCCGGACCGGCTGACCAGGCAGGGGATGCCGGCGATATCGAGCGGCTGCATCGACATGAAGGCCATCTCGGCCGCCTCGGGCGCGAGCGCCGCCAGCACGGCCGCCGCCTCGGGCCCCTGCAGGGCGAGCAGGGCATGGTCGTCCAGGATGTCGAGGCTGTGACCATCCGGCAGATGCGCCGCGATATGGGCGAAATCATCCGCCTTGCAGGCGGCGTTCACGACCAGAAACACATGACCGTCGAACCGCGTCGCCATCAGGTCGTCGCGGATGCCGCCATCGTCGGTGGTCAACTGGGTGTAGCGCATCCGGCCGAGGCCAAGCCCGGTGATGTCGCCCGGGACCAGGCGCTCCAGCGCCGCCGCGGCATCCGGCCCGGTGATCCGCGCCTGGCCCATATGCGAGACGTCGAACAGCCCGGCCTGGGCGCGGGTGTGCAGATGCTCGCCCTTGATGCCCATGGGAAACTGAACCGGCATCAGATAGCCCGCAAAGGGGACCATCCTGCCGCCAAGCTCCTGATGGAGATCGTAAAGCGGGGTTTTCAGAAGATCGGCGGGGGCACCGCCCTGGGTCGGCTGGTCCGGACCGGACATCGGGTCGCTCCGAGAAAACAGGATTGCGGCCGCGCATCTCCCAGGTCCGGCGCCGCCGGTCGATCCGACGTTCCGTCCCCGGAGATGGCCCCGCTCTGTCTTCGGACCTGAAAGATTGTGCGCCGCCACGCACCGCAGATGCGGTGGGTGCCGTCGCACTTACCCCTTCGGTGAGACGCCGCGATCTTCTGCGCCGCCTGCTTTCCAGAGTGACATTCCCCTGCGGTCCCTGGTGCCTGAGAGTTTACCGGGGCCGGTTGCTCCTTCGGCGGCACTACGTCGACATGATCCCGACCGTCGACCGGCCGGGTGTCGCGCAGCGCGCTCTCCCACAGGGTTCGTCTGTCACGTAGCCTCCGAGCGCGGCCAGGATACACGAGAGGGCTGCGGGGCACAATCCGGCCCGCAGCCCTCTCGCGTCAACGGATCACGATCCGGACCGGGATGGTTCCGGCCCGGGCTGCGCCCCCCCCCGGGTCCTGCTGTGCTCTTACCGGCTGTGACCGCGCTGGAATTCCAGCTGCTCGCGGTCGAGCTGGAAGCCGATCAGCAGGGCATAGTCGGCACCGGTGCTGGTGCCGGGCAGCGGCACACGGATGCTGAGCTCCTCCTTCGATCCGGCCTTGAGACGATTGGCCGGGAAGGGCAGATCCGACCGGAAGACCTGCTTGTTCAGGATGGTCTGCTGCCGGTCGGCCACCGCCACGTAATAGTCGAAGGCGGTGGCGGTGGCATCGGGGGCGGCAGGGCCGCGTTCGGCATCGAGCACCACGGTCAGCGCCACATCCAGATAGCGCTTGCCGTCGTCGGTATCGGCATCGCAGGTCCACTGGGCATCGGCGATCCGGCCCAGGAAGCGCACGCCGGTCACATCCTTCGCCCCCGGCTCGATCTGCACCGCCTGGGCGGTGTCGCGCAGCACCACCACGCGGGGGCAGACCGGCGGCTCGGCGCGTGAGAAGGCGCCGCAGCCGGAGACGACGAGCGCCACCCCCGACGCGGCCAGGGCCAGCGCCGCCCGGCGGCGCAGGGCCGCCCGCATCGCCGTCCTGTTCATTGCCGTTTCGGGACCGGACGCGGAATGGGACTGTGCCACGACGAAGCGCTCCGTGATCGTTTATCGCCGGATCGCCCGGGGACCGGGCGGCCGGCTGAGACAAGCGCCACTTTATAGCGATGGCGCGCGGGCACGCAATGCCGCCGCCCGCGCATGTCCGTGTCACCTTCCGGGCCGCGTCCGCGGGGTCACAATCTTTCGTGACTGCCGTCACACATGGGTCCTGCGCCGGTCTGCTTGCAGCCGCAGAACCACACCGTGCCGTCCTCTTCGGCCTTCCAGGCCTGAGGGCTGAGCCCGGTGCCCTTGTGGGTGCCGTCGCAGAAGGGCTGTTTCGTGCTCAGCCCGCAGGAACACCACCAATAGGTCCGCCCCGCCTTCACCGCCACCTCATAGGGCTCCGCCCGTGCCACCACCGGCGCCGCGGCCGGCGGTGTGGCGTCGTTCTCCATCGTCATGTCCTGACCCTTCCCGTCTCTTGCCGGCCGAATCGGCCGATGGATCATCAACTCGTGCCTCGGTGCCGCCCCGCCGGCGCATTGCGCGCCAGGATTGCTTTATCGTCGGAGCGGACGCCCTTGAGTGTAGTGGCGAGGAATCACCGCGGGCAAGGGCCGGGATCGTCCTTCCCAGGCAACGGGATGCGTGTGCCTGGTGTTGAACTCGGGCGCCGCCCGTGCCATACCGCACCCTATGCGAGCCACCCTCCCCGGATCCGCCGTTCCGGATCCTTCAGCCCGGAGAGCCGACGCGATGACCCAGGCGGCCCCGACCTCCCCAGCAGCGGTACCGCACGCTGCGGTGACCATCGTGCTGGCCGAACCCCGCGGTTTCTGTGCCGGCGTCGACCGCGCGATTCAGATCGTCGAGAAGGCGATCGAACGCTTCGGCGCGCCGGTCTATGTCCGCCACGAGATCGTCCACAACAAGACCGTGGTGCAGGATCTGGCGGCCAAGGGGGCGGTTTTCGTCGAAGAACTGGACGAAGTGCCGGACGGGGTGCCGGTGATCTTTTCGGCCCATGGCGTGCCCAAATCGGTGCCGGCCGAGGCCGCGCGTCGGGAGCTGCGCGCGATCGATGCCACCTGCCCGCTGGTCTCGAAGGTGCATCGCGAAGCCGAGCGCCATCACGACGAGGGGCGCCATGTGCTGCTGATCGGCCATGCCGGCCATCCCGAGGTGATCGGCACCATGGGTCAGCTGCCCGACGGTGCCGTCGACCTGATCGAGAGCATCGCCGATGCCGAGGCCTACCAGCCGCCGCGGCCCGGGCTGGAGCTTGCCTTCGCGACCCAGACCACGCTGTCGGTGGCCGACACCTCGGGCATCATCGAGGTGCTGCGCCGCCGCTTTCCGGACATTGCCGGTCCGCGGCGCGAGGACATCTGCTATGCCACCACCAACCGCCAGGAGGCCGTGGCCCGCATTGCGGCCGAGGTTCAGGCGGTGCTGGTGATCGGCGCGCCCAATTCCTCGAACTCCCGCCGGCTGGTCGAGACGGCGGCCGTGGCGGGCTGCGCCAACGCCCGGCTGATCCAGACCGCCGCCGAGATCGACTGGTCGCGGCTGCAAGGGGTGACGCGGGTCGGTATCACCGCAGGCGCCTCGGCGCCCGAGAGACTGGTCGAAGAGGTGATCACCGCCTTCCGCGCCCGCGGACCGGTCACGATCGAACGGGTGACCACGGCAGAGGAACGGGTGGTGTTCAAGCTGCCGCCCGAACTGACCCGCTGACCATACCCCCGCAACCAGAAGAGACGCGCCGCGGGGCTGGCCCCGGCGCAACAGGAGGCATCGACCGGGATGGCGGTCTACACGGCGGTCGACGATGACGACATGCGCGCGCTGCTCAGCGGCTATGATATCGGCCCCTTCGAGCGGTTGCAGGGCATCCAGCAGGGGGTGGAGAACTCCAACTGGTTCCTCGACGCCGGCGGTCGGCGCTATGTGCTGACGGTCTATGAGAAGCGGGTCGACCCCGCGGACCTGCCCTATTTCCTGAATCTCATGGAGCACCTCACCCGGCGCGGCATCCGCTGCCCGGAACCTGTGCGCGACCGCCGGGGCCGGGTCCTGGTCGAACTGGTCGGCAAGCCGGCGGCGATCTTCACCTTCCTGCCCGGCCGGGGGCCGGCCCGGATCCTGCCGGCCCATTGCCGGGCGCTGGGCACGGCGCTGGCCGAGCTGCATCTTGCGACCGCGGATTTCACCGGCCGGCGCCCCAATGCGCTGGCCCTGCCCGGCTGGCAGGGGCTCGCGGCCCGCATCGGCACCCGTGCCGACGAGATCGTCCCGGGCCTTGCCGCCGAAATCGCGGAGACGCTGGACCGGCTCGCCACCGACTGGCCGGCCGATCTGCCGGCGGGCACGATCCATGCCGATCTCTTCCCCGACAATGTGTTCTACGAGCGGCCGGACCGGGTGTCGGGGCTGATCGATTTCTACTTCGCCTGCTCCGACGCCTTCGCCTACGAAATCGCGATCTGCATCAATGCCTGGTGCTTCGAGCCGGACGGGCAGTTCAACGTGACCAAGGCCCGGCTGATGCTGGGGGCCTATCGCAAGGTCCGCCCCTTCTCCGACGCCGAACTGGCGGCCCTGCCGCTGCTCTGCGAAGGGGCGGCACTGCGCTTCCTGCTCACCCGTGCCTATGACTGGCTGAACCGGGTGGAAGGGGCGCTGGTGAAGCCCAAGGACCCGCTCGAATATCTCCACAAGCTGCGCTTCCACCGCAGCGTCACGGGACCGGGCGCCTATGGCCTCGACTGACGCACCGAAGAAGATCGTCGAAGCCTTCACCGATGGCGCCTGTTCGGGCAATCCCGGCCCCGGCGGCTGGGGCGTGCTGCTGCGCTGGGGAGAGCTGGAGCGCGAGATGAGCGGCGGCGAGCCGCTCACCACCAACAACCGCATGGAACTGACCGCAGCCATCGAGGCGCTGCGCGCGCTGAAGCGGCCGACCACGATCCGGATCTGCACCGACAGCACCTATGTGCGCGACGGCATCACCAAATGGATCCATGGCTGGAAGCGCAACGGCTGGAAGACCGCCTCGAAGGATCCGGTCAAGAATGCCGATCTCTGGCAGGAACTGGACGGGCTGGTCCGCGGCCACACGGTGGAATGGGAATGGGTCCGCGGCCATGCCGGCCACCCCGAAAACGAACGTGCC
The DNA here is from genome assembly GCF_041468085.1 of Tistrella mobilis. Classification (NCBI taxonomy): domain Bacteria; kingdom Pseudomonadati; phylum Pseudomonadota; class Alphaproteobacteria; order Geminicoccales; family Geminicoccaceae; genus Tistrella; species Tistrella mobilis. The sequence continues at coordinate 454,940 of NZ_CP121017.1, read as the reverse complement.
GACGCGCTGGCGCGCGCCGGGATTCCGAAGCGGGGCTGAGAGGGACGCCGGAACCTCACATCAAGCCAGCACGCCCAGGCCGTGACGTTCAACCAATGACAGAAGTTTGAGCGACGCACCCGCCGGTCGTTTCTCGCCCCGCTCCCACTGGCTGATAAGGCCGGTGGTCACGTCGGGATGGCATCCGAACGCTCAGGCGTCACCGGTGCCAGGGCAAGGGCGTCGAACTGGCGCATGGTCTGTTTGTCGAGCAGGCCCACATCGTGCAGATCCGACGCCGTCTCGTGGATCGCGGCCAGGGCCTCACTGCGGTAGGTCTTCGTCATCTGCAGGGTCCCGCATGTCAGGTCGCGAGAGGCGGCGAGATCACCGCGTCCCGAACAGCCGGTCGCCGGCATCGCCCAGGCCCGGGCGGATATAGGCGTTTTCGTCCAGGCAGCGGTCGACGGCGGCGACATAGACCTTCACCTGCGGATGGGCGCGGGTGAAGACCTCCAGGCCTTCGGGGGCCGCGATCAGGGCCATGAAGCGGATCTGCTCGTCGGCGACGCCATAGCGGTTCAGCACGTCGACCGCGTGCACCGCCGAATTGCCGGTGGCGAGCATCGGGTCGACCAGGATGAAGGTCCGCCCATCGGCCTTCGGCAGCTTCACCAGATATTCGACCGGTTCTTTGGTCTCTTCGTCGCGATAAAGGCCGACATGGCCGATGCGGGCCGAGGGCATCAGCTCGGTCAGGCCGTCGGCCATGCCGAGGCCGGCGCGCAGGATCGGCACCACCGCAACCTTCTTGCCCTCGATCACCGGCACCGCCACGCGTTCAAGCGGCGTGTCGAGTTCTTCATGGGTGATCGGCAGGCTGCGGGTGATCTCGTAGCCCATCAGCAGCGCGATCTCGCGCAGCAGCTGGCGGAAGGTCTTGGTCGAGGTCGCCTGGTTCCGCATATGGCTGAGCTTGTGCAGGATCAGCGGATGGTCGAGCACATGCAGGTTCGGGAAACGCGCGGCCAGGTCGCGGTCGTCGGTGGTGGTCTGGGTCATGTCGGCTCCGCGATGGCTGGGCGGGCGTTGAGGATATCCCGGCATGGCCGCACGTCCGGCATCCCACAGGGGTGCCGGACGTGCGGCCGATGCAGCGGCGGGAGCCCGGAGGCTCCGCGACGATGTCAGAGCTGGCCGAGCAGGGTGGCGGCGTCGCTCACTTCGAAGGCCCCGGGCTTTTCGACGTTCAGCTGAGCAACGACGCCGTCCTTCACCAGCATCGAGTAGCGCTGCGAACGCAGGCCCATGCCGAAGCCCGTGCCGTCGAGGGTCAGACCCAGCGCCTTGGTCAGGTCGCCATTGCCGTCGGCCAGCAGGCGGACCTTGCCGTCAACGCCCTGGGCCTTGCCCCAGGCGCCCATCACGAAGGCGTCGTTGACCGAGATGCAGACGATCTCGTCGACGCCCTTGGCCGTGATCTCATCGGCCTGCTCCACGAAACCCGGCAGATGACGGGCCGAGCAGGTGGGGGTGAAGGCGCCGGGCACCGCGAAGACGGCCACGGTGCGGCCGGCGAACAGCTCGTCGGTGGACACCTTGTTCGGGCCATCCGCGGTCATCTCGACCAGGGTGGCTGCCGGAATCTTATCACCGATGGAAATGGTCATAGTCGTGCTCTCCTGGCTCGGAACTCGCGTCTCGTCTGCGGGGACGACCCGACCGGCGCGAACCGACCGGGACCCGGCCGGCAGGGATCGCCGCCATTCGGGATCGCCGCCATTTAAGGCCGGTTCCGGTGACGGGCGCAAGTCCGCGGGCGCCGGATTTCGCGCTCAACCGGCGCCGTTGCCGCGGGCCCGATCCAGCGCCCGGGTCACGGCATCGGCGGTCAGCAGTTCGGGCAGCACCAGGCCCTGCGGCGCGCCCGGGCCGTAGACCACATTGAACGGAATGCCATAGCGGCCGAAGCCGGCCAGATAGTCGGCGATCGCCGGATCGGGCCGGGTCCAGTCGGCCTTCATCGCCACCACATCGGGCATGGCCAGACGGCCCGCCACCGGGTCCACCGCCAGCACCCGTTCCTCGTTCACGATGCAGGTGACGCACCAGCTGGCGGTGACGTCGACGAACACCACCCGGCCCTTCGCAACATCCTCTGCGATCGCGGAGGCCGCAAAGGGGATCCAGGGACCGCCGGCCGGCATGGTCTGAAGACCGCGGGTCGCAGGCGGCGAGGCCAGAACGGCCGTCGCCACCGCCGCCACCGCAAGGCCGCCGACCCCCGCCCAGCGCAGCAGCCGGGCCTTGGTGATGACCAGGGGCAGCAGCGCGGCCAGAGCCGCCAGCACGGCGACCGCCGCAGCGGCGCCGGGCTGAACCAGACGGCTGAGCACCAGGGTCAGCCAGAGGGCGGTGCCCGCCAGCGCCAGGCCCATCGCCACCTTCACCCAGACCATCCAGCGCCCCGGGCGGGGCAGCAGCCGGATCGCCGAGGGGACGGCCGCGATCGCCAGATAGGGCAGCGCCATGCCGAGCCCCATGGCGGCGAACACCGCCAGAATGTCCGCCGTGCCGCCGGCAAGTGCGAAGCCCAGTGCCGTGCCGACGAAGGGTGCCGAACAGGGGGTGGCGAGCAGGGTCGCCACCACGCCGCTCATCACCGCCCGGCCGAGCTTCGGCCGCCCGTCGGCCTCCGCCACGGCATCGCGGGCAAGACCGCCCGAAAGCACCGGTGCCCGGATGGTGAACACCCCCAGCTGCGAGGCCGCAAACAGCGCCATAAGCACGATCATCATGCCGATGAAGGCCGGCTGCTGAAACTGGATGCCCCAGCCGACCGCGACACCGGCAAGCTTCAGCCCGGCGGCCGCCAGCGCCAGCGCCAGGAAGGACAGCAGGATGCCCGCGGCGGTCGCAAGCAGGCTGGCGCGGACATCGCCGCGACCGAGGCCGCGGGTCGCAACCAGCCCCATCAGCTTGATCGACAGCACCGGCAGCACGCAGGGCATGACATTCAGGATCAGACCGCCCAGCAGGCCGATCAGCAGGGCCGCGACCAGCCCGCCTTCGGGTCCGGGCAGGGTGGCCGGTGCCGGCACCACCTGGGCGGTCGTCTCCACCGCCCGCAGCCCTGCCCCAGGGGTCGCGTCGCGCAGGGTGAGGCGCACCGTCTCACCCAGAAGCCGGGCATCGGCCGTGGGCGGCGCCACATCGGCGACGAAGCGGATCCGCCGGCCGTCATCGAGCCGCCGCGCATCGGGTGGCGAAAAGGCGAAGCCGTCCGGCCCCTCGATGAAGACATCCGCCGCGGGGCTGAAGGGCGCATCGCTCTTCGCCTCCACGATCAGCCGGGCGGGGGCGTCGCCCTCGGCCACGATCCAGCCGGCCGAGACCGCCGCAAACGGGGCGGCGGCGGGGTCGGATGCGATGGCGGGCACGGATGCCTGCGCCGCGGCGATCGCCGCTTCCGCTTCGGCCGCGGTGCGATCCAGCGGGTCGGCCGGTCCCGCCGGCACGTCGAGTGCCAGATCGGCGGTCACCGGAATGCACAGCGCCTCGCAGACCTGATAATCGACCCGGAGCCGGACGGGGCCGGCAGCGCTTTCGGGCACGGCCGGCCTGTCCGGGGCCAGCTGCGCCGTCACCGGCAGCAGGACATGGTCGGCATAGGCATAGGTGTGGATGGTCTCGAAGGCGGTGAAACGTTCCGGCAGCGGCCAGTGGATCCGCGTCGCGACAATCTGCCCGTCTGCGACCGACGGGCTTGCCCCGGCATTGATCGCGGGGGGCAGACCGGCGTCCCCGGGCGAACGCCAGTAGAGCTTCCAGCCCGGATCCATCCGGAAATCGAGGCCGAGCGACAGCTCGCCCCGTGCCGCCTGATCCGGGGTCTGCGGCGCCGCCACCAGCCGGACCGCCGAACGCTGCCCCTCCGCCCAGGGGCCCAGCCAGCCGCGTGGCGCCTCTGCCGCCAGGGCGGGGGCCGCCACCGTCAGACATGCGAGCGCCAGCAGAATACCCAGACGGCGGAAGGCGGTTCCGGCCTGCTGCCGGAGGGTCTGGCGGTCTGTACGGCAGAGATGCATGCGGCGGTCCCGTGGGTTCCTGGGCTGGGGACGGCAGTTGCCGGCCATTCGCCGGGCGAACAGATGTGCCCTTGCGCATGCTCCGGCGCCAGCCTACCTAATCCTGACGTAACTATAGGCGGCATGGCGCCGGAAGGACATGCGACAGGGCGTCATGTGGCGGCGACCACGTGATTGTGATGATCCTTCGTGCGCTTCCCCACAGCGGGCGACCGCGACAACACGGGCGAGAAGGTAGTCGGGCAATGGCAGGGATGCGGGCAGACCGCCCCATGGCGGCAGCAACCACCACGCCTTTCGAAATGTCTGGGCCCGAGGGCCTTACCGGCAAGGTGCTGATCGCCATGCCCCGGCTGGAGGATCCGTGGTTCACCAAGACGGTGATCTATCTCTGCGCCCATTCGGATGACGGCGCCATGGGGCTGGTGGTCAACCGGGTGCTCGACACGGTCGATTTCCCCGAACTTCTCTCGCAGCTGGGCCTGGATTGCGGGCCTGAAGTGGCGACGGTGAAGGTTCATTTCGGCGGACCGGTCGAGACCGGCCGCGGCTTCGTGCTGCATTCGACCGATTATGTCCTGGCGACCAGCCTGCGCATCGACGACGAGGTGGCGCTGACCGCAACGCTGGACGTGCTGAAGGCGATGACCGAGGGGCACGGCCCCGACCGGACCCTGGTTGCGCTCGGCTATGCCGGCTGGGGGCCCGGGCAGCTTGAGACCGAGATCCAGAGCAACAGCTGGCTTGTGGTCGATGCCGATGCCGAGTTGCTGTTCGAGGGCGATGTCGAGGGCAAGTGGCGCGAAGCGATCGGCCGGCTGGGGGTCGATCTCGCCCATCTCTCCGGCGAAGGCGGTCACGCCTGACCGCGATGCGGCGACGTGCACCGGCGTGGCACGGCCTCGCCCGGCCCCTGTGCCCCGCCTGCACAACCCCTTGATTTTGTGTGAGACCTGCCCTGGTCGGGAAAAAACTTTGCAGGCTTTGTCGATTCAGTATTGCGAATCATTCTCAATCTCATATTATCAACGGCGTGCAAACGTTTCATTCCCGTTTCGCACGACTCGTCCTCACACACGCGACTTTGCCGGCCAGGTACTCCCTGGCCGGCCTTTTTTTTCGCGGGGGCTGCGGACGGTTCAGGGGGCGACCGCAAAGACCAGATTGGCACCGCCATTGAAGCGGACATACCCGTCACGGTGCTCATCGACACCATGTTTCGTGCGCACCACCCAAAGCCCGGGCCGATCGAGCACGAGACGGGCCAGCCCCTCGGCATCGGCCGTGGTGCGGATCACGAAGCCATGCCCCTCACGCCCGTCATCGTCATAGGTTGCCTGCACCATGGCCGGGACCGGTCGGCCGTCGAACAGCACCCGGACCGGCAGCTCGTCCCCCGCCTTGAGGGCCGCGGGATTGGTCAGGGGCATGATCTCCAGCCGGCTGCCCACGGGCTGGGACCATAGCGCGTCCCCGGCATCGCCTGCCGGCCAGCTCTTGGAATAGGCGGCGGAGCGGGTCATGCGCGGCGCGGCCGCAGGCATGCCCGGGGCCACCCGCGGCGCCTCCATCCGGTCGCGGATCATGGATGCAGCCAGCACCGCCGGCCCCGGAATCTCCCCCGGGCGGGCCGTCAGGCGATCGGTACCGGCGGACAGGTCCAGCACGGTCCGCCGTCCGTCGGCGATCAGCTCCAGCTGCGTGGCGGCCATCGGCGGCACCCGGTCCGGCACGATATAGGCTTCGGTCATGATCAGATCGACCGTGCCGTCGGCGCCCGGAACGATCATGAATTCATGCGCCCCGGCCATGGTGGCGAGGGCCGTGGTGGTGAGAGCAAGGGCGGCAATGCCGGCGGCAAGGCAGCGTCTCGGTGACATGTCGGTCTCCATGGGATGCAGATGCACTCTCAGGAAAGACGACAGGGCACCGGCGATCCGACAGCACCACCCCCGGCTCAGAGCCCGTCATAGCCGCTTGGTGCCGGCCAGGGCCAGGCGGAGAGCAAGACCGGGTCAGGCCGGAAGATCTCGACCTTCAACGGAAAGCACCGTGCCGCATCGCTCGAATGGCTGGCGCTGCAATCGCCGCCGGGGCAGGCGGAGAGCGCCGCCAGCAGGTCGATCTCGGCGAAGAGTTCCAGATAGTCGCCGGGGCGGACCGGGCTCGCCTTCATGAAGTACTGGTGCGTGTCGCGGGTGAAGCCCGTGCACATGAAGACATTGAGCACGTCGTGGACATGGGGTTCCGCCGCCCGCGGGCTGAGCCCGGTGGCCTTCGCCAGCGCCCGGCAGAGATTGGAATGGCAGCAGTGATGGTAGTCGGTGCCGGTCAGCAGGCGGTTGGTGTAGGGGTCGCAGCGCGTGCCGATCACGTCGTGCACCCCGCCGCCATCGGCATCCCAGCCATACCAGCCAAGCGTGTCATGGCTGATCGTCGCCATCGGCCGCAGCGCCGGCAGCGTGCTCCACAGCCGGTGGCCGGTGGTCACATGGGTGGCGTGCAGCGCCCGGGTCTTGCCACTGAAGAAGCGCTCGGTCAGGTCGTGGGCATTCCAGAGATTGAGATCACCGACCTGCGGCCCCTCGATCGAGAGGATGCGGAAAAAATGCCCCCTGGGCACCCGGAAGGCCCGCCCGTCGCGGGGCGGCACGACCAGTTCGTCGACCTTCTCCATCTCCACCCGCGCCGCTTCCAGCGCAGCCATGTCGGGAGCCGGCAGGGTGCCGTTCGGATAGACCACCACCGGCCGCGGACCGGCTGTTTCCTGCGTCTCGATCGTCATCAGGCCCTCCCCTTCTGCGAAGCGCTCTTCGCCTCAGAGTAGCAGAAGGGGAGCGGCAGGTTCAGCCGGCGTCGATCACCGCCGGCGGCAAGGGCCGACGGCGGCGCCAGTCGGTGGCGATGAGGCCGAACAGGCGATGATCCGTCCAGCGGCCGTCGATCAGCAGATATTCCCGCGCATAGCCTTCGGATTCGAAGCCGAGCTTTTCCAGCAGGCCGATGCTGCGGTGATTCTCGGGCAGGCAGGCCGCTTCCAGCCGGTGCAGGCCCAGCGTGTCGAAGACGAAATCGGCGGCCCCCGCCAGCGCCTCGGTCATATAGCCCTTGCGGGCGGCATGCTCGCCGATCCAGTAGCCGACATTGCACGACTGGACCACGCCATAGCGGATGTTGTTGAGGGTGAGCCCGCCGGCGAGGCTCAGCGCCTCACGCCCCTCACTGCGAACATTGCCCACGTCGCGGACAAAGATGTGGAAGGCCAGGCCCATGCCCCGGCGCGCGATCATGCGGTAATGGCCGACCCGCCGGCGATAGGCGGCACGGCTCAACGGGTCATTGCCCCACGAGGGTTCCCAGCGCTCCAGGAAGTCGCGAGAGGCTTCGCGCACCTCTGCCCATTCGCGATAATCGACCAGTCGCGCCGGGCGCATCAGCACACGGGGCGTGACGATCCGCGGCCGGTCGCCGCCATCCATCGAGGCAAAGGGCCACATCCCCGACACCTCCCGTCCGCCGTCAGCCACCCGTGCCCTTGCGGACACGATAGACGAAGCGGGAACCGTCACGGCGCTGGTCGAGCAGAATATGTCCAGCGGTGTCGCAGAAGGCCGGAATGTCGATATACGAGGCGGGATCGGTCGCAATCACCTCGATCACGGCACCCGAGGCCAGGGTGTCCAGCGCCTTGCGGGCCTTGAGTACCGGCCAGGGGCAGACCAGCCCCTCGGCATCCACCACCAGGGCGACTGGCACCTGGGCGACTGGCACCTGCGCGACCGGCTCGTCGGAATTGCCCGGCGCCCGGGCCTCTTCTGCCCCGGTCGTGTCCGCCTGCATGTTGCGTCCTGCCGTCATGCCGTCTCCCGCCCGCGGTCGGATCCTGGGGCCGCCGTCAACCGAAGCGACGGCGGAGATCGTCGTAGGATTGCACCCGGGCGATCGGCCCGAGAGCCGCCAGGGTCGGCGCACCGCCCCCCAGCAGCCGGCCGGCAAGCCGCGACACCTGATCGGGCGTCACCGCCTGCAGCTCCGCCACCGTTTCGGCGACCGACTGTACCCGGCCGTGGATGATCAGCGACTGGGCGAGACGTTCGGCACGCGCCGTGGTGCTCTCAAGCCCCATCAGCAGCCCGGCCTTGAGCTGTGCGAAGGAGCGGCGGAGTTCCTCCTCCCCCACCCGGTCGGCAACGCCCAGGGTCTCGTCCACGATCACCGGCATCGCCTCGGCGATCTCGTCCTCGGCGGCTGCGACATAGATGCCGAACAGGCCGTGATCCTCGAACGGGCTCGCGAAGGAATAGACGTTGTAGCAGAGACCGCGCTTTTCGCGCACCTCCTGGAACAGGCGGGAGGACATGCCGCCGCCCAGCAGCGTGGCCAGCAGCTGCGAAGCGTGATAGTCCTCGTGGGCATAGCCGATGCCGGGGAAACCCAGCGTCAGATGCACCTGGCCCAGATGGTCCTTGCGCCGACGCAGATCGCCGCCGACATAGGCGGCAGGATCGGTCTCGCGGGTCTCGGTCGCGGGCAGGGCATCGAAGAAACGGGTGGCCAGATCGACCAGCCGGTCGTGATCCACCTTGCCCGCCGCCGCCAGAACCATCCGGCCGGCGGCATACTGGCGGCGCATATAGCCGGCGATCGCCTGGCGCGGCATGCCGCGCACGATCTCCACCGGGCCCAGGATCGGCCGGCCCAGCCCCTGATCGGGGTAGGCTGCGATCTGGAAATGGTCGAAGACGACGTCTTCCGGCATGTCGTCGGCCGACAGGATCTCCTGCACCACCACCGAGCGCTCGCGTTCCAGCTCGTCCGGATCGAAGACCGAATGCTGCAGGATGTCGGCGAGCACGTCGACGCCCAGTTCCAGATCCTCGGCCATCAGCTTCAGGTAGTAGACCGTCTGCTCGCGCGAGGTATAGGCGTTCATATAGCCGCCCACGGCCTCGACCTCTTCGGCCAGGCCCTGGGCAGTGCGCCGCTCGGTGCCCTTGAAGGCCATGTGTTCGAGCAGATGCGAGACACCGTTGATCTCCGCCGGCTCGTGGCGTGTGCCCGCATGCACCCAGACCCCCACGGTCACGGTCTCGACATGGGCCATGGTGTCGGTGGCCACACGCATGCCGTTGGGCAGGGTGGTGATGCGGATGCTGGAACCGTCGAGACTCATGATGGCGTCTTCTGCCCTTCTGTCGGGGATGGCAGCCGGACCGGAATGGTCAGGCGTTGCGGCGATGCGACAGGATATGGGAGGTCAGGACCGAAACGTCAGCCTCCAGTGTGTCATATCGCTCCGGTCGCTCCATCAGGTCTGCCATGCGCTCCGGCAGGGCCGGGCGACGGCCGATCGCCTTTTCGACCGCATCCGGGAACTTGGCCGGATGGGCGGTCGCCAGTACCACGACCGGCGTGCCGGCGGGCAGGCCGTCGCGGCGGTCGCGGGCCACCGACACACCCACGGCGGTGTGCGGATCCAGGATCTCGCCGGTCTCGGCGAAAACCCGGGCGATGGTGTCGATGGTACGGCCGTCATCGGCGGCGCCGGCATCGAACAGCAGCCGCGCCCTCGCGACCTCGGCATCGGTGACCGGCAGGCTGCCGGTCTCGCGGAAGGTGCGGATGGCAGCGGCGGTCGCCTCGCCATCGCGGCCCTTCAGATCGAAAAGCAGCCGTTCGAAATTGCTGGCGACCTGAATGTCCATCGACGGGCTCCAGGTCGGCCGCACGCCGGCCGAGGAATAGTCGCCATTGCGGAAGAACCGCGCCAGGATGTCGTTCTCGTTGGTGGCCACGATCAGCTTTGCCACCGGCAGACCCATCGAGGCGGCGATATAGCCGGCATAGACATCGCCGAAATTGCCGGTCGGCACGGCGAAGGCAACCTCGCGGTCAGGCGCCCCCAGCGCCAGCGCGGCATGGAAATAGTAGACCACCTGGGCCGCGATCCGCGCCCAGTTGATCGAGTTGATCGCGGTCAGCCCGACATGATCACGGAAGGTCTCGTCGCCGAACGCCGCCTTCACCATGTCCTGGGCATCGTCGAACGTGCCGCGGATGGCGATGTTGTGGACATTGGGCGAGAGCACGGTGGTCATCTGCCGGCGCTGCACCTCGGAGGTGCGACCCAGCGGGTGCAGGATGAACACGTCCAGCCGTGCGCGATCACGGCAGGCCTCGATCGCGGCCGAGCCGGTATCGCCCGAAGTCGCCCCCAGAATCACGCCGCGCCGGTCCGAACGCTCCAGCGCATGATCGAACAGCCGGCCGAGCAGCTGCAGGGCGAAATCCTTGAAGGCAAGGGTCGGGCCGTGGAACAGCTCCATCACCCATTCATTCGCGCCCAGCTGCTTCAGCGGCGCCACCGCCCTGTGGCCGAAGCCGGCATAGGTGTCGTCGATCATCCGGTCGAGATCGGCCGGCGCAATGGTCGTGCCGACGAAGAGCCGCATCACCTGCTTCGCGAGACCCGCATAGTCCAGCCCCCGCCAGGCCCGCATGGTGGCCGGCTCGACCCGGGGCCAGCTCTCGGGCAGATAGAGGCCGCCATCGCGGGCGAGACCGTCGAGGAGAACCTGACCGAAATCGAGCCGCGGCGCGCGGCCGCGGGTGCTGATGTACTGCACGGAGGTCAACCTTCGTCGTGAGAGTCGGGAGGCCGGAAAGGGCCGGAGCTGCGCCGAGACTACCGGGACCGGCGCGCCCGATCAATCGACCAGCGGCGCCGGTCAGCCATGTGGACCCGGCCGTCCCGGCGCCGGGGCCGGGGTCAGGCCGGGTTTTCCCCCAGATAGCGGCGACGCAGATGGCTGAGGAAGGCGTCGGCGGAGAGCGGCGCGCCGGTCGCCCGCACGATCAGCTCGTCTGCCGACCAGCGGCAGCCCTGGCCGTGGACATGGGTGCGCAGCCAGCCGAGCAGGCCCGAGAAATCACCGCGGGCAAGATCGTCATCAAGCGCCGGCAGGGCGCGGCGGGCGGCCTGGAACAGCTGCGCCGCCGCCATCGCCCCCAGCGAATAGGTCGGGAAATAACCGAAGGCGCCGCTCGGCCAGTGGATATCCTGCAGGCAGCCGTCACGATCGGTGTCGGGCACCACGCCGACCAGCCGGGCCATGCCTTCGCGCCAGGCCCCGGGCAGATCGTCCACGGCAAGGTCGCCGGCGATCATCGCCCGCTCCAGCCCATAGCGCAGCATGACATGGCCGGGATAGGTCACCTCGTCGGCATTGACCCGAATGAAGCCCGGCCGCACCCGCACCATCAGCGCATGGAGATTGTCGGCATCATAGGCCGGATCGCCGGCATCGGCGCCGAAGGCCTCGCGTGCCGCGGCGGCAAAGGCGGTCATGAACGGCCGGCTGCGGCTGGCCTGCATCTCGGTCAGCAGCGACTGGCTTTCATGGATGGTCATGCCGCGGGCAAGACCCACCGGCTGGTCGCGCCAGTCGCGGGGCAGGCCGTGCTCGTAGAGTGCATGGCCGGTTTCGTGCAGCACCGCCATGGCGCTTTCGGCGAAATCGGCCTCGTCATAGCGGGTGGTGATGCGCAGATCATCCGGCACGCCGCCCGAGAAGGGGTGGTGGCTGACATCCAGCCGGCCATGATCGAAAGGAAAGCCCGCCATCGTCATCAGCCGGATGCCCAGCGCGCGCTGCGCCGCCACCGGGAACGGCCCCTTCGGCCGGATCGGCTCCGGCCGGGCCGCCTGGGCGGCGAGCGCCGCCTCGCGGATCATCGGCAGCTCGATTTCCAGCCGGGCGAAGATCCGGTCGATATCGGCCGTGCGCCGGCCGGGGTCGTAGGCATCGAGCAGCGCCTCGTAGGGCGGCAGGCCGAGTGCGGCGCCCTTGGCGGCGGCGGCCTCGCGCTCAAGCTTCAGCACATAGGCGAGCGCCGGGGCGAAGCGGGCGAAATCATCAGCCGCGCGCGCCTCGCGCCAGATCATCTCGCAGGCGGAGGCCGCCTCTGCACGGCGCCGGACCAGATCGGCCGGCAGGGCCGTGGCATGGGCATGGCGCCGCCGCATCTCGGCCAGATTCGCCCGCTGCCAGTCGAGCCGGTCGGCGGCAGCCTCATCGGCTGGCATCGCCCCCGCGAGTTCGGCCGCGGCATCGTCGAACAGCGCCGGCAGGTCGGCAGCCGTGAGGATGTCATGGCCGATTTCAGCCAGGGTCGCCATCTGGGCGGAGCGCACCACGGCGCCGCCCTTGGGCATGTTCACCGCCCAATCCCAGCTGAGCACGCCCTCGGCGCCTTCGATATGCGACAGGCGGCGAAAGCGCGCCTCAAGTTCGGTCATGGCCGGCATCGGCGGAGACGTCCTTGTGATCGGAGAACGGGTGGTCAGGCGCCGCGAGCCGTTGCGGCACGGCCGGCGACGGGCTCCGGTCGTCCGCGAGGGGCCGCGGTGCCGGGGCCGAAGGCCAGATGCAGCAGGGTCACCACCAGCGAGGCCAGCACCAGCACCCCCATGCCCTGATGGGTGGCGGCCGTCCAGACCGGCACCTGCAGGAAGATGACCGCAGCACCGACGCAGACCTGAAGGGCGACCAGCCCCAGCGTACGGTGCATGTCGCGGGCGAAGCCCGGCGCCCGCCGGCGGGCCCGGTGGGCCCAGATGAACAGGGCCAGGATCGAAAGAGCCGTGATGCCGGCCAGCACCCGATGGGTGAAGTGCAGCGCGATCAGCGGATCGTCGAGCGGCGGCACCACCTCGCCGTCACAGAGCGGCCAGGTCGAGCAGGCGAGCGAGGCGCCGTTCTTGGCCATCATCGCCCCGGCCGCGATCGTCGACAGGGCGATCAGGGCAACCACGAACACGGCCAGCCTGGTACCGCGGCTGACCGGCTCGGTCCAGACCAGAGCACTCTGCGCCGGCCGGCCGGCCGAGACATACATGCCGATCAGCATCGCCAGCACCAGCTGGGCGTTTGAAAGGTGAACCGCGACGCTCCAGGGAGAGTTCCGGTCCAGCACCGTCAGCCCGCCCAGCAGCCCCTGAACCAGCAGCAGCGCCAGGGCGGCGATGCCGAACAGGGCGGGGCGCAGGTTCTCGCGCCGCATGACCAGCGCCCAGATCGCCAGGACCAGGGTCAGCGGCCCGACGATGACGCCGGCAATGAAGCGGTGCACCCATTCATACATCACCTGGGTGAAGGTGTAGTCGATCCCGGGCACGGTTGCGAGCTTGGCCGGCGTCGGCACCCAGAAGCCGTAGCAATGCGGCCAATCGGGGCAGGACAGCCCGGAATTGGTCGCGCGGATCACCGCACCCAGAACGATCAGCACGAAGGTGGCGACGATGGCGATGCCGGCGACGGCACGGAAGCGACGGATGGAGGGTTTCATCGGACGGCCGTAACGGTTCGGGTCAGAGAGCGATCAGGCGGAGGCAGGCGGTCGGCGATCGGTCGCAGGCGGGCGGATCAATGCCGCCGCCTGTAGACGACATAGATCACGATCAGCGAGATCGCCAGCGCATACCAGGTGATCGCGTACTGAAGATGGTCGTTGGGCAGCTCCGACCGGGTCTGGCCGCCCTTGGGCAGGTCGCCCGGCACGGGCGTGGCATCAGCTTCGACATAGACCGGCGCCAGGGTCTCGTCCACGAAATCGCCCATCACCTTCGTGTCGATGGTGAACCAGAAATTCTCGGACGGCCGGTTGTCGGGCACGACCCAGGCATTCGTCCCCGGCACGCGGGCAATGCCGGTGACGGTCACCTCGCCCGGGATCTGGCCGGCCGCACGGGTGGCCGGGTCCTTGTGGTCCAGCGGCACCCAGCCGCGGCTGACCAGCACGGTCTGCGCGGCGCCGCCCGGCAGGCCGGTGCGCTCGAACGGGGTCAGGATGTGGTAGCCGGAATTGCCGTTGAGCGATTTGGCCGCCTGATAGAGTTCCTTGTCATGAAGGAAACGGCCGGTCATCCGCACCCGGCGGAAGGACCATTCTGCCAGCTCGTCAGGCGTGGCGGCCGGGCCGAAGACCGGTAGCGCGACCGGATCGGCGGCGAGGCTCGCCGCACGCTGCCCGATCAGATCGGTCTTCCAGGCCAGACGCTGCACCTGCCAGGTGCCGAGGCCGAGCATGGCCGCCACGGCCAGCACCACGAGGACGAGCAGAAGTCCGGCCCGTTTGGGCTTTTTGCTGGCGGGGCGGCCGGCGCGGCCGGCATGCGGGGAACCGGACGGCGACGGATCAGCGGCGGGCATGATGGGGGGTCAGTCTCCGGTGGTGCCGTCCTCGTCCCGGCCGAGACCAAGGACGCGGTGGCGGTATTGCTGGGCGACCATCCACGCCTTCATCGGCCGGAGCAGGCCGATCGACAGGACAACGGCCAGCGGCAGCCAGATCACGAGATGCAGCCAGATCGGCGGCGCCCAGGTGAGTTCCACCCAAAGCACCAGCGCCATCAGGATGAAGCCCGCGATCAGGATCACGAAGGCGGCGGGGCCATCCTCGCTTGCCACGTCCCGAAGGTCCAGGCCGCAGCGGTCGCAGGAATCGCGAACGGCGAGAAGCCCCCGGAACAGGCGCCCCTCGCCGCAGCGTGGACAGCGGCAGCGGAGGCCGGCAGCCAGCGGGTTAACCGCCGGCCAATCCCCGCCTCCGCTTCGCATATCGGCCATCAGCGGCCCCAGACGTAGATCGCGACGAACAGGAACAGCCAGACCACGTCGACGAAATGCCAGTACCAGGCCGCCGCCTCGAAGCCGATATGCTTCTGGGCGGTGAACTGGCGCGCCATGGCCCGGCGCAGGCAGACGGCCAGGAAGATGGTGCCGACCAGCACATGGAAGCCGTGGAAACCGGTCGCCATGTAGAAGGTGGAGGCATAGACGCCATCGCTGAAGGCGAAGGTGGCGTGGCTGTATTCATAGGCCTGGACGCAGGAGAAGAACACGCCGAGACCGACGGTGATCGCCAGCATCTGCACGGTGGTACGGTTGTCGCCTTCGCGCAGGGCATGATGCGCCCAGGTCACCGTGGTGCCCGACAGCAGCAGGATGGTGGTGTTCATCAGCGGCAGGTGCCAGGGATCGAAGGTCTCGATGCCCTCGGGCGGCCAGACACCGCCGATCGCCTCGGTCGGGAACAGCGAGGCGTTGAAATAGGCCCAGAAGAAGGCGACGAAGAACATCACCTCCGAGGCGATGAACAGCACCATGCCCATGCGCAGCCCGATCTGGACCACGCCGGTATGGGCCTTGTGCTGTACCGACTCCTTGATGACGTCCCGCCACCAGCCGGCCATGACGCCAAGCACGCAGAGGAAGCCCACCAGCAGGACAAGCCAGCCCACCGGGTTGTTGTGCATGAACATGACCCCGCCGACCGCCATCAGCAGGCCGGCCATGGCCCCCAGGAAGGGCCACGGGCTCGGGTCGACGAGATGATAATCGTGCACTTTGGTGTGCGCGGCGTGTGCTTCGCTCATTCTACACTCCTCCTCAAGGCCGATGCCGCATGACCCCTGGCAGCCGCCCTCGTCCGGCGTCGGCCGTCGGCCCGGGGACGGGGCGCACCCCCGCCCCCGGCAGCTCCCTGCACCGGACCGCAGGGATGGTCCGGGCGTTTCCGTCCCTTTTTCTGGTCTCCGACCATCCGCCTCAACCGCCCGCGGGGCGGATCTGGCCTCCGGTACGGGCGCCGTCCGCCAGGCTGGTGCCCGGCGTTACGGTCGCGAAATCCTCAAGTTTCCGCCCGGTCCGCTCCAGATAGCTCTGCAGCCCCTCCTCCCCCAGATCGAAGAAGGTGTAGGACAGCGTCACGGTGCGGACCTCATCGACATTGCGGTCGTCTGCCATCTTCGGATCGATGTAGAAGCTGACCGGCATGTCGATCGACTGCCCCGGCATGAGCAGCTGCTCGGTGAAGCAGAAGCAGTCGATCTTGTCGAAATAGAGCCCCATCTTCTGGGGCGTTACATTGTAGGCGGCCTGGCCCAGAACCGGCCGGTCGCTGTTGTTGACCGCCTTGTAGAAGGCGAGATGGCGCTCCCCCACCTTCACCACCATTTCGCGCTGCTCGGGGAAGAAGCCCCAGGGCATGCCGCGGGCGGTGTCGGCGTTGAAGCGAACCTTCATCTCCCGATCGAGCACCGGCACCTCGGTCGCATCCGCCACCTGGGTGGTGCCGCCATAGCCGGTGACCTGGCAGAACAGGTTGTAGATCGTGGCCGAATACGAGGTGAGCACGGTCATGCCGCCCAGCAGCATGCCGACGCCGATCAGGGTGCCGAGCTTGCCGCGCCGCTGCCGCCGCGCCCGCCCGGTCGCCATATCCTCCCGTCCATCCGCCTCGCTCACGACCCGATACCCCTTCGTCAGCTCATCTTCGCGATGGTGATGGCGAAGAACAGCGCCACCATCGCCCAGAGCAGGGCAAAGAGCGCCCAATTGCGCTGCCGCATGCGCCGCATCCGGTCCTTCGCTTCGGCGGAAGCGGGGTCGACCCGCTCTTCCACCACGGCGCGCTGCGGATCGTATTCCGCCGCGTCATGGGTCTCGGCGGGACCGTTGCGGGTATCGGCAGGCGTCATGACCAGCTCCCCAGACCCGCCGCCTTGTCCACCACCAGCAGGGCGAACAGGGCGAACAGATAGAGGATCGAAAAACCGAACATCGCCTTGGGAGCCCGGTCGTCCTCGCTCTTGGCCACGCGGATCGCATGGCCGAGGAAGATCAGGCTGAGCCCGCCCGCCGCCAGACCGTACCAGAGGCTGGCCAGGCCCATCGCCCAGGGCGCCACCGACAGCGGGATCAGCGCCACCGTGTAGATCAGGATCTGTTTCTTGGTCTCACGGCGACCGGCCACCACCGGCAGCATCGGCACGCCCGCGCGCGCATAGTCGCCGGCCCGGTAGAGCGCCAGCGCCCAGAAATGCGGCGGGGTCCACATGAAGATCAGTGCAAACAGCACCAGACCGCCCAGCGAGACGTCGCCGCTGACCGCCGCCCAGCCGACCATGGGCGGGAAGGCGCCTGCGGCACCGCCGATGACGATGTTCTGCGGCGTGCTGCGCTTCAGCCACATGGTGTAGATGAAGACATAGAAGCCGATGGTCAGCGCCAGCAGCGCCGCCGCCACCGGATTGACCGCAAGGCCCATCACCACCACCGAGGCCACCGCCAGCGCCACGCCGAAGGCGAGCGCGGTTTCGGGCTCCATGCGCCCGGCCGGGATCGGCCGGTCGACGGTGCGGGCCATGACCGCGTCGATGTCGCGGTCGTACCACATGTTGATCGCCCCCGACGCCCCGGCACCGACCGCGATGCAGAGCAGCGCCACGAAGGCCAGCACCGGATGCAGGTGGCCGGGCGCCAGATAGATGCCGACGGCGCCCGTGAACACCACCAGCGACATGACGCGCGGCTTGAGGAGGGCGATGAAATCCCGCACCGACGGATCGGCCGCGGGGGATGCGGCATCTGCGGCAACGGCGGTGGAGGTGTAGACGGAGTCGGTCACGGGCGTGGGCCTTGGTCTTCTGGACGCGGTGCGGGGGACGGCACCGACCTGGATGAGCTGCGCTTCGGACGATTTTTCCGCCGCATCCCGATCCACCCGTTCCGGCACCTGTCCGGCCGACCGGTCCGGCCGGCATGGCCGGGACGGGGTCGGGCGGTTTCGGGGCCGCGCCGTGGCATGGGTGCCGCCGGCCACGGCCCCGAAGGACCGGTCTCGTCAGGCTGCCGTCACTTCACGCGCGGCAGACCGTCCTCGAAGGTGTGGAAGGGCGGCGGCGACGTCACCGTCCATTCGAGGGTGGTTGCACCCTCGCCCCACGGATTGTCGGCGCACTTCTGACCCGCGGTCAACGTGCGGAACACCACGTAGACGAAGAACAGCGCGGCGAAGCCCGAGATGTAAGCCCCCATCGAGGCGACGTGATTCCAGCCCGCATACACATCCGGATAATCGGGGATGCGGCGCGGCATGCCGGCCAGCCCCAGGAAGTGCATCGGGAAGAAGGTCAGGTTCACGCCGATGAAGGTGAGCCAGAAGTGGATCTTGCCCAGCGTCTCGGGATACTGCCGGCCCGACATCTTGCCGATCCAGTAGTAGAAGCCGGCAAAGATGGCGAACAGCGCGCCCAGCGACAGCACGTAGTGGAAGTGCGCCACAACGTAATAGGTGTCGTGGAGCACCGTGTCCACCCCTGCATTCGACAACACGACACCGGTCACGCCGCCGACGGTGAACAGGAAGATGAAGCCGATCGCAAACAGCATCGGGGTCTTGAACTCGATGGAGCCGCCCCAGGCGGTGGCGATCCACGAGAAGATCTTGATGCCGGTCGGCACCGCAATGACCATGGTCGCTGCGGTGAAATAGGCGCGGGTGTCGACATCGAGGCCGACGGTGAACATGTGGTGCGCCCAGACCACGAAGCCCACGACACCGATCGCGACCATGGCATAGGCCATGCCCAGATAGCCGAAGATCGGCTTGCGGGAGAAGGTCGAGATCACGTGGCTGATGATGCCGAAGCCCGGCAGGATCATGATGTAGACTTCGGGGTGCCCGAAGAACCAGAACAGATGCTGGAACAGGATCGGGTCACCGCCCTTGGCCGGGTCGAAGAACGCCGTGCCGAAGTTGCGGTCGGTGAGCAGCATGGTGATGGCGCCGGCCAGCACGGGCAGCGACAGCACCAGCAGGAAGGCCGTCACCAGCATCGACCAGGCGAAGAGCGGCATCTTGTGCAGCGTCATGCCCGGGGCGCGCATGTTCAGGATGGTGACGATGAAGTTGATGGCGCCCAGGATCGACGCCGCACCCGACAGATGCAGCGAGAAGATCGCCATGTCCACCGCCGCACCGCCATGGGACACATTGCCCGACAATGGCGGATAGATCGTCCAGCCCGTGCCCGCACCGCCGTCGACGAAGGCGGAGCCCAGCAGCAGCGCGAAGGACGGCGGCAGCAGCCAGAAGGAGATGTTGTTCATCCGCGGGAACGCCATGTCGGGCGCTCCGATCATCAGCGGCACGAAATAGTTGCCGAACCCGCCGATGAGCGCCGGCATGACCACGAAGAAGATCATGATCAGGCCGTGCGCGGTGATGACCACGTTGTAGAACTGATAGTCGCCGCCGAAAATCTGGTCGCCCGGAGACGCCAGCTCGGCACGGATCAGCATTGAAAAGAAACCGCCGATCAGACCGGCGACCACCGCGAACACAAGGTACATCACGCCGATGTCCTTGTGGTTCGTGGAGAAGACCCACCGCTTCCAGCCCGTCGGATGGTGTGCGCCGTGAGCGTCATGTGCGCCCGCGTGTGCCATGACCAATCCCTCTCGTTATCGGATGTGCCCGCGGAAGCTCACTGGCCCGCCAGCGCGACCCGGACCTCGTCGGCCCCGTCGACGCGCGCGAACCTGCCCTGTGCTTCGGTCACCCAGTTTTCGAAATCGCCCTCGGCCCGCGCCTCGATCACGATCGGCATGAAGCCGTGCCGCACGCCGCAGATTTCGGAGCACTGGCCGTAATAGACGCCCGGCTTGTCGACCCGGAACCAGGTCTCGTTCAGCCGGCCCGGCACGGCGTCCATCTTCACGCCGAAGGACGGCATCGCGAAGCTGTGCAGCACGTCCTCGCTGGTGATCAGCAGGCGGACGGTCTTGCCGGCCGGCACGACGACCCGGTTGTCGACCTCCAGCAGGCGGTGGCCGCCGGCCGGGAGCGCATCACCTTCCAGCAGGTTGCTGACGAAAGTGAAGTTGCCGTTGTCCGGGTATTCGTAAGACCAGTACCACTGATGCCCGATCGCCTTGATGGTCAGATCGGCCTCTTCCACCTTGTTCTCGAAATAGATCAGACGGAAGGAGGGGATCGCGATCACGACCAGGATCAGGATCGGGGCAACGGTCCAGCCGATCTCGAGCAGGGTGTGGTGCGAGCGCTTCGACGGAGTCGGGTTGGACGTCCGATTGAAGCGAAGGACGACGACGACCAGCAGGGCGAGTACGAAGATCGACACGCCGAAGCAGATGTAGAGCAGGATGTCATGCAGATCGACGACCCGCTCCATGACAGGCGTCGCCGGCGCCTGGAGATTGAGCTGCCAGTCATGGGCAACTCCTTCCGCGAACGCCGCCCCGCCCGTCCCGAACAGAACGGCGCAGACCGCGATCAGCGAAGAGACTAGATCCTTGGACCTCATTCTTGGGCCTTCCCCCTGCGGATGGCTCCGCCCGTCTTCTGCCGGACGGCGTTAGACCACGTCCTCAGTTCGCCTTCGTGTGGCAATTGGCCGCATTGGCTGCGACCAAGGCTACACGACGCCCGTAAGTCTAACAAGCTGCACGGATATGGTGTCCATGCAGCTCAACCACGGTTGGAGTCTCCGCGGTTTTTCTGTGCTTCTTAGGCTGAAGCGGAGTCCGCTCGGGAAAAATGCGACAACTTGTCGCACAGAACCTGGAGGCGAATCCGCCATGCGGTCCGGGCCATTTCGTCCGGAATGCAACGACGGCTGTCCGGAGAGAAAGGCGGTGCCTGCGCGGGGTGGACGGGCTGAAGCTGAGCGCTCTGCGAACGATCCCTTATATCCCCCGGCCGACCGCTCCATATAACATGCATGAACGACACGCCGACGTCCAACCCTCTGGCCGGCACCAGTCGCCTGCCACATGCCGGGGCAACCCTCCGCCCCGTCCCGGAGTTCCGCTCGTCGCAACGTCCCACCGCCGCAACGTCCGACCACCCCGATTTCCGACTGCCCCCGACCCCCGATCGTCCGACCAGGTAAGGCCCGCGACCAATGCCCGATACCGCCAAGCTCACCGCCACCGATCCCTTCTTCGCCTCGGGGGCACTCGACCGCTCGCGCCTGGAACGCCAGGTCGCCGAGGCGCTCAGAGGGGCGGATGACGGCGAGCTCTTCCTCGAATACCGTCAGTCCGAGGTGCTGGGCTTCGACGACGGCCATCTGCGTTCGGCCACTTTCGACACTGTTCAGGGTTTCGGCATGCGGGCCGTGGCCGGCGATACCGTCGCCTACGCCCATGCCAGCCAGATCGACGACGGCGCGCTGGCGCGTGCCGCCGACACGGTCGGCGCCGTGCTGCGCGGCCATGGCGGCACGCTGGATCTGGCGCCTGCGAAGCCCGGTCCGGCCCTCTACCAGCCGGGCAACCCTCTGGATGCGATGCCCTTTGCCGACAAGGTGAAGCTGCTGGCCGAGATCGACGCCTGGGCGCGCGCGCGCGACAACCGGGTCCGGCAGGTCAGCGCCACGCTCTCGGCCAACTGGCAGGTGGTGGAGATCCTGCGCCCCGACGGCAGTTCGGCCCGCGACGTGCGGCCGCTGGTCCGTATCGGCGTCTCGCTGCTGGTGGGGGAAGGTGACCGCCAGGAAAGCGGTTATGCCGGCGCCGGCGGCCGCGCCGGCTATACCGGCTGGGTTGCTCCCGAGCGCTGGCAGGCCCTGGTCGAGGAGGCGCTTTCTCAGGCGCTGATCAACCTGGAGGCCGCCCCGGCACCCGCCGGCGAGATGACGGTGGTGCTTGGCTCCGGCTGGCCCGGCATCCTGCTGCATGAAGCGGTGGGCCACGGTCTGGAAGGCGATTTCAACCGCCGCAGGCTCTCGGCCTTCTCAGGGCTTATCGGCGAACGTGTGGCCGCCCCCGGCGTCACCGTGGTCGACGACGGCACCATCCCCGACCGTCGCGGCTCGCTCACCATCGACGACGAGGGCACGCCGTCCTCTCGCACCGTGCTGATCGAGGACGGGATCCTGAAGGGCTATATGCAGGACCGGATGAATGCCCGGCTGATGGGCGTGCCGGTCACCGGCAACGGCCGCCGGGAAAGCTATGCCCATCAGCCGCTGCCGCGGATGACCAACACTTACATGCTGGGCGGCGACAAGGACCCGGCCGAGATCATCGCCTCGGTCAAGCGTGGCCTCTATGCCAAGGAGTTCGGCGGCGGCCAGGTCGACATCACCTCGGGCAAGTTCACCTTCTCGGCCTCGCTCGCCTATCTGATCGAGGACGGGAAGATCACCCGGCCGGTGAAGGGCGCGACGCTGATCGGCAACGGCCCCGACGTGCTCAAGCGGGTATCGATGATCGGCAACGACATGGCGCTCGACGGCGGCATCGGCTCCTGCGGCAAGGACGGCCAGTGGGTGCCGGTGGGCGTGGGCCAGCCGACCCTGCGCATCGACGGGCTGACGGTGGGCGGCACCGAAATCGCCGCCTGAGCCGCAAGGCTCCGACCAATTGAAAACCCCCGCCGGGCAGGCCGCCCGGCGGGGGTTTTCCGTGTCGTGCCGCAGCTCAGCTCAGCGAACCGCAGCCGGCCTGCGGTCCGGCCCGGCGGTGCGCCGCTGCCAGAGATAGATGGCGGCAAACAAGGCGAGTGCCAGCGCCTGCACCTCGATCCGCCCCATCAGGGGGATATAGGGCGCCAGGAAACCCGGCCGGAACATGGCGAAGGCGACGGCGAACAGCGCCAGCCGCTCCCAGCCCTTGCAGGCCCGGGCAAACCAGCCCTGGAGCCCGGCCGCGAAGGCGAACATCGCCGCCACGGCACAGATCGAGATCCAGGCCAGACGGATCGGATCGTCGATCCACACCGCCCGCCCGGCATCATCAACGCCCGAGATCATCAGCAGATCGGTGTTGAACAGGAAGATGAAGGGCAGGATCGCCGTCCGCATGTCGTAGGTGAAGCCCTGGATGCCGGTTTTGATCGGATCGGCGCGGGCGATGGCGGCGGCGGCATAGGCGGCAAGCCCGACCGGCGGCGTGTCGTCGGCCAGAATGCCGAAATAGAACACGAAGAGATGGGCCGCGATCAGCGGGAAGATCAGCCCGGCATCGCCGCCCAGCTGCACGATCACCGGCGCGGTGAGCGTCGCCATGATGATGTAGTTGGCCGTGGTCGGCAGACCCATGCCCAGAATGATCGAGGTGATCGCGGTCAGCACCAGCATCAGGTAGATGTTGCCGAAGCTGATCACGTCGATGAGGGTGACGAAACGCCCGACCAGACCGGTGATGGTGACGGCGCCCACGATGATACCGGCGGCCGCGGTCGCGATGCCCACCGCGACCATGTTCCGGGCGCCGTTGATCAGCCCGTCAAAGATGTCCTGCAGCCCCTGGGCGACCCCGTCGCGCAGGATCTGCCCCATGGGTGCGCCCGGCTTCCGGGTCAGCCAGGCCAGAATCGGCCGCTGCAGGATCATGATGACCGCCATGGCCTCGATCGCGAGCAGCACCGACAGCGTGGCCGAGCGCTGCAACACCACGAGGTACCAGATCAGCACGATCACCGGGATCAGGAAGTGCAGCCCGGCGAAGAATGTCTGGCGGAAGCGCGGCAGTTCCGACCGCGGCACCGGCTTCAGGTCCAGCTTGCAGGCTTCAAGATGGACCACATAGAGCAGCGCCAGATACGAGATCACCGCCGGGATCAGGGCGGCGCGCACCACGTCCAGATAGGGAATGCCCAGGATTTCGGCCATGATGAAGGCAGCCGCCCCCATCACCGGCGGCATCAGCTGGCCGTTGGTGGAGGCTGCGACCTCGACCGCACCGGCCTTGTAGGCGGGCAGGCCGACCTTCTTCATCAACGGGATGGTGAAGGTGCCGGTGGTCACGGTGTTGGCGATCGACGAGCCCGACACCAGCCCGGTCAGCCCCGAGGCGACAACGGCCGCCTTGGCCGGCCCGCCGCGCAGATGGCCGAGCAGCGAGAAGGCGACGTCGATGAAATAGCGCCCGGCACCGGCGCGGTCGAGCAGCGCGCCGAAGAGCACGAACAGGAAAACGAAGCTGACCGAGACGCCGATCGGCACGCCGAAGATGCCAGTATCGCTGAGGTACATGTCGCTCATCAGGAAATCGAGCGGCACGCCCTGATGGCGGATGATGCCGGGCAGCCAGGGGCCCACGACGCAATAGCCGAGGAAGACGATCGCCAGGATCGCGAGCGCCGGCCCGAGCGTGCGTCGGGCGGCTTCGAGCAGCAGGATGATGGTGGCGAGGCCGAACCAGATGTCACGCTCCAGCGGCAGACCCGCGCGCATGACGATCTCTTCGTAATCCCACCAGAGATAGAGCACGGCGACGGCGCCCACGACCGCCAGCACCAGATCGTAGACCGGCACCTTTGCCAGCGCCGAACGCGGCCCCCCGGACAGGCGATCCAGCAGCTTCGCCAGGCGGCCATCCGGCGCGCGATAGGCGGGATAGCACAGGAAAGCGAGCAGCATGGCGAAGGTCAGGTGGAAGACCCGCGCCAGGAACTGGTCGAAGGGCACATAGGCGATGTAGAGCTGGAAGGCCGACCAGCCGAGGCAGAGCGCGACGATCAGCCAGCGCATCACCGGGCTTCTCGGCGCGCGTGCCCCCGCTTCCACCTGCGCGACCAGGGCCTCGGCCGCCGCGATGTCGCCCTCACCCTTCGGGGGTGCACCGCGGCCCCCCGTTTGCGATGCAGCCATCAGGCCCCTCCTCCCCGGCATTCGCCGCAGGTGCGGCTTGGAATGCGCATGAAACCTCGTGAAGCAGATATGCATAAAGACGATGCCGCCGCCCGGTTCCCCAACCGGGCGGCGGCATCCGTGCCGGATTACATCCAGCCCTTTTCCTTGTAGTACTTCTCGGCGCCCGGATGCAGCGGGGCGGTCAGCCCTTCCAGCATCTGCTTCGGATCCAGGTCGCGGAAGGCGGCGTTCGACCCCTTGAAGGTGTCGAAGTTGTCGAAGAAGGTCTTCACGAAGGTGTAGACCGTCTCTTCCGAGACATCGGAGCTGGTGATCATCGTCGCCTTGACCGCGTAGGTCTCGGTCGGGTGATCGACGCCGCGATAGGTGTTGGCCGGGATGCTGGTCATCACATAATACGGCCGCTCCTCGACGAACTTCTTGATCGCGTCGGAGTTGATGTTGATCAGGTCGATCTCGGTCGAGTTCGCCGGATCCTCGATCGCCGCCGACGGGTTGCCGACGGTGTAGAAGAAGGCATCGACCTTGCTGTCGACCAGGGCGCGCGAGGCCTCACCCTGCTGCAGACCCTGGGCGTTCAGATCCGCATCCGGATTGATCCCGTAGAGGTCCAGCACGTCCATGGCATTGCCGCGCTGCCCCGAGCCCGGATTGCCGATATTGACGGTCTTGCCCTTCAGATCCTCGACCGATTTGATGCCGGTCTCCTTGCGGGTGACCAGCAGCACGGTCTCGGGATGGACCGAGAACACGCTGCGCAGGTTTTCGACCTTCTTGCCGTCCCAGTCGGCGGCACCGCTCCAGGCATTGTAGTTGGCATCCGACTGGGCGACACCGAAGTCGAGCAGACCGCGGCTGACGGCATTGACGTTGAACACCGAACCCAGCGCCGGACGACCGACGCAGTTCAGCTTGTCGGCCGCCTGCTTGTTGATGATGGCACAGGCCTGCAGCGCCACCTGGTAGTAGACGCCGGTGACCGCACCGCCGCCGATCAGAATGTCGGTGGCCGCCACGGCCGGAACCGTGGCACCCGCCAGACCCGCGGCGAAGACGGTGGCCGCAAGGGCCGATTTGCGAACGAACATCGCTCTCCCTTTCCCCTCGTTACTCGATCGTTGAAAGTCTTCGGGCCCCCGCTCAGCGGAGCCCGAACAGGGCACGCACCGACGCCGCATCGGCGACGGGCCGCCCCAGCGCTGCCGCCACCCCGGCCGCCTGGCCGATCAGTGCGGCGTTGTCCGGGGCGGGGGCCCCGTCGCGCAAGGTCATGTTGTTCTCAAAGCCGAGCCGCGCATGGCCACCCAGCGACATCGCCGCCCCGGTCGCCGCCAGCTCCGCCGGCCCGAAGGCGCAGACCATCCAGGGGTCCTCGAAACCGGTTTCGGCACGGGCCGCCAGAAAGCCGATCAGATCCCCCGGCCGGCCGCCGCCCGGGGCATAGCGCCCCAGGACATAGAGCACCGGCGCCGCACCGCCCTCAAGCCCGTCGGCCACCGGCAGCATGCCCCGGTCACGCAGCCGGGCCAGACGCTCAACCTCCTGGGCATCATAGAGGATCCACTGCCAGCGGCCACCCGCAGCGGCCAGATCATCCAGCAGCCGGGCGAGATCGGCTTCGGCCGCGCGCCCCGCCCCTTCGGGCAGGAACTCCCTGAGGGCCAGGGAACAGAAGCCGGGCATCAACGCCCGCATGGCGGCGATCTGTGCCGGCGCCTCGTAGAGCCCCGCCGCCTCGCTGGTCACCTGGATCACCAGCCGGCCGCCGGCGGCGTCTTCCACCGCCGCCACGGCCGCGCGGTAGAGATCAGCGTCCAGGCTGTGCCGGCCATCGGCATCGCGGACATGCAGATGGATCATCGAGGCACCCGCCGCCACGGCATCGACGGCGGCGCGCGCAAGCTCAGCCGGCGTCAGCGGCAAAGCGGGATGATCGGCCTTGCCGCGGCGTGCACCATTGGGTGCCACCGCCAGAACCACTGGCGTGTCATAAGCCGTCGTCATCAACGCTGCCTCTTGCTGGGGGCGGACAAGATGCTCCGCCGATCATCCACCATCGATCCGGCCTTGTCTGCCCGTGATCGCACCGGGCTTCGAAGTTGAGCGATCTTTTCGCGATCCGCGGTGTGCGATGGAAGGTCGTTGCGCCGGACCATCCAGCAATGTGCGAAATCCGTCGAGATGGGCCTCGGCCCGGGCCACCCGGTCGTCGGCAGCTGCGCCGATGCCCACCGCCACCAGCCCGACCAGGGCCTGGGCAAGGGCCAGCCCGCCGGTCAGGGAGCGGAAGATCCCGGGCCCGTCATGGGCCAGCAGCAGGACATGATCGGCATAGGCGGCGACCGGGCCGTCGCGGTCGTCGGTCAGCACCACCACGGTCGCGCCGGTACCGGCGGCAAAGACCACCGCATCGCGGGTCGCCCGGGCATAGCGGGTGATGGTTGCGGCGATCAGCACGTCGCCCGGCCCCAGATCCCGCAGCCGGTCGGGCAAGAGCCCCGCCGCATCGCCGGCAAGCGCGACGCCGGGCCGGACAAGGTCGAGCGCATAAGCCAGGAAGAAGCCGAGGGTGTGGCATTTGCGCTGGCCGACCACCACCACCCGGCGGGCCGCCACGATCGCTCCGGCGGCTGCCGCCAGCGCCGGGGCCGCGTCGGCCCCCAGGCTGCGGTCCAGATTGGCCCGGTCGGCCGCCAGAAAGTCGGCGACCAGCCCGGCTGGGCCGTCGCCGGCCCCCAGACGCTGCAGCCGGCGCGAGCGGTCGGCATAGCGGCCGTCGCCGCCACCGGCCAGCCGGTCGCGGAACAGTGCCCCCAGTTCGGTGAAGCCGGCATAGCCCAGCTTTTCAGCCAGGCGCACGAAGGTGGCGGGCGTCACCCCCGCTTCATCGGCCAGGCGACGCATCGAGACCAGGGGCACGCGGTCGGGATGGTCGAGCAGGTGGCGCGCCGCGCGGCGCAGCTGTGGGCTGAGACCGTCCATGCCGGCCTCGATCCGTTGAAGCACCTCGTCCGCGCCTGCCGCTCCGGTCATCATTGCCCCCTGGATCAGCCGGCCGCCAGACCGGTCGCGGCGAGCGCGGCATCGATCGCGGCCCCCAGCCGGTCGACGGCGAGCGCCAGCTCCTCTTCCGTCGCGATGAAGGGCGGCGCCAGCAGCACATGATCGCCCGAGAGCCCGTCGACGGTGCCGCCGCCCGGATAGCAGATCAGCCCCCGGGCGAAGGCCTCTTCCTTGATCTTTTTCCACAGCCCCGCCCCGGCCGGGAACGGCGCCTTGCTGTCGCGATCGGCCACCAGCTCGAT
This sequence comes from Tistrella mobilis, assembly GCF_041468085.1. Classification (NCBI taxonomy): domain Bacteria; kingdom Pseudomonadati; phylum Pseudomonadota; class Alphaproteobacteria; order Geminicoccales; family Geminicoccaceae; genus Tistrella; species Tistrella mobilis. The sequence continues at coordinate 427,098 of NZ_CP121017.1, read as the reverse complement.
GCCGCGGAAAAAGCCGCGGCCGCGGATGTCGCCGACATAGGGCCGGTCGCCCAGGCCCTCGCGCAGCAGCCGCTCGAAAACCGGCCCCATCTCGCGCACCCGGGCCACCAGACCGTCGTCGCGGATCGCCTCCTGCACCGCCAGAGCGGCGGCGCAGGCAACCGGATGGCCCATATAGGTATGGCCGGTGGTCAGGCCCAGCCGGCCGGTCTCGATCACCCGGGCGATCTCGTCCGAGACCAGCACCGCGCCGATCGGCTGATAGCCGGCGCCCAGCCCCTTGGCCATGACGATGATGTCGGGGGCGATGCCATCGGCTTCGCAGGCAAAGGTATGGCCGGTCCGTCCCATGCCACACATCACCTCGTCGAGGATCAGCAGCACGCCATGGCGGGTGCAGATCTCGCGGATCGCCTTGAAATAGCCCTCGACCGCGGGGACCGCACCAAGCGTCGCGCCGACCACCGGCTCGGCCAGGAAGGCGAGCACGGTCTCGGGCCCCTGGATCAGCAGCTCGCGCTCGAATTCCGCCGCGAGCCGGGCGCCGTATCCGGTGTCGCTCTCCCCGGGCAGACGATAGCGATAGGCATGGCAGGGGGCGACATGGACCACATCGCCCATCACCCAGGGCAGGAAGGGCCGGCGCCGGCCGACATTGCCGGTGGCCGACAGCGCGCCCAGCGTATTGCCGTGATAGCTCTGCCGGCGCGCGATCACCCGGGTGCGAGCCGGATCACCGCGCTCCACCGCATGCTGCCGGGCGATCTTGAGCGCACTCTCGATCGCCTCGGACCCGCCCGAGACGAAACAGACCTTGCCGAAGCCGTCAGGGGCGGCCTCGGACAGCAGATCGGCCAGGCGCTCCATCGGCTCGTTGGTGAAGAAGCCGGTATGAGCGAAGGCGACCCGGTCGAGCTGGGCCAGGATCGCGGCGCGAACCCGCGGATCGCCATGGCCCAGGCACGAGACCGCGGCCCCGCCCGAGGCATCCAGATAGCGGCGGCCATCCTGGTCGATCAGCCAGCAGCCCTCGCCGCCGACGGCGACGGCAGGCTCGGCGGCGGAAGCACGATGGAGCACGCGGGACTGGGCGCGGTTACGGCGCAGCGGAATCTCGGACATGGCGTCTCATCCGGATGATCGGGGGGTCCGGATGATGCTAGGCCGCTGAAATCATGGATGCAACGTCCGTTTTACTGAAACACATGCGTTGCAGATGTTTCATCGGCGGCCGATATGAAACACGGGGGCCGGATGGCCCCCGTGTTCATCGGGCAGCCGTTCCGGGCCGGCTCAGATGACCTGCTCGCGCGCGGCAGCCAGGGCGGCCAGGCTGCCCAGCACGCCGAAGACCCGGAAGGGACAGGGGGCGTCGCCGCCATTGCCCGCCGGCTCGATCCGCGGTTCGACCTCGTCGCACATCTGGGTGAAATAGGCCCCCATAGCGTTCAGGCTGTCATACTCGCCCCGGCCCTTGTTGACCCGGTAGAACCCGCCGACCGCCCGGCCGTCGACCAGATAGATCACCGGCTCGGCGCTCTCGCCATCGATCAGGTCGACCGTCGGCACGCCCTCCTGGACGATGACCTCGGTGTTGAGGGCACCTTCCTTGATGACGTTCATCTTGTGCCGGGTCTTCTTGTTCATCTCCAGGATGTCTTCGCCCGACCGGGCGGTCATCACGCCCATGCCATAGGTGCCGCTGTCGGCCTTCACGAAGACGTAAGGGTCGCTCTCGATGCCGTATTGCCGGTACTTCTCGCGGGTCAGGTGCAGCACCTTGTCGACACCGCGGGCGACGCAGCCGAGCCCGGCCTTTTCGCGGAAATTGATCTGGCCGCACTGGTGCCACAGCGCCTGGATCAGCCAGGGGTCAACATCGAATTCCTCGGCGAAGGCGTCGGCGACCTGGGCATAGGCAGAGAAATGACCGCTCTTGCGCCGGCGATACCAGCCGAGCGACAGCGGCGGGATCACCGGCTGTTCCAGATCGACCAGGATCGAGGGCGCGCCCGCGGTCATGTCGTTGTTCATCAGCACCACATCGGGGACGAAGCCGTCGGCGGTGCCGATCCGGCCGTCCTCGCGACGCAGCGGCTCAACCCGGATATCGGCGCCGGTCGCCGTCTCCAGCACCATCGCCTCGTCCAGGTCGTACATCAGGCTGCCGAGACGGACCTCCCAGCCGGCCTCTTCGATGATTCCGGCCAGCACCCGCACGTTTTCCAGGTAGTGCAGATTGCGGGTGTGGTTCTCGGGCACGATCAGCAGCCGCCGGCCGTCGGGTGCCACCCGCGCCAGATGGGTCTTGAACCGTTCCGACGCCCGGCCGCGGGCGGCGCGGGAAATGTTGTTGAACCCGGCCGAGAACAGGTTGGTGTCGACCGGGGCGATCTTGACGCCTGAATGGCGCAGATCGACCGAGGCATAGGGAAGTGCCGGGGTCTCGGTGAAACGGGCATCGAACCAGGCGGTGACCTTGTCGGCCTGGGATGCAAGGATGTCGTCGAGAAGCGGCAGAATGAGCGTCTGCATGGGACGGGCGGCCTCCGGGTGTCGGATCCGGCAGACGGGCGTCTGTCGGCGGGAAGAGCGCCCGCCACCCTGATCGTGATGACCGGCCGGCGGGGCATGCGGCCCGGCAGGACCGGGCCGGTCGGTGCCCCCCTGGTGGCGGCACCGGGGACGCCGCATGCAGGGCGCCCCTGAAACGGATCTCCCGGCCGGGCGTCAGCCCGGCACGGTGGTCGGCGGCCCGGGTCGATGGCGGGCGCCGCCGCCATCTGGCGCCAGGGCCTGCAGGATGGCAAGCCCCGCGATGACCGCAGTTTCCGCCCGGAGCACGCGCGGGCCCAGGCCGATCGCGGTCAGATGGGGCCGGCCCCTCAGCCGGTCAAGCTCGGCCGGATCGAAGCCGCCCTCGGGCCCCGTCAGCAGCCCGGCCGGACCATCTCCCAGCATGGCCGCGACGTCCGCGGCCGGACGCCCGGCCCCGGTCTCGTCGCCGAAGACGACGGGCAGGTCGCCCAGACCGTCCAGCACCGCATCCAGCGGTTCCGGGGCATGAATGGCGGGCACGGTCAGCCGTTCGCACTGCTCGGCCGCCTCGCGCGCGATGGCGGCCAGCCGGTCCATGCGCAACCGGTCGACGACGGTGCGGCGGGTGACCGCGAAACGGATCGCGGTGACGCCGAGTTCCGTCGCCTTTTCGACCGCAAACTCTACCGGGCCGCGCTTGACCGGGGCCATCACCAGCTCCAGCCGTCGTTCGGGCACCGGCAGGCGGTGCCGTGCCACCAGCCGCGCAGCCGCGCCGCGCTTGCCCATGGGCACCAGCTCTGCCGCCCATTCGCCGTCCCGGCCGTTGAACAGGGCAAGCGCCGCCCCCGCCTCGCGCCGCATCACCGCCCGAAGATAATGGGCCTGGTCCTCGTCGAGCAGCAGCTCTGCACCGGCCGTCATCGGCCCGGTCAGACGGTCGGGATCAAGGTAAAGGCGGGGCGCATCGGCGGCCATGGGATCTCCGTATCGGCTCTTCCCCATGAGCTATAGCGCCCCTGACCGCGGGTTTGAAGCCCAAGCCGGTGCATTGCCGCCCTTGGCAACCCTGCGCCCAGGGGATAAACCGGCATGGGGTGGATCCGTCGCCGCCCGACGCCCCAGGAGCCAGAGCCCGAGGAGCAGCGCCATGGCCGAACCGGCCGCGAAGTCCAGGACCGGTCATACCGATATCCATGCCGATAAGGGGCTGATGCGTCTGCTGCCCGAGGGGCTGAAGCCCTATGCGCTGCTGGCGCGCTGGGACCGGCCGATCGGCTGGTGGCTGCTGCTCCTGCCCGGCTGGTGGGCGATCGCGCTGGCCGCCCCGCAGGGCGGCCTGCCCGATATCGTGCTGATGCTGGCCTTCCTGATCGGCGCGGTGGCCATGCGCGGCTTCGGCTGCACGATCAACGATCTGGCCGACCGGCATTATGATGCGAAGGTAGAGCGCACCCGCAGCCGGCCGATCCCGAGCGGCCGGGTGACGCCGCTCCAGGCGCTGCTCTTCCTGGTGCCCCAGGGGCTGGTCGGCCTGGCGGTGCTGATGATGCTGCCGGTGCCGGCGATCGTCATCGGCCTCGCTTCGCTGGCGCTGATCGTGCCCTATCCGTTCATGAAGCGGATCACCTACTGGCCGCAGGCCTGGCTGGGCCTCACCTTCAACTGGGCGGCCCTGGTCGGCTGGGCCGCCGCCAGCGGTGCCGCCGATCTCGCCGCCATGACGCCCGGCCTGCTGCTCTATGCGGGCGGCATCTTCTGGACCCTCGGCTACGACACGATCTATGCCCATCAGGACCGCGAGGACGACCTGCTGGTGGGGGTGAAATCCACCGCCCTCGCCCTCGGCCGGCGCACCAGGCCGGCGGTGGCGGTGTTCTATCTGGTCTTCTGGGGCTTCACCGTGGCGGCGGGTCTCGCCGCCGGTTTCGGTACCGGCTGGGTGCTGGCCATGGCCTTCACGGCGTCGCATCTGTTCTGGCAGATCCGCAAGCTCGATATCGACGACCCGGCGCTGTGCCTGAAACTGTTCAAGTCAAACCGCGACATGGGGCTGATCCTGCTCGCCACCATCATCCTGGCCCGCCAGGTCCCCCTCGGCGGATGAGCCGGGCGAGCGGCCGGGCCAGAAGCAGCGCCACGGCCAGGATCCAGGCCCCCGCCGGCATGTCCACGGCAGGCGGCAGGAACGGGCGCAGGATCAGGATGATCAGCACGGCACCCGCCACCTTGACCAGCTGGCGGTCGATCAGATCGAACCGCGCCCAGATGCCCCGCAGCCGTCCTTTGAGGCCGGATCGGGCTTCGGGACTTGTCTCGGGATCCTTCGCCGCCATCATCTGCTCCACGCATGTCTGAACGTCGCCTGTGCACTTGACCCCGCCCCCCGGGACGGGTCAAGTCCGGGCATACCCAAAGCCGAAGCGAGGCCGCCACCGATGCCCTATGACAGCCTGCGCGACTTCATGGCCCGTCTTGAGGCCACCGGCCGTCTGGTCCGGGTCCGCGAGCCGGTCTCCACCGTGCTCGAAATGACCGAGATCCAGACCCGGCTGCTGGCCGAAGGCGGCCCGGCGGTGCTGTTCGAAAAGCCGGTGATGCCGGATGGCAGCCTGTCGACCATGCCGGTGCTGGTCAATCTGTTCGGCACGGTGGAGCGGGTCGCCTGGGGCATGGACCGCGAGCCGCCGCAGCTGCGCGGCGTGGGCGAGACCCTGGCCTTCCTGCGCCAGCCCGAGCCGCCGGGCGGCTGGCGCGAAGCGCTGGACATGCTGCCGCTGATGAAGACGGTGATGGCGATGCGGCCGAAGACGGTCTCGCGCGCACCGGTGCAGGAGGTGGTCCTGCGCGGCGACGAGATCGACCTCACCCGTCTGCCGGTCCAGACCTGCTGGCCGGGGGAGCCGGCACCGCTGATCACCTGGCCGCTGGTGGTGACCCGCGGCCCCGGGGGCGAGAAGACCGACGGCTATAATCTCGGCATCTACCGCATGCAGGTTCTGGGGCGGGATCGCACGCTGATGCGCTGGCTGCGCCATCGCGGCGGTGCCCAGCATCATCGCCGCTGGGGGCTGAACAAGCGCGAGCCGCTGCCGGCCGCCGCCGTCATCGGCGCCGATCCGGGCACGATCCTGGCCGCCGTCACGCCCGTGCCCGATACTCTGTCGGAATACCAGTTCGCCGGCCTGCTGCGCGGCCGCAAGGTGGAGCTGGTCGATGCGGTCAGCCAGCCGCTGAAGGTGCCGGCCACGGCCGAGATCGTGCTGGAAGGCGAGGTCAGCCTCGACGATTACGGCGACGAGGGGCCCTATGGCGACCACACCGGCTATTACAACAATGTCGAGCCCTTCCCGGTTTTCCGCGTCACCGCGGTGACCATGCGCCGCCAGCCGATCTACCTCTCCACTTTCACCGGCCGGCCGCCGGACGAGCCCTCGGTGCTGGGCGAGGCGCTGAACGAAGTGTTCATCCCGCTGATCCGCCAGCAATTCCCGGAAATCGTCGACTTCTGGCTGCCGCCCGAAGGCTGTTCCTACCGCATCGCCGTGGTGTCGATGCGCAAGGCCTATCCGGGTCATGCCAAGCGGGTGATGATGGGAGTGTGGTCCTATCTCCGCCAGTTCATGTACACCAAATGGGTGATCGTGGTGGATGACGACATCAATGCGCGCGACTGGAAGGACGTGATGTGGGCGATGTCGACCCGCATGGATCCGGCGCGCGACATCACCGTCATCGAGAACACCCCCATCGACTATCTGGACTTCGCGAGCCCCGAATCCGGCCTCGGCTCCAAGATCGGCCTGGATGCCACCAACAAATGGCCGCCCGAGACGAAGCGCGAATGGGGCAAGGAGCTGCGCATGGACCAGGCGGTCATCGACCGGATCGACCAGATCTGGCCGAAACTGGGGCTGCCCGGATCGGGGCAGGCGATCTGGAAGCCGGTGAAGGACTGAAACACAAACGCCCAGGTTGATGAGCCTTCGGACCCGTGTCATCGTACCCTCCTGGAAACCGGGGTCCGGGGAGCCTGCATGACGACGATCGGGGCCGTGATCAGAAACATGATGCCCTCGGGAACAAATCCGGGTGGTGACGATCCGGATTGGTCGACCTGTCCGGAATGGCCTCCGGATCTGTTTGGCGTCACTGCGACACTGATCGAGCGGACGGGCCTCTACTCACATGCCTGGCTCTACGCTCATCAATCGGCGCATGCCTCGATGGCCTCGTCTGAAAAAAGTTCCATCCGAGCCGCCGGACGCGGCTGGCGCGACAAAGGCGTGCCGGATTCGTACACCAAACGATTGTGGCATGAGGTCACAGGCGGCGCAGATCACGTCGATCTCCAGGCTCTGGCCCACACGGCGCCTTCCCATCCCCTTGCCCGCAAGCTGATCACCTTGATGTGCATCGCAGACGAAGCGGCAGAGGGTATGGGGTTCGTGCCGAAGACCCACACCCCTGCCAACGGGCCGTCTCCGGACAGAATATCCCCGTTCACGCGGGCCGTGCTCGGTGCAACCATTACGGCGGAACCCGCCTACACGACGCGAGACGCGACGGCTGCATCTGCGGTTATGCCGAAACTGCCGCATTTCCCGCAGAGCCTGACGCTTGCCGTCACGCCGCTGGAGGCCGTCGTCTTCCCGAAAAGCCGGCTTCCCGATGTCGGCTGCACGTTGCGGTCGATGTCGCACAATCTGGCGTTGCTGCCGCCCCGGAGCATGGTGGAAGCCAACTGGCTCATCTCGGGCCTCGCGACCGATCCGGAACATCACCGGCCGCTCGGCATCCTGTTGATACCGTGGCCCGCACGCGTGAATGGCAGCCTGTTCAAGGCCGAGCGTAGAGACGCGGAAGAACCCGGATACTTCACCGTCGATGTCGCAGGCTATGATGATGCCCTCTCCGGGCCGACCAACGTCTCAAAACTGGCCGGTATGATCGCCGGTCTGATCCAGGCAGGCGAGAAGGAACTGGGCGAGATCCATGCCGTCTTTCTTCCGGAATGCGCCCTGCCGACCGAGATCGCGGAGGACCTGGCGAAAGAGGTCGCACGACGCCATCCGAGGCTGCAGCTCTTCATCTCCGGCGCCATCGGCAAGCCCGCCAACTCCGAGGCAATGCCCCGCAATCTCGCCTTCACCGCGTCGACGGCAGACGGCGCCGTCCAACGCAAATGGACGCAGAGCAAGCACCATCGCTGGAAGCTCAACGGTGATCAGATCCGGCGCTACCATATGGGGCATGTTCTCGACCCCACGCGCGAGTGGTGGGAATATATCGACGTGAGTGGCCGTACCTGCCATTTCAGTGTCATCGACAGTGATCTGTCCCTGGCGGTTCTTATCTGTGAAGATCTCGCCCGCTTCGACCCGGTCCTGCCGGTGATCAACGCCATCGGCCCCAGTCTCGTCGTGGCGCTGCTGATGGATGGACCACAACTCGAGAAACGTTGGCCGGGCCGATATGCCACCGTCCTTGCCGAGGATCCGGGCTCATCGGTCCTGACCTTCACGTCCACGGCCCTGATCGACCGGCAGCATCAGGCCGGCGCGCCGAACATCCGCACGATCGCACTCTGGAAACAGCCTGGTGGCCAGGCACAGGAACTGTCGATCGGCCCGGACGATCAGGCTCTCGCCTTGTGCCTTGTCCGCGAGCATCGTCAACAGATATCCATCGATGGTCGGTCCAAGAACAGCTTCTTCCTCTCGCTGGCAGGCGTCCGGGCGGTGAAGCCTTCCGATCCGATGGTGTTGCCACGCAGGAAGTCATTGAACAAACCGACGCCCCGTCCTAACTTGACGTCTACTCCCGGTGATCACCTGCCAAAATCAGGCGCTGACAGATGAACAAGCGAATTTATCAGATCAACGATACCCGGGCAGAACCCTCCCTTGTCGCAGATCTGCGCAGGATCTTCGAAGCCCTGCCGCCAAGTGAGACGGATGAAGCTGTCTCACGGCGGTTGCGCGCCATGACGCAACGTGTCCTGGCCGACGAGGAAGCGCGGCGCCAGAGGCTGGCCGGCTGAGCCGGCCACAAGCACATACCCGCCCCTCATACTCACGATCTCCCGATCGTCGCGAAGCTGCCACGCACCCGTGCTACTGTCATCCGTCCCGCCCACGGCCATGGATGACCCTCGCATGCTGCGCATCCTCCAGATCACCGACACCCATATCAGCCCCACCAAGCCGCATTTCGCGTCGAACTGGGCGCCGGTCGCGGCGCTGGCGCGGGCGATTGCGCCGGACCTGGTGGTCCACACCGGTGACGTGACCGTCGACGGCGCCGATATGGTGGAGGATCTGGCCCATTGCCGCTGGCTGATGGACGGGCTGGAACTGCCCTGGGCGGCCGTGCCCGGCAATCACGATGTCGGCAGCGAGAACCCCGACCATTTCCAGGCGGTGAACGATCTCCGCATCTCGCGCTGGGAAGCCCATTTCGGCCCGGACCGCTGGCTGCGCGACGCCGGGCCGTGGCGGCTGATCGGGCTGAACGCCATGCTGATGGGATCGGGCCACCCGCGTGAGGCGGAGCAGGCGGACTGGGCCGGCGACGTGCTGGCCGAGGCCGAGGCCACCGGCCGCCCCGTGGCGCTGTTCCTGCACAAGCCGCTGTTCCTGAACGACCCCGACGAAGACGACCGCGGCTATTGGAGCGTGCCTGGCCGCGCGCGCGGCCCCTATGTGGAGGCGATCCGCCGGGGCATGGTGAAGCTGGTCGCCTCGGGCCATCTCCACACCGCCCGGATCTTCCGCCGCGACGGCACGGTCTTCGCCTTCGGCGCCTCCTCGGGCTTCATCGTCGACAAGCTCGCCCCGGCTGATATTCCGGGCGAAAAGCGGCTGGGGGCGACGCTGCACCTGCTGGACGAGGACGGCACGGTCGAGTCGCGCCTTCTGAGCCCCGAAGGGCTCGACACCTATGTGATCGACGACGTGGCGCACGAGGTCTACCCGCCGCGAAGCTGACCGGCGGACCATTCCACGTGCCGTGACGCTGGTGTTCCGTGACGCTTCGTCCCATATCTAGGCTTCGGGCCTGCGCACCCCGTCGGGCGATGCACCCCGAGGCCCGGGACGATGCCGCACGAGGACCAGATGACCGATACCGGACTTGGAAACGCTCTCGACCTGCTCGAAGACCTGATTGCGCGCGCGAAGCGTGCCGGTGCCGACCAGGCCGATGCGCTGATGGTCGAGAGCCGCGCGCTGTCGGTGCAGCGCCGGCTGGGCAAGATCGAGGAACTGACCCGGTCGGATGGCGGCGATCTGGGGCTCCGGGTCCTGGTCGGGCGCCGTCAGGCGATCGTCTCGACCGCCGATCTCAGGCCCGGCAGCCTGGACGCGCTGGCCGAGCGCGCGGTCGCCATGGCCAATGTCGTGCCCGAGGACCGCTTTGCGGGCCTGGCCGAGCCGGGCGAGATCGCGCGCGAGATTCCGGCGCTGGAGATCTACGACCCGACCGAATTCAGCGCCGAGGATCTGCTCGCCTGGGCGGAGACCTGTGAAGAGGCCGCCCGCGGGATCGACGGCGTGACCAATTCCGAGGGCGCCGGCGCGTCCCAGTCCCACAGCATGATCGCACTCGCCGCCTCGAACGGCTTCCGCGGCGCCTATCGCACCAGCCGCTTCACGGTGGGTGCCAGCGTGATCGCGGGCGAGGGGCTGAACATGGTCCGCGGCCATGAATACACCTCCAAGCGCTTCGTGGCCGATTTGGACGACCTGGCCGAAATCGGCCGGATCGCAGGCGAGCGGACGGTGGCGCGGCTGAACCCGCGCCGGCCGAAGACCGCGCGGGTGCCGGTGGTGTTCGACCGCCGCGTGTCCCGGATGCTGGTCGCGGCGATCGCGTCTGCCGTCAACGGTGCGGCGGTCACCCGCGGCACCAGCTTTCTGAAGGACCGGATGGGCGAGCGCATCGCCTGCGATGCCTTCACCATCATCGACGATCCGTTCCGCGAGCGGGCGCCGGCCTCGCATCCCTTCGACGGCGAGGGCATCGCCGGTGCGCCGCTGACCGTGGTTGAAGGCGGGGTGCTGAAATCCTGGCTGCTCGACTGCCGCTCGGCCCGCCAGCTGGGGCTGAAGAGCACCGGCCATGCCGCCCGCGGCGCCGGCTCGGCGCCGAGCCCGGCGTCGAGCAACCTCTATCTGGCGCCGGGCAGGCTCAGCCGCGACGAGCTGATTGCCAAGGTCGGCACCGGCCTGCTGGTCGATGAAACCATGGGCTCGGGTGTGAACGTCGTCACCGGCGATTTCAGCCAGGGTGTGGCAGGCTTCTGGATCGAAAACGGCGAAATTGCCTATCCGGTGAACGAGATCACGGTTGCAGGGCGCATCCAGGACATGCTGATGTCGGTGGAACCCGCCTCCGATCTCGAATTCCGCAGCGGTACCGATGCGCCGACGCTCGCCGTCGACGGCCTGACCGTCGCCGGCGCCTGATCCGCGAGACCACCCGGCCTGTGACACCAGGCCGGATCCACGACCGGGAGTGCCCGTCACCGATGACCGAGCCCTTGTTCGCCCTGCCGGAAGGTGCCCTGCCGCCCGATCTCGCCGATGATCGTCTGCTTCTGGAGCGGGCGCTGCGGACGGGCGGGCGGATCGCCATGAACGCCTTCGGCAAGGCCCCGGTGACCTGGGACAAGGGCGGCGACAACCCGGTGACCGAGGTCGACATCGCCATCGACACGGTGCTGCGCGACCATCTGCTCCATGCCCGGCCCGGCTATGGCTGGCTGTCGGAGGAAAGCGTGGCCCATCTCTCCGAGCGGGCCCGACCGCGGATCTGGGTGGTCGATCCCATCGACGGTACCCGTGCCTTTGTGGACGGGCGGCCGGAATTCACCATCTCGGTCGCCCTGGTCGAGGCCGGGCGGCCGGTGATCGCCCAGGTCTTCAACCCGGCGACGGGTGAGTTCTTCGAGGCGGTGGCCGGCCATGGCTGCCGCCTGAACGGCGCCCCCTGCCGGGTGGGCGGCGGCACCGATCCGCTGGCCGCCCGGCTGCTGGTCTCGCGCCGGGAACTTCATGAACGCCGCTGGGGTTCGGGTCTGGACGGCAGTGCGGTGATCGCGCTCGGCTCCATCGCCTACAAGCTGGCGCTGGTCGCCGCCGGCCGCTTCGATGCCGCGGTATCGCTGCGCCCCAAGGCGGATTGGGACCTCGCCGCCGCCGATCTGATCGTCGCCGAGGCGGGCGGACGGATGACCGATGCCGAGGGCCGCGACCTGCTCTATGCCAGGCCCGACACCACCGAACATCCCTCGCTGATCGCCGCAAACCCGGCGCTGCATGCCGCCCTGATCGGCCGGCTTGCGGTCGATGCGGCTGGAAGCCCGGCGCCGGCTGGCGTACAACCGCAGCCATGACCCGCGCCGGCCGGATGCCGACCGCATCCGCCGGCCGCCGCCTCTTCACGGGATCCATCCCCGCCCCATGTCGCGCCGCAAGCCGAAGTCCCCCCGTCCCGATGGCGCCGCCGGCACCCGGGTCCTGATCACCCGCCTCGCCCGCGAGCATCTGCGCCCCTATTGGCGACGGATCGCGCTCGCGATCGGGGCGATGGTCGTGACCGCGGCCGCAACCGCCGCCAATGCCTGGCTGATGCAGCCGGTGCTGGACGACGTGTTCCTGAAGCGCGACGAGACCATGCTGCTGCTGGTGCCCGCCGCCGTGCTCACCATCGCCGCCGTCAACGGCTTCGCGACCTATGCCGAGCGGGTGCTGATGGAACGGCTGGGCACCCGGGTGGTGGCCGATCTGCAGCACCGGATGTATCAGCGGCTGATGGCCGCCGATCTCGCCTTCTTCCACCGCACCGGATCGGGCCGGCTGATCGCGCGCTTCACCTATGACGTGCAGCTGGTGCGCAAATCCGCCGCCGCCGCGATCACCAGCCTGGCCAAGGAAAGCCTGACCGTCGTCTTTCTGGTCGGGCTGATGTTCTGGCAGGACTGGCTGCTGGCGATCATCGCCTTTGTGGTCTTCCCGGTCGCGATCCTGCCGATCGCGAAACTCGGCCGGCGGATGCGCAAGGTGTCGGACCGTGCCCAGGACCAGATCGGCCGGCTGACCGGCATTCTGGAAGAGACTTTCCTGGGCGCCCGCCACGTCAAGGCCTATGGCATGGAGGGCTACGAAACCCGGCGGATGGGCGTGACAGTCGAGGAAATCTACCGCCTGACCGGCAAGGCCGAACGCATCCGTGCCGCCTCCTCGCCGATTATGGAGGCGCTGGGCGGCGTGGCGGTCGGCCTCGTCATCTTCTATGGCGGATCACAGGTGGTGGCGGGCGAGACCACGCCCGGGGCCTTCTTCTCGTTCGTGACCGCTCTGCTGATGGCCTATCGCCCGGCCAAGACCCTCGCCAATCTGAACGCCAATCTCCAGGAAGGCCTGGCCGCCACCCATCGGGTGTTCGAACTGATCGATCTGCCGGCGACGATTACCGACCGGCCGGATGCCAGGCCGCTGCCGCAGGTCATCGGCGGGCCGGTCAGGGGGGAAATCCGCTTCGAGGATGCCCGCTTCGGCTATGGCGCCGAGGGCGCGCCTGCGCTCGACGGGCTCGATCTGGTGGTGCCGGCGGGCCGCCGGGTGGCGCTGGTCGGGGCCTCGGGCGCCGGCAAGTCTACCGTGATCAATCTGATCCCGCGCTTCTACGACCTGGACGGCGGCCGGCTGACCATCGACGGTGCCGATGTCCGCGAGGTGACCATGGCCTCGCTCCGCGCCGCCATCGCCCTGGTCTCGCAGGAGGTGACGCTGTTCAACGACAGCGTCGCCGCCAACATCGCCTATGGCCGCCCGGATGCCACGCGCGAAGAGATCGAGGCCGCCGCCCGTGACGCCGCCGCGCATGACTTCATCATGGCCCTGCCCAAGGGCTATGACACGCCGGTGGGCGAGCATGGTTCCAGCCTATCCGGCGGTCAGCGCCAGCGCATCTCGATCGCCCGCGCCATGCTGAAGGACGCGCCGATCCTGCTGCTCGACGAAGCGACCTCGGCACTCGACACCGAAAGCGAGCGGGCGGTGCAGGATGCGCTCGCCCGGCTGATGGTCGGCCGCACGGTGGTGGTGGTGGCACACCGGCTGTCGACCGTGGTCGATGCCGACCTGATCTGCGTGATGGATCGCGGCCGGGTGATCGAACAGGGCAGCCACGCCGAACTGATCGCCGCCGGCGGGGCCTATGCCCGGCTGCATGCGCTGCAGTTTGCCGACCAGTCCGAAGCCCCCGTCGGCCGCAGCGATGTCGAGGATGCGGCCGACATGGCCGCTCCGGCCGTGCGGAAGGGCTGAGGCCGATGGCGGGGCTGGTCAAGCGCTGGCTGAAGAGCGACCGGGCGCGCCGCCTCGCCTGCCGGATTGCCGCCGCCTATATCCGCCTGGTCCATGCCACCAGCCGATGGCAGGTCACCGGCGATGCCGCCCCCCGCGCCCATTGGGACGAGGGCCGGCCCTTCATCCTGGCCTTCTGGCACGGACGGCTGCTGATGATGCCCCATGTCTGGCGGGCGGGCGTGCCGATGAACATGCTGATCAGCCAGCATCGCGACGGCCGGCTGATCGCCGATACCATCGCCCGTTTCGGCCTGGGCTCGGTCGCCGGTTCGTCGTCGAAAGGCGGGGCGGCGGCGGTGCGCCAGATCGTCAAGGCGATCCGCGCCGGCGAATATGCCGGCGTCACCCCCGACGGGCCCCGCGGGCCGCGCCAGCGCGCCAGCGGCGGCATCGCCGCCATCGCCCGGCTGTCGGGCGTACCGGTCATCCCGGCCACCTTCAGCATGCGCCGCCGGCGGCTGATCGGCAGCTGGGACCGGTTTCTGGTGCCGATGCCGTTCAGCCGCGGGGTGTTCATCTGGGGAGAGCCGATCCACGTGCCCCGCGATGCCGATGCCGCGGCGCTGGAGCGCTACCGGATCCGGATCGAGGACGAGCTGAACCGCATCACCGCCGAGGCCGACCGCGCCACCGGCCATGTGCCGCTGGATCTGCCGCCCCCGCTCGATGCCGAACAGGCGGCGGCAGATCGATGAGCGGTACCGGATCGATGAGTGGCGCCGGCCTGGCCCTTTGCCTCTATCGTGGGCTCGCCCGGCTGGGCACGCCGCTGGTGACGCGCCATCTGGCTCGCCGCCGGGCGGCGGGGCGCGAGCACGAAACCCGCTGGCCGGAACGGCTGGGCCGCCCCGGCCTCGCCCGCCCGGCCGGACGGCTGGTCTGGCTGCATGGCGCCAGCGTCGGTGAAAGCCTGTCGCTGCTGCCGTTGATCGCCCGGCTGAAGGCGATGGCGCCGGCCACCACGGTGCTGGTCACAACCGGCACCGTCACCTCGGCCCGGTTGATGGAAAGCCGGCTGACGGAAACCGGGGGGGGCGTCGGCGCCCTGCATCAGTTCGCCCCGGTCGACCTGCCCGTGGCGGTCGACGGCTTCCTGGATCACTGGCGGCCGGATGCCGCGGTCTTCGTCGAAAGCGAGATCTGGCCCAATCTGATCGACGGGCTGGACCGGCGCCGCATCCCGCGCGCCCTGGTCAATGCCCGGATGTCGGCGACCTCTGCCCGGCGCTGGGCGAGGCTGCCCGGCCTCGCCGCCCGGCTGATCGGCGGCTTCCGGCCGCTGCTCGCCCAGGATGACGACAGCGCCGCCCGGTTTTCGGCCGTGCTCGGCCGGCCGGTGCCGGCCCCGGGCAACCTTAAGGATGCGGCCGAGCCGCTGCCCGCGGATCCGGCGGCGGTCGCAGCGCTCAAGGCCGCGATCGGCCCGCGCCCGGTCTGGCTCGCCGCCAGCACCCATCCGGGCGAAGAGACGCAGATCCTGGCCGCCGACCGGGCGATGCGCACGACCCGTCCCGGCCTGCTGACCGTCATCGTCCCCCGCCACCCCGAACGCGGCCCGGCCCTGGCGGATGAGATCCGTGCGGCGGGGCTTCGGGTGGCGCGACGGGCGGCAGGCGAGCCGCTGGCCGGGCAGACGCAGGTCTATCTTGCCGACACGCTCGGCGAACTGGGTCTTTTTTTTCGCGCAATCCCCCTCACCTTTATCGGAGGCTCGCTTGTCCCGGTCGGCGGGCATAATCTGCTGGAACCCGCGCGCCTCGGCGCAGCCGTGACGACCGGGCCGCATCTCGACAATTTCGAGAGCCTGGCCGCCCGCTTCCGGGCTGCCGGCGCCGTGGAAATCGTCGAGGATGCCGCCGCACTCGCCCGGACGGCCGGGCGGCTGCTCGACGATCCGGCGGCGTGCGAGAGGCTGGCCCGGGCAGGCGCCCGGGTGGCCGAAGAGGGACGTGCCGCGGTGGAGGCGATCGCGGCGGCGCTGGTACCGCTTCTCGAACCGGCCGAGGCATCGGGAGATCCGTCGTGAAGGCACCGGAATTCTGGGGACGTCAGGCGAAACCGGCAGAGCGCCCGCTGCTCTGGGCGCTGGCGCCGCTGTCGCTCGTCTTCCGGGCGGCGGGTGAGCTGCGCCGGCTGCTGGTCCGGCCGGCCCGGGCCGGCGTGCCGGTGCTCTGTGTCGGCAATCTCACCGCCGGCGGCGCCGGCAAGACGCCGACCGCACTCGCCATCGCCGCGCGGCTGCGCGAGCGCGGCCGCAGGCCCCATGTGGTGCTGCGCGGCTATGGCGGCAGTGTGAAGGGCCCCGTGCTGGTCGACCCCATCGCCCATCGTGCCGAGCAGGTGGGCGACGAGGCCCTGCTGATCGCCCGCCGCCTGCCGACCTGGGTCGCCCGCGACCGGGTGGCCGGGGCGCGCGCCGCGGCGGCGGCCGGGGCGGATATCGTGATCCTGGACGACGGCTTCCAGAACCCGTCGATCGAAAAGGATCTGTCGCTGATCGTGGTCGACGGCGGCTATGGCTTCGGCAATGGCCGGGTGATCCCGGCCGGCCCGATGCGCGAACCGCTGGCCCGGGGCCTTGCCCGCGCCGATGGCGTGGTGGTGGTGGGCGAGGATACGATCGACGTCGCAGCAGCACTCCCCTTCGAACGCCCGGTGCTGCGCGCCGTGACCGTGCCGGGCCCCGAGACCCGTCGGCTGCGCAACCGCAAGGTCGTGGCCTTTGCCGGTATCGGCCGGCCCGAGAAATTCTTCGACACGCTGCGCACCATCGGCTGCCGCATCGCCGGCAGCTGGTCCTTCCCCGACCACCACCCCTATGATCCGGACGAGATTGCCCGGCTGGTGGAGGTGGCCCATCGCATGGATGCCGTGCTCGTGACGACCGAGAAGGATCTGGTCCGCCTGCCGCCCGAGGCGCGCGACCTGGTCGACCACCTGACCATCAGCCTGGAATGGCTGGATGCCGACCCGCTGGACCGGCTGCTCGACCGCATCGATCCGCGCCGGCCGGAACCCGCCACGCCGGCCGGGCTGTCGCGGCTGATCGACGGCCGGGCCGGGCATGAGGACGGCACCGGACACGAGGACGGCACCGGGCGCCGCAGATGACTTCCGACACCCCTTTCACCCCCGAAACGCCGCCGATGACCTTCCGTCGGCGACTGGAGAGCCTGTCCGGCCGCCTGGCCTTCGGCTTCGCCCGGCTGCTCGGCCTGGAACGCGCCTCGGCCTTCGGCGGCTGGCTGGCGCGCAGCATCGGCCCGCGGATCAAGGTCAGCCGGATCGCCCGCCGCAACCTCGCCCGCGCCTTTCCCGAGCTCGGCGCCGACGAGATCGAGCGCATCGTGCGCGCCATGTGGGACAATCTCGGCCGCACCGCCTTCGAGATCGCCCATCTCGACCGCTTCGACTGCACCGGCGGCGACCCTGCCCGGGTGGAGGTGATCGGCCGCGAATATGTGCTGGAAGCCCGCGACGACGGCCGGCCAGGCATCTTCGTCTCGGGCCATTACGGCAATTGGGAACTGGCATCGCTTGCCGCCACCCAGTCGGGCATCACCCTCTCCCAGGTCTATCGCCAGGCCAACGACACCGAAATCGAAAAGCTGATCCAGCATTCCCGCCGCCGCGCCGGCGGCGCCACCGATTTCCTGCCCAAGGGTGCCAGAACCGCCCGCGAGATCATGAAACGCCTGAAGGCCGGCGGCCATCTGGCGATGCTGATCGACCAGAAACTCAACACCGGCACGCCCCTGCCCTTCTTCGGCCGCGACGCCATGACCACCACGGCCCATGGCGAATTCGCCGTCCGCTTCGATGCACCGCTGGTCACCGCCCGTGTCGAACGCCTGAGCGGCCCCCGCTTCCGCATCACCATCGACCCGCCGATCGACCCGACACCGGAACCCGGCGAAACCCTGGAGCAGGCCGCAGAACGCCTTACAAGGCTGGTCAATGCCCGCCTGGAAGGCTGGATCCGCGAACGGCCGGATCTGTGGTTCTGGGTGCATAAGCGGTGGCCGGATTGAGGGGGGCAAAGGCTGCCGGTCGGGAGAACATTCATAACTGGTAAGATAAACTTTAGATCACCTTGACCCCGTGGCATGAAAGCCTCGCCAGAGGGGCCGGCCGTCGGGTGATTGCCCTCTCTGTGCACATCGCCGTGTGCTGTCATGCCTGGAACAAGTTCATCAGCCAGCCCTGGAAAATCATGTTCATCGGGTTGAGACGCTGGGCTCAGGGGTTCTGATTATTATTACAGATCGCTGCTATTCAAAAATCTTCAACATCATCATCGCCCCTCCAAATTCTTGACGCTCTCAAGCCTGCTTTTTGTAATTCTAGAACATATTGATCAGTTCCTGAACGCTCATCTTGCGGATCTGATCGAAGCGAGAAACCTAGAGCCATCATAACATTTACGAACAATTTAGTAGCCAATTCTGTCTGTTTATTTTCAATACCCCCATATTTCGGAATTTTTTCCTCAAGATAGCTATCTGGAGTACTTCCAGGAAAAATTACAAGCTCATCATCCAGAACCATCGGCACCCCCAGATTCTGGAATTGATCTAGCGCGTATGAAACATCCAGAAAAGGTACTGTTCTTTTTACTCCAGTCATACAAATTTTGATATGCACGCTCTCATGAGTATTGAATTCCTGATTAAATATAACTAATATTTGGGATATAGCCATCAGCGCAGGAAGCAACAAATTTAAATCGAGAATCATCAGTTCTTTAAAATTACGCTTGCGACATATATCCATAAATCTCTTTCCATATTTATATTCATTGATGTGTTCGGGCACAGAAGAAACATCTTCAATGAATATTTTACGTATGGGCAATGTAAATTCATTGTCAAGATTATGAGATGCTTTCCACATCATAACATTCTTTGCGGGATCGTTATTTCCCACTTGCCGACAAGTAAATCCGTTTACATTTCTATGAATGGTATCAAAATCAATACGATAAAAATCGCTCAATTTCCCTAAGATTCTCTTTATATCGTGAATTTCTAGAAATCTCCACACCTCTCGCTCCATCCAGAAGTCTGATATGAAGAAGATCTTCATATATGCATTATGCTCATCAAATGAAATTTGCTGAAGAGAGGCACGAATATTATCTCGGTGGGAATTTCTAATCTCCTGCGATCGTAAGAATAGCTTCTCAAGCAAGAACCTATCAGTTTCCGGCTTAGGCTCTGAGCCATCTCCAACTCTCCGGTAAATTCGTCCATCTTTATGAATATAAGGAGCATGTCCCCCCTGAGGGACTTGGAGAATAATTACACATTTATCTTTGCAGAGCCCGATGCTTTCACATGGCCCCCATACAGCCTTTTTATTAAAAAAGGGAACAGGTTCACAATTATTTGCCGCAACATTCCGGATGGTCTGGAGTAACTTTTCGGCATCCCCCCGCTTTATACCAGGGAAACTGCCTGCCACAGGATTTTCTTTTGAGTGTTCCGCAATTCCAAAGAATATCCACCCACCATATGTGTTTGCAAAAGAAGTCATATATTTTGCAATTGCATCAGGCTTTGGAATATCTTCCTTATATTCGACAAACCATCCTTCATTTATATCCTTGAGAATTACGAGATCATCCGCATCGATATCATCGAAATTCTTTGAGAATAATTTATATATATTCTCCATTTACACCTCCATTTACGATAAGGGCAATTCAAAAAGAATTTCTTTTCCTGCCTCGCATCAGATTTCCGGCCGCTTCCCCCTTCACGTCATCGAAAAATTCTCTGATATCGCACTTCAACGCTCCCGCCAGACGATCAAGCACGGCGACAGTGGGATTCTCCAACCGTCGCTCCAAGCGGCTAATGTAGGTGCGATCCACACCCGCATCCACCGCCAGAGCCTCTTGTGAAAGGCCCCGGAGGACGCGCAGGCGGCGGAGGTTTCGGGCGACGCGTTCGAGCGGATGCATGCCCGAGGCTAGTGGTCTTGAGGATCATAAAACCACGGACTATAGTCCTCAAATTAGCGTGAGCCGCTGCTTTCCCCGGGGTGGAGCAGGGTGAAGTGAGGTTTTTTTGGGGTGCAGGGAGATGACCGTGGCGGAAGAAAGACCTGAACCGGAGACGGAGGCCGCGCGGCCGGCCGGCCCCTGCCCCGTCTCTACCCTCGCCACCGATTGGGCAATCCTGGACGACCAGATCGCCGGCGGCTGGGTCGATGTGACCGCGGAGCCGGGGTTGGCGCTGGCGCTGGATGCGCTGCGCAATGCCGTGATGGCGCGGGCAGTCGGGGTGACGGCGGGGTCGGTGTCAGGGGCCGCGTTTCAGGCCTGGCTGGTGGGGCTGCATGTCTCGATCGCCGACGATCCGGAGCTGGATGAAGACGCCCGGACCCGGCATCTGCGCCTCGCGGCCGAGGGCGCGCGGCATCTGCTGCGGTATCTGACCACGCTTCGGCTGTCGGCCGATTGAGGCGGCCACAACGGCGGCTGGGAAACAGGCGACGGTTTCAATCCACGCACCCGCAAGGGTGCGACCTGCGGGATCTGCTGGGCTTCAGCGCGGCCGCCGTTTCAATCCACGCACCCGCAAGGGTGCGACGTGCGATCACGCACGCGGGGTGGCACATGGACTCCGTTTCAATCCACGCACCCGCAAGGGTGCGACCCGCCCGTCGCGGGCAATTGAGCGGCGCCCGTGGTTTCAATCCACGCACCCGCAAGGGTGCGACTCCAGGGCCGTGGCATAGCGGGCCTGGCCCACAAAGGGTTTCAATCCACGCACCCGCAAGGGTGCGACGATCCAATTCTGTCGCCGCGTCACAACCCCTGGGTTTCAATCCACGCACCCGCAAGGGTGCGACCCAGGACCAGCGCCCCATCAGCTGCCGCAGGCGCTGTTTCAATCCACGCACCCGCAAGGGTGCGACCCACCCCCTCTTAATAGCCTGAATCGGGGACCGGAAAAAGGCGATCCGCGCGAACCTCTGTTGGGGGATATTCTATCGTATGAATGCTTCACACATGTGAAATTTAATGCTCTGAAAGATCAGGAGAATTTTTTCCGCGAACCTCCCGGGGTTTTTACGGGAGCTTGGGGTTCGCGGGTGAGGCGGGGTGGATCTGCGGTCGGGCTGGGGTGGCTATCGGGGCTGTGGCAGCCGGAAAGACAGGGGCCGGCTTTTATTGTGCAGGGCGTTGCCCGACAGGCCGATGGCCGGGCTCGTGTTTGCGTAAAGGATACGGGATATGCGGGATCAGATCATGGCTGACTGGGCGCGTGATATTACCGGTGTGCCACGTATTTTTGTTCATTGGGATAGAGGCCTACCTGGATCCCGGCCTTCGCCGGGATGACTGCGGAGAGTTTGTGCGATTATTTTACAGGGTGGAGTCTGACATTTACGGACATGCGGATGATATTTGCGGGCGGAGCGAAATCCGGAGGTCCGGAGGCCTCGCCTCCGGGCGGGTCCAGGGCGGCAGCCCTGGTCTTGCGGAGCAGAGGGCGCCGGCCTGTCCGTCAGCCGAGCGCCGTCTCTACCAGTCCGGCGACGTCCAGAATGTAGCGGTCGTCGTGCCAGCGGCCGATGATCTGGAGCGCGAGGGGCAGGCCGTCATCGGGGGTGGTGCCGCAGGGCATGGAGAGGGCCGGGTGGCCGGTGAGGTTGAGGGGGAAGGTGTAGGGGTACCAGGCGCCGCGGATGGTGCCGACCGCCTCGCCCGCGATGGTGACGATGCCGTTGGGATCCTGGTCGACCGGCAGCGGCGGTGCCGTCAGGGTGGGGGAGACGATGACGTCGGCGCGGGCGAGTTCGTCCTGGAGGCGGCCGAAAAGCGCGGTGCGGGCGGCGGCGGCGGCGGAGAGGTCGACGGCCGAGTGGGTGAGGCCTTTCTCGATGGTCATCACCAGCGAGGGGTCGAGCTGGTCGCGGAAGCGGGCGAGCTCGGGGCCGACGCGGGCGGCGAGGCCGGATTGCAGGATGACCAGGAAATGGCGCTCTTCCGACGCGAAATCGATCTCGATCTCGTGGACGCGGGCGCCGGCCTCGATCATGCGGGCGACGGCGGCGTCGGTGGCGGCGAGCACGCGCGGGTCGACCCGGGTGCCGCAGCTGCGCAGATAGGCGACGCGCAGGCCATCGAGCGTGGTGGCGCGGCGTTCGGGCGGCAGGCCGCCCTGGCCCCAGGGGTCGCGGGCGTCGAAGCCCTGGATGGCGTCGAAGAGCAGAGCGGTGTCGGCGACGTCGCGCGCCATGGGGCCGACGAAGGAATTGGCAGCGATCAGGTCGGGCAGCTGGAGGTGCGGGATGCGGCCGAGGGTGGCCTTCAGGCCGACGATGCCGCAGCAGGCGGCCGGGATGCGGATCGAGCCGCCGCCATCGGTGCCGAGTGCGATCGGCCCCATGCCGGCCGCGACCGCGACCGCGGCACCCGCGCTGGAGGCGCCGCAGGTGACCTTCGGGTCGATCGGGTTCAGGGTGCGGCCGAAGATCGGCGCGTCGGCGGCCTGTTTGTGGCCGAATTCGGGAGTGGTGGTCTTGCCGACCAGCACCGCCCCGGCGGCACGGGCGCGGGCGACGGCGACGGCATCCTGGGTGGGCACGAAATCGCGGAAGATGGCCGAGCCCATGGTGGTGCGTACCCCCCGGGTCAGCGTCAGATCCTTGACCGAATAGGGCACGCCGAGCAGCGGCGGCAGGGTGTCGGGATCTTCGGCCGACCGCACGCGATCATCGGCGGCACGGGCCTCGGCACGGGCCTCGTCGGCACAGACGGTGATGAAGGCGTTGAGATCCGCACGGTCTTCGATCCGGGCGAGCACCGCCTCCGTCGCCTCGACCGCCGAGACCTCGCGGCGGCGGATCAGGCGGGCGAGATCGCGGGCGGAGAAGCCGGTGATATCGGTGGTCATGGGGGCGGTCCTCGTGTTCGGAAGGGGGGCCGCGGGCGCCGGTTCAGATCATCCAGCGGCCGCCGTCGATCAGCAGGGTCTGGCCGGTGACGTAGCGGGCATCGTCGCTGGCGAGAAAGGCGACCACGCCGGCGACATCCTCGGGCACGCCCACGAAGCCCGCCGGGGTCTGGGCCTTGATCCGGTCCACCACCTCGGGCGTCAGCCGATCGTGGGCGCGGGTGGCGATGGCGCCGGGGGCAACGGCGTTGACGGTGATGCCGAGGCCGGCATTCTCGCGCGCCAGGGCGCGGGTAAAGCCGATCACGCCCATCTTGGCGGCGGCATAGTCGACGATGCCGGCATCGCCGACGAAGGCACCGTCGCTCGACATGTTGATGATCCGGCCGGTGCCGCGGCTGCGCATTTCCGGCAGCACCAGCCGGGTCATGCGCAGGGTGGTCATCAGGCTGACCTCCATCACGAAGCGCCACACGCCCTCTTCCGAGGCATGGAAGGGGCCGGCGCGCTCGCGGGCGCTCTGGCCGACATTGTTGAACAGCACGTCGATCGGGCCGAAACGGTCAACCGCCTGCATATAGGCGCGGCCCAGCACCGCCGGATCGGTGCAGTCGCCGGCAACCGCCATCCCGTCCTGGCCGGCCCCCTCGAAGACCGCCGCCAGCCCGGCATCATCCAGATCGACACCGACCACGCGCGCGCCCTCACCCAGGAAGCGCCGGACCGTTGCGGCACCGATGCCGTTCGCGGCACCGGTCACGATCACCACCCTGTCCGAAAACCGTGCCATGGCCGGCCTCTCCTTGATTGACCGTGGATCTGATCAGTGGAAACTGCGGCCGCCGTCGACGGCGAGTGCGACGCCGGTGACATAGCCGGCCTCGGGGCCGAGCAGCCAGAGCACCGCCGCAGCGATTTCGTCGGGGGTGCCGATCCGTTCCAGCGCATAGCGGCGGCGGATCGCGGCCAGCGTCGCCTCAGGGTCGGGCTTGGGCTCCCACGAGGTGCGGAAGAGCGGCGTGTCGATGGCGCCGGGGCAGATGGCGTTCACCCGCACCCCCTGATCCGCCAGCTCCATGGCGAGCGATTTGGCGAGCATCACGACCCCGGCCTTGGCGGCGCAATAGCTGGCCCGGCCCTTGAGCGGCACCAGACCGGCGGCCGACGAAATGAACACCGCCGAAGCCGCACCCGCGGCCGCCAGGTGCGGCAGAGCCGCGCGCATCACCAGCATCGGGGACGTCAGGTTGACGCCGATGCTGCGCGCCCAGGCGGCATCGGTGATCCGCGCCAGCGGCTCTTCGTGGTCGATGCCGGCGGCACAGACGACGCCGTCGATGCCGCCCATCTCGTCCGCCGCGGCGGCCACTGCCGCCTCGACGCCGGCGGTCTCGGCCACATCGGCCGCATGACCGGTGACGCCCGTGATATCGAGCCGGTCGAGGGCCGCCCGGTCGCGATCCAGCACGGCGGCACGGCCGCCGCGCTCCGCGATCATCCGGGCGGTGGCGAGGCCGATGCCGCTGGCCCCGCCGGTGATCAGGATCCGGCGGCCCTCGAAATCCCGGTTACGGTTCATGACGCCGCCGCTTCAAGGCCGGGACGCATGGCATCGACCAGCTCGTCACAGCGGCCGATCACCACCCGGGGATGCTTCAGCGCATGTTCGATGATGCCTTCGAGCAGCTTGAGCCGCGAGGGCTGGCCGATCAGCTGGGGGTGCATGCCCAGCATCATCATCCGGTCCTCGGCATAGAGCGTGTCGAATTCGAGCGTCCAGGCTTCGAGCGCTGCCGAGGGCGCCTGGAGCGTGCGGCCGGGCAGGATGATCGAGTACTGGAAGAAGGGCGCATCATCCAGCACCCAGCGAAAGGGCAGTTCGACCAGCTTCGTCTTCTGCCCTTTATGGTTGTGGATATAGGGGCTGTCGTCGTCGAAGAAATTCGAGGAATAGTCGAAGCCGTTCTCGACCAGCAGATCCATCGTGATCGGGCTGAACTCGGCGGCGGGCGAGCGCCAGCCGCGCGGCGCCCGGCCGGTCATCCGCTTGATGATCTCGATGCCCTTCTCCATCTCCTCGCGCTCCTGCTCAGGCGTGAGGTTGACGATCCAGGCATGGCTCCAGCTGTGATGGGCGATCTCGTGGCCGCGGGTCAACAGGGCCTCGACCACCTGGGGGCGCTGCTCCATCACCAGCCCGGGCACGAAGAAGGTCGACTTGACGCCATAGCGGTCGAGCAGATCGAGGATCCGCCAGATGCCGACCTTCCAGCCATAGGCCCCCTGCGACATCAGGATCGGCCGGTTGGCGTTGTTCGGATCCCGCGCCGTCCACATGGTCTCGGCATCGAGGTCGAAGGTCAGGAAAAGGGGAAAGCCGTCGGGATGGAAGGACATGGGATGCAGCGTTCCGACTTTAGGATTTCGGCCAACATGGCGGCGAGCAGGGGCACGGATGCACCCGCCGGGTGAGGACTGACCAGCTCCCAGCCGCCATTGAGGCGGCGGCCAAGGGTGCGGGAGCACCCGCCCGGCGAGGGACTTAAAGACTCCCGCCATTGAGGCGGCGGCCAAGGGCGCGGGAGCGCCCGCCCGGCGAGGGACTTAAAGACTCCCGCCATTGAGGCGGCGGCCAAGGGTGCGGGAGCACCCGCCCGGCGAGGGGCTAAAACGACTCCCTCCCGCTCACACGAATTTGTGGAAACCGGTGCGGCGTTCGGCGACGAACAGGATCAGCCCGGTCAGCACGATCATCAGGGTAGAGACCGCGGCCACGCTGGGGTCGACGCCATGTTCGACGGAGGAGAAGATCAGCACCGGCAGGGTCTGCTGGCCGGGGCCGAGCAGGAAGATCGTGACCGGCACGTTGTCGAGCGAGGTGACGAGCGCGAAGAGCGCGCCGGCGATCAGCCCCGGGCGGATCAGCGGCAGGGTGACCAGGCGGAAGGCCTCGAAACCGGTAGCACCCAGCACCCGCGCCGCCTCGTCGAGCGAGCGGTCGATGCCGCCGAGGCTGGAAAGCGCCGCGCGGACGATATAGGGCACGGTGATCACCACATGGGCGGCGATCAGCACGCCGGTGCCGCCATAGAGCCGGAGCAGGCTGACATATTGCAGCAGGGCGACGCCGATCACGACCGAGGGGAAAACCAGCGGTGCCATGAGGAAGGATGCGATCGCGTCCGATCCCGGCAGGGCCTTGGCGTGCAACGCCCAGGCGGCGGCGACGCCCAGCACCAGCGAGATCGTGGTCGAGACCACGGCCAGCAGCAGGCTCAGCCAGATCGCGCTCAGATAGTCCGGATCGCTCAACACCTTGGCGAACCAGCCGAGCGTCAGCCCCTGGGGCGGAATGGTGAGGTAGGAGGTGCTGCTGAAGGCGGCGAGCACCGTCACCACCACCGGCAATTGCAGGAAAATCACCACCAGCACGGCGGTGACCGCCACGGCGCGTCCGGGTGCAAGTGTCATGCGAGACCTCCCCAGCGCTTCGCAAGCCGGCCCGAGATCCACACCACCACCAGTGCGGTGACGGTGAGCGCGAAGGCGAGTGCCGACCCGCCCGGCCAGTTCAGAAGCTGCATGTATTCGTCGTAGATGACCGTGGCCAGCACCCGGTAGGTGGCACCGCCGAGCATGCGCGGGGTGACCAGCGCGCTGATGGTGAGCACGAAGACCAGGATCGAGCCGGCCAGGATGCCCGAGGCGGTCAGCGGCAGGGTGACCATGAAGAAGGTCCGGATCCGCCCGGCGCCGAGGGTGGCTGCCGCCGCCTCCACATCGCGCGGCACGGCCTGGATCGCCGCCACCAGCATCAGCACCATGAAGGGCAGGTAGATATGGACCAGGCCGATCACCACGCCGGTCATGTTGAACATGAGCTTGAGCGGCGTGTCGATCAGGCCGAGATCGATCAGAAGATTATTGAGCAGGCCGCGATTGGCGAGCAGCGCGATCCAGCCGAAGGAGCGCACCACCAGGTTCAGCATCATCGGGAAGATCACCGCCAGCGTCAGCGGCACCCGCCAGCGCGCCGGGCCGCGGGCGATCATCAGCGCCAGCGGATAGCCGATGACCAGCGCGA
This sequence comes from Tistrella mobilis, assembly GCF_041468085.1. NCBI lineage: Bacteria > Pseudomonadati > Pseudomonadota > Alphaproteobacteria > Geminicoccales > Geminicoccaceae > Tistrella > Tistrella mobilis. The sequence continues at coordinate 400,192 of NZ_CP121017.1, read as the reverse complement.
TCGCGGTGACCAGCAATCCCAGGCCGAAGGTCCGCCAGACCACCTCGCGGTAATAGTCGTCGGTGACGATCTGGGTGTAGTTGTCGAGGGTCCAGCTGCCGGGGGTGATGCCCATGCCCGGCAGGTATTCGCGAAAACTGGTCGGCAGCATCAGAATGACCGGTGCCAGGAAGCACGCGATCAGCACCAGCATCAGGGGCGAGACCAGCCCCAGCCCGGTTCGGCGGCGCATGATCATGCGGCACCTCCCGCCGGCATCGCAAAGACCTGACCCGGATCGATGGCGAGCCGGACGGCCGCCCCCGGGGCCAGATCGGCACCGGGGCCGGCGGAAGATGTCTCGGCGATCATCTCCACACCGCCGGCCAGCTTCACCACATACTGCACCCGGGCACCGGTGAAGGAGCGGAAGGCGATTTCGCCCGCAACCGCATGCGGAACATCCGCTTCGGGACCCAGGATCCGGATCGCTTCCTGCCGGATGATGATTTCGGCCGCGCCACCTGCCGCGACCTGCGGGTCGGCCGCGGCGAGGATGAGCTCGGGGCCGATCCGCACCCGGCCCGCCGGCCCTGCCGTCTCCACCCGGCCCTGAAGCCGGTTGGGCCGGCCGATGAAGCTCGCGACGAAACCGTTGGCCGGCCGGGCATAGATCGCCTCGGGCGCATCGAACTGCTGGATCACGCCATGGGCCAGCACGCAGACCCGGTCCGACAGCGACAGGGCTTCGGCCTGGTCATGGGTCACGAACAGGCTGGTGATGCCGAGCCGGCCCTGAAGACGCTTCAGCTCGATCTGCATCTCGTCGCGCAGCTGGGCGTCGAGATTGGACAACGGCTCGTCGAACAGCATCATCCGCGGCCGCGGCGCCACCGCGCGCGCAATCGCCACCCGCTGCTGCTGCCCGCCCGACATCTGGCGGGGATAGCGGTCGGCCAGATGGTCGAGCCGGACCAGGGCCAGCGCCTCTTTCACCCGCGACGACAGCTCGGCCCCGCGCACGCCCTGGCGTTTCAGGCCGAAGGCGACGTTCTCGGCCACCGTCAGATGCGGGAACAGGGCATAGGACTGGAAGACCAGCCCGATCCGGCGCCGGTGCGGGGGCAGGCGGGTGATGTCTTCGTCGCCGGCCATGATCCGCCCGGCGCTGGGCTCGATCAACCCGGCGACCATGCGCAGGATCGTGGTCTTGCCGCAGCCCGAGGGCCCGAGCAGCGAGACGAATTCCCCGTCGGCAACGGTGATGGAGACGTCGCGCACCACCTCGGTGTCGCCATAGCGCTTATGCAGTCGGTCGATCGTCAGCTTGGCCATCGGCGGCGGTCCATCCAGGCGGTCGGGTTGCGCCTCGATGCCAGCGCTCCCCGTTCCGGCCGGTCGGCGCAGGCGCGCACCGGCCGGCGGGGCAGCCGGCGAAGAGGACGGTCTGAAGCGGGAAGACAGTCTGAAACGGGAAAGAAACGGCGGCAGGGGGCGCCCGCAAGGGGGGAGACAGGCGTCCGGGGGGCCAGGGAGGGGAGAGCCCCCATCCCTGCCGCCGTTCAGGACCGTCGCGCCGATCCAAGGGGGGAGGTATCGGCGCGGCGGTGCATGGGATGGATCAGCGGGTGACTTCGCGCTGCCAGCGCCGGATCCAGTCGGGCATGTTGCTCGCGACCGTCTGGGGATCAGGGAACCAGAGGTTGTCGCGCGCCTCGCCGGTCGGCACGATCTTCGCAACCTTGTCGCTGAGTTCGACCTTGGTATTCACCGGGCCGGCATATTTCCGCTCGGCGAAGCAGGCCTGCCCCTCGGGCGAGAGCACCACGTCGACGAACTTATGCGCGAGATCGGCATGGGGCGCGCCTTCGGGGATGCTCAGCGTCGGGCGGATGCCGACCGCACCTTCCTTCGGATAGGCGACCGCGACCTTAACCCCCTTGTCGGCGGCAGAGCCGACCCGGTCGGGATACCAGGGCGCCATGGCGATCTCGCCGCGTTCGAACAGCGACACGATCTGGTCGGCCTGGGTGTAGAAGGTGACCGCCGAGGGCGCCAGTTCCTTCAGCGCGGCGATGCCCGGATCGATATTGTCGATCGTGCCGCCATGCATCCGGTTCATCGCCAGCAGGAACTGCATGCCCGAGGTGCCGGTCACGTCGCCCAGCGCGATCTTGCCCTTCCATTTCGGGTCGGCGAGATCGGTCCACGAGGTCGGCGGCTCGGGCATCATCTCGGGGTTGTAGGCAAGCGCGGTGGCACCCAGCATGAACACCACGAAGCGCTTGTTGTCGGGGATGGCGCCCGGGATCAGATCGGCTGCGTTGCCGAGCTTCGTGGTGTCGATCTCGGAGAGCAGCTTTTCATTGGCGAGTTGGGTGGCCAGCGAGTCGTCCATATAGGCGACGTCGAACTGGCTGCGCCCGCCCATGGCGCGGATTGCGGCCGCATGCTGCACGGACGAGCCGACCTTCATGGCGACGGTCGCGCCGGTCGCCTTTTCGAAGGCGGCGATGTGGCAGGTTTTGGTGTCCTCGGCGAAAGAGCCGCCGAAGGTTGCGATCACCAGTTCTTCGGCCGATGCCGCAGCCGGTGCCGCGACCGCAACCGCCGCCGTGATGGCCGCCGCAGCGGTTCCTGCCGTCATCCGCCGCCGCGCGCGATTGGAGCGTTCCGTCGCCATATCCGTGTTCTCCCAGCCTGTGCCCCGGCCCACGGCCGGTGCCCTGCCCGAAAGGGCATTTCTGTGCGCCCCGCATGGGGCTCTCTTGTTCGTGATGCCGCGCATCGCGCCTGGTGCCGGCGGGGTCCCTGTCCTGTCCGGGCCCTGATCCGTCCGGCGGGCCGTCTTCGCAGCCTCTCCCCGCCGCGATGCGTCCCGTTGATTGCAAGCCTAGGTCTCTTCCGATTATCTTTCAAGAAAGAAACTTGTGAGATACCGTCAGCCGGGCCACCATGTGGAAACGCCGCAGCCAGGAGCAGCACCCGCCGATGCAGACCGATCCGGCCCCAGGCCCTGCCACCGACGAGACCGACAGCCAGATCACGCCCGCCGGGGTCGGAACGGCTCCGGGGGATCCGGCCGATTTCGATACCGTCGGCCGGGGCATGGCGCGCTGGCGCCGCGAACGGCCGGATATCGACAGCTCGGGCAAGGCCGTGGTCGGGCGCATCCTTCGTCTCGAAGGCGTGATCCTGAAGGCGGTCAATGCCACGCTGGCCGCCCATGGGCTGAAATATCCGGCCTATGCCATTCTGGCGACGCTTCGGGTGGAAGGCGCCCCCTACCGGCTCTCGCCCTCGCAGCTGCAACAGACCATGCTGTTCTCGTCGGGCGGCATCTCCAACCTGCTGCTGCGCCTTGAAAAAGACGGGCTGATCCGCCGCACCTCCGACCGCAACGACCGGCGCAGCGTGATCGTGGAGCTGACCGAGAAAGGCGTGGCGCTGGCCGATGCCGCCATGGCGGACCATGCCGCCACCGAACGCCATCTGATCCGCATGTTCACCCAGGACGAACGCGGCCAGCTGGCCAGCATGCTTGCCCGTATGCTGGCGGTGAACGCGGATGCGCCGGGCTATGTATAAGGGGCGCCGAATTCTGCATCGGCCGGCCCTGTCATTTCATTAGATGAAATTCATTTTATAAATTGACACGCCTTCCGTTTAACGGAATCCTGCCGACAGATGTGAAGCCGGCGGGTGCCCCATGCCCGGGTACCGACAGGCCGGCCGACGGGAGGACGACCAAAGATGCGGACACTGTGGAAGCAGGCGGCGCTCAGCGCCGCCGCAACGGCCCTGCTCGCCCTCAGCCTGCCCGGCGGGGCTTCGGCCGAAGACGCACGCAATGGCGGCGTGCTGCGCATGATTGCGCATCCTGAGCCCCCGACCCTGATGCTGGGCCTGAACCAGCAGGGCCCGACCCAGTTCGTGGCCGGCAAGATCTATGAAGGCCTGCTGACCTACGGCCCCGATCTTCAGCCGCGGCCGCATCTGGCCGAGCGCTGGGAGATCTCGGAAGACGGGCTGGTCTACACCTTCCATCTGCGCAAGGACGTGCGCTGGCATGACGGCCGGCCCTTCACGGCGAAGGATGTGGTGTTCTCGGCGACCGACTTCCTTGCCAAGGTCCATCCGCGTGCCCGCGGCCATTTCAGCCGGGCGGACAAGATCGAAGCGCTGGACGACCATACCGTGCGCATGACCCTGAAGGCGCCCTTCGCGCCCTTCATCATGGGCTTCGAGACCTCGTCGGCGCCGATGATCCCGGCGCATATCTACGAGGGCACCGACTATCAGACCAATCCGGCCAATCAGACCCCGATCGGCACCGGCCCGTTCAAGCTGGCCGAATGGAAGCGCGGCGCCTTCATCCGGCTGGAACGCAACGCGGATTACTGGCAGGCCGGCAAGCCCGACCTCGACGGCCTGAACTTCGTGATCGTGCCCGATGCGGCCAGCCGTGCGCTCGCCTTCGAGACCGGCGAGGTCGACGTGCTGCGCGGCGGCGATATCGAGTATTTCGACGTCCAGCGGCTTGCGGCCTCGGACGGTGTCACCGAGACCCGCGCCGGCTATGAGATGCTGTCGCCGACGATGTGGGTGCAGTTCAACCTGCGCAGCGCGCCGATGGACGATGCCCGCTTCCGCCGGGCGGTGATGCATGCGATCGACCGCCAGTTCATCGTCGATAATCTGTGGTTCGGCTTCGCGAAGCCGTCGGCCGGCCCGATCGCCTCGACCACGCCGTTCTACGACGAAAAGGCGCTGGTCAACTACGACTACGACCTGAAGAAGGCCGAAGCCCTGCTCGACGAGATGGGGCTGAAGAAGGGCCCCGACGGCGTGCGCGCCACCGTCCGCTTCCTGCCGCTGCCCTATGGCGAGACCTATATCCGCCTCGGCGAATACATCCGCCAGCAGCTGGAGCAGATCGGCATCAGGACCGAGACGGTCGCGACCGACCATGCCGGCTGGGCCAAGCGGCTCGGCGACTGGGATTACGATCTCAGCCTCAACCTGCTCTACCAGTATGGCGACCCGTCGCTGGGCGTGGAGCGGGCCTATGTCTCGACCAATCTGGTCAAGGGCTCGCCCTCGGCCAATGTGTCGGGGCTGAACGATCCGGAGGTCGACCGGCTGTTCCGCGAAGCCGCCGTCGCGACCGACCGCGACACCCGGGCCTCGCTCTTCTCGGATCTTCAGCAGCGGATCTCGGAACAGGCCTATTTCGGCTATCTGATCGAGGTGCAGTTCCCGACCCTCTACCGTTCGGGCATCGAGAACCTCGTGACCGGGGCCACCGGCCTCAATGGCGAGATGGAAGACGTGCGTCTGCCCAAGCGCTGAGCGCGGCAGCCTCTCTCCCCTCTTCCCACCCTCCTCCCCTCCCCGGCGTCCCCCCGCCGGGCCGGGCGGCGGCGCCCTCCCTCTTAAGGCCGCCACCTGTCTCCCCTTGTGGCGATGACTGCCGCCGCCCGGATCTCTGTCTTCGTCTTTCCTCTGCGCCCCACCACAGGAAACCTGCCACCGATGGTCAAGCTCGACCGCGCGGCATCGCGCCTCGTGAAGGCGGTCGCCGTCATCCTCGCCATCGCCTGCATGAATTTCGTGCTGATCCGCATGGCCCCGGGCGATCCGGTCGCGGTCATGGCCGGCGAGGCCGCGATGACCGATCAGGCCTATCTCGACGAGCTGCGCGAGCGCTTCGGTCTGGACCGACCGGTACACGAGCAGCTGCTGGTCTATCTGGGCAATGTCGCGACCCTCGATTTCGGCACCTCCTACCGCCAGGGCCGGCCGGTGGCCGACATCATCCTGGAACGCCTGCCGGCAACCCTGGTGCTGACCATCACCGCCTTCGTGATCTCGCTGGCGCTGGGCATCACCGCCGGCGTGATCGCCGCACGCCGCCCCGGCGGCTGGGTCGATACGGTCGTCTCCACCCTGGCACTCGCCTTCTATGCGACGCCGCTGTTCTGGGTGGGGCTGATGGCGATCCTGCTCTTCTCGCTGGAGCTGGGCTGGCTGCCGGCCTTCGGCATGCATGGCGCAACCCCGCCCGCCGGCGGCTTCGCCTATACGGCAGAGGTTGCAAGGCATCTGGTGCTGCCGGCAATGACACTCGGCCTGTTCTACACCGGCGTCTATGCCCGCCTGACCCGGGCACAGATGCTGGAGGTGCAGTCGCAGGATTTCGTGCGCACCGCCCGCGCCAAGGGGCTGACGGAAGCGCGGGTGGAACGCGCCCATGTGCTGCGCAACGCCCTGCTGCCCGTGGTCACCATGGCCGGTGTCCAGGCGGGCCATCTGGTCGGCGGCACGATCCTGGTCGAGACGGTCTTCGCCTGGCCGGGCATCGGCCGGCTGGCCTTCAACGCCCTGCTCCAGCGCGACTATTCGGTGCTGCTGGGCGTGTTCCTGGTCACCTCCACCATGGTCGTGGTCATCAACCTTCTGACCGATCTGGTCTACGGCCTGATCGATCCCCGCATCCGTTTCGAGCGTTGAGCCGATGATCGCCTTCTGGACCCGTTTCGCCCGCCACAAGGGGGCCGTGATCGGCCTCGTGGTGCTGGTGGCCCTGGTGGCACTGGCCCTGCTGGCGCCGCTGCTCTTCCCCGGCAGCCCCTGGACCATGGCCGGGCGCCCCTTCGCCCCGCCGATGACCGGCGGCTTCCTGCTCGGCTCCGACACGCTCGGCCGCGACCTTGCGGCGGGCATCGCCCATGGCGCCCGCGTCTCGATGCTGATCGGCCTGGTCTCGACCCTGGTGACGGTGGGGGTGGGTGTCGTGATCGGCGCCACCGCCGGCTATTTCGGCGGCCGGATCGACGACGCGCTGATGCGGCTGACCGAACTGTTCCAGACCGTCCCCAGCCTGATCTTCGCGGTCGTGCTGGTCGCCATCCTCACCCCCTCCATCGCCTCGACCGTGGCGGCGATCGCAGCCGTCAGCTGGCCGCCGGTCGCACGCCTGGTCCGGGCCGAATTCCTCAGCCTGCGCGGCCGCGAATTCGTCCTCGCCTCACGCATGGGCGGGCAGAGCGATCTGGTGATCATCTGCCGCCAGATCCTGCCCAATGCCATGGCGCCGATCATCGTCTCGGCCTCGCTGATGATCGCGACCGCGATCCTGATGGAAAGCGCGATCAGCTTCCTGGGCCTCGGCGATCCCGATCTCATGAGCTGGGGCTATCAGGTCGGCGCCGCCCGTACCGTGATCCGCCAGGCCTGGTGGATGAGCTTCTTCCCCGGAGTCGCCATCGTGCTGACCGTGCTTGCGCTCAACCTCGTCGGCGAAGGCCTGAACGACGCCCTCAACCCGCGCCTGGCGCGCCGGGGGCGGGCATGAGCGGGCCGCTGCTCTCGATCGAGGGCCTGACCATTCCGCTGCCCGAAGGGGCTGACCGGCCGAATGCGATCGAGGAGGTCTCTTTCGAGATCGGCCGCGGCGAGATCGTCTGCATCGTGGGCGAAAGCGGGTCCGGCAAGTCGATGTCGGCAAGCGCCGTGATGGGTCTGCTGCCCGAAGGTCTGACGCCCTCGGCCGGCCGGGTGGTCTTCGGCGGCCGTGAGCTGCTGGATCTTCCGGCCGCCGAACGCCGGCGGCTGCGCGGCGGCAAGGCCGCGATGATCTTCCAGGAGCCGATGACCGCGCTCAACCCGGTGATGACGGTCGGCGATCAGATTGCCGAGGCGCTGATCGCCCATGGCATGCGCGACCGGGCGGCAATCCGTCGCCGGGTGATCGAGCTGCTGACCCGGGTGGACCTGCCGGACCCCGAGAAGATCGTGAAGAGCCATCCCTTCCGGCTCTCGGGCGGCCAGCGCCAGCGGGTGATGATCGCGATCGCACTTGCCAACGAACCCGAGCTGCTGATCGCCGACGAGCCGACCACGGCACTCGACGTCACCACCCAGGCCCAGATCCTGGAGCTGATCCGCGAGATTCAGGCCCGCACCGGCATGGGTGTCATGTTCATCACCCACGACTTCGGGGTGATGGCCGAGATCGCCCATCGGGTGGTGGTGATGTGTGCGGGGCGCGTGGTCGAACAGGGGACCGCGGAAGAGGTGCTGAACCGGCCGCGCCATCCCTACACCATCAAGCTGATCGGTGCCGTACCGCGGCTGGAGGCGGCGGCCCCGCCGATCCCGGTCGATGCGCCGGTGGTGCTGGATGTGGCGGGCCTTGAGAAGGTCTATCGGGGCGAGCGCAGCCTGTTCTCGCGCAGATCCGGCCGCGAGGTCCATGCGGCCGACAATGTGGCACTGACCCTGCGCCGCGGCGAGGTGCTGGGCATCGTGGGCGAAAGCGGCTCGGGCAAGTCGACCGTCGGCCGCTGCCTGGTCCGGCTGATCGAGCCGGATGGCGGCCGGGTGATGCTGGACGGCACCGACCTGATGGCGCAGGGCGCACGCGGCCTGAAAGAGGCGCGCGGCCGGATGCAGGTGGTCTTCCAGGACCCCTTCGCCTCGCTCAACCCGCGGCGCAAGGTCGGCGACATCATCTGCGAGGCCCCCCTCGCCCATGGCCGACCGGCAGCCGAGGTCCGCCGGCGGATGTTCGAGCTGCTGAGGCTGGTCGGCCTGCCGGAAGCTGCGGCCGATCGCTGGCCGCATGAATTCTCGGGCGGTCAGCGCCAGCGGATCGGCATTGCCCGGGCCCTGGCGCTCGATCCCAAGGTGCTCATCGCCGACGAGGCGGTCTCGGCACTGGACGTCTCGGTCCAGGCCCAGGTCCTGGCGCTGCTCGACGATCTGCGCACCCGTCTCGACCTCGCGATCCTGTTCATCACCCATGACCTGCGCGTGGCGGCCCGCATCTGCCACCGGGTGGCGGTGATGCGCCGCGGCCGGATCGTCGAGGAGGGGCCGACCGCCCGGGTTTTCGAGACACCGTCCCATGACTATACCCGCGCGCTGCTGGCCGCGATCCCCGGACGGCACTGGACGGCACCCGCCGCCCCGGCCACCGGCGATATCGCCGGCGCCGCGCTCGCGCAAGGAGGCTGACCCCATGGGCTTCACCATGGCAGAGAAGATCCTCGCCCGCGCTTCAGGCCGCGAGACGGCCCGGGCGGGGGAAGAGGTACAGGCCCGACCGGATTTCGTCCTCGCCTACGAATTTCCGGGCTACACCGACCAGTTCTTCAAGATGATGGCCGAGGATTTCGGCCGCGACACGCTCGACGCGCCCGAACGTTTCGCCATTTTCATCGACCATATGGTCCCCTCATCGACCCCGGCCGAAGAACAGGTTCACCAGGCGACCCGCGACTGGTGCGCGAAGACCGGCGCCACGCTTTATGAACGCCGCGGCATCGGTCACCAGGTCTGCGTCGAGGAAGGCTATGCCGCGCCCGGCGCCTTCGTCGTGCATTACGACGGCCATGTCTCGCAGATCGGCGCCTATGGCGCGCTCGGCGTCAACCTGCCGCGGCGCACGCTGATCGAGGCGTTCGTGCGCTCGGGCGTCGACATCAAGGTGCCCGAGACGGTACGGGTCGACCTGACCGGCCATCTGCAGCCCGGCGTGATGGGGCGCGACGTCATCCATCATCTGATCCGCCGCCTGGGCGTGAAGGCCTGCCGGTTTGCGGTACTGGAACTGGGCGGCCCGGCGGTGGCGACGCTCTCCGACGACGCGCTGCAGTCGATCGCCGGCCAGGTGATGTTCCTGGGTGCGCTGTCCTGTCTGGTCGACCTGCCCGACGACCGGCTCGCGGCCTCGGCCGCCCGTGGCCGGATCCGCCTGCCGGATCTGCGCAGCGACGCCGATGCGGTCTATCGCGACCGCATCGCGCTCGACCTCTCGGAGCTGGGGCCGATCGTGGTCGCCCCGCCCAGCCCGGCCGACACCCGGGATCTGGCGGAATTCGAGGGCCGGCCGGTGCAGGTGGGCTATCTGGGCTCCTGCGCCTCGGGCCGGATCGAGGATCTGCGCGTGGCGGCGAAGCTTCTGGACGGGCGGCAGATCGCCCCCGGTTTCCAGCTGAATGTCGTCCCCACCAGCAATGCGGTGATGGCCCAGGCCGCACGTGAAGGGCTGATCGCCACCCTGGTCGAGGCCGGTGCCTTCATCAGCGCCGCCACCTGCGACTTCTGCTACGGCCGCATCGGCACCATGGCACCGGGGCAGACGGCGGTATCGACCGGCACGCTCAACGTGCCCGGCCGGATGGGCAGCACCGAGGCCGACATCTTCATCTGCAGCGCCGCCACCGTCGCCGCTTCGGCGCTGGAAGGGCGGATCACCGATCCACGCCGCCATCCGGAGTTCGCCGATGCCGTCTGATGCGCAGGACCTGAAGCTGCCGGCCATCCGCGGCCGGGTCGCCTGGGTGTTCGATCAGCCCGACTACGATGTCGACCAGATCGTGGGCGTGAAGAACATCAAGATCCAGGACCTGGACCAGCTGGCGGCGATCGCCATGGCCGATCAGGATCCGGACTTCGCCGCCAGGACCGTGCCGGGCGACGTTCTGGTCGCGGCCGACAATTTCGGCTACGGCCACCCGCATGCCCCGCCGATGCGCGCCATGCGCCATCTGGGCATCGCCGCCGTCATCGCCGAGGGCTTCGCGCCGACCTATTACCGCGGCGAAATGAGCCTGGGCTTCCCGCAGATCGCCTGTCCGGGGGTTCTGGGGCTGGCCCGGCGCGGCGACGAGCTGGAGATCGACTGGGACCGCCACCTGGTCGTCAACCACAGCAACGGCCGGAGCCTGCCCTTCGAGCCGCCGAGCCCGGCCGAGTGCCGCCTGCTGGCCCTTGGCGGCCATCTGCCCGCCCTCAAGGCCGCCCTCGGCGTCTGACCCCGAACAAGAAGCCCAACGAGGAAATCCGCCCATGTCCCTGCCCACCCGCAAGCGTCTGCGCGACATGCTCGCCTCCGGCAAGACCGCCTGGTCGGCCGGCGCCTTCGATGCGGTCAGCGCCAAACTGATCGAGGAAGCCGGCTTCGACGTCATGCTCTCTTCGGGCTTCGCCATCTCGGCCAGTCATCTGGGCGAGCCCGATGTCGAGCTTTACACCATGACCGAGAACCTGGCCGTGGTGCGCAACATGGTCCGCGCGACCACGATCCCGCTGATCGCCGATGTCGATACCGGCTATGGCAATGCCATCAACGTGATGCGCACCGTCCGCGAGTTCGAGCAGGCGGGTGTCGCCGCCGTGATCGTCGAAGATCAGGCCGTGCCCAAGCGCTGCCCGGCGATCGCCGACGTGCTGGAACTGGTGACGGTCGAAGAAGGCGAGGCCAAGATCCGCGCCGCCGTCGCCGCCCGCACCGATCCGGATCTGGTGATCGTGGCCCGCACCGATGCCGGCACCGAAGAAGAGACCATCGCCCGGGCGAAGCGCTATGCCGCCGCCGGCGCCGACATGATCCAGCCGATCAGCCGCGGCTTCACCGATCTCGACAGTCTGAAGCGCCTGAGGGATGCCGCCGGCGTGCCGCTGTCCCTGCAGATCATGCGCTGGCTGGAAACCGACCTCACCCCCGATCAGATCGAGGAGGTGGCCGGCATCGCCCATTATCCGCTGGTGGCGTTGCTGACCGCGACCGATGCGATGCGCCGCAACCTGGCGGCGGTGCGTGCCGCGCGCAGCACCCGCATCAACCTGCCGGTCGGCCAGACGCCGCTCGGCGACTTCAAGACCTTCATCGGCTTCGACCGGGTGATGGCGTTGCAGGAGCAGTTCCTGACTGGCACGGAACCCCGCTGACCGACACATCGCCATTCCGCCAATAACCTGAAACGCGCGCCGGCCTTGCGGTCGGCGCGCATCGCGTATAAGCCCAGAGAGGATATCGACACCACATGCCGAGGGGAAAGCCCGCCATGGTTCAGGCGTCCGGCGCCGAAGCCGGCCTCCATGCCGCGGAACACGAGACCGACGGCCGCGACGAGCCGTCGCGCGGCGGTGTGCGGGCCGTGGAACGGGCGGTGCGCATCCTGCGTGCCTTCACCCCCGAACGCCCCTGGCTGACCCTGGCCGAAATCGCCGAGGCCGCAGTGGTCGACAAGGCGACCGCCCGGCGCATGCTGCTCACCCTGATCGGCATGGATCTGGTGGAGCAGGAACCGATCGGCCAGCGCTATGCGCTGGGGCTGGGGGTTGTCGCCCTCGGCGCCTCGGTGCCGGTGACGGTGGATCTGCGCAATGTGGCGGCCCCGCATCTGGCCGGCCTTGCGCGCGAGACCCGCGCCATGGCCTTCCTGTCGATCCTGCGCGAAGACGGGGCGATGTGCATCGAGCGCAGCCACGGCAACCCGCCGGTCGACGTCCGGATCTGGAATGTCGGCGAAAGCCTGCCGGTCAACCGCGGTGCGGCCCCCCGGCTGCTTCTGGCGCATCTTGCCGCCGAGGAACGCGCGCGTCGTCTCGCCCGGCCGCTCGGCGCCGCCACCCCCCATACCCTGACCGAGCCGGCGGCCCTGGAAGCGGACGGTGCCCTGATCCGCGAGCGCGGCTGGGCGGTTGCGGTCGACGACATCGTGAAGGGCGTCTCGGCCCTCGCCGCCCCGGTCCGCGACGCCCGCGGCCGCGTCGCGGCTGCTGTCAGCGTCTCTGGTCTCACCCCCCAGCTGATCGGCCAGGACGGCCAGCCGCTCACCGACGCCCTCACCCGGGTCCGCACGGCAGCGGCCGAGATCAGCCGTCAGTTGCAGGACATGCATTGGGCGCGGTGAAAATCATTATACCCGCACGGCATCCCCGCGCTCGGGCGCGCCATGATGTTCCAGCAGATATCGCACCGCCAACCCGATATGACGCGGAACCGGCTTGTTCTTTCGGTAGTCAGCGACCAGCCGTCGCGACACCTCCAGGGCAGCGGCCATGCCTTCCAGCGTCATTCCCAGATGATCCATCGCCCGCCGGAAATCCTCATTGTCGAACACCACCGGCGGCAATCTCGACAGCCACACTGCAGACAGCTCAAGCTCTCCACCCCATTCGATGGCGTTCCCCCATTCCGCAACCCGCATCGAGCGAAACAGCGCGTCGTCCTCTCGCAGGGGAATATAGATCCGGCGACTCGCCAGCACGGGTGCCAGATCAACAATTGTTGGCTCACCCGATACCCAGGTCAGGCGTACCTTACGCCCGTCGAGCGGTTCCGCGGCCGCAAGACGCGGAAGTGGGGCTCCCGCAACGATCAGGTCATCTTTGATCGAGCCGCTCCCATTCATGCGCAAGAAGCTCCCGATTATTCGCCGCCCATCTGGTGGCGATTTCATAGCTTCGCCCGTCAATCCGTCCCGCTATCACCGAAAAATCGGCAAGCTTGATCAAAGCCTCATAATCCGGTGTCAGAAGGTGAAAATGGGGCGGTTTGTGATCATCAGCGAACATCTGGACCTTGAGATTCCCGAATCGCACGATAGTAGGCATTCATGGAATCTCCACTTCCAAAATAGTGCACCTTGCGCATTATTTCAACGCCCAGCGGGCCAGTTGCATATCCGGACGCTACAGCCCCGTCGCGTCGGCCATTCCCGTACTGAATGGCGCGCGATCAACTTTTAAATAATTACCCCAGAAAAAATCACGCAATACATAAATAGAACTCGAACACATGCATGCGAATAATGATACTCTCGGTTTTATTTTTTCATGAGCCCACAACTTAATTCGCAAGCCCAAAAGAGGCGACTCTAGATCCGCACAATCACCTGAGACGTCTCGACGATGCGCTGCAGGGTGTCCTGGTCCAGGCCGCGGAACAGGCGGGCGTAATTGCTCAGGATCGAGGTCACCATGTCGGCGCGCTGGTCGGGGCTGGCTGCGATGCCGCGATTGGCCAGCGTGCGCTCCACCGCCAGGATCACCATCCGCACCTCGGCCGGCGATACCAGGTCCGCGGCCCGCACGTCATCCGCCGTCTCCGACCCGGCCAGCAGCTGCCAGGCCTCACACCCGACCGCGGCTGCGATCCGGCGCAGCGTCGCCTCGGTCAGGCCGGTGCGGCCGGTCTCCAGGCGATGCACGGCCTGCCGGGTCTGACCGATCGCGTTGGCCAATGCCTCCTGCGTCAGTCCGGCACGGCCTCTCATTTCACGGATGCGGTTCGGCGGAATGCTCGTCATAGCAGGACTATGCGTGCCGTCCGCAACGAACGCGAGTGGCTGTATAGGGCTACCACTCGGGGAAATTTAAGCTTAATAAGTTACATACACGTAGGGGTAAAAGCCTCCGCCGGCAGCGGCACCAACGGTGGCGCCCCATCCGGCCATGGGTGATTAATTTGTTGTGCTATAAAATTTTCTGTGCAATTGAGGATGCCAAGGCGACAGAGGGAGGCACCCTGCCATGCCTGCCAGACGCAGGAAGCCCGCCAGATCACCGGCACCAGATGTAATCTTTAAGGCGTCTTTTTCAGGCAATTGCCCGGTATCTTCCCTGCTGTCGGATTGGTCTCGTCTGTCCGGCCGTGCGCGCCGGTCTGCGGCGACATCGTCGACGGATCCGGAGCTGGCGGATGCGCTCGACGTGTTGCACGAGGCCGTCACACGGCGAGCCCTTCATCTCCATCCATGCTCCAAAGCCGGCGCCCTGGCCCAGGCAAAGCTGATCGACGCATATATCCGGGCTGCCGCGATACCGGCCCGGAGCCCCGATGAACGCGAGCGCCTTCTGCGACATGCGGCAACGGGGCTGCGGCACCTGACGGATTACCTGGCGAAGCCGTGACCGGCGGAGCGAAGCCGTGACCGGCGGAGCGGGGAGTGCGCATGGCCCTCCCCCCTGCCATCCGATCTCCCCCCGTCTCACCCCAATCTGACCAGATCGGCGCCTTTGAGGCCGAGCATGGCGCGGACATCCGCGGGCGTCGCCACCTCCAGCGACAGGGCTTCGAGGATGGCGCGGATGCGGCGGACCTGGGCGGCGTTGGACGGGGCCAGCCCCTGGCGGCCGTCGTAGAGATTGTCTTCCAGTCCGACACGGACATGGCCGCCCAGCGCCGCGCCGATGGTGATCAGCGGCATCTGGCGCCGGCCGGCGCCCAACACCGAGAAGATGTAATCGGTGCCGAACAGGCGGTCGGCGGTCTGTTTCATATGGAAGAGATGCGAGGCATCCCCGCCGATGCCGCCCAGCACGCCCAGCACGAACTGAATGAAGGGCGGATGCGGGATCAGGCCGCGGTCGCGGAAATGGGCGAGCGTGTAGAGATGGCCGACGTCGTAGCATTCGAATTCGAAGCGGGTGCCGCAGCCCTCGCCCAGGCGGCGCAGGATGGCTTCAATATCGGCGAAGGTGTTCTGGAAGATCGAACTGCGCGTCGCCTCCAGCAGCTGCGGTTCCCAGGCGAACTGCCAGTCCTGATAGCGGTCGGCCAGCGGATGCAGCCCGAAATTCATCGAGCCCATGTTGAGCGAGCACATCTCGGGCGCAACCCGGAGCGCCGCTTCCAGACGCTGCTCCAGCGTCATCAGCGAACTGCCGCCGGTCGAGATATTGAGCACCGCATCGGTCGCAGCCGCGATCCGGGGCAGGAATTGCAGGAAAACCGCGGGATCGGGGCTGGGCCGGCCGTCCTTCGGGTCGCGGGCGTGAAGATGGAGGATGGCGGCCCCCGCCTCGGCCGCCTCGATCGCCTGGGCGGCGATGTCTTCGGGCCGCCAGGGCAGATGCGGGCTCATCGTCGGCGTGTGGATCGATCCGGTGACCGCACAGGTGATGACGACCTTGGGCGTGGATCTGGTCCTGGCATCCGTGATCTGAACAGACATTGGGGGACTCCTCGATCGTCGGATAAAAGGGATGTCAGGCGCAATGGGGCAGGTTCAGCTCGCGGGCGAGCGCGAGCAGGGTGTCGTCGAGGATCGCCATGATCTCGTCGATCTGGCCGGCCGTGACGATCATCGGCGGGCAGACCAGGAAATGATCGCCGTCGATGCCGCCCCGGGTGCGGCGGGAATAGATGATCAGCCCCCGCTCGAAGGCCAGGTCGACGACGCGGGCATGGGCGTTCAGCTCCCGCGGCAGGGTCGCCATGGTCTCGGGGTCGGAGACGAACTCCACGGCAAGCAGCAGCCCCTTGCCGCGGACATCGCCGATGAAGGGAAAACGGGGCTTCAGGGCGTCGAGCCGCGCCTTGAGCAGGGCGCCCATCCGGGCGGCATTGCCCATCAGGTCGTGGGCATCGATCTCGTCGAGCACAGCAAGGCCGGCGGCAGAGGCCAGCGGATTGCCGGCATAGGTGAAACCGTGCTGGAAGCCGCCGGCATCCAGCACCGGCCGGACCAGCTTCTCCGACGCGATCATGGCACCGAGCGGCACATAGCCCGCCCCCAGCCCCTTGGAGAGCGCCACCAGATCGGGCGTGATGCCCCAATGGTCACCGCCCAGATAACGGCCGGTGCGGCCGGCGCCCGACATCACCTCGTCATGGATCAGCAGCACGCCATAGCGGTCGCAGATCTCGCGGATGCGCGGGTAATAGCTGTCGGGCGCGACCAGGGCGCCGGTGGAGGCGCCGCCGATCGGCTCCATGATGAAGGCCAGCACCGTTTCAGGACCCTGGCGGCGGATCTCGTCTTCCAGCATATCGGCATAGCGCCGGCCGCGGGCCGCCATGTCGAGCCCGTCGCGGTCGAGATAGGCGGTGGGGGCCGGGATCTTCGGCATTTCGTGCATCATCGGCGCGAAGGGCGCCGAGAAGGCGGCGTGTCCCGTCACCGCCAGCGCCCCCAGCGTGCTGCCGTGATAGGAGGGGAAGCGCGAAATGACCTTGAAGCGGCTGCCCTGGCCGGTCGCCACCGCATATTGCCGGGCAAGCTTCAGGCAGGATTCGACCGCTTCCGACCCGCCCGAGACGAAGAACACCCGGTCGAGCCCGGCCGGGCAGCGATCGGCGAGCGCCGCAGCCAGACGTTCGGCCGGCTCGTTCTCGAAATGCAGGCGGTAGATGAAAGTGGCGGCATCCATCTGCCGCTTCATCGCCTCCAGCACCCGCGGATTGCCGTGGCCGATATTGACCACCATGGCGCCGCTGGAACCGTCGATCACCCGGCGACCGGTCTCGTCCCAGATGTAGATGCCCTCGGCGCGGCTGGCCAGCGGCCGGCGCAGGCGGGCCTGATAGAAGAGATGCGAGGGCGGCCGGTTGTCGCCGGCGGCGGGGGCTGCATGGGTGGCCATGGGGGGCAGGCTCCGGGAAGGAACGATATCCGGGTGAGGCGAAGGGTCAACGTGCGGTGAGATAGCGGTCGAGGACATTGGCGGTGACCCGCTCGACCATCGGGTCACGGCGGAGCAGGCCCGCCACCCATTCGCAGCTGCCGGCATGGAAGACCTCGCCGTCGCCGCGCTGGAAGTTGACGATGGCGCCCGAGCCGCGCTTGACCCGCTCGACCGCCGCCCGGTCATCGCCCCCGGCAAGAATGCCGGCGACGAACCGGGCATCGGCATCGGACAGGAACTGATCATCGGCGGGAATATCGGCCGATTCCTCGATCAGCGACGACAGGCCGAGCGCCAGGATCTGCAGCCCGTCCGGGACCTGTGCTCCGGGGGCCGGCTCGGGCAGGCCGTTGCGGATGACATAGTCGAGCCCGTCGACCTCGTAGCCGAAGACATGGGAATCGGCGCCGAGCAGATCGCCGTAATAGAGCCCCGTACCGGCAAAGGCCCAGTGCTCCGGGCGGTAGACCGGGAAGCCGCGCACGCCGCGCGGGGCGCAGCCGCCCCAGCCGACATAAAGGCCGCGGGTTGCGTCCAGCCCGAAGGTCAGGGCCCCCGGCCGACCGATCTCCGCCGCTTCCCACGAGGTGGTGACCCGGGGTGTGCCGGCGAGCGGATCTTCGGCGCGGGCGCGGTATTTGTAGCAGACCTGGGTGCGGCCATCGTCTTCAAGCCGGGTCTGCCACATGAAGTTGCCGGCGAAACGTGCGACCCGACCGCCCGCCTCGACATAGGCATCGACGGCGTCGCGCATCTCCGCCGTCCAGTACTCGTCATGGCCGACGAAGACCACACAGTCATAGCGCGACAGAATCTCGGGGCGGTAATGCAGCTCGTGCTGGCTGGCGAGGTCGACGGCATAGCCGGCCCGCTCCGCCCAGCGGAAGAAATGCCCGTCGTAAGAGGCCCAGCCGGCCGAGGCGTATTTCCTGGAATGCCCGGTCGCATAGGCCCATTCCATATGCGGGTAGCGCGGCGGCATGGCCGGCGGCACCGGCACCTCCAGCGGCACCCGCGGCGCCTCGGGCGGCAGGACCACGAAGCCGCGGCAGAAGGGCCGTTCCAGGCTGACCCGCGGAGCATACTGGTTGCGCTCGGGCCCCGTGATGCCCTGATAGTGGTTGGATCCGCCCCAGGTGTTATAGGCGGTCCAGCTGCCGGTGGCGGCGATCTGCAGCACCCGGCCCGGCAGGCGATGATGGCCCGCCGTAGTGACGATGAACAGGTGGTGACAGATGATCGGCGCCCCATCGGCACCCGCCGCGGTGGCCGTCACCCGATAGGCGCCGGAACGCCAGCCGGCCGGTATGACCAGCCGATGGGCCACCGGCCAGCCACAGCCGGTCACCGAGCACTGATCAGGGGTGTCGTGGTGGCCCGTGGTGAGCCCCTCCTCGACATGCACCACCTCGAACACGGCGCCGTCACGGGCGATCTCCAGCCGCCACTGCCGTGCGGTCGAGGAGACGTGGAAGGCGACCGTATCGCCCGGCGCATAGGAGAGCCGGTCGGTATAGCACCAGATCTCACCCCGGGCGCCATCCATGCCGGGATATTCATAGGTATGGCCAAGCACGGCAATGCGCCGCTGCGCGGCGGTGAGGCCGTAATCGGGCCAGGCGGCGAGGTTACCGGGGGCGACGTTCATGGCGGTCATCCCGTCAGGCGAGGTATTTGCGCAGGAAGGCGCGGGTACGCTCCTGCCGGGGCTTGCGGAAGATCTCGGCCGGTGGACCCTGTTCCACGACCACGCCGCCATCCATGAACAGCACCTCGTCGGCGACCTCTTCGGCGAACCGCATCTCGTGGGTGACGATCAGCATGGTCATGTGCTCGGCTGCGAGCTGCTTCATCACCAGATTGACCTCGTCAACCAGTTCGGGGTCGAGTGCCGATGTCGCCTCGTCGAACAGCATCACCTTGGGCCCCATGGCGAGCGCCCGGGCGATGGCGACCCGCTGCTTCTGCCCGCCCGACAGCCGGGCCGGATGAGTGTCCATGCGATCGGCGAGGCCAACCTTCGCCAGCTGCTCCCGCGCCACCTCGCGGGCCTCGGCCTCGCTCATACCCTTGAGCAGGGTGAGCGCCAGGGTGACGTTGCGGCCGACCGTCAGATGCGGGAACAGATTGAAGTGCTGGAAGACCATGCCCATCTGCTGGCGCACCGCATTGATGTGCCGCTCGAAGGCCGCCCCGGTCAGGGGCGCGTTCACCTGGACGCCGTCGAGGAAGATCTCGCCCTCGTTCAGCGTTTCCAGATGATTGATCGAGCGCAGCAGGGTGCTTTTGCCCGAACCGCTGGGGCCGATGATCGCGATGATCCGGCCACGGCCGACGGTGAGGTCGATGCCCTTCAGCACCTTGAGCGCGCCATAGCGCTTATGGGCATTGCGGACCTCGACCATCGGCCGGGGGGCGGAGGAACTGGTCGTCGTCATCGCGTCGCCTCCACGCGCTTCTCGATCAGGCGCAGGCCCGCTTCGAGCATCAGGTTCAGGACGTAATAGAGCGCGGCCGCGACGATGTAGAACTCGAAGGGCCGGAAGGTCTCGCTGATCGCAAGCTGGGCGGCATGAACCAGTTCGGCGACGCCGATCACCGAGACCAGCGCCGATTCCTTCAGCAGCGCGATCAGGTTGTTGCCGATGGGCGGCACCACCGAGCGCACCGCCTGGGGCACGATCACATGGCGGAAGCTCTGATAGCGGCTGAGCCCCAGGCTGCGCGCACCCTCGTTCTGTCCGGGATCGACGGCCGTGATGCCGGCGCGGATGACATCGGCGTTGTAGACCGCGAAATGCAGGCCGAGGCCGATGATGCCGGCGACCAGAGCCGGAACGTCGATGCCGATCTGGACCAGGCCGAAATAGATCAGGAACAGCTGCAGCAGCAGCGGCGTGCCCATGAACAGCCAGGCGAAGCCGCGCACCGGCAGGCGGACGAACCAGGGCCCGTACATGGTGGCGACGGCAAAGCCGATGCCGCCGGCGAAGCTGACCGCCGCTGCCGAGATCGTCAGCACCGCGGTCCAGAGGGCGCCCGTCAGGATCAGATCGGCATAGGGCGGCACGACCGAGAAATCGAGGCCTTCCATGTCACCGCCCCCCGTCGATCGCAAAGCGCCGGTCGAGCCAGCCGATCGCCTGAAGCGCCACCCAGATCACCACCATGTAGAACAGCGCCGCGATCGCGAACATCTCGAACGGCTTGTAGGTGGAGCCGATATAGCGCTGGGCGGTATAGGTGAGTTCGACCAGCGAGATGGCCGATACCAGGGCCGAGCCCTTGATCAGGGCGATGGTGTTGACGCCGAGCGGCCGGATCATCAGCCGGGCGGCCTGAGGCAGGATCACCCGGACCATGGTCTGGCCACGGCCGATGCCCAGGCTGCGCGCGGCTTCGGTCTGGCCGCGATCGACGGCCAGGATCGCGCCCCGGATCGATTCGGTCATATAGGCCCCGATATTGATGCCGAGCCCGATGACGCCGGCCGCGAACGGGTCCAGCTCGATCCCGATCTGCGGCCCGCCGAAATAGAGCACGAAGAGCTGAATGAGGCAGGGCGTGCCGCGGAACAGGCTGACATAGGCCGCACCGACGAAACGGATGACGGCAACACGCGACAGCCGCGCCGCAGCACCGCATGCCCCCATGGCGAGGCCCAGAACCAGTGCCAGAACCGAGATCTGCACCGTTGTCCAGGCGGCTTCCGCGAAGAAGGGGAAGACCCGGATCATCAGGTCGACATCCATGGGCTCCGTCTCCCGATGTCATGGCCCCCAAAAGGGGAGCGGGGCGCGAGAGGGCTCGCCTCCCGCGCGACGGATCAGCGGATGTCGGCGCCGACCCACTCCATCGAGATCTTCTCGTAGGTGCCGTCGGCCATCATCCCGTCCAACGCCGTCTGCATGGCGGCGTGGAGATCCGGGTTGTTCTTGCGGATGGCGATGCCGATCGCGACCGCGCCGCCCTCGATGTCCGGCGTGTCGAGCTGGCGCAGCTTCTCGCCGTTTTCCTTGATCGCGACCCGGACGGGGATGTTGTCGTTCACGATCGCCTGAACCCGGCCGGCCTTCAGCTCCAGCAGCAGCTCGGGCAGGCCCTTATAGGTGCGCACCGACCAGCCGTCCTGGGTGCGGGCCCATTTCTCGTGGGTTTCGCCCAGGGTGACGCCGATGGTCTTGCCCTTGAGATCGGCCAGGCTCTTCACGTCGGAGCCCTCGGTCACGAAGACCGCACGGCCGGCGTGATAATAGGGGCCGACGAAATCCACCACCTTCTCGCGCTCGGGCGTGATCGTCATGCTGCCGACGATGGTGTCGTATTTCTTTGCCAGCAGCCCGGCCAGGATGCCGTCCCAGGCGGTGGTGACGATCCGACCCTCGACGCCGATGCGCTTCGCGATCTCGCGCCCGATCGCCGCGTCGAAGCCGACGACCTCGTTGCGGTCGTTGACGAAGTTGAAGGGCGGGTAGGCGCCGCTCATGGCGATCTTCATCACGCCCTCGTCCTTGATCTTCGCCAGATCATCGGCCGCGGCGACACCGGCGCCCATCACCAGCGCGACGCCGGCGGCAAGCACGCCCGTCCAGAAACGCTTCATTGTCGTGGTCTCCCTCGAGATCTGCGGCCGGGTCCCTGTTCCCCCGCGCGGGCCCCGGTTCCGCCCAGGTCCTCGCCGCCGCGTAAGGTCATGCTCGCGGATGCCGAGACCATTGATCAAATAGATAATGAAAATGTAAAACATAGTTCTGAAGAATGATCTGCGGTGCCCGATGAAAAAGCACGAGGCCCAGCGCCTGGCCTGGGATCTGGACTGGAACCTGCTGCGCACCTTCATGGTGGTGGTGGAGGAACGCGGCATCACGGCGGCGGCCGAGCGGCTGGGACTGAAGCAGCCGACGATCAGCAATGCGCTGGCGCGGCTGGAACGGCGGCTCGACCGCCGGCTGATCGAGCGCAAGCCCAATGTCTTCGAGGTCACCCGCGCCGGCCAGCTGCTCTATGCCGATTGCGTGGAGATCTTCGGCACGGTGTCACGCCTGCCGATCCGGCTGCGCGACGTGAAGGAAGAGGTGACGGGCCATGTGCTGATCGCGGTGGCGAGCCACATCGTCTCGCCGCTGTTCGACGAGGCGCTGTCGGATTTCCATGCCCGCCATCCCAGGGCAACCTTCGGCATCCAGGTGATGACCAGCCTGGACGTGGCGACGGCGGTCGCCCAGAAACGCGCCGCCTTCGGCCTGTGCCTGGTGCACACCCAGGACCCCAGGCTGGACTATCGGGTGTTCTATCGGGAATTCTTCGGCTTCTTCTGCGGCCCGACCCACCGGCTCTACGGCCGTACCGGTCTGACGCTCGAAGATCTGCGCGGCGAGACATCGGTCTCGTTCCAGACCGATCATACCTCCGACGCGCTGCGCCCGGTGGCGCTGCTGCGCGCCCGCGCCGGCGTCGACGAAGAGGTGGTCGGCGTGTCGTCGAGCCTGGAAGAGGTGCGCCGGATGATCACCGCCGGGCTCGGCATCGGCCCCTTGCCCCTGCATGTGGTCCGCCGCGACGTCCGCGACGGCCTGCTCTGGCGGCTGCCGCCCTATCAGGACCCGCCGGCGATCGACATCCACCTGGTCTTCAACCCGCAGGCCAGCCTGAACCGCGCCGAGGCCGGGCTGCTGGCCCTGCTGTGCGAACGGGTCGAAGCCCTGCCGCTGCCGGCACGGACCTATGGGCCGGAGTGAGGGGGGCGGTTAGCTCACCCCGCTGCGGTCAGATGCGCGTCCATCAGCTTCCACAGCGGTTCCGCCGCCTCGATCGGGCCCATATGGCCGCAGGGGTCGAGGAGTTCGAAGCGGGCACCGGGGATGGCGGCGGCGATGGCGCGGCCGGCTTCGGGTGGCGAGCCGGCATCCTGGGCGCCCGAGGCGACGAGTGTCGGCACCTTCACGGCCGGCAGTTTCGCCCCCATCGCCAGGCCCTTGATGGCATGGGCGGCCGCGATGAACCCCTCGGGCGGGGTGGTGCGGATGATGGCCGCCACCTGGTCCAGCGCCGAGGGTGCGAGATCGCGGAAGGCCGGGGTGAACCAGCGCTCCAGCGTCGCATCGACCTGGCCATCCATGCCCTGGTCGCGCACGGCCGCGATGCGGGCGTCCCACATCGCCTGTGCCTCGTCCGGCACGTCGGAGACGGTGCAGACCAGGGTCAGGCTGCGCAGCCAGGCCGGGTTGCGCACACCCAGCACCTGACCGATCATGCCGCCGATCGACACCCCGGCGAAATCGGCCCGGGTGATGCCCAGCGCCGCGACCACCTGCTCGACGTCATCGGCCAGACGGTCGAGGGTCTGCGGAGTGTCGGTCGTGGAGCTGCGCACGCCGCTCATGCCGTGGCCGGCGATGTCGATGGCCACGATGCGCCGGCTGGCGCGCATGGGTGCAGCCACCAGATCCCAGACCGTGTGGTCGACTGCCAATGCATGGACCAGCACCAGGGCCGGGCCCTCGGGGTTGCCCGATTGCTCGACGGCAATCTCCACGCCATCATCCATGGCGATGTTCTGCATCATGGGGGCCGTTCTCCGACGGTTCAGATCATCTCATGATTGCATGATCCTGCGCCGGGCGTCGAGCCCGCCTTGCATCACCGCATGCAGCACCAAGAACCCGCCGCCTTGACGGCCGTCATCGGCTGCGCCACATAAGCAGAATTGCCGGATCCGGGCCCCTCTGGCGACCGAGGCGTCGGTCGTGATGTCGGATCCCTCACCCATTTCGCGCTAGGACGCAGCGCAACCGCGATCGAGGGGTGATCGCGTGTTCCCCGAAACATCATCCATCCTGCCGGCGGAGATCATCTCCGCGGCAAGCCTCACCATGGCGGGACATCCGCTGTGGCAGTGGGGTCTGTTCGTCGCTCTGGTCGCGGGCCTGCTGGCCTTCGATCTGGGCGTCCTCAACAAGCGCGACCGCGAAATCGGCGTGCGCCAGAGCCTGGTGCTCTCGGCCTTCTACATCGCCGCCGGCCTGGGATTCGGCGGCTTCGTCTGGTGGTCGTCGGGCGGCACGGCCGCCATGGAATACGCCACGGGCTTCATGCTCGAAAAGACGCTCGCGATGGACAATGTCTTCGTCATCGCGACGATCTTTGCGGCGCTCGCCATCCCCCGGCATCTGCAGCACCGGGTGCTGTTCTGGGGCATTCTGGGTGCGATCGTGCTGCGCGCCTTCATGATCGGCATCGGCGCGGCGCTGGTGCACGAATTCCACTGGATCCTGCTCTTCTTCGGCGCCTTCCTGATCTGGGGCGGCATCAAGATGCTCAAGGATGGCGGCGACCCGCCGGACTTCACCCAGGGCATATTCATGCGGCTGCTGAAAAAGGCGATGCCGGTGACGCCCAAACTGCACGGCCACGACTTCACCGTGCGGTTGCCCGACGACAAGGGACGGCTCCGGCGCCATGCGACGCCGCTGCTGGTTGCCCTGCTGCTGATCGAAACGGCCGATGTGGTCTTCGCGGTGGACAGCGTGCCGGCGATCTTCGCCGTCACAACCGATCCGTTTATCGTCTACACCAGCAACATCTTCGCGATCCTGGGCCTGCGCGCGCTCTATTTCGCACTCGCCGCCATGATCCACCGTTTCCACGACCTCAAATACGCGCTGTCGATCATCCTGGTGTTCATCGGAGGCAAGATCTTCTGGACCCAGTTCATCGGCAAGCCGCCGGCGGAGCTGTCGCTGATCGTCACCTTCGGCCTGATCGTCGGCGGCATCGCGGTCTCGATGATCCGCAGCCGCGGCGCGCCGCGCCCCCCGGAACATCACCCGCAGGGCTAGCGGGCCGTCGGCTCAATCCGTCTGCGGCCTTGCCGCCGCAGACGGCTGAGGCTTCGGTTCCGTCTGGGGCCTGGGCTCGGGCCGAGGCTTCATCGGATCGATCCGGCCCTGCAGGGCCGGCACCAGCGGTGCCGGGTCGACCGCGACCTCTTTCCAGAACACCCCCCAATGCAGATGCGGACCGGTCGCCCGGCCGGTCATGCCGACCCGGCCGATGGCATCCCCCGCCTTGACCAGCTGGCCGGGCGCGATCAGCGTCTCGGACAGATGCGCGAAGATCGAGGTCACGCCCTGGCCGTGATCGATCATGATCGTGCCGCCGGTGTACCAGAGATCCGGCATCACCAGCACCACCCTGCCACCCGCCGGCGCCAGCACCGGTGTGCCTTCCGGCGCCGCGAGGTCGAGCCCGCGATGGGGGCTGCGCGGCGCGCCGTTCAGCACCCTCTGGCTGCCGAACACGCCTGAAATCCGCCCCTCGACCGGCAGGCGGAAGCCCCTGGTCGCGATCTCGAAACCGATAATGCCGTCATCCGAGGCGGAACGGGCATTCAGGATCAGCTCACGCTCGTGACGCAGCCGGTCCTGGAGTTCCGGATCCGGCGTCACCTTGGGCGGCGGCAGGCCGTCGATCCGTTCGATCGCCCAGTCCCGCGCGGCCACCGTCACCCGCCGCTCCAGCGTGGCGCCATGTGGCGCGCGGGCGACCAGATCGGCGGTGGCGGCATCACGCCCGATGCCGAAGACGAAGCGGCCGGAATCGTCGACCCGGGCCGGCACGCCGTCGACCGCCACCTGCCAGCCCTTGGGGACCCGGCCGAGATTGAGGCTGCCCTGGCTTGCCGGACCGTCGATCTGGATCGCCGGCGCCTCGGCCGTGGGGGGATCCTGGATCGGCGCCGGCATGGCCGGTGGCTGAGCCGCATTGGTCTGCCCCGGATCAGAGGCACGGGTCTGGGCCGGCGCTGCCGCATTCAGCATCAGCAGAACCGGCAGCGCACAGACGGTGCCGCGGAAACGAGCGGTGTTCAGGGGCATGGGGAGGGAACCCTTTCCGTCAACGATCCGGCCGGGGGGGAGCCGACCACGGCTGCACAGTCAGAACAGGTCGGGCTGGGCTGCCGGACCACGCCCGCGGCCGCGCCGACGCGGTGCCGCCGGGGGTGTCGTCCCGGCCTCGCCCGAGACCTGCACGTCGACCCGCCCGTCGGCAAAGACCAGGGCCAGGGCCTGACCGGGGCTGACCACCGCAGCCCGGGTGACCGGCTGGCCGATGCCGCCGGCCGCGTCCACCGTCTCGACCAGTGCAAAACCACGGGCAAGCGCCCGGCGGTAGGAATAGCTTTCCAGCAACGCAGCCTGCGCCTCCAGCCGCTCCCCCAGCCGCTGCAGCTTCAACCCGGCGCCGGCGTCGAGACGAACGCCCAGCCCGTCCAGCCGTTCGCGACCAAGCCGACCGGCCCGGATCGCCGCTGCGGGCGAAAGCCCCGCCGCCACCCGGTCGAGCCGGGCCGCGGCACGGTCCTGAACCCGGCCCATCACCGCTTCCAGCCGCTGCCCGGTCAGGTCCAGCCGGCCGGCGGCCTCGGCGAAACGCTGGCCGGGACTCTTCAGCCGGGCGGCCAGTTCGCGCACACGGGCCGCCCGGCGCTCCAGAACCCGGTCGATGCCGGCATCCAGCCGCTCGGCCCGATCATCCAGGCGTTGGGTGGCGGCATCGATCAGGCTTTGCGGCCGCGGCAGACCGCGGGCAAGGCCGGCGGTGCGTTCCCGGCCGCGCTCGATCAGCCGGAAGGCGGCCGCCGGCAGGCGGGCGCCCAGATCCCCCAGTTCCAGCAGCAGTTCGCCCAGCACAGGCACCGCCTTCTCGGCAGCGGCGGTCGGCGTGGGCGCCCGCAGATCGGCCACGAAATCGATCAGCGTGGTGTCGGTCTCATGACCGACGGCCGAGATCAACGGAATCGAGCACCCGGCCACTGCGCGGACCACGCTCTCTTCGTTGAAGGCCATCAGATCCTCGATGCTGCCGCCACCGCGGGCGACGATCAGCAGATCGGGGCGCGGCACCCGGTCGCCTGGCCCCAGAGCATCGAAACCGCGGATGGCCGCGGCCACCTGCTCGGCCGCCCCCGGCCCCTGGACCATCACCGGCCACAGGATCACCCGGCGCGGAAAACGATCGGCGAGGCGGTGGAGGATGTCGCGGATCACGGCGCCGGTGGGCGAGGTGATCACGCCGATCACCTCGGGCAGGAAGGGCAGCGGCTGCTTGCGTGCGGCATCGAACAGGCCTTCGGCGGCAAGCCTGCGGCGGCGCTCTTCGATCAGCGCCATCAGCGCGCCGGCGCCGGCCGGCTCCATCTGCTCCACCACCAGCTGGTATTTGGACCGGCCCGGATAGGTGGTCAGCCGGCCGGTCGCCACCACTTCCAGCCCGTCCTCGGGCTTGAAGCCGAGCCGCATGGCGGCGCCGCGCCAGACCACCGCATCGATCAGCGCATCCTCGTCCTTGAGCGCCAGATAGCAGTGGCCCGAAGCGGCACGCTTGAAGCCGCTGATCTCGCCGCGGACCCGGACGGCGGCGAAGCGGCTTTCGACCGTGCGCTTCAGCTCGCCCGAAATCTCGCTGACGGTATAGACCGGCAGGTTGTGGCCGTCTGCGGCCGCCTCGGCGCCCGGGTCGCGCTGGCGGGAGGGACGGTCGGTATCGAAGGGCAGGCGGCTCAAGGCATCGGCTCCGGATCGGAGGGCGGGACGAGGCATGTCAGGCGCGGTCGCGGGTGGGGTTTCTCCCGGACGGGTGCCATGATAGAAGCATGGTGCCCGAAGACGGGCAACCCGGGGCGGTTGCGCACCGCCGGCGGTATGACCGCGCCGGGAAAGCGGACTCCACTGAATCAGGCCGACGGGAGCGTGCGATGAAGGTTCTGCTGATCGGATCGGGCGGTCGGGAGCATGCACTGGCGCGTGCGCTCGAAGCCAGTGCCTCCGTGTCTTATCTGTGTGCCGCACCCGGTAATGCCGGTATTGCCGAGCATGCCGAGATTCTGGACCTCGATCCGGCCGACATGGACGGCATCGCCGCTTTCGCCAAGGCTGAAGGCATCGGCCTGGTGGTGATCGGCCCCGAGGCTCCGCTGGTCGCCGGCCTGGCCGATGTGCTGGAGGCGGCCGGCGTGCCGGCCTTCGGCCCCTCGGCCGCCGCTGCCCGGCTGGAAGGCTCCAAGGGCTTCACCAAGGATATCTGCGCCCGCTACGGCATTCCCACCGCCGCCTATGCCCGCTTCACCGATGCCGGGGCGGCCAGGGCCTATATCCGCGCGCAGGGCGCGCCGATCGTGGTCAAGGCCGACGGGCTGGCGGCCGGCAAGGGCGTGGTCGTGGCGATGACCGAGGCCGAGGCGCTGGAAGCCGTGGACGAGATGCTGGGTGGCCGCTTCGGCAGCGCCGGCGCGTCGCTGGTGATCGAGGAGTTCATGGAGGGCGAAGAGGCAAGCCTGTTCGCGCTGTCCGACGGCACCACCGCCATCCTGCTCGGCACCGCCCAGGATCACAAGCGCGTGGGCGACGGCGACACCGGCCCCAATACCGGCGGCATGGGCGCCTATTCCCCCGCCCCCTGCATGACGCCCGAGATCACCGACCGCGCGATGAACGAGATCGTCCAGCGCACGGTCGATGCCATGGCGGCCGAAGGCACGCCCTTCGTGGGCGTGCTCTATGCCGGGCTGATGCTGACGAAGGACGGGCCGAAGCTGGTCGAATACAATGTCCGCTTCGGCGATCCCGAAACCCAGGTGCTGCTGCCGCGGCTCTGGGGCGATCTCGCCCAGATCCTGCTGGCGGCCCGCGACGGCCGGCTCGACCCGTCGATGATCGAGCTCGACCCCCGCACGGCGCTGACGGTGGTTCTGGCCGCGAAGGGCTATCCGGGCGACTATGCCAAGGGCGAGGAAATCCGCGGCCTCGACGCCGCGCGGGCGGCGGCCCCCGACGTGATCGTTTTCCACGCCGGCACGACGACCGACGACGAGGGCCGGCTGCTCTCCAACGGCGGGCGGGTGCTCGCGGTCACGGCCCTGGGCGACAGCCCGGCAGATGCCCAGGCCCGGGCCTATGCCGCCGTCGATGCGATCGACTGGCCGGGCGGCTTCTGCCGCCGCGATATCGGCTGGCGGGCGGTCGGCTGAACCGATCCCCCCGCACGACGACAAAGAACAGGACGACTATGAAGAAGCCGGCACGGCCCGCCGCAGCACCACGGTGATCCGGTTGTTGCGCGGGTCTGCCCGCTGATCGGGCACCAGCATGGTCGACTGACCACGTCCCGAAACCTCTTCCACGCGTGCCACCGGCACACCGGCATCGGTCAGCACCTTCTGCGCCGCGATCGCCCGCTCGGCGGTCAGCGCCCAGGCATCGGGCCGGGTGCCGGGCTCACCGCCCAGATAGGCGCGAACGGCGATCTGGTTGGGCGAGGCGCGGACGGTGGTCGCCGCCAGCGCCAGCAGGCGCCGCGCCCCCGGATAAGGCTCGGCTCCGTCGGAGGGGAAGATCGGCTCGTCCTCGCGGTCCATGATATTGATTTCAAGCCCCTCCTCGGTCACCCGCAGGGTCAGGTTGCCTGAGAGTTCGCGGGTGGAGGGGTCAGAGGAAATCGCCTTGAGCAGCCGGTCGGCGGTATCTTCGAACGAGCGGCGCTCCGCCGCTCCGCGGGCCGCGATGTCGCGCTCCTTGGCCCGGTCCCGCGCCTCCACCATGCGCTGGGCGGCATCCTGCACCGCCTGTTCGAAGGTCTGCATGGTCTTAGGCGGCTCCAGCCGCTCGCCCGACAGCACCCGACGCATCGCCTCGGCCGGGTCGTTCACCGGCAGTTCCTCGGGCGGCGCCTCGTCGGCCGGATTGGCGGCCGGGCGCTTGGCCATGTCGGGCTGCAGATCCATCGGCGAGGGCGGCGGGGTCAGGTCGGACCGCTCGAAAGACGGCATGCTGACACCGCCCTGTCCGACATTGATGTCGGGCGTGCCCGCCATCATCGGCATGGTGTGCGAGGCCCCGGCATCACGGAACACGGTCCAGGTCGGTGTGAAATAGTCGGCGATGCCCTTGAGCTTCTTTTCGTCCAGCGCGTTCAGCAGCCAGAGCAGCAGGAAGAAGGCCATCATCGCGGTCACGAAATCGGCATAGGCCACCTTCCAGGCGCCGCCGTGATGGCCGCCGCCCTTGCCCTTCTTGACCTTCTTGATGATCGTTGCGTGGCCGCCTTCCTCCGCCATCGATCAGCTTCCCTTGGCCTTGTTGATCGCAGCTTCCGCCTCGGCGAAGGTCGGCTGCATGCTGGACGGGATATTGGCGCGGCCGACCTCGATCGCCACCTGCAGCGCATTCTTCGACAGCGTCGAGACGAAGACGTCGCGGATCAGCTTGTAGAACCGGGCATCGGCCTCGTTGATCTGCTTGATGCGTCCGGCCAGCGGGCCGATCACGCCATAGCCCAGAAAGATGCCGAGGAAGGTGCCCACAAGGGCGGCGGCGATCAGCCCGCCCAGCACCGCCGGGGGCTTGTCGATCGACGACATGGTCTTCACCACGCCCAACACCGCCGCCACGATGCCGTAAGCCGGCAGACCGTCGGCAATGCCCTGCAGCGCGTGAGAGGGCTCCATATGTTCCTCTTCGACCTTTTCGAGCAGGTTTTCGAGATACGCTTCAACCTGGTGCGGATCCTCATGGCGCATGCTCATGTTGCGGAGCGTGTCGCAGATCATGTTGATCGCAAGATGGTCGTTCAGGATTTTCGGGTATTTCTTGAACAGAGCGCTGTTCTTCGGATCCTCGAAGTCGTTGAACTTCGTACCCTCGCGCTGACGCTTGTAGAGGGCCATATACATCAGACCGATCAGGTCGATGTAATCCTGCTTCTTCCACTTCGCGCCCTTGAAGGCCTTACCGAGACCGCCCAGCGTGTGCTTGATCACCTCGCCGCTGTTGCCGGTGACGAAGGCACCGAGCGCGATACCACCGATGATCATGCCCTCGATCGGCAGGGCCTCCAGAATCACCTCGATATGGCCGCCGGCGATGATGAAACCGCCGAAGACCAGCGAGAAGGTGAGAATGATGCCGATAATCGGACCCATGGGGCGAAGGCTCCTGCTGCAACGCGGTAGGCTCTGTCCGGACAGAGATTATCTCAGGCTTTTGAAGAAAACCTTAAGCAAGGCGGCGGCCGCGGTTTCACCGATGCCGGCGAAGATTTCGGGCCGGTGATGGCAGGTGGGATGGGCAAAGACGCGGGCACCGTGCTCCACACCGCCGCCCTTGGGATCCGCCGCCCCGTAATACAGGCGGCGGATCCGGGCGAAGGAGATCGCCTGCGCGCACATGGCACAGGGCTCCAGCGTCACCCAGAGATCGAGGCCGGCAAGGCGCGGGCTGCCGATCAGGGCCGCCGCCTTGCGGATCGCCAGGATTTCGGCATGGGCAGTGGGATCGTGATCAGCTTCGGTCCGGTTGCCGGCGGCGGCCAGGATCACCCGCCGGACCGGATCGACCACCACCGCGCCAACCGGTACTTCCCCCCGGGCGGCCGCCGCGCGCGCCTCCTCAAGCGCCGCCTCCATCGGGCGCAGCGGCTGAAAGCGGGCAGGGAGGGGCGTCGTCGGGGTGTTCGACATGGCAGCCAAGCGAAGCCTGCATGGGGTTTCACGTCAAGCGGCCCTTGCATCCTGACGCGGGAAGCCCCATGAATTGCGCCCATGGGTACATCCGCTTCCGCATACCGCCCGCTCGTCGGCGTCACCCTCGACGTCGAACAGCCCGGCGGCTATTCGAGGTTCCCGTGGTACGCGCTCCGTGTGAATTACATGGATGCGATCGTCACCGCGGGCGGCCTGCCGGTGGCATTGCCCCATGAACCGGAGCTGGCGGCCGAAATGGTCGGCCGGCTGGACGCGCTGGTGGTGACCGGCGGTGCGTTCGACGTGGATCCGGCGCTGTTCGGCGCCGGCATGCGGCATGCCACGGTCACGACCAAGGACCGGCGCACGGCTTTCGAGCTGGGCGTGGTTCGCGCCGCGCTGGATCGGGACATGCCGGTGCTGGGCATCTGCGGGGGCGAACAATTGCTCAACGTCGCGCTTGGCGGTACCCTGGTACAGCACATCCCCGACGCCTTCCCCGAGGCGCTGGCCCACGAGCAGCCGAACCCGCGCAACGAGCCTGGGCACGAGGTCCTGATCGACCGGAACACCCTGCTCTGGCGTCTGGTGGGCACGGCCCGGATGAAGGTCAACAGCGCCCATCATCAGGCGGTGGACCGGATTGCGCCCGGCGCGGTGCGCAATGCCACGGCCCCCGACGGGGTGATCGAGGGGCTGGAACATCCCGGCTTCCGCTTCTGTCTGGGTGTGCAGTGGCACCCCGAATTCCTGATCGATGCCGGCGATCGCCTGATTTTTGATGGCCTTGTCGCCGCCGCCCTGGAGACCAGATGACCCGCAGCCTTCAGACCGAGCCGGACCGCGCGCGTGAGCGCGTCGCCCGGGCCATCGCCCGTGCGGGCCTGTGTTCCCGCCGCGACGCCGAGCGTCTGATCCTCGACGGCCGGGTGGCGGTCAACGGCCGCCGCATCGACAGCCCCGCGCTCGACGTGACGCCCGCCGATCGGGTGACTGTGGACGGCCGGCCTCTGCCGGCCCGCGAACCGGTGCGGCTGTTCCTCTATCACAAGCCACGCGGGCTGATCACGACCAACCATGATCCTGAAGGGCGGGAAACCGTCTTCGACCGCCTGCCGGCAGATCTTCCCCGCGTGGTGAGCGTGGGGCGCCTCGACTACAACTCTGAAGGGCTCCTGCTCCTCACCAACGACGGCGAACTCGCCCGTCGTCTAGAGAGCCCCGAAACCGCCTGGCGCCGCCGTTATCGGGTGCGTGTCTATGGCACGCCCGACGCCGATGCGATCGGACGGCTGGCCCAGGGTATGACCGTCGAAGGTGTCCGTTACGGCCCGATCGAAGTGGAGATCGAGCACGAGGGCACGAATGCGTGGCTTTCGGTGGTGCTGACCGAAGGCAAGAATCGCGAAATCAGACGGGTCCTCGAAAGCCTCGGACACCCGGTCAGCCGGCTGATCCGTGTCGCCTATGGACCATTCCAGATCGGCCGCATGCACCCTGGAGAGGTGCGCGAGGTGACCGCCCGCATGCTGAAGGACCAGCTGGGCTCACTCGCTGAAGGCCTTCATCTGCCCGAGACCGGGCGTGACGCCCCGCTCCGGCGCCAGGCCGCCAGGACCGGCGCGCCTGCACCAGAAATGATCGACAAGATGACCGACGAGACCAAGAAGGTCGAGAAGACCGGGCCTGCCGCGGACGAGACCGCCGCCGCCGCCCCTGCCGCCGCCCAGGCCAAGCGCCCCGCGGCCGACGAGATCCCGGATGCCCGCTTCATCGAGGACGATGACATCGAGGGCGAGGATGACTTCGACGGTGAGGAAGAGTTCGAGGACGACGAGTTCGAAGAGGAACTCGACGAGATCGAGGTCGAGACCCTTGAGGATCTCGAAGCCCTGATCGCCCGGGCCGAAGAGCTGACCGAAGGCGATGACGAGGCCGAGGACTTCGAGGACGACGCCGATTTCGACGGCGACGATGAAGATGAAGATGACGATGGAGACGAGGACGAAGACCTCGGCGACGACGAGGATGATGACGAGCTGCTGACGCTCGCGCACCCGGTCGATGCGCCCCAGGCCCCGTCGTCGCGTGCCATCCAGGACAAGCGCCGCCAGCGCGAGTTCCACAACACCGACCGCCCGACCCGCGGCCTGCACGTGGCCGGTGATCGCCGGGACGATCGTCGGGACGACCGCCGGGATGATCGTCGCGAAGGCTGGAGCCCGCTGAAGGACGAGAAGGACGAAGAAGTCGACGCCGCGATTGCCGAGCAGCGGGCCCGCGAGGCCGGCCGTGGCGACCGCCGCGGCTTCGGCGGCGGCCGGCGCGAGTTCGGCGACCGCGACGACCGCGGTGGTGATCGCGGCGGCTTCCGTGGCCGTGACGATCGCGGCGGTGATCGCGGCGGCTTCGGTGGCGGCGAACGTCGTTTCGGCGGCAATCGTGATGACCGTGGCGGCGATCGCGGTGGCTTCGGCGGCGGCGAGCGTCGTTTCGGCGGCAATCGCGACGACCGTGGCGGCGATCGCGGCGGCTTCGGCGGCGGCGAGCGTCGTTTCGGCGGCAATCGTGATGACCGTGGCGGCGATCGCGGCGGCTTCGGCGGCGGCGAGCGTCGTTTCGGCGGCAATCGTGATGACCGTGGCGGCGATCGCGGCGGCTTCGGCGGCGGCGAGCGTCGTTTCGGCGGCAATCGTGATGACCGTGGCGGCGATCGCGGCGGCTTCGGCGGCGGCGAGCGTCGTTTCGGCGGCAATCGCGACGACCGCGGCGGCGATCGCGGCGGCTTCGGCGGCGGCGAGCGTCGTTTCGGCGGCAATCGCGACGACCGCGGCGGCGATCGCGGCGGCTTCGGCGGCGGCGAGCGTCGTTTCGGCGGCAATCGCGACGACCGCGGCGGTGATCGCGGCGGGTTCCGTGGCGGCGACAACCGCGGCGGCGAGCGTGGCGGCTTCGGTGGCGGCGAGCGTCGTTTCGGCGGCAATCGCGACGACCGGGGCGGCAATCGCGGCGGGTTCCGCGGCGGTGACAACCGCGGCGGCGAGCGTGGCGGCTTCGGCGGCGGCGAGCGTCGTTTCGGCGGCAATCGCGACGACCGCGGCGGGTTCCGCGGCGGCGACAACCGCGGCGACAACCGCGGCGGCGAGCGTGGCGGCTTCGGCGGTGGCGAGCGTCGTTTCGGCGGCAACCGCGACGACCGCGGCGGTGATCGCGGCGGGTTCCGCGGCGGCGACAACCGCGGCGGCGAGCGTGGCGGCTTCGGCGGCGGCGAGCGTCGTTTCGGCGGCAATCGCGACGACCGTGGCGGCGATCGCGGCGGGTTCCGCGGCGGTGACAACCGCGGCGGCGAGCGTGGCGGCTTCGGCGGTGGCGAGCGTCGTTTCGGCGGCAATCGCGACGACCGGGGCGGTGATCGCGGCGGGTTCCGCGGCGGTGACAACCGCGGCGGCGATCGTGGCGGCTTCGGCGGCGGCGAGCGTCGCTTCGGCGGCAATCGTGACGACCGTGGCGGCGATCGCGGCGGTGACAACCGCGGCGGCGAGCGTGGCGGCTTCGGCGGTGGCGAGCGTCGTTTCGGCGGCAATCGTGACGACCGTGGCGGACGCAGCACCGGCGGCGATCGCCCCTTCGGTGCCCCCCGTGCGCGTCGTCCCGAAGGCGAAAGCGGCAGCGAGGACTGATCGGCCATGCCGCGGATCGTCGGCGGCCGCCATCGCGGCCGTGCGCTTCAGGCTCCCGAGGGTCGGGCGGTTATCCGCCCGACCTCGGAACGTGCGCGTGAGGCTCTGTTCGACATCCTCGGCCATCGCGATCTGAGGGGAGACGGCGAGGCGGCGGTCCGTGACCGCCATGTCGCCGATCTCTGCTGCGGCATCGGCGCGCTGGGGCTTGAGGCCCTGTCGCGCGGTGCCGCTTCGGCCGTCTTCATCGACCGGGATCGGGGGTCGCTCGCGATCGCCAGGGCCAATGCCGAAAAGCTCGGCGAAGCCCGCAATTGCCGGTTCGCGTCGGCTGATCTCAGTCGTCCCGAGACGGTGACTGCGGCGCTGCGCAACGACCGCCTCTTCGACCTGGTTCTGCTCGACCCACCCTACGACGCCCCCGCAGTGGCCGAGGCCATTCTTGCCGGGCTCCTCCGTTCAGGCCGGCTCGCCAGCCCGGCGCTGGTCACCGTGGAACTGGCCCGCGGCACCGACATCGTGGTGCCCGATGCGCTCCGCCTTCTCGACCGCCGCCGCTATGGCAAGGCCGACCTTCTGATCTTCGGTCACGAGGTCCCGGGCGGGGATGAAGGCCCGGACACCGCGGATTGATCGCCCCAGAAAAGCCTCTCGCCTGACGGTGCAGCATCCTGGAGAGTGGATGGGCCGGCACAACCGGCAGCCCCCCGCCCCTTTCGGGATGCCGCCCATGATCCGAGCCCTTGCCGTTGCCCTCCTGCTTGCATTGCCTCTCGCCGCCTGTAACGAGGATGGCGGCAGCGGCAGCGGCGGCAGCGCCCCCGCCGGCATGGCCCGCATGGCCGCCACGGCACCGATGGCGACCGAGCCGCCCCCCGCGGGCGCTGCGCCGGCTGACACGGCCGGAAACCTGCAACCGGACGCCGCCGGCTTCCTGGCCTATACCCACGACCGCAGCCTGGTGACCGATGCCCCCGATGCGCAGGTCGCGGCGCTGGAACAGCTCTGCCGGGACATGACCAGCTGCACCGTGCTGACGGTGCGGGTCGACGGCACCAGCTCCGGCTATTTCGAGGCGCGCCTGCCCAAGCCGGGCGTCGGCCGGTTCGACGACTATCTCTCCGGCATCGCCGAAAACGGCGAAATCGACCGCCAGACCAGTGCCGAAGACCTGTCGGACCAGGTGGTCGACGTGAAGCAGCGCATCGCCCTGCTCACCACCCATCGCGACCGGCTGCAGGCGCTCTATCAGCGCAGCGATGCCCGGCTGGAAGACCTGATCACCATCAGTCGCGAACTCGCCGACACGCAGACCCGGCTTGAGCGGGCCCAGGGCGAGTTCGGCCGCCTGGAAAGCCGGATCGATCGCGACATCTATCGCGCACAGCTGCGGGCGCCGGTGACGGAGCCGGGCCTTCTCGCCCCTTTCGGCAATCTGGGCGAAGAGCTGCTCTTCACGCTGGTCTACACGCTTCGCGATGCGCTGGAGGTGCTGGTCTGGATCATCGGCATGCTGCCCGCCCTGATCCCGCTGGTTCTGCTGCTGACCTTTGCCGTCCGCTATATCCGCCGTCGCCGGAAGGGGTGACGGAGCCATGGATCACGCGCCTGCACGGCCTGCACGGCAGATCGCATCACAGAGATCCTCCACCAGATCTTCCGCATCCTCCAGCCCCGCATAGAATCTGAGGCCCGCCCCTTCGACCGGCGGCCGCGACACCGTCCGCCCGTCGCCGGCCAGGAAGGGAGAGACGAGCGAGACCGCGCCGCCCCAGCCATAGCCCGGCCGGAACAGCGACAGACCACGGCCGATGGCGGCGGCGTCGGCCGGGCTGCCGCCCTCCACCACCAGCGAAAACAAGCTGCCGGCGCCGGTGAAGTCACGGGCCCAGATCTCATGGCCCGGATGGCCGGGCATGGCCGGATGCAGCAGGCGCAGGCCGGCCACCCCCAACGCCGCCACCGCCGCCAGCAGGCGCCGGATGGTTCGGTCCTGGGCGGCCAGGCGGACGGCCAGCGTCTGCATCGCCACCGCCGCCTTCTGGGTCGCATCGGCCGAAACGGCCATGCCCTGCAGCGCGGTCTCCTCCAGCACGTCCTCGTAGAGCGCCCGATCGCCGGTGGAGATCGCGCCGAGCGACACGCCCGCCACCCCGGCATGCAGCTTGGCCAGCGATTGCAGCACGAGATCGGCACCGTGATCGGCCGGGCGGTAATGAAGGCCGGCGCTCCAGGTGTCATCGACCAGCAGACGGGCACCGGCCGCATGAGTGGCGCCGGCAACCGCCGTCAGATCCTCGACCTCGAAGGTGAAGGCCCCCGGCGTCTCGACGCAGACCAGCCGGGTTTCAGGGCGGAGCACATCACGGATGCCCGCGCCGATCCCCGGCGGAAAATAGTCGATGCCGATACCTGCCGCAGCCGCCCGCCGATCCAGATGCCAGCGCAGCGAATAGGTGACGGCATCCGTGACCGCCACCCGCTCCCCCGGTTTCACCGAAGCCCAGAGGGCTGCGATGAAGGCCGAAAGCCCGGCTGGCGCGATCACCGCATGAGCCAGACCATTGGCCGCCGCCACCATCCGCGCCAGCGCCCCTGAGGATGGTGTGCCGACCGCGCCGTAATAGAAACCGGCAAAGGGGTCATGGCCCTGACGGGCGAGGCTGTCCCGATCGACCGGCGCCATCGCATCCAGATCTCTGAACAGCACCGTCGTCGCCTCAGTGACCGGCGGCACCGGCGTTTCCACCGGCCCCAGCGGGAAGCGTGCGCCCTGGGCCAGGACCGTCGCCGGCCGCGCCCTCGCGACTGCGCCGTCATCCGCCGGGCGGGTCGGCCGCCCCCCGCTCACGAGGCAAGCCTGCCGCCGAGGGGCCGACCACGCACCGCATCGGCCATGGCGACAACTTCCGCCACCTCGGCCAGCCGCGGCGCGCCCACCTGCGGCAGCGGGTAGCGCAGCGACGCCTCGCCGAAATTGTGGAACAGGTCCAGATAAGGACCTTCCGGCGTGCCCCAGTCGACATAGTCATAACCGGCGCCGCCATCCTCGCCGCAGAGGGGGTGCTGGACCGCCCAGTTCAGACTGATCGGGTCCGGGGCGCCGTGGCTGCGGCGGAACCGATCGAGGGTGTCGAGCAGGGCGAGGCGGCTCTCATGGCGTTCACCCAGGCCGAACAGAACCGCACAGCCGCAATCGATACCGGCCTCTCCCAGCACGTCGAAGGCGCGGTGCATACGATCGGTCCACGAGGCACGCTTGCGGCCGACATCCTTGCTCATGCCCCCGATCTCCTCTGGCGACAGGGTCTCGACCCCGATGAACACATAGGATAGGCCGGCACGGGCCAGGCGCGCCACCTCGGCGGGCCGGGTCAGGATCTGGTCGATGGTCAGCTGGCCGCCGAAACGGATGTCGAGCGGCTTGCGGTCCATCAGGTCGCAGAACCGGTCGATCAATCGGGTGGCGCCGCCCAGCAGTACCGAATCTTCGCAGAAGGCGCTGGCCCGACGGCCCGGCCAGTCTTCGGCAATGGTCCGGCAGGCGGCGGCAAGCTGGCCGTGCAGCCGGTCGGCGCTGTTGGCAAGGTCGCGCACCCCACCGGTGGCCGAGACCCGCTCCGAACAGAAGTTGCAGTCATAGACACAGCCACGGCCGATATCGCTGAAGACATGCGCCGTCATGCGCCCGCCGAACACGCCGAAACTCGCCGAAACACCGAAGGTCTCGGCAGGGCTGGGCAGGGCCATCTGGTTCATCGCCACCCCCCGTGACACCAGATAGCCGGGGCGGCCGCGATCATCGAGACCGAGAATCCAGTCACCGGGCGTCGCCGGGTCGATCTCGTGGAACAGCGCGGTCGGATGCAGGCCCCGAAGCACGGCCGCCTCCACGGCACGGCCCAGGGCCGCGATGAGGTGTTCGCCATCACCCATGGCAACGGCGTCGAACACAGCCGGCAGTCGTCCGGCATGGATCAGCTCCAGCGGCGCCCCGACATGGTGCCGGAGCGCGGCCGGTCGCCGGTCGCTCCGGTCTGCAAGCCACACGGTTTCGCTTGCGTGACGCCCGCCGAGGACGATCGCCACCTGATCCCCCAGGATCTCGCGCGCCTCCCGCGCGCAGGCGACCGCGCCGGGCAGGCAGAGCGACATGGCGCCGATCAGCAGCAGGTTCGGGCGCTGCCGCTCGATCAATGCCCGGAAGGCCGGCATCTCGTCCATGGAATACATCAACAGGGTCGAGGCCCGGGCGGCAGCGCGGGCGGCACGGGAATCGGCCGCTGCCCAATTGGAGGCGCCCCAGGCGCCACGGCCGGCCGCAGCTTCGGCCGCGGCGACCCTGCAGGCATTGTACAGGCTCGCCGCGTCGCGGCTGTTCAGCGCACGATCATCCTTCGCACCCGCCACCCAGTCGGGGGCGGAGACGGCAACGGCCCTGAGTGTCATGGTCCATGTCCCGGTTCGGTGGACGGCGGCGCTGCCCGCACACCGGCACAGGATCGCAGCCACGGATTTTTCCGCATCCTGCAACCTGCATTCCCCCTCCCCCGGCCCGGAGCGGTCCGGAGATCACAATGGGTAGAGCCAATGCGAAGACATGCAACCTATGGACAAAGGATCTAGCAAGGCCCGCGCATCGGTCAAGACGTTTGCCATTACAAAACGCCCTGGTTGCAATCCGGCCCGGCGTTTATTTTTCTCATATATCAACCAAAAGTAATATGACGTCTCATTGCGCAGGCCCGCGCGCCGCGACGGCGCCAAGGGGCGGCAGGGCAATCCAGGCAATGATGGTGGATTGAAACAGCTGATTGAAATTGTCATCCGTGACCAGAATCAGGGTCTTCCGGCCATCCGGCAGGTCGGGTCCGAAAGCCATGCCCTCCCAGTTATCCGCGGCAAGACCTGCACCGATCAGGTCGGAAACAAGCCATTTTCGTGCGGTTACAACACCGGCCTCAAACGGAGCCTCCCGGACAAGCAGGTCTTCCGCACCCGTCGGGTCCGCCAGATACAGACGCACACGCAGCCGATAGCCGAACCAGAAGCCGCGTTCCAGAACCAGATATCGTCCATCGCCAAGCAGCAGAATGGAGACGGCGCCGTTGATCTCGGTTCCCCCCGCGCCTCCCGGAGCCTGAGGATCTGGTTGTAATTCAAGGCGATAACCATGTTCCGCAACCGGACGGCCAGCGCGGCGGTCATATGTGACGACCCTCAGGATCGGCCGATGGGCGGTGCGCCCCGGATACTGGTCCTGCGCAAGTGCAAATTCGCTCAGGAAGGTGATGTGCCTTCCGCCGGGCGACAGATCCAGCGCTTCGATGCCCTTGTTCGGCCGAATACCGCGCGCCTGAGGTTTTGCGGCATCAGGCATGAAATGGGCGGGCAGCGGCAGCTGCCGGGCAAGTTCTCCACCGAGCGTGCTCTCATAAAGGCCGGGTGGGACCTGCAATTGCGGCCAGCCTTCTGAAGACCAGATCATATGCCCTGTAGACGGATCGTAGCGCAGAGCCTCGCCATCGATGACATCAGGTCTCGCAACCCCATCGGCGGCCGTCGCCGTGAGCCACTGCCAGTCACGATCGAGAATCCGGAACCGATGCGTTTGCAGGTCGAAGTGGATGTCGAGGCGCAGCGCACGCGGCGGGCCCCACTCGCCACGATCGTCACTGATGGCAAGGAAACGGCCGAGACCGGTATCATCAACCGGGGCCAGGACTGCGATCTCCGAGAGGCCACCGACAGGAATCCCACGCGTCCCATCCTCCCGCCGGAGCACGCGTTGATCGAGCACCTCCACGCCGCCCGCCGCCGCCGGGTCAGCCGCAGCAGGGATTGCACAGCCGGCGAGAAATGGCAGCGCCAGCAATGCGATCGACAGACTGGACAGCGGTCGCGCACGCCCTGCCATCACCGCCGCCCGAACAGCCGCTCGATCGCAGCCCGATCCAGCGACACCCAGGTCGGCCGGCCGTGATTACACTGCCCGGAATGCGGCGTGATCTCCATCTCGCGCAGCAGCGCATTCATCTCGGGCACGGTGAGCCGGCGACCAGCGCGCACGCTGCCATGGCAGGCCATGGTCGAACACACCGCCTCCAGCCGGTCCGCCAGCGCCAGGGCCTCGTCATATTCGGCGATCTCGTCGCCGAGATCGCGGACCAGCCCCTGCGCATCCACCCGGCCCAGCAGGGCCGGCACGCCACGAACCAGCACCGCCCCGGGCCCGAAGGCCTCGATCTCCAGCCCCAGCCGCCCCAGCTCGGCCGCCCGCCGGAGCAGGCCGTCGGCCACCGCCTCGTCCAGCTCCACCACTTCGGGCAGCAGCAGCCCCTGCGAGGGCACG
Source organism: Tistrella mobilis (assembly GCF_041468085.1). Lineage (NCBI taxonomy): Bacteria > Pseudomonadati > Pseudomonadota > Alphaproteobacteria > Geminicoccales > Geminicoccaceae > Tistrella > Tistrella mobilis. Next base: position 358,458 of record NZ_CP121017.1, on the reverse strand, counting down.
CCGGCCTCGGCCATATGCCGCTTCATCCGCTCGTAAACCAGGCGTTCATGGGCGGCATGCTGGTCGACCACGACCAGGCCGTCGCGGGTTTCGGCCAGGATATAGGTGTCGTGCAACTGTGCCAGCGCCGCTCCCAGGGGATGGGCGCGGGTCGCCTCGTCGGCGACATGATCTGCCGGCGCGGCTCCCCGGGCAGCCGGTGGCGCAGGGGATGCTACGCCCTGATCGGCAAGCTCATGCGGCTGCGCCGCCTCTCCGGCCGGAGGTGCCCAGAATGCGGTTGCGCGGTCGGCAGCCCGGGGATCGGGACGGTCTGCCAGTACGCCGGCCGCTGCCGCGCGCGCCGCCGACCAGAGCGAGTCCTGCCCCGCCCTGGCCTGCCCCGTTCCGACAGATCCCGGTGGCCGGGGAGCCGTCGCCGGCAGAAACGCCTGATTGGCGGTGCCGAGCGGCCCCGCACCGCCCAAAGCCGTCGCCGCCCGATGGCCGGCCTCGGCCAGGGCATGACGCAGGGCGCCGATGATCAGGCCACGGACAAGCTGCGGGTCGCGGAACCGCACCTCGGCCTTGGCGGGATGAACGTTCACATCCACCAGCCGGGCCGGCACGGTGAGGAACAGGGCGACCATCGGGTGCCGGTCACGGGCCAGGAAATCCTGATAGGCGGCACGCACCACCCCCTGCATCAGCCGGTCGCGCACCGGCCGGCCGTTGACGAACAGATACTGGTGCTGTGCGGTGCCGCGATTGAGGGTCGGAAGGCCGGCATGGCCTTCCAGGCGCAGCAGATCGCGTTCAGCCTCGATCGCCAGCGCATTGGCGGCGAAATCCCGCCCCATGATCCGGCCAAGCCGGTCCAGCCGCGCCTCGGCACCGGTTCCCGTCTCCGGACGGAAGGAAAAGAGCCGACGCTCCCCGTCGGCCAGCGAAAAACCGATCTCGGGATAGGCCATGGCCAGACGCCTGAGCGCATCGGCCACCGCCTGAGTTTCGGTTCGCTCCGCCTTCAGGAATTTGAGCCGGGCCGGTGTGGCGTAGAACAGGTCGCGCACCTCGACCCGGGTGCCGACCGGTCCGGCCGCAGGCTTCACGGCCGTTTTCGCGCCGCCCTCGACCGATATTTCGAGCGCGCTGTCCTCACCACGCCGACGGCTGGTGATACGAAGCCGCGCCACGGCCCCGATCGACGGCAGGGCCTCACCGCGGAATCCCAGCGTGTCGATCTCGACCAGATCATCGTCGGCGAGTTTCGACGTCGCATGCCGCTCGATAGCGAGTTCCAGATCGTCGGCATCCATGCCGATGCCGTCATCGGTGACCGCAATCAGGCTGCGCCCGCCGGCCCCCAACACCACATCGATCTGACGGGCGCCGGCGTCGATCGCATTCTCGACCAGTTCCTTCACCGCCGCCGCCGGCCGCTCCACCACCTCGCCGGCGGCGATACGGTTGACCAGGGTTTCGGGCAGGCGGCGGATCCGGGACATCTGGCGACGATGCCTCAGCCGGCAGCGGCCAGATATTCGCGGGTCAGGACCTTGCCCTTCTCAACCGCAGGCTGATCGAAGGGATCCACCGCCAGCAGATCGGCAAGAAGGATGGTCTCGATCATCGCCGTCATCATCAAAGCGCCGATCGTCCGGCCATCGACGGCATCCAGCTTCATCCGGATCGTCGGACGACCTTCGGCGATCAGACTCTCGGCGGTCGCCCGTGCCTCGGCCGCGATCAGATCTCCCAGGCTGCGACCGGCAAGATAGGGGACACCGTAACGTGCTGCCGCTTCGGCCGTGATCCGCCAGGCCGGCTGCTGCTCCGCCGGCGGCTCGATCACGGTCACGAGCTTGTCGCGCGGTCCGTCGAGATAGAGCTGCAGCTGGCTGTGCTGGTCGGTCGCACCACGGGCAAAGACCGGCGCCAGGCCGATGCCCTGCTTGCCGAGGCTTTCCCCCACCAGCTGCCGCCACCATTCGCCGAAGCGGGCCAGCCTGTCTACATAGCCGAACTGCACCGCCTGCGAGATGCCCTTGTGCTGCATCAGCGCCGCGGTCGCGGCCGCCCCCATCGCCGCCGGGATCTCTGTCGGGTCGCCATCGGCAAAGGCCTGATCGAGCACGGCCGCCGCCCCCTCGCGGATAGCCACAGCATCCACGCCACCCAGCATGGCCGGCAGAAGGCCGACGAGCGACAGCACCGAAAACCGGCCGCCGACATTCGGGTCGTGATCGAAGGTCTCGACACCATAGTCGTTGGCGATCCGGCGCAGCGGCGAGTTGCCGGGCTCCGCCACCACGACCAGCCGTGCCGCGGTCGCATCACGGCCGAGCGACGCCTCCATACGGTCCAGCACCAGCAGCAGCTGCGCCACCGTCTCGACCGTTCCGCCGGATTTGGACACGGCCAGCACCCGCGTCCCGGCCCAGTCCAGGCCATCCACCAGCCGGCGGAAGCTCACCGGATCAACATTGTCGGGGGTGTGGATGCGCGGACCGCGGTCATCGGGATCGCGCAGCTCCAGCAGCGCCTGTGCGCCCAGGCTGGAACCGCCGATGCCGAGCACCAGAACATCCGAGGCCTCGTTACGCCAGCGCAGCACCAGCGGCTCCAGCGCCGCCAGATCATCGCGGGCGGCCGGCAGGCGCAGCAGAGGCAGGGTCCCGTCGGCCTGCCAGCCGCGCAGACGCGCAAGCGCGGACCGGGTCTGGTCGAGCAGCGCCCCGCATTCCGCCCCGGTATCGGCGAGGCACCCGGTGAAATCGATCGAGAACGGCAGAGTCTTGGCCATGATACTGATGCTTTGTCCTTGTTGGGACGTCACTGGATGCTGCTGTGCGAGGTGCTTCGCGCACCGTCTTCTGAAATCCGGGCGGCTGCGGGAGCAGCGGGTCCGGCTCCGTCTGCCGGCTGCCCGACCATCACCACCGACAGCTTGTCGGTATCGAGCAGCCGCTTCGCCACCCGTTTGACGTCGTCGGCCGTCACCGCCTCGATCAGGCTGCTCCGGTCGTCGAGATAGCCGGGGGGCAGATGGTGGATCTGCATCGTGACCAGCAGGCCGGCCACGGCACCGCTGCCGTCGAGCGACAGCGGGAAGGATCCTGTAAGGTACTTCTTGGCGCCGGCGAGTTCGGCCTCTGTCGGCCCCTCATCGGCGAAGCGGGCGATCTCGTCGCGGATGACCTGAACCGTCTCCCGCGCCCGGTCGTTGCGGGTGGCGGCATAGCCATAGAGCAGTCCTACCCGGTCGAGCGGGTAGAGTGTGGTGCCGACACTATAGGCGAGCCCGCGCTTCTCGCGGACCTCCCGGAACAGCCGGGCCGTGAAGGTGCCGCCGCCCAGGATGTGGTTCATCACGAAGGCCGGGAACCAGTCGGGATCGCTGCGCAGGATCCCCGGCAGGGCGAAGGTGATGATGGTCTGCGGGATCGGTCGGTCGACCACCGTCTCGCCGAAGAAGCTGGGGGAGACCGGCTCGGCCTTCGGCCGGGCCTCCCCCGCCGGCAGGCGGGCGAAGGCCAGATCCACCACTCGCCCGGCAGCCTCAGGCGTGATGTCGCCCACGATCCCCAGGGTCAGCCGGTTGCGGGTGAACTGACGGGAGACATAGGCCACCAGATCCTCGCGGGAGAGGGCAGCCACGGTCTCTCGAGCGCCGTCGGTATCCCGGCCGTAGGAATCGGTCGGGAACAACCCGGCCAGCAGACTGCGCGAAGCGATTGCCTGCGGGTTTTCGGCCGACCGCGCCAGCGAGACCAGCAGCTGTTGCCGGTCGCGCTCGATATCGTCGGCATCGAAGCGCGGCGCGGTAAGAGCCAGCCCGACCAGCTTCGCGGCCTCCTCCGCTTCGGTCGCAAGGCTGCGGAAGCTGCCCGAGAAGGCATCGCGATCGACACCGGTCGAGAATTCGACCGCCCGCGCGGCGAGCGCGTCCTGGAAGGCCGGACCATCCATATCGCCCGCCCCTTCGACCAGAAGGCCCGAGGCGAGCGTCGCAGCACCGGCCTTGGCCGCGGCTTCGATCCGGGTGCCACCCGCGAAGGCGAAATCGACGGTGACCACCGGCAGCTCCGACACCTGTACCAGCCAGAAGGGGATGCCCTGCGGGCTGGTGAGCGTACGGATTTCGAGCGCACGTGCCGCCGGCACCGGCCCGATCACCACCAGCAGCACCAGCGCGGCCAGGACGGTTCCGATCATACGCAGGCTGCGGTGCCGCACCTCGTGACCAATCGGCGACATGTGACGACGGAAAGACGACAGGGCGGTGATCAATGGACGGTCCCCTCGCTGGAGGGCGGGGTCACGGCGGTGGCCGCAACGGCAGGTGCCGGATCGTCGACACTGAGGCCTTCGGGCAGCAGCACGCCGGTCGCCATGCCCTGATCCGGCCCCATCACCGCCCGCAGGGCTTCCATGCCCTGATCGCCGGTGATCGCCGCCATGCGCTGCGGCCAGGTTTCGATCCGCTCCAGCGTCTCTCCGGTGGCAAGGGCCGCCCCCACCATATTGGCGGTGGACGACACGCTGTCGCGGGCATAGACGGCATCGGCCAGCATCCGGGTGCGGGCGCGTTCCAGTACGTCGGGGGCGACACCCTGCTTCAGGATGTCGGCCAACGCCCGCTCGACCGCCGCTTCTAGTCTGGTGATCGAGACACCCGGCGCCGGGGCGGCGTAAACCATCAGCTGACCTTCATCCCGGGCCCCGGCGTAATACGCGCCGGCCTGGACGGCGATGCCTTCATCCACCACCAGCCGGCGATAGAGCGGCGAGGTCGAGCTGCCGCCCATGGCGAAGGTCATCAGGTCCAGCGCCTCTTCCCGGTCCCGACCGAACACTTCGGCCCGCGGCACCAGCCATGACCGGCGCCAGGAGGGCGACGCCACACCGGCGGCATCCTGTACCAGACGGCGATCGCCGGCCAGCGGCGCCGGTGCCGGACGCACACGCTTCGCCTCGTCAAAGCCGGCGGTGTCGGGAATACGGCCATAGGTCCCAGCAGCCAGACGGAAGACGTCCTCGGCCTTGACATCACCTGCGACCACGACGATGGCGGCAGAGGGGTGGTAATGCGCCTTGTAGAAGGCCACCGCGTCATCGCGGTCCAGCGTCTTCAACTCGTCCGGCCAGCCGATCACCGGCCGGCCATAGGGGTGCCCCGCATAGACCATGGCCCGGTAGGCTTCGCCGAACCGGGTTTGAGGATCGTTGTCGGTGCGGCTGCGGCGCTCCTCGATCACCACCTGCAACTCGGTCGTGGCGTCCTCGGGGCGCAGCCTGAGCCCGGTCATCCGGTCGGCTTCCAGCCGCATCACCAGATCAAGCCGGTCGGCCGCGATGTTCTGGTAATAGGCCGTGTAGTCGTAAGACGTGAAGGCATTGTCGCGCCCGCCATTCTCGGCGATCAGGCGGGAAAACTCGTCGCCGGAGGTCTGCTCGGTCCCCTTGAACATCAGGTGTTCCAGGAAATGAGCGATGCCCGACCGACGGGCCGGCTCGTCCGCCGCACCCACCCGGTACCAGACCATGTGCGAGACCACCGGCATCCGATGATCTTCGACCACCACGACGGTGAGACCGTTCTCCAGCACCCGGCTCTTCGCGCCGAGCAGAGGCGTCGCTGCTTCGGCAGCGGCGGTTGCGGTCGCCGCGGCGATCGACGGCGGCGTTTCGGCAAGGGCCGGAGTACCGGCCAGCAGGGCCGATGTGACCAGCAGCGAGGCGACCAGCCGCCCGGGGCGCGGTCTGCGCCGGACGGGTGATGAGGACGCAGACAAGCGTCGTCTCCTCTTCGGTTGACCGGCCGCGCGGGGCGCATGCGGCCGCATCACAGGATGGGCCTCGACGGCGGCCGGTGCAACCCCGCCCGGATAACGATAGTGGATGTGTCGCTCAGAAGATGCCTTCGAGCAGGCCACGGCGCTTGCGCTCGATGATCGGCGTCTCGCCGGTATCGATCGGCCGGCCGACGGCCTGATTGGTCTGCAGCCGGCGCTGCTCGGCGCCGGCATCGATCACGGTGCCCGGCTCCTCGCGTTCCTGCCAGAACAGGAGATCGTCGACGAAGCTCTCGCTCGCCTCGGCCAGCTGGGTGTTCTCCTGCGCGATGGTCGCGCGGATCGACGGATCGGCCCGGTCACCACCGGTCCGGGCCAGCACCGCCTGGTCCAGCGGGTCGATGCCGTTCGCAACCGGTGCCGCAGACGGCGCCGTGCCGGTCAGTGCCTGGCGCGCAGCCTGGGCGGGAGTCGCCTCCTGCGGGCGCGGCGCACCGGGCTCCGGCGGGCGCAGGTCGTAATTCGGCGGCAGAACGAGCGGTGCGCGCGGCACGACGGCAAATTCGTCGGGCGCCCGCTTGTTGAGGCCCAGGGTCTCGCGCGCCGAATCACAGGCGGCGAGGCCGACGCTCAGAATGGCGATCACCGACAACGCGGTCAGGCGGCTCATGCGGTCTGCTCCCTCATCCCGTCCAAGGGCCCGAGGCCCGGGGACAGCGTCCATGATAGGCGACAGGAGGCGGGTCTTCGCCCCCCTGGTCAGGTCTTTTCCGGGCCGTCCGGGTCGCGGCCGAACAGGCCGTCCACCAGCAGCAGGATCACGCCCAGCGTAATGCCGGCATCGGCAATGTTGAAGGCGGGCCAGTGCCAGCCGGCATAGTGGAGATCCAGGAAATCCACCACTGCGCCGATCCGGACCCGGTCGAGCGCATTGCCGATGGCGCCACCGGCCACCAGGCCCAACCCCAGCGCCGTCAGCGGACGCTCACCCTTCCAGGCCCAGCGGCCCAGCAGTACGGCCACGACCGTGGCCATCGCCGCCAGCCCCCAGCGGGCAAGCTCGCCATGCTCAGCCAACATACCGAAACTGACCCCGCGATTGAACACGAGTGTCAGGTTGAAGAAGAAGGTGACGACGACACCGTCACCCGGCATGTCGAAGGCCGCCAGGGCGAGCTGCTTGGTGATCTGGTCGACAAGGAACACCAGCAGAAAGCCCACGACCAGCAGGCGCCGGCTGCGGGCCCTCGCCGCCTGATGCCAGGCCGCTTCGGTCACCGCCTTCCGGTCAGACATGAGCGACGGCATCCGCACAACGGTCGCACAGCTCCGGATGATCGGCATGGGCACCGACCTCGGGCAGGACCTTCCAGCATCGGGCGCATTTTTCGCCATCCGCCCGGCCGACCATCACCGCCACACCCGGCACATCTTCCAACCGGAAGGCCTCGGCCGGGGCATCGCCGCCGGTGAGCGTGGCATCGGAAGTGATCGACAGTTCTGCCGGATCCAGCCCGTCGAAGACATGGGCATGCTCCGGCGCCAGCCAGACGGTCGGGTGCGCCTCCAGGCTTGCCCGGATACGCTTCTCGCGGCGCTCCACCTCGATCGCGCCGGTGATCACCCGGCGGATCTGCCGGACGCGGCGCCAGCGATCGGCCAGCGCATCGTTGCGCCAGGCATCATCGGTATCCGGGAAAACCCGGCGATGCACGCTTTCGCCCTCGGGCACCTCCCCCTCGGGGAAGCGGGCAAGCCAGGCTTCCTCGGCCGTGAAGACCAGGATCGGCGCCGACCAGACGGTCAGCCGGTCGAAGAGCAGATCCATCACCGTGCGGGTCGCCCGCCGGCGGATGCTGTCGGCCGCATCGCAATAGAGCACGTCCTTGCGGACGTCGAAATAGAAGGCCGACAGATCGACGGCGCAGAAATTGTGCAGCAGCGTCGCCATGGTGTGGAAGTCATAGGCCGCGATGGCCTTGCGGATCTGGCCGTCCAGCTCCCACAGCCGGTGCAGGATGAAGCGCTCCAGCTCCGGCATCTCGGCCAGGGGCAGGCGCTCGGCCCCGGTGAAGCCGTCGAGCGCGCCCAGCAGATAGCGGAAGGTGTTGCGCAGCCGGCGATAGGCATCGGCCTGCGAGGACAGGATGTCCTTGGAGATGCGCACATCCTGCGAATAGTCGGCCGAGACCACCCAGAGCCTGAGGATGTCGGCGCCGTACTGTTCGATCACCTCCTGGGGGGCGATGACGTTGCCGACCGATTTCGACATCTTGCGGCCTTCGCCGTCGAGCACGAAACCATGGGTCAGCACCGCCTCGTAAGGCGCCGTGCCGCGGGTCCCGCAGGCCTCAAGCAGCGACGACTGGAACCAGCCGCGATGCTGATCCGAGCCTTCGAGATAGAGCGAGGCCGGCCACTTCAGATCGTTGCGGCCTTCCAGAGTGAAGGAATGGGTCGATCCGCTGTCGAACCAGACATCCAGAATGTCGGTGACCTGCTCGTAATCCTCGGGGTTGCGGCCCTTGCCGAGGAACTCGGCCGGATCGCGGGTGTACCAGGCCTCGGCGCCCTCTTCGGCCACGGCGACCGCGACGCGGTCGATCACCTCGGGGTCGCGCAACGGCTCACCGGTCTTTTTGTCCACGAAGACAGTGATCGGCACACCCCAGGCGCGCTGACGAGAGACCAGCCAGTCGGGACGGCTCTCGACCATCGAACGGATGCGGTTGCGCCCGGTCTCGGGCACCCAGCGCACCTTGTCGATTGCGGCCAGCGCCTTCTCGCGCAGCCGGGACTGTTCCATGGAGATGAACCACTGGCGGGTGGCGCGGAAGATCACCGGCGCCTTGGACCGCCAGGAATGCGGATAGCTGTGGCGCAGCTTGCCGCGGGCAAGGAGCGCCCCCGCCCCGGTCAGCTCGCTGCACATCCGGTCGTCGACCTTGAAGACATGGTCGCCCGCGAAGATCGGAACCTGATCGGTATAGGTGCCGTCCTCGGCCACCGTGTCCGGCACCTCCAGCCCGAAGGCACGGCCCAGGAGGAAGTCTTCCTCACCATGGCCGGGGGCGGTGTGCACAAGGCCGGTGCCCTGCTCGGTGGTGACATGGTCGCCCGGCAGCAGCGGCACCTCGAAATCATAGCCGCGGCCATGGAAAGGATGGGCGCAGATGGCGCCTTCGAAGGCGCTGCCCTTGAAGGTCGCGACCACCTCGTGGCCGGTGATGCCGGCCTCGGCCAGCACCTGGGCGGCCAGCGCCTCGGCCAGGACCAGCACCTCGCCCATGCGGGCGAGGGAGCCGTCGGCCGTGCCGGTCACGCGGACCGCGACATAATCCAGATCCGGCCCATAGGCGACCGCGCGGTTGCCGGGGATGGTCCAGGGGGTGGTGGTCCAGATCAGGACCGCGGCCCCGTCCAGCGCCGGATGGGTGGACTTCACCACCGGGAAGCGCACCGTGATCGTGGTCGAGGTCTTGTCGTGATATTCGATTTCGGCCTCGGCCAGCGCGGTCTTTTCGACCGGCGACCACATCACGGCCTGGGGCCCGCGATAGAGCTGGCCGGAGGTGAGGAACTTGCCCAGCTCCCGCACGATCTGCGCTTCGGCGCTGTAGGTCATCGTGAGGTAGGGGTGGTCCCAGTCGCCAAGGACGCCGAGGCGCTTGAACTCGGCGCGCTGCACGTCGATCCAGTGGCTCGCGAACTCACGGCATTCGCGGCGGAACTCGACCAGCGGCACCTCGTCCTTGTTCCGGCCCTTCTCGCGATAACGCTTCTCGATCTCCCATTCGATCGGCAGACCGTGGCAGTCCCAACCCGGCACGTAAGGGGCATCGCGGCCGAGCACCTGCTGGCAGCGGCTGATCACGTCCTTGAGGATCTTGTTCAGCGCATGGCCGATATGGAGATGGCCGTTCGCATAGGGCGGCCCGTCATGGAGCACGAAGCGCTCGCGGTCCCGGCCGTCTTCGCGCAGGCGTGCATAAAGGTCCTGGCCGGACCAGCGGTCGAGCAGACCGGGTTCGTTGGCCGGCAGGTTGCCGCGCATGGGGAAACGGGTCTGGGGCAGGAAAACCGAGGCTTTGTAGTCCACGCTCATCGAGGTCCGGCCCTTCCGGGCTTCAGGTTGGTGACGGGGAGACACCGGCCGGCGGAATGCACGGCCGATGGCATAAGGGCAGGCGCGCCCGAACCCGGGCGGGCCGCATCATGCCATGGGGCGAGGCTCATGGATAGCGCCGGTCGGCTGCCCTGGCGAGAAGCGATCGCGCCTGTTCGGCATCGGCGGCGATCTGGGCCTTCAGGGCCTCGATCCCGTCGAAGCGGCGCTCGGGGCGAATGCGCTCGATGAAGGCGATCTCCACCCGCCGGCCATAGAGGTCGCCGGTAAAGTCGAAGAGATGCGCTTCGAGCAGCAGGTCGCGCTTGTCGAATGTGGGGCGGCGGCCGAAATTGGCGACACCGCCGTAATGGCCGCCAGGCAGGGGCACGCCCCCCGGGCCGCGGCCTGGGAGAAGGTTCACCCGGATGGCATACACCCCGGTCGCCGGCTCGGCATAGCGGCCGATGGCGACATTGGCCGTCGGGAAGCCGATGGTCCGGCCGCGCCGGTCGCCGCCACGCACCCGGCCCGACACCGACCAGGGCCGGCCGAGCAGACGGGCGGCGCGGATCATGTCGCCCCCGGCGATCGCGGCGCGGATGGCGGTGGAGGAGAAGATCGTGTCGCCATCGGCGCGCGGCTCCACCACAGACAGGCTGAAGCCATGCGCCTGGGCTGCGGCTTCCAGCATCTTGGCATTGCCGCCCCGGCCCTTGCCGAAGACGAAGTCATGGCCGATCGAGACATGGGCCACGCGCAGGCCGCGCCATAGCACCCGTTCGACGAAATCCTCGGCCGGCATGGCGGCAAGCAGGCGGTCGAAGCGGAGCATGAACACGGCGGCGATGCCGATCTCGTCGAGCACACGCAGTTTATCGGCAGGGGTCTGCAGCCGCCCCGGAGCCCGGTCGGGCTGCAGCACGCTGCGCGGATGGGGCTCGAAGGTGAGCACCGCCGGACGGGTGTTCAGGCGGCGCGCGGCGGATTCCGCAGCGCCGATCACCGCCTGATGGCCGCGATGCACGCCGTCGAAATTGCCGAGAGCCACGGCAAGGCCGCGTGCCTCGGGGCCCAATCCTTCGAAATGTCTGTAGAGCCGCATTCCCCGTCCATGTGTCCGGCCCCGGGCAGGCGGGGCGATGGGTCGCGCGGACCACCCGCCGCCCCGCCCGGGCCGGCTGATCAGCCGGCGGCAGCGAGTGCGGCCGCGCGGGCCGGCACCATGACCTTGGTGATGCCGTCGACGACGACCGTGTCGCCCACCAGGCATTCGGTGGCGAGCGTCACGCGCCGGCGCGCCGGATCGATCTCGTTCACCCGGACCAGCGCCGTCACCGTGTCGCCGATGCGCACGGGCGCGCGGTACCGGAAGCTCTGGTCGACCAGGATGGCGCCGGGCCCGGGCAGTCTGGTTCCGAGGACAGCGGAAATCAAGCTCGTGGTGAAGGCACCATGGGCGATCCGGCCCTTGAACGGCGTCGTCTGTGCGAAGTCCTCGTCCAGATGAACCGGGTTGTGATCGCCCGAAATGTCGGCAAAGGCCCGGACATCGGCGTCGGTCACGGTATGGGTGATCGTCGACTCCATGCCGACGGTCATGTCTTCGAGGCTCAGGCCGCTGATCGCGGTCATGGCAACCAGACCTTTCGATACTGCGCCCGGTCGCGCACGGCCGGACCCGTCATGCTCTCCACGAGCCCGCGGGGCGGGCCGCGGGCGACTGCATTCTCGTCCGGTGGCAGGGCGGTGCCGGCCCCGGTCCCTTGTTTTTATGTGCGGTGCACTATAAACCGGGCCGGCAAGTGGAGCAAGTGGCACATGGCAGGCAGAAATGGGCACTCGATACGGATACAACCGTCGAATACCCATCCAGTGTATCATGATGTCCCTAAATCGTGCTTGACGGAAATATCCGTACAAACCTATCCGCGCTTGCTGAGGAAATCGCGGATATGGGCCTCCACCTCGTCCGGCGCTTCATGGGCGATCCAGTGGGTGGCATGCTGCACGCGCTCAATTCTGAGGTCAGGCACCCAGGCTTCCAGCCCGTCGATCAGCCCGGGCACAAGTGCCGTATCGCCCAGCCCCCAGATCACCAGGGTCGGCACCTTGACCGAATAGACCGCGGGATCGAGCAGCGGCTGCTCGGGCGGCGTCGTGCCCGCCGGCACCACGTCGATGGGCGAGGCCCGGTACCAGTTCAGCCCCCCGGTCAGCCGGCCGGGCCGGCCCCAGGCCTCCAGATAGGCGGCGCGGTCTTCGTCGGTCATCAGCCCCTTGTCGTAGACCGGGCGCATCGAGAACCGCCAGAGCCAGTCGAAATTGTTGGCCGACAGCTTTTCTTCGGCTTCGGGCGTGCGGAACAGGCGGAAATACTGGCTGGCCCGGATCTGCTCGGGATTGCGCATCAGCTCGCGCTGGAAGGTCGCGGGATGGGGCGAGTTCAGAATGATCAGCCGATGGATGCGGCCCGGATGAGCCATGGCGAAAGACCAGGCCGCCGCCCCGCCCCAGTCATGGGCGATGAGGATCACCTTCTCCACACCCAGCGCATCGATCAGCCCCAGGATGTCGCCCACCACCCGCTTTGTCCGATAGGCCTCCACCTCGGCCGGGGCGTCGCTCTCGCCGAAGCCCCGCAGATCGGGGGCCACGCAGCGATACGCGCCCGCGAACCGGGCCATCATGCCCTTCCAGGCGTACCAGAATTCCGGAAAGCCGTGCAGGAACAGCATGACAGGGGCGTCGGGGCTGCCGGCTTCGGCGACATGCAGCGTGACCTCGCCGACCGGAACGCGGCGATGGGTGATTTCGACCATGCGGGTCATCCTCCCTGGCGCGGCCGGGCCGTGCCGGTCCGCATTCATACGTTTGTTTTTATGCATGCTAGCGACATCCGCCCGGCACCGCCACCACTCAGGCGGTGGACATGGGATGGACAGCCGCCACCGGTCGCCGTAAAGCTCTGGCTGATCGCCGCTCCACCCCTGCGCACAAGGCCCCCGCCCCATGCTCGCCCTTGCCCTCGCCTTTCTGGCCGGCCTCGTGCTCGGCCGTCTGCTCCGCGGCCATCGGACGCGGATCGCCCGGCCGATCGACCGGCTGACGACCGTGTCGATCGTCGTGCTGCTGGTGCTGATGGGTATCGGCACGGGCGCCATGCCCGATCTCGCCGCAACCCTCGCGGCGTCGGGCGTGAAAGCGGTGGCCATCTCGGCAGCTGCGGTGGCGGGCTCCATCCTCGTGACGCTGACGCTGCTGGGGCTGATCGGCCGCACCCGGCGGAGGCCGCTGCCGTGATCATGACCCTGATCATCCTCGGCGCCTATGTCGCGGGCATCGCCCTCGGTGCCCTCGCCCCCGGTCTTGCAGCACGGACATCCGATGCGACCGAACCCGCCCTGATGCTTCTGGTCTTCCTGGTCGGCATCGGCACGGCGCTGGATCCCTCCGCCTGGGCGCGGCTGCGCAGCGCCGGTCCCCGCGCGATCGCCCTGCCGGTGGCGGTGATTCTGGGCACGCTCGGCGGCGCGGCTCTGGTGGCACCGCTGCTGCCGGGCATGACGCTGCCCGACGTGCTGGCGGTGGCCTCGGGTTTCGGCTGGTACAGCCTCTCTGCCGTGATGATCGCCGAGGCGCGGGGCGAGGTGATGGGGGCGCTGGCCCTGATGGCCAACATCTCACGCGAGGTCATCACCCTGGTCTTCGCCGGGCTGATGGTGCGTGCCTTCGGGCCCATGGCGCCGGTCGCCTCAGCCGGCGCCACCGCCATGGATGTGTCGCTCGGCATCATCACCATCCATGGCGGCCGGGAGGCCGGGCTGGTGGCCCTGGCCAGCGGCTTTGCCGTCAGCCTCGCGACGCCGGTTTTCGTGGGCTTCTTCCTGTCGCTCTGACGCTCAGCCCGGCCCGATCACGTCCGATCCGACCACGCCCGGCACGACCACGATCTTGCCGCCCTTGGACCGTGAGAGTGTCGCCGCCAACGCCTCGCGCGCCTGATCGAGCGGCATCGCGACCACCTTCGGCGGCATCAGCTCCCCAGCCGCCACCCGCGCCATCAGCGCCAGCCGCACGGCGCGGGCCTCGTCGGCATGGGCGGTCAGATAGTGGCGGATCTCCACCCCGATCAGCGCTGCACTCTTGAGCAGGGGCAGATTGACCGGCAGGGCCGGGATCGGCCCGCCGACGAAACCCAGGATCAGATGCCGCCCCTCTTTGTCGAGCGAGCGGAACAGGGGCTCGAAACCGGGACCGGCGACCGGATCGAAGACGATGTCGATCGCGCCGCCCGGCAGGGTTTCGCGGATCCGGGCCCGGATGTCGGGGTCGAGCGACGGGATGGCCGCCGCGGCGCCCGACGCGATCGCCCGCGCCCGCCCCTCTTCGGTGCTGGCAAGTGCCACGACATGGGCGCCGGCCCTTGCCGCGAGCTGGACGGCCGCCGAGCCGACCCCGCCCGACGCCCCGGTCACCAGCACCCGCTCTCCGGGCTTCAGCCCGCCGCGCGGAAACAGGCCATAGGTCGCCGTCTGATAGTCGACCAGCATGGCCGCCGCATGGACGCCCGACAGGCCGTCCGGCACCGGATCTGCCTCATCCCCCGCCACGACGATATGGGTGGCCAGGCCCCCGCCCATCTGCCAGGTCACCACCCGATCGCCCGGCACATACCGGGTGACCCCGGGCCCTGTAGCTTCGACGATGCCGGCGATCTCGCCGCCCGGCACATAGGGCAGGTCGGGACGGATCTGATAGCGGCCATGGACGATCAGCCCGTCGACATAGCCCAGGGCGGCGGCCTCGATGCGCAGCCGCATCTGCCCCGGCCCCGGCTCCGGCAGCGGTCGTTCGACAGGGGCGAAATCTTCAACACGACCCAGGGCCGTGCCTTCCCAGCGCAGCATGCGTGTTCCTTCCCGGCATCCGGTTCCCGGGCCTCCCGGGCAGACACCCGCCGGTTCAGTCGGGGGCATAGGCCTTCAGGAAGCGCCTGACCGCGGCTTCCACCCGCCGTTCGGCCTCGGCGTCGTCGGGCGGCGGCGCGGCGTGGAACAGCTGGCGGAGCTGCAATTTGCCGTTCAGCATACCGAAGAAGTGTTCCGACGCGAGATCGGGATCATCGACCGACAGCCGGCCGGCACGATCCTGTTCCGCCAGCCAGTCGGCCAGCCGGCGGCCGTTGCGGGCCGGGCCGATCTCGTAGAAGGCGGCGGCGAGATCGGGCGCCATGCCGCCCGGTCCCGACCCGGTCAGCATGCGCATGACCGAGACCATCTTGCCCGAGATCACCACATCCATGAAATGCCAGGCGATGCGGGTCAGGATCTCGTGGGGCGAGGCTTCCGGATCCGGCGTTTCCAGATGGGCGGTGATCTGGTCGGCCACCTCGGAAATTGCCGCCAGGAACAATTCGTCCTTGTTCCGGAAGGCATTGTAGATCGTCTGCTTCGAGACCCCGGCTTCGGCCGCAATCTCGCCCATGCCGGCCATGAAGCCGTCACGGGTGAACAGCCGGCGGGCAGCCTCCAGGATCGCCCGGCGCTTTTCCGTGTCCGGCGGCCGGCCGGGCCCCTGCCGGGCAGGCGGGCAGCCCGCGCCACAGGCCTCCGCCGCCGCTTCGCGGGCGGCGGCGACGGCAGCCCGTACCCGACGGATGTCTTCCCGGCTCGCCTCGCTCAATGCCCGCCTCCCCCGCCGGCTCCCGCCATCTGCGGCCGGCGCACGGTGGCGGTGATCACCGCCGCGGCGACGAAGATCCCCGCCAGCACCAGAAACACGTCGCCGAAGGTCATCACCTGCGCCTGAGCCTGGATCATGTTCATCAGCGTCTTGAGGGCCGCGAGGGAGCTGTCCCCCGCAATCGCGCCGTCGAAACGCTGCCCCAATGCGTCGAGTGCGGCCTGGACCTCGGGACGGTTCGGGTTGGCGGCATCGGCGATGCGCTCCAGATGCAGGGCGTTGCGGTCGATCATCAGGGTGTTGATGCCGGCAAGACCGACCGCTCCCCCCAGATTGCGCATCAGATTATAGAGCCCGCTCGCATTCTTCAGCATCTCCATCGGCAGCGTGCCGAGCGCGATCTGGTTGACCGGCAGCATGCACAGCATCAGCGACATGCCGCGCATGATCTGCGGCCACAGCAACTGGTCGAACTGCCAGTCGGCCGTGATATGCGACATCCACCAGGTGGAACCGGCAAGCATGGTGAAGCCGATCGCCAGCATCACCCGCACATCCATCTTGCGCGACAGCATGCCGGCGATGGGGGCCGAACAGAACTGGGCAAGGCCGGTGACGAACAGCACCTCGCCGATCTGCATGGCGTTGAGATCGCGGATCCGCGCCAGATAGAGCGGCAACACATAGACCAGGCCGTAGAGGCCGACACCGATCACGAAGCTGAACACGCAGCCGGTGGCGAAGTTGCGATCGCGGAAGGCCTTGAGATCGACGATCGGGTTGTGGTGGCTGAGCACCCGCCAGAAGAAGCCGATGCCGGCTGCCACCATCACCACGAACAGGAAGGTGATGATGCGGTCGTCGAACCAGTCATCCCGCGGCCCCTCTTCGACCACATATTCCATCGAGCCCAGGAACAGCGCCATCAGCACCAGCCCCAGCAGGTCGAGACGACGCAGCAGGCTGCGATCACCCGTGTCGAAAGCGGGCGCGCGCCAGACCATCAGCGTGACCAGGATACCGGGCACGACGTTGACCAGGAACAGCCAGTGCCACGAGAAGATTTCGGTCAGCCAGCCGCCGAGGGTCGGGCCGATGGTGGGCGCCAGCGTCGCGACCAGACCGATCACCACCGACACACCGGCACGCCGGTTGCCGGGGAAGAGCTGGAAGGCCGCCGCGAACACGGTCGGGATCATCGCGCCGCCGACGAAGCCCTGCAATGCCCGCCAGAGGATCATCTCGTCGAGTGTGGTGGCCGTGGCGCAGAGCGCGCTCATCACCGTGAAGCCCGCGGCCGAGATCAGGAACAGGCCGCGGGTCGACAGCGCCCGGGACAGATAGCCCGAGAGCGGGATCATCACCACTTCGGCGATCAGATAGCTGGTCTGGATCCACGAGACCTCGTCGGGGCTGGCGGCGAGGCCCGCCTGAAGTTCCGACAGCGAGGACGACACGATCTGGATGTCCAGAATCGCCATGAACATGCCGAAGATCATGGCGATGAAGCCGGCGATCTGCCCCACCGTGGGCCCCTTGGGCGCCGCGGCGGCAGGTGCCGCCGCAATACTGCCCGCTGCAGACGTGGCCTCGGTCATCGGACCCGCCTCCGCTCAGCGCTGCGCCAGGCGCGGGGCCGTGGGCTCGGCACCCAGGCCGTACTGCGGCTGAACCGCTTCGGCCGCGGGCTCGGCAGCGGTATCGACGGCCACCACCACCGACAGTCCCGGCACCAGCAGCTTCGCCGCCGGGTCGGCCGCGTCGACCGCGATGCGGACGGGCACGCGCTGGACGATCTTGGTGAAGTTGCCGGTGGCGTTCTCGGGCGGCAGCAGGCTGAAGCGGGCACCGCTGGCCGGCGACAGGCTCTCGACCCGGCCATGGAGTTCCCGCCCGCCAAGGGCATCGACCGCGATGGTCACCGGCTGACCGGGACGCATCGCCGCAAGCTGGGTTTCCTTGAAGTTCGCGACCACATAGGTCTCGGGCAGCGGCACGATCGCGAGCGCGGTCTGGCCCGCCTTGACATACTCACCGGGTTCGACCGACCGGTTGGCGACGATCCCCGACTGCGGCGCACGCACCACGGTATGGGCAAGATCGAGCCGGGCCGCCTGAAGCGTCGCTTCGGCAGAGGCGATCTCCGCCTCGGCCTCCACCCGGTTCGCCTCCAGCACCGGCACCTGACCTTCGGCAGCCGCCACGGCCGCCCTGGCCTCGGCCAGCGACGCCTCGGCCTTGCGGGCATCGGCACGGGCGGTGTCGTAGCGCTGGGCACTGGCGGCCGCGGTACGGTTCAGTTCGGCATAGCGCTTGAGATCACCGGTGGCGCGGGCGCGTTCGGCCTCGGCCGAGGCGACGCCCGCCTCGGCGCGCGCGATCTCGGTCTTCTGGAGTTCAAGCTGACGGTCGATCACGCCCACCGATGCCCTGGCGCGCGCCAGCGCCGCCTCGGCTTCGGCGACCTTGGCCCTGTAGTCGGCATCGTCGATCCGGAACAGCAGGGCGCCGGCATCGATCGCGGTGTTGTCCTTGACCGCCACCTCGGTGACCTGGCCGGCCACACGCGGTGCGATATTGGCGATGTCGCCGTGGACATAGGCGTCGTCGGTGCTTTCGACGAAGCGACCATGGCGCCACCACTCCGCACCGTACCAGCCCCCGCCGGCCAGTGCCGCAACGACCACCACGCCGAGGATGATCTTCTTCATACCGCCTCCGCCGAATGACCGGACCGCCCAAATTACTGGACCAGGGCGACCACGAATTGGTTCCCGCACAAGATGGCCGATCCGGCGCGGGCTTCAAGACATTTCTGGATGATCGGGTCCAGAAATTCGGGAGGGGTCGTCTGCAGACAATGCAGGTCGGTGACAGGGGTCACAGAATCAGAAAACCCGCCCACAGGGCGGGTTCCGGGGCGGCATGACGCCGCATGGCAGTCGCGTGCGCAAAAGGGAACGGGCCGGATGCGCCATGTGGCACACCCGACCCGTCCTGTCGGTCCTTGAGGGGAACCCGATCGCCGGCGCACCCTTCCGGCGACCTGCTTCACGGTCGGACCGATCAGGTGCCGCCGCCGGCGGGGTTGCCTGACGGCGTCCCGCTCTGCGGCTCAAGATTGCTGCTGCCCGAGCCGGAATTGCCGGCCGAGCCGGTATCACCGGCACCCGGGCTGGTGGCTCCGCTGCCCGCATCACCCGGCGCGTCGGGGGCCGGCTGAGCCGGCGTGGTCGGACTGGTGGGGGAAGTCGGAGCCGGCGTGTTCGGCGCGGTCGGGGCGCCACTCTGGTCTGCCGGTGCCGACGGGCTGGCAGGTGCGGGCGCCGACGGCGCGGGCGCAGGCGCCGACTGCTCGGCCGGCGGAGTGCTCGGGGCGTCGGCGTCGTCGCAGGCCGCGACTGCCAGAACCGCGGCTGCGGCGAAGGCGAGACGGGTTGCGACGCGGGGGAAAGCGATGCCCATGTGAGATGTTGCTCCTGATGATGTCTCGGCTGCCCTCGGAAAAGAGGGCAGGTGGGCCGCGGCGGGCGCCGCACCGCCGGTCCGATGCCTCCTACGGGAAGGGAGGCACCCCTCGGGAGAGGGAGGGGCTCCCATGAACGGCGGGACGGGGCCGGGACATGGGACGGGATCGGTGGACCGGCGCGGTCGGGACGGGCGGGAGGTGTGCTGGTGCCCGTCGCGGCCACATCCCGACTGTCGCCCGGATCGCGTCCTCATGCACGTGAGCGATACCGGACATCCAAGAGCCAGAGTTGTGACCGAAAGACGGCCGGCCCCCGGCGCCGCGACTTTTTCGGGAAATGGCTGCATCCACGGCGCGGCCCCCCTCCGTAAGGTCTGCATGGAGCAGGGCCGGAGCCGCATCGGCCCGCCCTGCCCCGCGAACCAGGGAGATGTCGGATGACCAGTGTCATGATCCCCGGCCGGGCCCGCGCCCGCGCCGCAACCCTCGCCCTCGCTCTCATCCTGGGGGCGGGTCTCGCCGGCTGTGCAGGCGATGGCATGCGTGGCAGCACGCATATGGCCTCTGACGCAGCCGGCCCGGTCCAGGTCGGCGGTGCGCCCATGTATGCCAGCAAGACCATCGTCGAGAACGCGGTCAATTCGGCCGATCACACCACCCTGGTCGCCGCGGTGAAGCAGGCGGGGCTGGTGGATGCCCTTTCGGGCCCCGGCCCGTTCACCGTCTTTGCCCCCACCAATGCCGCCTTCGACGCCCTGCCCGCCGGCACCGTCGAGGGGCTGATGGCACCATCGGCCCGCGCGCAACTTGCCGGGGTGCTGACCTACCATGTCGTGCCGGGCCGGTTGACCCGTTCCGAGCTGATGGCCCGCATCCGGGCCGGCGGCGGCAAGGCAACCCTGACCACGCTTGTGGGCGGCATGCTTACCGCGAGGATGAACGGGCCCGACAATATCGTGATCGCCGATGCGGGCGGACGCACCGCCGACATTTCGACCTATGACGTTCTCCAGTCCAACGGCGTGATCCAGGTCATCGACCATGTGCTGATCCCGCAGGGCTGAGGCGGGCGCCACAGCCATACCCCGCCCCATCCCTCCGCCCCACCCCCCGGATGCATGATCGCGGTGGACGTGATAGGGTTGCCCGTCATTCATTGCGAGGGACGGGGCGGGTCCATGGACCACGGGCCGGAAACGGACGGTCTGCACGAACTGCTCACGGCCGCCGGCGCCGGCGACCGACGCGCCTTCGACACGCTCTATTCAAGGCTGTCGAGCCGGCTTCATGCCGTTGCGCTGCGGATGCTCAGAGATGCCGATCTGGCCGAAGATGCGGTGCATGACGCCTTCGTGCAGATCTGGCGCAATGCCGGGCGCTACGACCGTTCCCGCGGCGAAGTGACCGCCTGGGCCGTGGGCATCCTGCGTTACCGGGCGCTCGATCTGCTGCGCCGCCGCGGTCGCGAGACCGTGGCCGATCCGGTGATCGTTGCCGATCTGGCCGATCAGGCCGCCGCCGCCGATCCCGACAGTCCTGCCGCCGTCACGACACCGGAGCTGCCCGGCCGGCTCGGCCGGCTGGATTCGTGCCTTGCCGAGCTTTCGGACGGGGCGCGCGGCAGTATCCGCCTTGCCTATGTCGACGGGTTGAGCCATGGCGAGATCGCCGGCCGCACCGGCCAGCCGCTCGGCACCGTCAAGAGCTGGATCCGCCGCGGCCTGGCCGCGCTGAAGGAGTGCCTGGAGCGATGACCGCCGGCCCGACCGATCCGCGGGACGTTCCCGATCCGCGCGACGTCGACGATCCGCGCGACGTCGACATTGCCGAATATGTGCTGGGCACGCTGGAAGAGCCCGCGCGCACGGCGCTGCGCGCGCAGATCGCGCAGGATCCGGCACTGCGTGCAGCCGTCGCCGACTGGGAGCGCCGGCTGGCCCCGATGGCGCTGGCGCTGGACCCCGTGACGCCGCCGGCCCGTCTCAAGGAGCGCATCGATGCGAGCCTCGCGGGCGATACCCGTCTCTCGGGGGCCGGCGAAATCATCGAGCTGCGCCGCGGCCTGACGCTCTGGCGCTGGACTGCGGGTGCGGCCGGCCTCGCCGCGGTCGCAGCCGCAGCCATGGCCGCCTTCCTGCTGATCCGCCAGCCGCTGCCCGATCCCGCCGCAACCCGGCTGGTGGCGGTTCTGCGCCCGATTGAGGCCGCCGAAGCCCCGACCTGGGTGGTCTCGGCAGAGCCGGGCGAAGGAGGAGGCCGTGAGCGGCTGCTGGTCCGCACGTTGGGCGTGCCCTCGGCCGGAGACACGCCGGCCGCCCATGATTTCGAACTCTGGGCCCTCCCCGGCGAGGGTGCGGCGCCGGTCTCGCTGGGCCTGGTCGATCCGGCGCGCGAAACGCGGGTCGACCTGCCGGTGACCTTCGGCCCACGTCTCGGCGACGGGCTCGGCCTCGCGGTCTCGATCGAGCCTGTCGGCGGCTCGCCGTCAGGCGCGCCGACGGGACCGGTGGTGCTGATCGGCGCACTCACCCGCACCGGCGGCTGACGCGCGGGCCCTGTTCACAGGGCGGACCGACATCTGCCTGCAACACGGGCGTGGTATGCGGGCAGATCGGTTCGCCCGTGGAGATCACGCCCCATGAAGACGCCCGCCCTGCTGCTGGCCACGGCCCTTGCCGCGGCCACCCTGATGCCCGCCGCCGCAGATGCCGCGTCGGGCCGTCTGGTCGTCTATACCTCAACCCCCAACAAGGCGATGACCGATCTGATCGCCGCCTTCAACAAGGCGGAACCCGACGTTTCGGTCGACTTCTTCCGCTCGGGCACCACCGAAGTGCTGGCCAAGCTGGACGCCGAATTCTCCGCCGGCAGCCCCGAACCCGACCTGCTGCTGATCGCCGACAGCGTGGCGATGGAGGGGCTGAAGGCCCGCGATCGCCTGGCGGCCTGGCCGGACGCGCCGGTCCAGGGGCTGCCGGCCTCGTCCCATGATCGGGATCTCACCTGGTTCGGCACCAAGATCATCGCGACCGGCATCGCCTGGAACACGGCGGCGGGCCTGCCCGCCCCCACCGGCTGGGCCGATCTCGCCGCCCCCGCCGCCAAGGACCGCGTGGTGATGCCGAGCCCGCTCTATTCCGGCGCAGCCACCATCCATGTCGGCACCGTCACAGCCACCGAGGGCCTCGGCTGGTCCTATATGGAGGCACTGAAGGCCAATGGGGCGACGGCCCTGCAGGGCAATGGCGCGGTGCTGGATGCGGTTGCGACCGGCCGCGCCGCCTATGGCGTGCTGGTGGATTTCATGGCCTTCAACGCTGCCGCCAAGGGCTCACCCGTCGGCTTCGTCTATCCCGCCGAGGGCGCCACGGCCGTCACCGAGCCGGTCGCGATCCTGAAGACCGCCCGCAATGTGGAGGCCGCACGCGCCTTCATCGCCTGGCTTCTCTCGGAAGACGGTCAGCGCTTCGCCGTCGCCCAGGGTTACGTGCCGCTTCGTCCCGAGGCCGGCGCGCCGCCAGGCCGGCCGGCAACCGTCAAGCTGCTGGACGTTGCGCCCGACACCCTCGCCGCCACCAGCGAGGAGACCCGTCGCCGCTTCGCGGAGTTGTTCGGCGGGTGATCCCGGCTTCTCGCTCCCGACCCTTTCCGCGTCTCGGGCAGCTTCTGCGTCTGGCCCCCCTTCTGCGTCCACGCATGGCACTGGCCGAGGCAGGTGGTCCGCCGGGCGATCCCCGCGCCGGCCGGGCGGGGTTGCCGGCAGTGGCGGCCGCCCTGCTGCTGGCCGGCCTGCCGCTTGGCTTCCTCGCGGTCGAGGCGGTGGCGGGCGGGCTCGGCCTCGGCCTGCTCGGTGACGGGCGGGTGCTGCAGGCCGGTCTCAACACGCTGGTGACGGCCATCGCCTCCACAGCCATCGCCCTGGCGCTGGGCGGTGGTGCCGCCCTGCTGGCCGGGTTGACCGATCTGCCGGGCCGACGCGCTTTCGCGGCCCTCGCCCTGTTGCCGATGCTGATCCCCAGCCAGATCGCCGCACTCGCCTGGGGGCGCGCCTTCGATCCCGCCGGGCCACTGGCCCGCGCATCGGGGCTCGGCGGTTTCGGCCCCAACCCGTTGGAAAGCGCCTGGGGCGTGTGGCTGGTGATGGGGGTGGAGCATATGCCGATCGCCTTCCTGGCGGTGATCGGCGCCGTCACCCGCATTCCGGCCGAACCGGCCGAGGCGGCGCGGGTCGCAGGCGCCGGCCCCTCCGCCGCCCTGGCCGTCGCAGCCCGCCCGCTGGTCGCCCCGGCGCTGGCCGCGGCGACTGCCTTGTCGCTCGTCTCCGCCGCCGGCAATTTCGGGGTGCCCGCCCTGCTCGGCATTCCCGGCGATTATCCCGTACTGGCGACGCTGATCTATCAGCGGCTCTCGGGCTTCGGGCCGGCGGCGCTCGGCGAGGCCGCGGCCCTGGCCGGCCTGCTGGGCCTTGGCACGCTCGGCCTGCTGCGCCTGCAATCCCTGATGGCCGGGCGCGCCGCCCGCGTCGCCGACGGCGGCCGACTGGTGCCGCGCCTGCCGCTGGGCGCACGCCGGCGGCAACTGGCGATCCCGGCCTGGATGCTGATGATCGCTCTGTCGCTGCTGCCGCTGACGGCCCTGATCGCAGCCTCGCTGGTACCCGCGCCCGGCGTGCCGCTGACCCCCGCCACCGCCAGCCTCGACGGCTATCGCGCAGCGCTGGACCTCCGGCACGGCGCCGGGGGTGCCTTGCTCACCTCTGCCTGGCTCGCCCTGGTCACGGCGCTGATCGCAATGGCGGTGGCGCTGCCGCTGGGGCTGCTTGCCGCGCGCGGCGCACCCGGCGCCCGGCTGGCAGCCGGCGGCTTCGATCTGGCCCTCGCCCTGCCGGGCACGGTGTTCGCGATCGGCGTGATCCTGGCCTTCCTGCCGCCGCTGCCGGGCATCGGGCTTACCCTCTACGGCACGCCCGCCATCCTGCTTGCGGCCTATCTCGGCCGCTTCCCGGGGCTGGTGCTGGCCCCCGTGCGGGCCGCCGCGGAACGGCTTGATCCGGCGCCGGAACAGGCAGCCCGCCTGGCCGGCGCCGGTTTCCTGGCCCGGATCCGCGTCGGTGCCTGGCCGGCCCTGGCCGGCCCTGCGGCCGGTGGCGGGCTGCTGGTGCTGCTCACGGCCTTCAACGAGCTGACCCTCTCGGCCCTGCTCTGGTCGCGGGGGGCAGAGACGGTGGGCGTCGCGATCTATGCCCGCCAGGCCGAAGGCGACAGCGCGGGCGCTGCGGCCCTGTCCGTGATCGCCCTTGCCGCAGCACTCGGGCTTGCCGGCCTCGCCTTCCGGATGATCGCCCGCCTGCCGGGGCTTGAGAGCGCTTTCGGAGACCGGCCATGACCCCATCCCCCGACACGGCGTCACCGGCGGCAGACGCCGTCCGGCTGGAAGCGGTGACCCGCCGCCATGGTCGCAAGCCTGCCCTCGACCGGGTCGACCTTCAGGTGATGCCGGGCGAATTCGTCGCCCTGCTCGGCCCGTCCGGCTGCGGCAAGACCACGCTGCTGCGCCTGGTTGCCGGCCTCGACGGGGCCGACGAGGGCCGGATCAGCCTGGCCGGCCGGCCGGTTGATCGTGACGGCCGGGTGCTGGTGCCGGCCGAAGCGCGCGGTGTCGGCATGGTTTTCCAGAGTTATGCCCTCTGGCCACAGATGACGGTCGCGCGCAACGTCGCCTATGCGCTGGAACGCGCCCGCCGGGCCCCGGCCGAAACCGCCGCCCTGGTGGCCGAGGCACTTGCGGCGGTAGGCCTGGCAGACCGCGCCGGCGCCTTGCCCGATGCGCTTTCCGGCGGACAGCGCCAGCGCGTGGCCCTGGCGCGGGTCCTTGCGGCACGCCCCGCCGTCGTCCTGATGGACGAGCCGCTGGCCAATCTGGACCCGCATCTGCGCCGCGGCATCGGTGAAGAGATCCGCAGGCTGCACGACGCCACCGGTGCCGCCACGCTCTACGTCACCCATGACCAGGCCGAGGCGATGGCGATGGCCGACCGGATCGCCGTGCTGAAGCACGGCCGCATCACTCAGATCGATACGCCGGAAGCCGTCTATGACCGGCCGGCCGATGCCTGGACGGCGGGTTTCGTCGGCCAGGGCGCCGTGCTGCCGGTCACGATCCTGCGGGTCGGGGCAGAGGGCCGCGCCCGCGTCCGCATCGGTACCGGGTCCGATCTGGTCGAAGCGGTCCTTCGGGTGCCGCCCGGCACCGGCACCGGCCCGGCCCTGGCGGTGTTCCGGCCGGAGCATCTGGTGCCGGTGCCGCGCGGCACCACCGGCAGCCTGCCCGCAATCGTCGACCGGCGGGTGTTCGAAGGAGCGGGCCGCCTGCTCTGGCTGTCCGCTCCCTGGTCTTCCGAGCCGGTACCGCTCCGCACCGGGCGCGAGGCGCCACGCCCGGGTGACGTGCTGGGGGTGGTGGTGCGTGACGGCTGGGTCCTGCCGGCCCGCAGCTAGATGACCGCCAGTTCCACCAGCGGCCGCCCCTCGGCAACCCGCGCCGGGCTGAACTGACCGAGATCGAGCGTGATGAAGCGGCCATGGACGATCAGCTCGGCCAGTCCCCGGCCGGCAGCGGCAGCCTGTTGCAGCCCATGGCCGCTGAACCCCGCGATGACCTGGAAATTGGCGAGGTCGGGCATCGGCCCGATCAGGGCATTGGCGTCGAAGATGTTCATCTCGTAATGCCCCGCCCAGGAGGCGCCCGGCCGCAGCCTTTCGAAGGCCGGCACGCGCGCCGCCAGAACCGGCCAGATCCGCTCCTCGAACTGGGCATGGTCCACGATCAGCTCGGGCTGATCCGGGTCGGCATCGCCCTCTCCCGGCGACCAGCCGCAGATGAAGCGGTTGCCTTCCGGCCGGAAATAGACCCCGGCCGGGTCGACGGTCAGCGGGGCGTCATGGGGGCCGTGCTCGCAATCGAACACGAAGACCGACCGGCAGCGCGGCCGCACCGGCAGATCGAGCCCGGCCATCGCCGCCACGGTCGCGGCATGGGGACCTGCGGCATCCACCACCTGGGCGGCCCCGAGCCGGCGACCCGAGGCAAGGCGGACCCCGATGATCCGGTCGCCGTCCCGGTCCAGCCCCACCACCTCGTCGTCGAGATAGACCGCCCCGGTTGCCCGGGCCTTGCGCTTGAAGGCCTGAAGCAGCGCCCAGCCGTCGAACCAGCCCTCGCCTTCAAGGCCGAGCGTACCACCCGACAGCCCTTCGGTCGCGAGCCAGGGGAAACGGGCTGCGAGTGCGGCGGGATCGAGCAGCGCCGACCGGGCGCCCGCCTCTGCCTGGGCGGCGTGGACCGCCGGCAGATGAGCCCCGCCGGCGGGACCAGCCAGCAGCAGATAGGCCCTGGGCACCAGCCCCAGATCGGGTGCGGCACCGTCGACGGCGAGCAGGGCGGGATCACGCAACAGCTCGTAGCCGAAGCGGGACATGTGGATATTGGCCGGGGTGGAGAATTGCTGGCGGATCGACCCGGCGGACAGCGCCGAGGACGCGCGGGCATAGCCGGGATCGCGCTCGACCACCGCCACCCGGCCGTCGAAGGCCGGATCGAGCCCCAGAAAACAGGCAACCGCCGAGCCCATGGCCCCGCCGCCGATGATCACGACGTCGAACGTCTCCGCGGACGACATCCCTGCGCACTCCTCCTTCGTGGCCGACGGCCGACCCGGCCGGCCGGCCGGCTGCGCGCTCCACGTTAAACCGGCACGCGGAGCGGCGCCAGCGACGGCACTTGACGCAGGCGTCCGCCACAATTAGAACCCATCAATTAGAATGTATCATTTAATTTGCGGAGGCCCGATGGTCCGCACACCGCGCTTCTCGGCCGAAGACTTTGTGGAGGCCGCAATCGGCCTGGTTGCCGACGGCGGCCCCTCGGCCGCAACCATGGCCTCGATCGCGCGCGCCGTGGGTGCGCCGACGGGCTCGCTCTATCATCGCTTCGACAGCCGGGCCGCAGTGATGGGCGCGATGTGGGCGGCGCTGATCGATGAATTTGCCGACAATCTCACCCCGCCACTTGCCGCAGGCCGGCCGGCCGCGGCGGCCCTCGCCCTCGTCGACTGGGCGGCGGCGCGGCCGCGTCCCGCCCGGGCCCTGCTGCTCGCCGATCTCGACACCGTTCTCGATGCGCCACCGGAAGGCGACACGGCCGCAGCGATCGACGCCGCCGAGGCACGGATCGAGGCCGCCTTCGATGCCTGCGCCACCCGGATCGGCCTCGCGACCGGTGATGCGGCCGGGCGCGGGCGGCTGCGCTTCCTGGTGATCGACGCTCCGGTGGCCGCGCTGCGCCCGGCACTCAAGGCGGGCCGGATACCGGGCCCGAGCGAACGGCGCCTGATCGAAGAGCTGGTCACCCTGCTGCCGATCGCGCCCGGCCTTGATGAAGAGGATGCCGCATGACCCGTCTGTCGATCGAGGCCGACGACACCGGCCGTCACACGCCGATCCATGGCCCTGACGCGATTGCAGCCCTCCGCGAAGCCGGCCGGATCGCAGCCCTCACCCTGGATCATATTGCACCGCTGATCCGTCCCGGTATCTCCACGGCCGAGATCGATCACGCGGCCGATGCCTTCATGCGGGCCCGGGGCGCGGTGGCCGCCACCATCGGCTACAAGGGCTATGCCCATGCCAGCTGCATCTCGATCAATCACGTCGCAGCCCATGGCATTCCGTCGGAGACAAAACGGCTGAAGGCCGGCGACATCGTCAATGTCGACGTGACCCCCCTGGTCGACGGCTGGCACGGCGATACCAGCCGTACCTTCGGCGTGGGGCCATTGCCGCTGAAACTGAAGCGCCTGGTGCTCGCGACCTTCGAAGCGATGTGGGCGGGGATCGATGCCGTCCGGCCGGGCGCGCGTCTGGGTGACGTCGGTGCCGCGATCCAGGCCCGGGCCGCCGCCGACCGGCTGACGGTGCTGACCAGCTTCTGCGGCCATGGCACCGGCCGTATCTTCCATGACGCTCCCCAGGTGCTGCATGTGGGGCGGGCCGGCGAGGGCATGCTGCTGGAGCCGGGCATGGTCTTCACCATCGAGCCGATGCTGACGACCGGCCGCGACCGCACCGCCATCCTGCCCGACGGCTGGACGGCAGTGACCGCGGACCGGGCACCCACGGCACAGTTCGAGCATACCGTGACCGTGACCGATACAGGGGTGGAGGTGCTGACACTCTCTCCCGATGATCCGTCCCCCAGATCTTGGGATTTTGACGGAAAGCAGGGAACCGGACGCTTTTGATCCCATTCTTGTCGCTGGACGCGCGTGTCACCTGCGGGAAACACTGCCGTTAACGTAAATTCCATCGGGGCGACAAGAATGAAGATGATCAAACGGACCGGGACCAGACGGACCGGTTCCGCATTCGGTGGTACGCTGGCCGCGGGGCTTGGGCTTGCCTTGATTCCTGATCCCGCGGCCGCCCAGGCCGGCAATGGCAGCGCCGTCACCGGTTCGGTGACGGAGGTGGTCGGTACGGCCGAAGGCACCTCGGACCAGCCGGTGGCGGTGGAGCATGATGCCGAGAACGGCACCTTCGCGCTGGTGTTCGAGAACGACTATTTCGCCGACACCGACCGCCACTACACCAACGGTTTCCGCTTTTCATACATGACCCCGCCGGGCGACGACCCGCAATGGCTGCGCGATGCGGTGGGCATCATCCCTTTCACCGGATTTGGCGGCGACATCCGGGTGGTCTGGTCGCTGGGCCAGAGCATGTACACGCCGCGCGACACCTCGCTCCGCAATCCCGATCCCGATGACCGCCCCTATGCCGGCTGGCTCTACGGCTCGGTCGGCGTGATCGCGGAGACCGGCGGCGTGCTCGATCAGATCGAATTGTCGCTGGGGATCGTCGGCCCCTCCTCCCTTGCCAAACAGACCCAGAAGGGCGTTCACGAGCTGATTTCGAGTGACGATCCCCAGGGCTGGGACACCCAGCTCAAGGACGAACCGATCGTCCAGCTGACCTATCAGAAGAGCTGGCGGGCTCTGGCTGCCGGGTCGGCCTGGGGATTTGCCGCCGACATCACGCCCCATGCGGGCTTTGCCCTCGGCAATGCCTTCACCTATGCCAATACCGGCGTGACCTTCCGCCTGGGCCAGGATCTGCCGCGCGATTACGGCCCGCCGCGGATCAGCCCCAGCCTGCCCGGCTCGACCTATTTCCGCCCGACGGACAGCTGGGGCTGGTACCTGTTTGCCGGCGTCGACGGACGGGCGGTCGCCCGCAACATCTTCCTGGACGGCAATACCTGGAAGGAAAGCCGCAGCGTCGACAAGAAGCCACTGGTCGGCGATCTGCAGGCCGGTCTCGCCATCACCATCAACGGCGCCCGCATCGCCTACACCCATGTGATCCGGTCGAAGGAGTTCGACGGCCAGGATCAGCATGATGAATTCGGCGCCATTTCTGTATCGTTTAACTTTTAAAAAAACGTAAACGGATCATTCAATTAAGTTGATGTGAGTTTTCATTCTGGGAATTCCCTGATCATTATAAGTATTTTCTTAAATACCCCGGCGTAGGCTGCGAGTGCGTCAAGCCCATAAACGGCACCGCCTCGCAGCCATGTCGGAGCACCCGTCACCATGTCGTCCATCCGTTCCCTCAAAATCGGCGGCAAGCTCATTGTCGCCTTCGCCGCCCTGATCCTGGTCATCCTCACCATTTCCATCTTCGCCATCGACAGCCTCGGCCGGGTCGAGGACACGGCCGCCGAGATGCGCGACAACCGGGTGCCCAGCCTGACCACGATCACGAAGATGGATGTCGCAGCCCTGGAGCATCGCATCTCTGTCGCCGGGCACATCATTTCCCAGGATGCCGCATCGATGGCGCGCATCGAACGGGATATCGACAAGCAGGCCGCAGCGATGGCAGAGGCGCTGCGCGACTATCGCCCGCTGATCTCGGACGATGCCGAGCGGGCCGTGTTCGAGCAGCTGGTCGCGGCCTGGGATGCCTATCTGCAGGTCAGTGCAGAACTGATCACCATCTCGCGCGAGAACCGTACGGCGGACGCGATGGCGCTCTATGAAGGTGCGGCGCGGGAGAACCGTCAGATCGTCGGCAAGGCGCTGGAAGAGATCAGCCAGATGAATATCGATGCCGTGACCATCGCCGGTAACCACGCCGTCGAAGTCTATGAAGGGGCACGTTTCGGGCTGCTGACCGCACTCGCCGTCGGGCTCGCAATCGGTGTGGCGGCGGTGATCCTGCTGGTCCGCTCGGTCGCCCGCCCGATCAGCGCCATGACGGCCGCCATGCGCCGGCTGGCCGAAAAGGATACCTCGGTTCAGATTCCGGGCGCCGGGCGCGGCGACGAGATCGGCGACATGGCCAATGCGGTCGCGCATTTCCGCGACAACATGATCCGCGCCGACCAGCTCGCTGCCGAGCAGGAAGCCGGCCGGGCCGCCCGCGAGGCGGAGCGCACCCGCCGGGATGCGGCCACCAGCCGCTTCCTCGACCAGATCGGGCGTGTGGTCAGCAATCTGAGCTCGGCCGCGACCCAGATGAACGGCAATGCCGAAACGCTGAGCCATGCGGCGGATGAAAGCCAGAGCCGCACCACCACCGTCGCCGCCGCCGCCGAGCAGGCCACCGTCAACGTCCAGACCGTCGCGACCGCCGCCGAAGAACTGGCCGCTTCCATCCGCGAAGTCGGCAGCCGCATCACCACCACCGCCGACGTTACCCGCCGCGCCGTCGACCAGGCCGAGACCACCAATGCGGTGGTTCAGGATCTGACCCGCACCGCACAGAAGATCGGCGACGTGGTGCTGCTGATCCAGCAGATCGCCGCGCAGACCAATCTGCTGGCACTCAACGCCACCATCGAGGCCGCGCGCGCCGGCGAGGCCGGCAAGGGCTTCGCGGTCGTCGCGTCCGAGGTAAAGAGCCTGGCCAGCCAGACCGGTAAGGCCACCGAGGAGATCCAGAGCCAGATCGACGCCATCGTCACGGCCACCGACCGCACGGCCGGTGCCATCCGCTCCATCTCGACCACCATCGGCGAGGTGGGTGAGCTGACCTCGGCCGTCGCGGCCGCAGTCGAGGAACAGGTCGCCGCCACCGCCGAGATCGCCCGCAACACCCAGCAGGCATCCAGCGGCACCGACGAAGTGATGCGCACCATTCACGGCGTTGCCGAACGCGCGATCGAGACCGGCCGGGCCGCCGGAGACGTCCGCAGCGCCGCCGGCTCGCTCTCGGGCGAAGCCACGCGCCTGCGCGACCTCGTCGAGGGCTACGTCTCAGAGATCAAGGCCGCCTGACCCCCCCGTCTCCGGCTGGCGTCCAGGCCTCCCGCCCCTTTTCGGGGCGGGAGGCTTTTTCTGTAAACACCTGCCGGATCGTACAATCTGATGTGGCTTTTCCGTCCCGGATTGCGCCAGATCAATTCGCCATTGAGGCGCGGGGTGTAATCATTCCAGGATAAGACATCTCCAGCACCCCGTCCCCGGACGCCGGTCACGAACGCCCAACGGAGAAGCTGCATGCGATCACTCAACTCCCTCAGGATCGGCACCAAGCTGATCCTCGCCTTCGTCCTGCTGATCGGGTCGAGCATGGTCGTGGCGATCTTTACGATCGATCGGCTGGACCAGCTCGAAGCCGCCTCGGCGGACATGCGCGACAACCGGACGCCAGGCATGGTGACGATCGCAGAGCTTGATGTGGCAGCGCTGGAACACCGGGTTTCGGTGGCCGGGCATCTGCTTGCCGACACGCCCCAGGCCAAGGCGGCGCTGGAAGCTGCGGCCGCGGAGGACGCCGCACGCGTGGATCGGGCGCTCGCCGCCTTCCGGCAACTGGTGTCGGATGCGGGTGAACGTGCGCAACTGGAACGGCTGGCCGCAGGCTGGACGGATTACCGGCGCGCCAGCGATCGGCTTCTCGCGCTGTCGCGTGCCGGCAAGACGGCAGAAGCCCGGGCGATCTATGAAGGTGACGCCCGCCGCCTGCGCCAGAACGTCGCGACCACTCTGGCGGACATGACGCGGACCACCGTCGAGGGGATCCGCCGGGAAGGTCAGGCCGCCCGGTCGGATTACGAACTCACGCGGACATTGCTGGTCATCGTGACGGCCATCGGCCCGCTGATCTCGGCCGGCATTGTCTATCTTCTGATCCTGTCGGTGTCACGCCCGGTTTCGTCGATGACCGCCGCCATGCGGCGACTGGCAGACAAGGATACCTCGGTGGAGATACCCGGCGCCGGGCGCGGCGACGAAATCGGCGAAATGGCCGGGGCCGTGGCCTATTTCCGTGACGGCATGATCCGCGCCGACCGCCTGACCGCCGAACAGGAACAGGCCCGCGCGGCACGAGAGTCGGAGCGGGCCAAACGCGATGCCTCGACCACCCGCTTCCTGGACGAAATCGCCAGCATCGTCACCCATCTGGGCTCCGCCGCCAGCCAGATGCACGGTAATGCCGAAAGGCTGAGCCGCACCGCCGACGACAGCCAGAGCCGCACCACCACGGTCGCAGCCGCGGCCGAGCAGGCGACGGTCAATGTCCAGACGGTCGCCACCGCCGCCGAGGAACTCGCCGCCTCGATCCGCGAGGTGGGCAGCCGCATCGCCGCCACCGCCGATGTCACCCGCCGGGCGGTCGATCAGGCCGAGACCACCAATGCCGTGGTCCAGGATCTGGCGAGTTCCGCCCAGAAGATCGGCGACGTGGTGCTGTTGATCCAGCAGGTGGCCGAACAGACCAACCTGCTGGCGCTCAATGCCACGATCGAGGCGGCACGCGCGGGCGAAGCCGGCAAGGGCTTCGCCGTGGTGGCGGCGGAAGTGAAGAATCTCGCCGGCCAGACCGGCAATGCGACCCAGGAAATCCAGGCCCAGATCGACGCCATCGTCAAGGCCACCGACCGGGCGGTGGAGGCGATCCGCTCCATCTCCACCACCATCGGCGATGTGGGGGAGCAGACCTCGGCCGTGGCGGCCGCAGTGGAGCAGCAGGTCGCCGCCACCTCTGAAATCGCCCGCAACACGCAGCAGGCCTCGTCGGGGACGGGCGAGGTACTGCGCACCATTCATGGTGTCGCCGAACGCGCAGTCGAGACCGGCCACGCCGCCAGCGATGTCCGCAACGCCGCCGGATCCCTGTCCAACCAGGCGCAGCGGCTGCGCGACCTGGTCGAGGGCTATGTCGCCGAGATCAAGGCAGCCTGACACCCGCATCTCCGGAAGGTCTTCGCTTATGGCAGATGTCGCGTTCCTCGCCCGGCTGCCGGCCGTCGCAGCCCTGCTGCTGCTCACGGCTGCCTGCGCCGGTCATCCTCATGGTCTGCCCCAGGGCAATCCTGCCTGCACGGGCGGTGATGCGGCGATGGTCCAGGCCACCCTGTTCTTCGGCCTTGACCGGCCCGGCGGGGCACCGCAGATCACCCCTGCCGAATTCGACCGCTTCGTGGACGAGGTGGTGAGCCCGACCTTCCCCGACGGCTTCACCATTCAGCAGGCCGAAGGCGGCTGGCGGGACACGCAGACCGGCACCACGATCCGCGAACCTTCGCGGACCATCCTGATCCTGGCACCGGCAGCCGATGCGGCGGCGGCAGGGGCGCTGCGCGACCGGCTCGACCGGATCCGGGCAGCCTATATCCGGGCCTTCGACCAGCAGGCGGTCGGCCTTGCCACCTCGCGGGCTTGCGTGGACTTCTGAGACATCATTGCCGGCAGGGATCGCGGTGCAGCCAGCCGGCAAGCGCGCCACCACTCGCCAGAATCTACCGGCACCCGGCCATCGGCGATACAGGCCCGTCTCTGAGGGACGGGCCTGTCACATTCACAGGGGAATCGCATTTGAAAATCCCGGGTAGCGGAATGGTCAGAGATGGATTCTTTATTCGGTTCCAAGGAGGAACCGATGCCATCTCTGATCACCATCCTGCGCCAGGTGCCCGACCCGCGCACGGGTAACGCGAGACGCCATGAGCTTCTGGACCTCCTGGTGATCGCGC
This sequence comes from Tistrella mobilis, assembly GCF_041468085.1. Lineage (NCBI taxonomy): Bacteria > Pseudomonadati > Pseudomonadota > Alphaproteobacteria > Geminicoccales > Geminicoccaceae > Tistrella > Tistrella mobilis. Next base: position 324,380 of record NZ_CP121017.1, on the reverse strand, counting down.
TGACGGCTTCGATCTGCGGCTGCGAGAGCTGCGTCGATTTTGCCGACTTCGCAGAGGACCGCGAGGAGCTCTTCCGGGAGTTTCTCAGCCTTCCCAACGGCTTGCCAAGCCATGACACGTTCTCGCGGCTGTTCCGCCTGATCGATCCCGCAGCGTTGTCGGCGTGCTTCTCACAGTTCCTCGACGATCTCGGAGCCGATGGTCCCGGCGTAATCGCCATTGATGGCAAAACGCTCCGGCGTTCGTTTGACCGGGCTGCGGGTAAGAGCGCGCTGCACGTGGTGAGCGCCTTTGCCGGCGAGGCCGGGCTGGTGCTCGGCCAGGCGGCGGTTCCAGAGGGCGGCAACGAGATCACCGCCGCCCGCGCCCTCCTCGCCATCATCGATCTGAAGGGCATGCTCGTCACCGCTGACGCGATCCACTGCCAGGGCGAGACGGCGCGCCTCGTGCTGGAGCGCGGCGGCGACTACCTCTTCGCGCTGAAGAAAAACCGCCCCGCCACCCTTGCCGACGTCGAGACCTGGTTCGCCGATCCGGCGACGGCGCCGGCCGAGACGCTGCAAACCACCGACGCAGACCACGGCCGTCTGGAGATCCGTCGGCACGAGGTGGTTCATGACGTCGACTGGCTGTTCCCGGAAAAGCGGGACCCCGACCGGCCTGCCATGCCGGCGCTCGCCACCATCGCCCGGGTCGTCGCCACCGTCGAGCGGGACGGAAAGACAAGCACATCTACCCGCTATTACCTCTCCTCCGCCCGCTTGTCCGCCGCCGCCTTCGCCAAGGCCGTCCGCGGCCACTGGGCCATCGAGAACGGCCTGCACTGGGTTCTCGACACCACCTTCCGCGAGGACGAGGCCCGCGCTCGCAAGGACCACGGCCCGGAAAACCTCGCCATCATCCGAAAACTCGCCCTCAACGTCCTCAAAACTGCCAGGCCAACCATCTCCATCCGTCGCAAGCGAAAGCGATCCGGATGGTCCGACGCATTCGCCCGATCCGTCATCGGGCAAATGCGATAGCCCTGGTCACATTCAGCGGAACGCTGGCGCCGGAGGCAGGATTATCGCAGACTGGGCTGCCCCCGCGCCCGCTCAGGAGGGATGCCGAACGCCCATGTCCGCCACCTCACCGCGCGCACGCTATACGATCGATCTCGGCGGAACCCGCTGGGCCTTCGACGACCTCAGAACCGTTCTCGCCCGGGCCACTCCGCTACGCTCCGGCGACCAGCTGGCCGGCATTGCCGCCGGAACCGCGGTCGAGCGCATGGCCGCACAGATGGTGCTGGCCGACCTGCCGCTGTCGACCTTCCTGGACGAGGCTGTCGTTCCTTACGAAAGCTGCGAGGTTACACGGGCAATCATCGACGATCACGACCCGGCGGCCTTTATGCCGATCCGCTCGTTGACCGTCGGCGCCTTCCGCGAATGGCTGCTGGGCCCGGCAGCAACATCCGAAGCGCTGGCCGCACTTCGGCCCGGGCTGACCCCTGAAATGGTTGCGGCGGTCTCCAAGATCATGCGGTTGCAGGATCTGATCGCGGTCGCGGCCAAAGCGCGGGTCACCACCGCCTTCCGCACCACGCTCGGCCTGCCCGGCCGGCTTTCGACCCGCCTGCAACCAAACCATCCCACCGATGACGACCGCGGCATCGCCGCCTCGCTGTTCGACGGCCTGATCACCGGTGCCGGCGACGCCGTGGTCGGCGTCAACCCCGCAACCGACGGCGTCGACGACTACATCCGGATCTGCAGCCTGATGGAGGAGGTCCGCCTGAAACTCGACGTGCCGATGCAGCATTGCTGCCTGGGCCATGTCACCACCGCGATCGAGGCAATCAACCGCGGCGCGCCGGTCGATCTGGTTTTTCAGTCGATCGCCGGATCCGAAGCCGCCAATCGCGGCTTCGGCGTCGACCTCGCCATCCTTGCCGAGGCGCAGGAGGCGGCGCTTGCGCTGGGACGCGGCACCGTCGGCAATGACGTGATGTATTTCGAAACCGGGCAGGGCTCGGCACTCTCTGCCGATGCCCATCATGGTGTCGACCAGCAGACCATGGAAGCCCGCGCCTATGCGGTTGCCCGCCGCTTCAGGCCACTGCTGGTCAACACGGTCGTGGGTTTCATCGGCCCCGAATATCTCTATGACGGCAAGCAGATCACCCGGGCCGGGCTGGAAGACCATTTCTGCGGCAAGCTGCTCGGCCTGCCGATGGGGGTGGATGTCTGCTACACCAACCACGCCGATGCCGACCAGGACGATATGGATGCCCTGCTCACATTGCTGGTGCAGGCGGGCGTCACCTTCGTGATCACGGTGCCGGGGGCCGACGACGTGATGCTGAATTATCAGAGCCTGTCTTATCACGACGCGCTCTACATCCGTGAGCTGACCGGTCGGCGCCACGCGCCGGAATTCGAGGCTTGGCTCGTCAAAGTCGGGCTGATCGACGAAGCCGGCAGGCTGGCCGCCAACGGTGCCGCCGCAGCTCTGCGCCCGGCCCTCGGCCTGATCCGGGGGGCGGCATGAGCGGAGACGTGAAACTGCCCGCCGTCGTCCGTGCGGACGAAATCGTCCTGCCGGCCCCCGACGAGATCACGCGCCTGCGCCGATTCACCGAAGCGCGGATCGGCCTCGGTCGCGCCGGATCCGGGCTGCCCACCGCCGCCCATTTGCGTTTCGGCCTGGATCATGCCCGTGCGCGTGATGCCGTCTGGTCGGGCATCGATGCCGGAGCGCTGGTCGACGCGCTTCACGGGCGAGGCATGAATTCATGTCACGTTTCCAGTATGGCACGTGACCGCATGGAGTATCTGAGACGCCCGGATCTGGGCCGGCGCCTGTCCGCCGAGGGGGCGGCCGCCCTGGGGGCGCTGCCACCGCCGGCGCCGGGGGCCGAAGTGGTGCTGATGCTGGGCGACGGCCTGTCCGCCGCCGCCGTGATGCTGAACGGCCTGGATCTGATCGATGCCCTTCTGCCCAGGCTGGCCGCCGCCCGGATCGGGGTGATGGCCGGTGTGGTGGCGACCCAGGCGCGGGTTGCCCTGGGCGACCCGGTCGGGGCCATCCTCGGCGCCCGGCTGGCGATCGTGCTGATCGGCGAACGGCCGGGCCTCAGCGCAGCCGATGGTCTGGGCTGCTACCTCACCTTCGATCCCAGGCCGGGCACGCTCGACAGCGCCCGCAACTGCATCTCCAACATTCGTCCGGGCGGGCTCGACCCGGCGACCGCCGCCGCCAAGATCGCCTGGCTGGCGGCGGAAGCCCTTCGCCGCCAGCTGACCGGCGTCGGGCTGAAGGAGGCATCGGGCGTCGCGGTGCCGGCCGCCGGTCAGCCGCGCGTGCTGACGGCGGAATAGGCCTGATCATCGGCCGGGGCCAAGAGCGCCCTGGAAAGCGCCGGAGCCAGATCGCCGCGGGGCTCGACCTCGATCCGGTCGAGCCCCAGCCACCCGGCCATGACCTGAAGCCGGGGCGCCAGCCGGGCCGCGACCTTGCCGGACGGGTGGCCCGGCTCTTCATGCGCGGCCCTGACCAGCAGCGTCCTGGTCTTGCGATCGGCCTTGAGGTCGACGCGGGCGGCCAGATGCTCGCCCATCAGAAAGGGCAGCACGTAATAGCCGTGAACACGCTTGTCGGCGGGCACATAGATCTCGATCCGATAGCGAAAGCCGAACAGCCGCTCCGCCCGGTCGCGCTCCCAGACCAGCGGGTCGAAGGGGGCGAGCAGCGCATCGCTGCGGCAGCCTTTGGGCGCCGGCGCCTCGGCATGCAGGAAAGCGGGCTGGCGCCAGCCTTCCACCTCGACCGGCAACAGCCGGCCGGCCTCGACCAGATCGGCGATCGCCGGCCGGGTTTCGGCGACGGCCAGGCGAAAATAGTCGGCGATATCCGAGACGGTCGCGATGCCCAACGCCCGGGCGGCGATGTCGGCGAGTGCGCGATGGGCATCGGCCGCCTCCGGAGTCGGCGCCGCCATCACGTCGGGCGGCAGCACACGCTCCGTCAGATCATAGAGCCGTTCGAAGCCCCCCTGCCGACGGCGGGTGGTGATTTCCCCCGCCCAGAACAGCCACTCCAAAGCCTGTTTGGCGTCTCCCCAGCCCCACCAGCCACCGGCACCACGGCGGCCCTGGTCGAAAGCGCCTGCGGTCATCGGCCCCTCGGCTGCGATGCGGTCATGCACAGCACGGATGAAATCCCGACGCTCGCGACCGAATATCGCGACGCCGCGCCAGATGCCGATGCCCCGGGCAGCCCGGGCCATACGCCAGCGGAACAGTGGCTGCATTGCCACGGGGATGAGCGAGGCCTCGTGCCCCCAATACTCGAACAGATGCCGGGCATCGGTCGCCGCCGCATCCAGCAGCCCCGGATCATAGGTACCCAGCCGGGCATGGAGCGGCAGGTAATGCGCCCGCGCCAGCACGTTGACGCTGTCGATCTGCACCAGCCCCAGCCGTTCGACCTGTGCCGCCAGACGGCGGATGCCGATGCCGCCGGACGGCCGCCCACCGCCCAGTCCCTGGGCTGCGATCGCGATCCGCCGGGCGTCGGCCAGGCTGAGCGTCGCGTGCGTCGTCATGCTGCCATCGCGCAAAACTCTGTCTCCTGAACGTCGCCACGTGATCGCCATCGATCATAGCGCTTGGCCAATCCGGAAGGCGAGCAGACGGGCCGGGCGGGGATGCGCCGTCCTGCCATCCTCCTGACGCATGCTCATGATTGTCCCATTGCGCCAGCTGGCACAGTCACCGTGAGATTTACGCAAATCGTCCCTTCATCAATCCACCATCTGATGGACAATCCCAAAATGCCGGTGTTCCGCTATCCATGAAAAGGATTGACGGGCACGCCACGGCCAAAAAATATCTGGGAGGAAATCATGAAGAGACGATTGATCGCGCTGACACTTGCCGTCTGCGCCTGGGCTGCCGTACCGGCCGCGCTTCATGCGGCCGCGGCACCGGCTCTTGAATACACGCCAGAGATGCGTGGCCCGGCCCCGATTCCGCCCGCGGAACAGGGGTTGCAGACCATCACCGCCACGCCCTGGTTCAAGGTGTCGGACGAGGGACTGCAGCTGGAAGGGCCCGTCTTCGACCGTGCCGGCAACCTGATCTTCACCGAGGTCTTCGGCGGCAGGGTCTTCCGCCTGACGCCCGGGAAGACCCTTGAAACGATCCTGGGTGAGAACACGCTGGCACCGGCAGGACTGGCCATTCACAAGGACGGGCGGATCTTCATCGCCGGGCTCGGCGACTTCAAGGATGCGGGCTCGGTGGTGGCGATGTCCCCCGACGGGTCGGGGCTGACCGCCGTCGTGCCCGACACGGCGGGTTTCCTGCCCGACGATCTGGTCTTCGACGACAGGGGCGGCTTCTATTTCACCGACTTCAAGGGCACATCGACCGACCCCACCGGCGGGGTCTACTACGTGGGCCCCGAGGGCGGCGAACCGGTGGCCGTGCTGCCGAATCTTTCGGTCGCCAACGGCATCGGCCTCTCGCCCGACGGCAAGACGCTGTGGGTGACGGAGTTCAGCAAGGGAGTGCTGCATCGGGTGTCGCTCAGCGATGCCACCACCATCGCGCCCTTCGGCACCACGGTGCCCTATCACTTCACCGGCCCGGCGCCGGATTCGCTGCGCACCGATGCCGACGGCAATGTCTATGTCGCCATGTATGGCCAGGGGCGGGTGCTGGTGTTCAACCCGAACGGCATGCCGATCGCCCAGATCCTTCTGCCCGGCCGAGAAACCGCCCACAATCTTCGTTCAACCAGCATGGTGATACGGCCCGGCACCAACGACATGTACATCCTGACCAATGACTGGACGGCGGGTGAGGGGTCGACGATCTTCCACTGCAAGGCCCTGGCGGCGGCACCGGTGGATTTCTCCCACCGCTGACGCGAAATCGGATTGGGGGGATGGTGGGTGAGCATTGCTCGTTTCACGCGCGGGCCGGCCGGCGGGATGATGAGGCCCCGAGGATCGGAGCCCTGATCATGACGCCACCCCCTCTCTCCCTCCGCCCGCCGCGCCCGCGCGACGCCGCAGCGCTCCAGGCCCTGGTCTCGGATCCGGAGGTGGCGCTGCCGACCGCCGCCATCCCGCATCCCTATCCGCCGAACGGTGCGGCGGCACATCTGGCCGATCTCGCCCGTCGCGGCGCGACCGGCCAGGAGATCGCCTTCGCCATCATCGATGGTCCCGATCCCGAGACGGGCAGCCTCATCGGCATGGTCACGCTGCGTCTCGATGGCAAGGGCGCAGCCGCCCTCGGCTATGTGCTGGGGCGGGCCTGGTGGGGGCGCGGCGTGATGAGCGAAGCCGTCCGCCGGGTTCTGGTCCTCGCCCGCGACCATCCGGAGATCGCGCGGATCGAGGCAGATGTGATGGTGCCCAACACCCGCTCTGCCGCCGTCCTCACCCGCCTCGGCTTCACCGAAACCGGCCGGGCCCGGGCAGACTTTCCGGCACGGGGACGGGAGGTGGAGGTCAGGCAGTTCCTGTTGAACCTCAGATAACGGCCGGAACCGCGTCGGTACCGGTCACGCCAACCCCTCTACCTCCACCCTCACCCGGCCGTCACCCCGGGCATCGACCCTGGCGGCGACGCCCCAGACCTCGTGCAGGATGCGGGGGGTGACGGCCTCGGCGGGGGTGCCGAAGGCATGAAGGCGGCCCTGGCCGAGCACCGCGATGCGATGGGCCCAGCGGCAGGCGAGATCCAGGTCGTGCAGGACGACGATCACCTGCAAGGCCCGCTCGCGCGCCAGGTCTCTGACGGTGGCCATCACCCGGTACTGGTGGCGCAGATCGAGCGCGCTGGTCGGCTCGTCCAGCAGCAGCACCCGCGGATCGCGCACCAGCGCCTGGGCAAGCGCCGCCATCTGCCGCTGCCCGCCGGAAAGCGTGTCGAGCGGCTGCAGCGCCAGGGCGGTGATGCCCAGCCGGTCCAGCACGGCCACGGCACGCTCGGCATCGCCCTTTGGTGCACCCGGTGGCGGATCACCGGCAGGGCCGGCACGCAGGGCACCGATCACCGCATCCAGAACCGTCAAGGCCACCCGGTCCGGCAGGGCCTGGGGCATATGGGCGACCAGTCGCGCGCGGTCCCGCGGGGCCATCGCGATCAGATCGCGGTTGCCGAGCATCGCCCGGCCACGGACCGCCATTGCGCCTGCCAGCCCCTTGAGCAGGGTGGACTTGCCGGCGCCGTTGGGCCCCACCAGGGCCGTGATGCTGGCAGGCGGCAGGGGGCCCAGCCGGACATCATGCACCACCGGCCTGCGGCGATAGCCGGCGGAGATGCCGTCGAGCGCCAGGGGGTCGCCCACGCCCTCGGGGAAGCCGGTATCGCGCATCAGCTCCGCTCCTTGCGTCCGATGATCAGCGCCAGAAAGGCCGGCACGCCGATCAGCGCCGTCACGATGCCGACCGGGATCGTTACCCCCGGCATCAGCAGCTTGCCCGCCAGACTGGCCAGCGACATCACCAGCGCGCCGGCAAAGGCGCTGGCCGGCAGCAGGAAGCGGTGATCCTCTCCCAGCAGCAGACGGGCAAGATGGGGACCGACCAGCCCCACGAAACCGATCGTGCCGACGAAGGCGACGGCGGTGGCAGCCAGCAGGCTGACCCGGAGCAAGGCCACGAAACGCAACCGCGCCACGTTGAGCCCGAAGCTCAGCGCCCGCTCCTCGCCAAGGCGAAGTGCGGTCAAGGCAGGTGCTTGGGCAAGCGCCCAGGGGAAGACCACCGCCACCACCAGAGCCAGGATGCCGACCTTGTTCCAGTCGGCGCGCGACAGCGAGCCCATGCTCCAGAACACCAGCTGCTGCAGGGCTTCCTGGGTGGCGACGAACTGGATCATCGCGGTCAGCGCGTTGAAGGCGAAAACCAGCGCGATGCCGAACAATACCAGGGTTTCGATCCCCGCCCCGCGCAGCCGGGCCAGCGCCTGAAGCGTCAGCACCGACAGGAAGGCGAAGATGAAGGCATTGGCCGAGATGATCCAGTTGGCCGGGATGCCCGGCAGGCTGATGCCGAGCACGATCGCGATCGAGGCGCCGAAAGCCGCAGCCGAGGAGACCCCGAGCGTGAACGGGCTCGCCAGCGGGTTGGAGAGGATGGTCTGCATCTCGGCGCCGGCGAGCGCAAGCGCGGCGCCGACCAGCACCGCCATCAGCGCCTGGGGCAGCCGGACCTGGAACAGGATCACAGACTGGACCCGGGTCAGCGTCTCGGGGTCGATCAGCCCGCGGATCACGGTGTCCGGCCCCATGCCGGAGGCGCCGGTCGCGATGTCGGCGATCACGGCCAGAAACAGCAGAAAGCCGAGTGCCGACACGGTCGACACCCGGCGCGCCATCTGCCGGCGATGGCCGGCGAGAGCATCAAGAGGCGTTGTGGTCATTCGGGCTTCAGGGCCACCGCATAGGAACCATCGAGGGAGACCGGCAGGAACTTGCCGTTGATGTCTGCCAGCACCGCATCGGGATCGAGATCGGCGAAGAGGTCGGGGCGGACCCATTTCGCGATGGCCTCGACCGCCACGATGTTGAGCGGTGAATTGTAGAAGCTGTGCCAGAGCGCGTACACCCGCCCGTCCCGGACCGCGGAAAGTTCCCCCACCACCGGGCGGTTGGCCAGGCGGCCGAGGCTCTCGCGGGTGGCCGCCGGGTCGATGCCCGCCCCCATCTGGATGCCGCCGGTTTCGGCGCCGCCGGCCGTGCCGGTGGCAATATAGACCGACGGATCCTGCGTCAGGACATATTCGGGGTCGAGGGGGCCCAGAGGTGCCGGCAGCACATCCGCACCGATGTTATGGCCGCCGGCGAGGTCCACGAACTCACCCAGATTGCCCTTGCCCGGAGAACCGCAGCAGCCGCCATCCATGGTCGGGCGCATGTCCACCAGCACCTTCGGCCGGGGAGCGGTCGATGCGGCGACCCGGCTCTTCACCAGCTCCAGCCGCTCGCGGTAGTAATCGACATAGCGTGCGACCCGCTCTTCCTGGCCCAGCACCTTGCCCAGGATCTCCAGGCTCGGGATGGTGTTCTCCAGCGGCTTGCCGCGGAAGTCGATGAACACGATCGGGATGCCCGCCTCGGTCAGCCGGTCGATGACCTCCTTGGACCGCGGTGAGGGTCCGTGGCCGGCGAAACCCAGCACCGCCAGATCGGGTGCCACCGACAGTGCCTTTTCGATCGAGAAGCTTTCCTCATTGGTGCTGCCGACCAGCGGCACCCGCTCGATCGCCGGATAGGCCGTCCTGAACTTCTCGTAGGTGTCGGTGTCGAGGAGACGCAGATCACCCAGCCAGCCGGCCAGGACCGACACCGGATCGGGGTGCACCACCGACAGGGTCACCAGATCGCGCCCCTCACCCAGCAGCAACCGCTTCGCGGGCGCCGGGATCGTGACCTCGCGGCCGGCGACGTCGGTGACGGTGATCGGATCCGCCACCGCCATCCCGGCGGTTGCGAAGACAAAGGCGACCGCGGCGGCCGCGGCCTTCAGATGGCGCAGAATGGTCATGCCCGGCGGCTCCAGGTGATGGTGAGCGGGTCCTTGAAGGCGAAACGGTTCAGATGATCGGCCACCACACCGGTCAACTGCTCAGACGTCTCGGCATCCTCTGCCTCGACCACGATCCCGAGCCGGTCTTCCGACGCCTGCATCACGCAGCAGCTGGTCCCCGAGAACGGGATCCGGGCCGACACGGCATCAGATTCGACGGCGAAGCGGTGGCTCCAGTGTCTGGCGAGCTGGGTCATGTAACGCCGCGCCAGCGGCGTCGTGACCGAGGCTTCGAAGATCGTGGTCATGGGCTTTGCTCCTTGCCGCAGCTCCGGCCCCCGCGTCCGGGGGCCGGAGCCGTGGATGAGGGGTGATCAGAAGCGCGCCGAGGCGCCGACGAACACGGTCCGGCCGCGTTCGACGAAGGCATAGGCATCGTCCGGGTCGTCGGTGCGGCTGTCGGCCAGGTTCAGCACGCCGCCGCGCACCGAGAAGGTCTCGTTGATCATCCAGTCGGCGCCGAGGTCGACGACGGTATAGGGGTCGAGGGTCAGGGTTCCCGACCGCTGGCGGCCGGTATAGGTGGCACGGGTATAGGCGGTCACCTCGTCAGACACGAACCAGTCGAGCTTGCCGTTGATCGTGTGCTTGGGCCGGTTGTCGAGCACGGCACCGGTCATCTCGTTGCGCGGATCGAGCCAGGTCCAGTTCGCCGACAGCCGGCCGAAATCCCAGAGCATTGTGTAGGCGTCGGCTTCGATGCCCCGGATGCGCGCTTCACTGATATTCACGGGAACGAAGACATTGCGGCCGTTCTCCTGGCCGACCGGGGTCACGCCGTTGCCGCGTGGAGTCTCGATCAGATTCTCGATATCGTTCTGGAACACGGTGACGGTCGCACCCCAGGTGCCGGTGTCATAGCCGGCAGAGAGTTCATAGTTCACGCTCTCTTCGGGCTTCAGATCCGGATTGCCCTTGATGTAGCAGCTGCCCCGGCAGGACGAGGTGCGCGAATCCTCGGTCAGCTGACGCAGGGTCGGCGCCTTGAAACCCGTGGAGACGCCACCCTTGACGGTGATCTCGCGCGTCGGGGTCCAGACGGCATAGCCGCGGGGCGTGAAATGGGTGCCGAAATACTTGTCCTCGTCCAGGCGCCCGCCCGCGAGCAGCTTGATCTCGTCGGTCAGACGAAACTCGTCCTGAAGATAAAACGCCTGGGCATCGGTTTCGGCCCGGCCGCTGTCGAACTCGTCCGGCGATTTGAGCTCGATCCACCGCGCCTCGGCACCCGTCACCAGGGTGTGGCGGTCGAAGGGCAGCGAGACATTGCCCTCAATCACCCGGTTCTCCTGGCGGATGCTGTCTTCCGCGGTCTCTGATGTCTCGGAATAGGCGCGGACGAAGGTGGTCCCCCAATCCCAGTCGCCCTCATGCGACACCCCCATATCGCGGCGCTTCACCACCGCGTCGGCGTCGCCCCAACCGCTGATGTAGTACTCGCCGAAGCGGGTCTGGCGCGACTGGCCGTATTCGGCCTCGATCTTCTGATCGTCATCGGGCGTGAGGGTGAACTTCACCCGACCCTGATAGTCCTCGCGGCCTTCGAGCGTGGCGAGATCGGACCGGTTCACGACCGTGCCATTCGGGCGGGTGACCGGGTTGCCGTTGCCGTCGGTCACCGCACCGCCATCCAGCCCGTTCCAGATCTCACGGCGGTCGACGGTGCCGGTCACGGTGACGGCGAGCTTTTCTTCGACCAGCGGCCCCGACAGGAAGAAGCTGGTCCGGGCCTCGGTGCCGCGGTCGCCCTCCGTCGGCATGTCGACACCCAGATCGACGCTGCCGGTCCAGTGCCGTGCGGCCGGCCTGGTGATGATGTTCACCACGCCGCCCATCGCTTCCGAGCCGTAGAGCGCCGACATGCCGCCGCGCACCACCTCGATCCGGTCGATGGCGGCAACCGGGATGGCACCGATGTCGAAGTCATTGTGGCGGAAGACGGATTCGGTCGAGTTGACCCGCTTGCCGTCGACCAGGATCAGGGTGAAAGAGGGATCCATGCCGCGAATACTGATCTGCCGGCGGCCCTGGCTGCCGGCGGTCAGGCTGATGCCCGGAATGTCGCGGATCGCCTCGGTCAGGTCCGAGACCGGATAGGCCTTCAGATCCTCGCCGTCGACCACGGTCACCGAGGCCGGCGCAGTACGCGCCTCTTCCTCGGTGCGGGTGGCGGAAACCACCATCTGGTCCAGCTCCACCGCCATCCGCTCCTGCGCTTCGGCGGCCATCGACACCATCATGCCCGCCATAGCCATACCGGCCGTCGTGGTGGTGGCGCGCCAGCGCGCGCGCCGTCCGCGGCGATCCGTCATCATCCCACTCCCGTGCAAGGGTTTACTCAAACTTTGCGAGTAATTCGCACTTGCATAACACAAAGGGAAATACGCGGATCGGATATCGGTTATCCGCATGGCGGATCACCAACGGTGGCGGTTATGCGCTCAATGAGCCAATGGAGCGCCGGGTCCCGGCGGGCGCGTTCATGCCAGACCAGCCAGTAGTCGAAGGTGCCGAACACCTCCGGCGCCTCGAACATGACCAGACCGCGAGCCTCGGCGAAGCGTTTCGCCGCACGTTCCGGCAGGATCAGCAGCGCATCCGACTGCTCGATCAGAAGCGGCGCCACCGAGAAATACGGCATCTGCACCGCCACCTGCCGCCGCTTGTCCAGACGGCGCAGCTGACGCGCCACATGGCTGCCGGTCAGATCGCCCAGCACCGTGATCACCACATGCGGCCAGGCAAGGCAGGCATCGATGGTGGGCGGCCGGCCGGCCATGACATCGGGATCGCTGGTGATCGGATGGCCCTGGCGCACCAGACAGGCACGGCGCTCGGTGAACAGCCGGCGCCGGTACAGCTCCGGCCGCTCCGGCGTGCGGCCGATGATCACCATGTCGAGCGCGCCCGACGCCAGTTTTTGATGATCGTCGTCGGTCAAAGGGTCGACGGCGATCTCGATATTGGGGGTGGCGGCAAGCTCGCCCATCACCGGCGCCAGCACCGACAGCACGCCGTAATCGGTCGACGATACCCGGAAGCGCCGGCGATCGGTCACGGGGTCGAAGCCGGCCGGCTTGAACAGCCGCCGGATGTCGCCCAGCGCCGCCGCGACCGGCCCCTTCAGCGCCAGCGCCCGGGGCGTGGGCACCATCTCCTTGCCGGATTTGATCAGCAGCGGATCATCGAACAGCTCCCGCAGCCGCGCCAGCGAGCGGCTGACAGCAGGCTGGCTGGATCGCAAACGCTCGGCGGCACGTGTCACGCTGCCGGTCTCGATCAGCGCCGAGAACACGACCAGAAGGTTGAGGTCGATCCGGGTCAGGTCGTCGTCGGACATGGGTCTCGCGGCGAAGGACGGCGCCGGCCGGCCAGCCGGCGCTCCAGGCCGCAAATAAGTCGCAAGTGCACCTCAAGCGCAAGCCTGCAACCATGCCCCGCGACGCTTTCGCGCGGACCCGGGTGCGGAAGGCCACAATCGTGAAGACCGGCACCCTTGCGGGGCACCGGTCTTGAGGGCTGACGGCCTGTCAGATCTTCAGCACGACCCGGCCTTCGATTTTGCCGGCCCGCATGCGGTCGAACACGTCGTTGACGTCTTCCAGCCGTGCCGTCGAATAGGTCGCCGCCACCTTGCCTTCACCGGCAAAGGTGAGGCATTCGGCGAGATCGGCCCGGGTGCCGACGATCGAACCGCGGATGGTGCGGCGGTTCAGCACCATGTTGAAGATCGAGATCGGGAAGGTGCCCGGCGGCAGGCCGCAGAGCGCCATGATGCCGCGGCGGCGGAGCATGTCGGCTGCCTGGGCGAAGGCCTTCTCGGAAACCGCGGTGACCAGCACGCCATGGGCGCCGCCCTCCGTCTCGGTGATCATCTTCTGCACGACCTCGGGGTCGCGGGCATCCAGCGCCACATCGGCACCCAGCCGGCGGGCCAGAGCCAGTTTCTCGTCACCGATGTCGACGGCGGCCACATGCAGCCCCATCGCCTTGCCGTATTGCACGGCCAGATGACCAAGGCCGCCAACCCCGGAAACCACCAGCCACTGGCCGGGTCGGGCCTCGGTTTCCTTGATGCCCTTATAGACCGTCACGCCGGCACAGAGGATCGGGGCTGCCGCCTCGAAGCCCAGCGCCTCGGGCAGATGGCCGACATAGGCCGGATCGGCGATCACATAATCCGCAAAACCGCCATCGACCGAATAGCCGGTGTTCTTCTGATCGCCGCAGAGCGTTTCCCAGCCGGTGATGCAGTGCTCGCAATGGCCGCAGGCGGTGTGCAGCCAGGGCACGCCGACCCGATCGCCTTCCTTCACCGACCGCACGCCGGCACCCACCGCCGCGACATAGCCGACGCCTTCATGGCCTGGAATGAACGGAGGCTCGGGCTTCACCGGCCAGTCGCCCTCGGCGGCATGCAGATCGGTGTGGCAGACGCCCGAAGCGACGACCCTGATCAGGACCTGCCCGGGATCGGGGCGCGGCACGGGGACTTCCTCGATGACCAGCGGCTGTCCGAAAGCGCGCACCACGGCCGCCTTCATCGTGTTTGGCAGAGACATCTTCGCGTTTCCTCCATCGGTGAGACGTCCGGACGGTTTGTCCGCCCCCCTTGCGCGGATGATGCCGTCGGGGGGTCTCGTTCTGGATGGTCTGGAAGGAGAGATGATCGCGCAGGTGGCGTAACACGATCAGCATAACGCCTTCCGGGCGGAACCGCACGCCCGCTGCCCCGGGGCGTGTCCGGATCCGGTTTCCCGGAGACGATGACGGGGGCGGCGCACGGGAACACCGCCCCCGCAAGTTAAGCACCGCATCCGCGAGGGATATGCTGACGCGGTGGGGGAAATGGCGGGTAGGGACGCCCGACACCATTCCGGAAGACCAAGCAGCAAACACCGTGCCAGACGAGGCGTCGCACCGAAACGCGCCGAGATCGGCGCACCGGCCGGCTGTGGCGCACCGGGCTGTCACCATCAACCTGTCGCAGGACGCGACAGTTGCGCGACAGCTGTCGCAAAAGGCCGCAGCACGTCTTCGCCACCGCCCGGCCGGGCTGATGCGCAAACCCTTGCATCCCTTGCACAACTGCCGCCACCGGGGCATTCTGAAAGAATAGTGTTGCAGCAAGGCAGGCGCCCGCCGCCGCAACCGGGACCGGGGTGATGACGGCCACCGTCATAACCAACGGTCGATGAACATCAAGGGGCGCCGCGGGGAGAACGACCGGATGTCCCAGCAGTCCGGGCTGCAGATGCAGACGCTTACCGGCGTCCGCGGTCAGTTCCGCGATGCCGGCCACCTGCCTGACGGATCCGTGCCCGAGGTGATCGGCCGGTCCTGGCAACGTTGTGCCTCACGCGGGCTGGCGATGAACCGGCCGGCGCGGCAGGATCCGCTCGGCCTGGCAGCCCTCCGCCGCCAGCGCGAGCGCAATCACGATCTGCTGCGGCTCGCGACGCCGGAACTCGATCTGCTGGCCCATGCCATGGCAGATGCGCGTGGCGTGGCGATCCTGACCGATTCCCGCGGCCTGATCCTGGATGCCCGGGGTGATGACGGTTTTGCCGGCCGGGCCCGCCGGGTGTTCCTGCAGCCGGGCGCCTGCTGGTCGGAAGAACATGAAGGCACCAATGCGGTCGGCACGGCGCTGGCCGAAGGCGGCCTGGTCGAGGTCGACGGGGCAGAGCATTACCTGGACGAAAACCGTTTTCTGGTCTGCACGGCCATGCCGGTCTTCGATCCGTCCGGGCGGATCGCCGGGCTGTTCGACCTGTCGGCCGATGCCCGCCGGCCGCAGACCCATGCCCGGACCCTGATCCGGCTGGCGGTCGCCAATCTGGAGCATCGCTGGGCGATGCAGGCCGCCGAGAGCGACGGCGCCGATCTGCTGGTGCGGCTGCACTCCCATCCCTCGTGGCTCGGCACCCCGCATGAGGGGCTGCTGGCCTTTCGCGACGGGCGGCTGACCGCGGCCAACCGCATCGCCCTCGGCCTGCTCGGCGTCGATGCCTCCACGATCGGCGAAACCGACTGGGAAGCCCTGTTCGACGGAACGATGACCGGCGAAGCCCGGCTTCTGCACACCCGTGCCGGTGGTGTGCCGATGCATCTGCGCGTCTCGCGCCCCGCCCCGGCGGTGCCCCGCCGCCGCCCGGCCCCGGCCCCCGTCGCCGAAGCGCAGGCGGTGACCATCCGCGGCGGCATGGTCTGGGACCTGGCCACCGATGCCCTGCTCGCCCGCGCGGTGCGCGCCACCGATGCCGATATTCCGGTGCTGTTGCAGGGGGAAACGGGCACCGGCAAAGAGGTGTTCGTGCGGGCGCTGCACAGCCGCTCCAGCCTCGCCGGCCGGCCGCTGGTCGCCGTCAACTGCGCCGCCATCCCGGAAGGCCTGCTTGAAAGCGAACTTTTCGGCTACGAGGACGGCGCCTTCACCGGGGCCCGAAAGCGTGGCTCTACCGGCCGCATCCGCCAGGCCGAAGGGGGGATCCTGTTCCTGGACGAGATCGGCGACATGCCGCTCGGCCTGCAAGCGCGGCTGCTCAGGGTGCTTCAGGATGGCGAGGTCCTGCCGCTCGGCGCCGGCAAGCCGGTCAAGGTCGATTTCCGACTGGTCGCCGCCACCCATCAGGACCTGAAGACAGCCGTGGCCGAAGGGCGCTTCCGCAGCGACCTCTATTACCGGCTGAATCACCTGTCGGTGACCCTGACGCCGCTGCGCGACCGTCAGCCGCTGGATGGGATCGTGGATGCCGTCTTCGCCGCCACCGGCGCCGCCGCACGGGCCATCCGGCTGTCGGACGAGGCGCGCCAAAGGCTGATCGGCCACCGCTGGCCCGGCAATCTGAGGGAACTCGCCAACCTGTTGCGCACGCTGGTCGCCCTGGCGGATGACGGGGCGGTCATCGAGGCGACCGACCTGCCGCAGGAAATCCTGGGAGAGGCCGAAGCAGCAGCCGAGGCCGCCCCACCCTCGCCCGCACCATCCTCTCCGGCCGCTCCGGCAGCTGCGCCGGCCGCCCCCGCCTCACTGCGTGCCCTCACCGATGACGCGGTCTTCCGCGCCCTGGCCGGGACCGGCGGCAATATCAGCGCCGCCGCACGTCTGCTCGGCATCCATCGCGCCACGCTTCACCGCCGGTTGAAGGCCGCAGGCGGCCATTAGGGCCGCTTTACCGGTGCCCCGGCAAGGCGGCCACCAGATCCTCCAGCCGCCGCGGCAGGGGGCCGGCCTTCAGCAGCCCGCGGGCTGCCAGTTCGCCGGCCAGGCGGCGGAGCATCGGCAGGCGCAGCCCCAGCGCCGCCAGCAGCGCCTCATCCTCAAAAACCGCCTCGGGCGGCCCGTCGAGGACGATCTGCCCGCGGCCGAACACGGCAATACGATCGGCCCAGCCATTGGCCAGGTCCATGTCGTGGGTGGCGATGACCACGGCCGTGCCGGTGCCGGCCACCGCATCCAGCCGCTGCATCAGTTCATCGACGCCGGCCGGATCGAGCCCCGCCGTCGGCTCGTCGAGCAGCAGGATACCGGGCCGCATGGCCAGCAGCCCGGCGATGGCGACCCGCTTGCGTTGGCCGAAGCTCAGCATATGAGTGGCACGATCGGCGAGATGGGCAACGCCCATCATATCCAGCGCCTCTGCCGTACGGCCCCGGGCCTCGGCCATGGTCAGGCCAAGATTGAGCGGACCGAAGCTTACATCCTCGGCGACGGTTGCGGCAAAGAGCTGGTCGTCGGGATCCTGGAACACCAGACCGACCCGATGCCGGAGCCGGGTCAATCCCTTGCGGTCATGAGTGACCGGGCTGCCGTCGAGGATCACCTGCCCCCGATCGGTGCGGATCGCGCCCGCCAGCGCCAGCAGCAGGGTCGACTTGCCGGCACCATTGGCGCCCAGGATAGCCAGGCGTCCGCCGGCCGGAATCACCAGATCGACATGATCGAGCGCCGTGACGCCGCCCGGATAGTGATGAACCAGATCCCGAGCTTCGAGCATCAGCCGATCCAGGCCGCGCCGGCTGCGGCAAAGACAAGGCCGCCCGCGAGCAGGGCAAGCCGGGCCGGGGCGGCAACCGCCTCGGCACCGGCAAAGCGCAGCCGGCCGTCATAGCCCCGCACGGCAAGCCCGGCATTCATCCGCTGCGCCCGATCCAGCACCCGCGGCAGAAGCCCGGCGAGCAGCCGGCCCCCCGATCGGATCTGCCGGCCCCAGCCGGCATGCCCCAGCCGGGCCGCCTGGGCACGCTGCCCCGTCTCCAGACAGTCCAGCACCAGCCACACGATGCGGAACATCATCATCGCCAGATCCGAGATGTCGGGGGCGAGTCCGCGACGCTGAATCATCTGGAGCAGCGAGGTGAGCGGCGTGGTGAGCGCAAGCCCGATCAGGCAGGCGACACAGGTGACGCTCCTCAGCCCGGTGAAGGCGGCAGCGGACAGCATGTCGGGATCGGCGATGCCGACCACGGGCCCGCCTGCCCAGTGAAGCGTGATCATCTGTACGGCGGTGCCGGCCAGGATGAAGCCGGCCGGCATCACGGCCGCAGCACGCACATCCCGCAGCCCCACCCGTGCTGCCCCCAGCACCAGGCAGAGGACCAGCAGCAGGATCACGATCTGGCCGATCCAGCCGGCCACGACCAGCGAGACCAGCATCAGCCCGATGAAGATCAGGGCCTTTTCGGCAGCCGGTCGTCTGCGCCAGCGATTGGTCTGCGCGGCACGATCGATGGCCCGCATCAGGCGCGGGGCCTGTCGGCGCGCGCCGCGGCAGTATCGTCCGCGGCCGGGTCCGCATCGCGGCGGCCGCGGCGCAGGCCGAAATAATAGCCGAGCAGCCCGGCGCCGATCGCCGCCTGAAGGGCGAAGAGCAGGCTTTCGATCTCACCGCTCGGCGGTTCCCAAAGCGGCTGGAACCAGGGTTCGTAGTCGGGTGCGATCTCGCCGATCACCAGCTCGGCCTGACCGTCCGCTCCGGCGAACTCCACGGTGCCGGGCGGGTGGATCAGCAGCGGTGCGATGGCCAGCATCACGACCAGGGCAAGCAGGATCAGATTGCGCTTCATCATGACGCCACCCGCCCGCGGAACAGATCCAGCGCCTTCAGTTCCGAGCGGCTGTAGCGGCCGAGCATGTTGAACACCACCACGGTCAGCAGCCCCTCGCTGATCGCGAGCGGCACCTGGGTGAGGGCGAAAATACCCAGGAACTTCGATGCCGCCCCGGCGATGCCGCCGGCCGGATCGGGGAAGGCGAGCGCCAGCTGCAGCGAGGTCACCACATAGGTCGCAAGATCACCCAGTGTCGCCGCCACGAAGATCGCGAGCGCCGCCCCGGCCCCCATGCGGGTGAGGCCGTGGAACAGCCCCCAGGCAACGAAAGGTCCTGCGATCGCCATGGAAAAGACGTTGGCGCCAAGGGTGGTGAGCCCGCCATGGGCAAGCAGCAAAGCCTGGAACAGCAGCACGATGGTGCCGAGCACGGCGGTGACCGTGGGGCCGAACAGGGTTGCGGCCAGCCCTGTCCCGGTCGGATGTGAACAGCTGCCGGTGACGGATGGCAGTTTCAGCGCCGAGAGCACGAAAACATAGGCACCGGATGCCGCCAGCAGAAGCTTCACTTCCGGTGTTTCGCGGACCAGCCGGGTGATCCGGCGGGCTCCGTGAATGACGAAGGGTGCCGAGACCGCCGCCCAGAGGGCGGCATGGGTCGCCGGCAGATAGCCTTCCATAATATGCAAGGGCCGATCCTCCGAAGGCGTTGGCCACGTGCGGCAAGGCCTTCGGAGAAATCCCGGCAGGTTCCGGGGACCCCGCCCCCATCCGAACACCCCGTTCGGAGAGTGGCCCTGTCAGATGTGAAGGCAGGTTTCCTGGCTTGCGGGTCACCATCCGTCGCCGGCCTTCCCGGTTGCCCAGTGGCCTGAGAGCCCGAAACCATAAGTCCCGGGCGGGCGACAAACTCTCCGCCTACAGTTGCGGGGGCAGCCATGGCTCCCGGGCGCATTGCACCCGTACCCATGTTCCCTTTTACACCGCCCTCCCCCATCCGGAGCGAAAGGCGGACCTTCATGGGGTGTGATTCTGATCCCTGGTTGCATCGGGTGTCAAGTCGCCGGCCGGAAGACGGGATCGGCGCCGGATATTCTCTCCGGAAATTTTTGTCGGGCAGCGCAACGGCGCTGTCGAAATCGTCGTTGCCCGGGGCTCATCATTCCGGACGGGGGAGAGCAGCCCGCGGGGTGCGGGCAGGGCGCGCCGTCCACAGATGAGGGATGCGACCAATGCAGTATATGATGGTGATCTACGAGACCGCGGAGGCCCTGGCGAAGCAGCAGGATCCGGCCGAGGCCGACGCCTATTGGGGGGGCTGGGGTGCCTATGTCCAGGCGATCCAGGCTGCCGGCATCGTCCAGGACGGCCACGGATTGCTGCCGCCCGAAACGGCGACCACGGTGCGGATCACGGACGGGCGCCGCCAGGTTCAGGATGGCCCCTTCGCCGACACCAAGGAAAAGCTCGCCGGCTATTTCGTGATCGACGTGCCGGATCTGGACACGGCACTCGACTGGGCGGCGCGTTGCCCGGCGGCCGCACAGGGGGCCGTAGAGCTGCGGCCGGTGATGCCGCCGATGCAGGAACCCGGAGGCGGGGCGTGACCGGCCCCGACGTGGCACACAGGGCGGTCGAGGCGGCGGCACGGCAGTCCCGTGCCCGCCTCGTCGCCTTCCTGGCCGCGCGGTTCCGCGACCTCGCCGCGGCAGAGGATGCCGTGGCCGATGCTTTCCGGATCGCGCTGGACCTCTGGCCCCGGCAGGGTGTGCCGCGGGAGCCGGAGGCCTGGCTCGCCACGGTCGCCCGCCGCCGGATCACCCATGCCCTGCGCCACGGGGCCGTGCGCCGGGCGGCCGAACCGGCCCTGACCCTGCTGGCGGGGGAGGCGGAGGAGGCGGCGATGGCGGCGCGCCCCCTGCCCGACGACCGCCTGGCCCTGCTGTTCGTCTGCGCCCATCCCGCGATCGCCTCCGAGATGCGCGCGCCGTTGATGCTGCAGGCGGTGCTGGGGCTGGATGCCGCCCGGATCGGATCGGCCTTTCTGGTGGCACCGGCCACCATGGGGCAGCGGCTGGTCAGGGCCAAGGCGCGGATCCGGAGCGCCGGCATCGGCTTTGAGCTGCCCGAGCCGCAGGATCTGCCGGAACGGCTGAGCCATGTGCTGGATGCCGTCTACGCCGCCTTCGGTACCGGCTGGGAGATGGTGGCCGGCGGCGATACCCGCGGGGCCGACCTGACCGGCGAGGCCCTGTGGCTGGGCCGGCTGCTGGTGGAGCTGATGCCGTCCGCGGCCGAGGCGCGCGGTCTTCTGGCCCTGATGGCCCATTGCGAGGCACGCCGCCCGGCAAGGCGCGACGACGCCGGCCGTTATGTCCCGATCGATCTTCAGGACACCACGCTCTGGCGGGCGGATCTGATCGCCGAGGCCGAAGCCCAGCTGGCCGCAGCCGCAGCCCTGGGGCGCCCCGGCCGCTATCAGCTGGAGGCGGCGATCCAGTCCGCCCATAACGCACGCGCCGACCCCGCCGGCCGGCCGCAACCCGGCCCCGACATCCGCCTGGCCCTCTATAAGGCCCTGATGGCAATCGCCCCGTCCGCCGGCGCCGCCGTGGGCCACGCCGCGGCGCTTGCCGGAACGGCCGGCCCGGTCCGCGGCCTCCATGCCCTCGATGCCGTCGCAGGACTTGAGGAGTATCAGCCGGCCTGGGCGCTTCGGGCCCATCTGCTGGCGGCAACGGGCGATATGGCATCCGCCCGCGCCGCCTATGCCCGCGCCATCGGTCTTGCCGAGGATCCGGCCGTGCGCGCCTGGCTCGCGGCCGCAGCCGCCGGCCTCAATGACGGGGCGTGATCGACGGATCGTCGGTCCAGGCGGCGCTGCCGTCCCGGGGCGTGAAGAACAGGATGTCGAGGGCAGGCGTGTGCAGCACCGCATTGTGCGCCATGCTCCTTGGCACACAGAGGGCATCGCCCGGCCCGACCTCCAGCCGCATGTCACCATCGGCCGAGCGGATGGTGAAGGTGGCGCGACCGGCCAGGATCACCAGGATTTCGTCACCGCCGTCATGGCGCTCCCAGAAGCCTTTCACACTGTCGGCGTCGATGCGGATCACCCCCGCCATCACCGGCCCGTCGGCCAGATGGTGGTCGAGCAGGCGGAAATCGCCGCCCGGCACCAGTGTCGCGAGTTCCTGGGCGATCGAGAACACGGCCGGCTTCATCAGGGCACCTCTCTCATCGGGGCTTGATCGGTCGCCTTCAGAATACGAAGATTCCTTCGCTTTCTGAATTCGCATCCGGAGCCCCGCCGATGCCGCCTGCGCCCCCCGCTACCAGCCCGCGGAAACGGCCGGTTCAGGCCCGATCGCGCGCCACGGTCGAGGCGATCCTGGACGGCGCCGCTCACATTCTGGTGCGCGACGGCTTCGACCGCGCCACCACCACCCGGATCGCCGAGGCAGCGGGCGTGGGCGTCGGCTCGCTTTACCAGTACTTCCCGTCGAAGGAGGCCGTGATCGCGGCGCTGATCGACCGCCACGCCACGGCCCTGCAGGCGGTGTTCGACGAGCTGGCACCGCGGCTGGCCGGCACACTGCCGGCCGAAGGGGTGGCGATGATCGTCGAGGCCGCAACCGATGCCCATCGCCTGCACCCGACGCTGCACCGGGTGCTGAACGAGCAGGTCCCACGGATCGGCGACCTGGCCCGGATCAGGGATGTCTCAGCCGCGATCACCACCCACATTGCCACCTGGATCGCCACCCTGCCCCTTGCCCACGGCCGTGATCCCGCCGTGCTCGCGGTACTGGTGGAACGAAGCATCGAGGCCGTGATCCACGGTGCCCTTGCCGACGGGCACGACCACCTGCCCGCGGCTCTGCACGACGAACTGGTGGCCATGCTCACCCGGCATCTGGCACCGGATATGCCCAAACCGGATCAGCGCATCTCGAAGGCTTCCTGATGGAAGCGGCCACGGGCAAGGCCAAGCCGTTCGAGCCCGCGGCGCAGGCTGCGACCAAATCCGGCCGGGCCGCAGAACCAGATCGAAGCCTCGCGCCAGTCCGGCACCAGCCGCGCCAGGCGGGTAGCATCCAGCCGGCCGTCGCGGCCGCTCGCCAGTACATGCAGCCGCACCCCGGCCGCCATCGCCAGCGCCTGGAGCCGGGCGACGAAATCCGGTGCCGGCACCGCCGCGCAATAGATCAGATCGACCGGCCGCGGCTCTGGTGCCGCTGCCAATGCCTCCAGCCGGGCGAGGAAGGGGGTGATGCCGATGCCGCCGGCGACCCACAGCTGGGCCGGATGACGGTCGACGAAATCGAAGCGGCCATATGGCCCTTCGACAGTCACTTCATCGCCCTGCTTCAACCGGCCAGGCAGGGTCCGGGTATGATCCCCCAGCGCCTTGACGTGAAAACGGAGCCGGCCATCACCGCGCCAGGCAGAAGAGATGGTGAAAGGGTGCGGCCCTTCGGCGGCATCGAAAGTGACGAAGGCGAACTGCCCCGCCCGATGCCCCGGCCAGTTGCCCGAAAGTGCCAGATCGACCTCCAGCACCCGGGCGGCCGGATCATGCACCAGGCGGGAGACGCGGCCCGCGACGCGCCGGCTGAGCCCGATCCGGCCGAACAGGGCCAGCACCGCCGAGACCGTGCCGGCCGCCAGCAGCACCGCCACCACGATGCCGACCGGCTGGGTCCATTGATCGAAGGTGAACAGCACCGCGGCGTGGAAGACCAGCACCAGATAAGCCAGGGCCAGCAGGCGGTGGACCTGAAAGACCCGGCAATAAGGGAAGCGCCGGATCAGTGCCAGCAGGATCAAGGCCGCCGCCGCATAGAACGCCCATTCGCCGACGCTTTCCGCAAAGCCACGCCAGCTGCGCAGGGTTGCCTCCAACGTCCCCGGCTCGACCGGTATCCGGTTGCGCGCCGGCCGGTCGAGCAGCCCCCAGCCCACCGCCCATTTCGGCGCCTGGGCCCACAGCCAATGGATGACGGCCGAGATCAGCGCCGTGATGCCCAGCCATTTGTGCAGCCGGTAGCCCTTGTCGAGCCCGCCGAGCAGGCCTTCAAGGCGCACCGGCCGCATCGCCAGCACCAGAGCCAGACTCATCGCACCGATCGCCAGGATGCCGGTGCCTTGCATTATCGCCGGGCGGATGGCGAAAATCTCCGCGGGTACCTGAAAGATCTGCCCGGTGGCGAGCCAGAGGCCGGGCAGAACGACAAGAAAGGCGATCAGCAACCGTTTCGGCGCGGACATGGAAGGCGCTCCCTCAGGTGACGTCATCGCTCTTTTTCACGCCGCCCGACTGGAAAACCTACAAGGCAGGCCTGCGACCCGGCGCCGCATCCCGGAACCTGGCCGCCACCTGCACCATCGCCTTGAGCATGAGTGCGGGTGATGATGAGGGCCGCGGCTGGACCTTCGAGCCCTGGCGCGGCCGCGTCTACCCCGACGGGTTCGATGGTGGAGCGACCGCCAGCCAAACCGACACCACGCGATGTCTTTCTCTATGTGATTTCGGGCTTCAAACCCGCCAATCCGGCGGCCGCCATGGCGCTGATGGAGCGGCTGAGCCGCTAGCCCACGAGATCGAAGCCGGTGGTGGCCAGCACCGCACCATTGACCAGCAGCTCCACCGCATGATGGCCGGGATGATGGCGGCGGGTGGAGAAGTCGCGGATCACCTGGGAGCGGGAGAACTGAAGCCGTTCGCCGGGGGCGAGATCCACCGTGCGGAGCTTGAAGACCTTGCGCGAAATACCGGTCGGACGGACATAGCCGATGGCATAGTCGATCACCAGCCGCTGCGAGGTCAGCGCGGTCGAGACCAGATCCACGGCCAGGGTGATGCGATCACCCGGGCGGATCCGTGCCGGCGTGACCGCCGCCGCCGCGATCCGCACGTCCGCGGGCCGGTCGGCGCCCACGAGCGTCAGCGCCCGCGGATCACCGGCCTTGATCCGGCTGCGCAGGCCGTGGCGGATGATCCAGGCGATATGCGGATGATCGCGATCCCAGCCGGCAAGCCGATCCAGCAGCCAGTCGGGATGATCCTTCGAGATGTCGTTCAGGTGGTTGGCGACCGAGCGGCGGACATAGATCGCAGGGTCGGTCTTCAGCCGGTCGAGGATCGGCCAGGTCAGGGCCGGATCGGCCATCACCGCCTCCAGCCGGAAAGACCAGGGCAGGCGGGGCCGCGCGCCCTCGCTCGCCAGGCGGCGGACATGGTCGGACGCATCCGCGGTCCAGCCGGTCATCACCGCCAGCACATGGGCGGGCTCCCGGCGGATGAAGGGGCGAATGCCGAATTCCGACGAACCGAACCGGGTGAAGAAAGCAAGCGCATCCAGCGCCCGATCCGTGTCGTCGGCGGCAAACCGCGCCACCCAATCGGGCAGGATCAGAGTGGCGAAGCCCGATCCCATCCGCGGTGCCAGCCCGCGCAGCACATCCAGTGCCCGGTCCACCGGCAGATCGAGGGCCAGGTGGATCGCCTCGCTGACCTGACCGAGCCGGGCCATGAGGGCCAGACCGTCGAGGTCGCGGAGGGCCGCTTCCAGAAAGCGCGCGCGATCGAAGGCCAGCGAAAGATCGGCCAGATGACCGGCGATCGCTTCGATCCGGGCACGGTCGAAGATGTCTTTGAGTGCAGGCTGGGCGGTATCGGTCATGGCATCCGGGCGCGGTTCGGTGGTGCTGGAACCGGCATTCTGCCACGGGGCGTGACAGAAACCTGTCAGGAGGTTCGCCCCCCCGAGACGCACCCATGCCTCAGGCCGATGTGCGTTCGCAGATCCGGCAGACCATCAGCAGGCCGTCACCATCGACGCCTCCGGCCTCGGCCAGACCGCGGCGGTCGATCAGCAGGGCATCGAGCGGCGCAAGATCGACCGTCTCGCCCCGGATCTGCACGCCCACCTGACCCTCCATACAGAGCAGCAGCACGATTTCGGACACCACCGCCAGATCTGCCGGGCCGGCCACCCGCATCCGCTCCATCTCGTGGGCGAAACCCGCCCGCCGGGTCATCAGGTTGAGGTCCGTGATCGGCCCGTCGATCAGCCGGGCGGTGGTGGGTCGGTCGGCGGGGAAGGCGAAGGGTTCGGCTGCGGGATCGAGGCGGCAATGGCCCACACCTGCAACCGACAGCTCCATCCCCGCCCCCTGGAGCACCGCGAGCGACCGGTCGATGCCGGGAAAGATCGAGAACGGACCGTCAGTGGCAACCATCGCCATGCTCAATCGCCAGTCGAAACCGTCAAGCCCGGCACCGGCGGGCGAGATCGCGATTTCCACGGTCTCGCCGCCGCCATTCTTCCAGGGCATGCGCCGATGTCCGGCCGCGGGCAGCAGACGCATCGGGGCCATGACCGTGTCCTCCATCTTCCCCGACCGGTGGCGGCCGGTCTCAGTTCCCCAGGATCGCAGGCAGGCGCAGCCCCTGCTCGCGGGCGCAATCGAGCGCGATGTCATAGCCGGCATCGGCATGACGCATCACACCGGTCGCAGGATCGTTCCAGAGCACCCGCTCCACCCGGCGCGCGGCATCTTCGGTACCGTCACAGACCACGACCATACCCGAATGCTGCGAAAAGCCCATACCCACGCCACCGCCGTGATGCAGGCTGACCCAGGTGGCGCCGCTCGCGCAGTTGAGCAGGGCGTTGAGCAGCGGCCAGTCCGACACGGCATCGGACCCGTCCTTCATCGCCTCGGTCTCGCGGTTGGGGCTGGCGACCGAGCCCGAATCCAGATGATCACGGCCGATCACCACCGGCGCCTTCAGCTCGCCCTTCGCAACCATTTCGTTGAAGGCGAGACCCAGGCGGTGACGATCGCCCAGGCCGACCCAGCAGATCCGCGCCGGCAGCCCCTGGAAGGAGATCCGCTCCCGCGCCATGTCGAGCCAGCGGTGGAGATGGGCATTGTCGGGCAGCAGCTCCTTCACCTTCGCGTCGGTCTTGTAGATGTCTTCCGGATCACCGGAAAGAGCGGCCCAGCGGAACGGACCGACGCCGCGGCAGAACAGCGGCCGGATATAGGCCGGCACGAAGCCCGGGAAGGCGAAGGCGTTCTCCAGCCCCTCATCCTTCGCAACCTGACGGATGTTGTTGCCGTAATCGAGGGTCGGCACGCCCTGGTTCCAGAAGTCGAGCATCGCCTGGACATGGACCTTCATCGAGGCCCGCGCCGCCGCTTCCACCGCCTTCGGATCGCTCTCGCGCTTCGCCCGCCATTCGGCGATGTTCCAGCCGATCGGCAGATAGCCGTTGATCGGATCATGGGCCGAGGTCTGATCGGTGACGATGTCGGGACGCACGCCGCGGCGGACCAGTTCGGGCAGCACCTCGGCCGCATTGCCGAGCAGGCCGACCGACTTCGCCTCACCAGCCTCGGTCCAGACCCGGATCATCTCCAGCGCCTCGTCCAGCGATTCCGTCTTTGCATCCAGATAGCGGGTGCGGAGGCGGAAATCGATCGAGTCCGGGTTGCACTCCACCGCCAGGCAGCAGGCACCGGCCATCACCGCCGCCAGCGGCTGGGCGCCGCCCATGCCGCCGAGCCCGCCGGTCAGGATCCAGCGGCCCTTCAGATTGCCGTCATAATGCTGGCGGCCGGCCTCGACAAAGGTCTCGTAGGTGCCCTGAACGATGCCCTGGGTGCCGATATAGATCCAGGATCCCGCGGTCATCTGGCCGTACATGGCCAGGCCCTTGCGGTCCAGCTCGTTGAAATGGTCCCAGGTCGCCCAATGCGGCACCAGGTTGGAATTGGCGATCAGCACCCGGGGCGCGTCCTTGTGGGTGCGGAACACGCCGACCGGTTTGCCCGACTGGACGAGCAGGGTTTCGTCATCCGAAAGCGTGCGAAGCGTCGCCGCGATCCGGTCGAAATCCTCCCAGGTGCGGGCGGCACGGCCGATGCCGCCATAGACCACCAGCTCGTTGGGGTTCTCGGCGACGTCCGGATCGAGGTTGTTCATCAGCATGCGGAGCGGGGCTTCGGTCAGCCAGCTCCGGGCGCTGATCTCGGGTCCGCGCGGCGCCCTGATCTCGCGGATGTTGTGACGCGGATTGCTCATCGGATCTGCTCCTCGGGCGAAAAATCGGCCGGCTCGGGCCGGGTCGGTCTTGGGGCGGCTGAGGCTGAAAGGCGGACGTCACCGTCAGGGACGGGTGGTCCTGAGGATGGTGTGCAGGGCGGCGAAGTCGCCGTTGAGCGGCCGGTCGTCGGCATAGGGCGCCACACGGGCCCGGATGCGGCGATAGAGCGCATCGGTGCGGGGTGCCCGGGCGAGGGCCGGGGGCTGAAGGTCATAGGCCTGGGCGGCGGCGAGCAGTTCGATCGCGAGGATGCGCTCCAGATTGTCGAGCACCGCCAGTGCCTTGCCCGCCGCCGGGGTGGCGTGGGTCAGGATGTCTTCCTGAAGGGCCGAGGTGATGCCGCCATCCAGGCTGGCCGGGGCGGCAAGCCGCCGGCATTCCGCTGCCAGCGCCGCTGCGGTGTACTGGGCGATCATGAAGCCGGAACACACCCCGCTGTCACCGGCCAGGAAAGCCGGCAGCCGGCTGACCAGCGGATTGACCAGCCGGTCGACCCGGCGTTCCGAGATCGCGGCAAGCTCTGCCGCCGCCACCGCCAGCGCATCCATGGCAAGACCGAGCGCCGCCCCGACCGCATGGGCCTGGGAATGCACCTCGGGCACCTCGGGCGTGCCCGACACCGCCGGATTGTCGGTGACGCTGGCCAGCTCCCGATCGACCACCACTGCCAGTTGCTCGATCTGGTCGCGTACCGCGCCATGGACCTGGGGCACGGCGCGCAGGCTCAGCGGATCCTGGGTGCGACTGCCTGCGGCAGCGGCCAGCAATTCGCTGCCGGCAAGCCAGGCATCGAGCCTGGCACCGACGGTCTGCAGACCGGGAGAGGTGCGCAAGGCCAGCGGCGCCGGCGCAAAGGCCCCCGCCTGGGCGCCGAGGTTCTCGTAAGCGAGCGTCGCCGCCGCATCCGCCCAGTCCATCGCCCGGTCCATACGGGCCAGCGCCAGACAGGCGAGGCCGGTGGCACAGGGCGTGCCGTTGACCAGGCTCAGGCCTTCCTTGGCTTCCAGCACCAGCGGTTCCAGCCCGACAGCGGCCAGGGCCTCGCGTCCGGTCAGCAGTTCCACCCCCTTGCGGGCCGTGCCGTGGCCGATCAGCACCAGACCGATCTGGGCCGCATGGGTGAGATAGCCGACCGAGCCGCGCGCGGGGATCACCGGCAGGATATTGGCATTCAGCAGCGCCAGCAGTGCCGCGACCGTCTGCGGCCGCACGCCCGAATAGCCATGGGCAAAATTGGCGATCTGGGCAGCCATGATCGCACGGGTCTCCGCCTCGGGCAGCGGCTCCCCCACGCCGCAGGCATGGCTGAACAGGATGTTGCGCGACAGGCTCTGCTGGGCGGAGCGGTCGATGATCACGTCGCAGAGCGCACCGACGCCGGTATTGATGCCATAGCCGCGGATGCCGCGGTCGACCAGGGCATCGACCACCCGGCGCGCCGCCTCGATCCGTGCCCAGGCGGCAGGCGACAGCTCCAGCCCGGCCCCTTCGGCAATGGAGGCGAGGTCGCGCCAGCCGAGGACGCGGTCGAGGATGATGCGGTTCGCCTGCACGAGCGCCTCCGCGGTCACGTCCCCCGAAAGAAAGCCGTCCGGCGCCGCCGGATCCTGCATGGGATCAGTCATGGCCACCTCCGGTCCGACGCTGGACGAAACGGGCGACATAGTCGTTGGCGGGGTTGGTCAGGATCTCGTCGGGGCTGCCGACCTGGACCAGGCGGCCATCCTTCAGGATCGCGATCTCCGAGCCGATGCGCAGCGCCTCGTCCAGATCGTGGGTGATGAAGACGATGGTCTTGGCGAGGTTCTGCTGCAGCTGAAGCAGCTGGTCCTGCATGTCGGTGCGGATCAGCGGATCAAGCGCCGAGAAGGCCTCGTCCATCAGGATCACGTCGGTATCGGCGGCCAGGGCCCGGGCAAGGCCGACGCGCTGCTTCATGCCGCCCGACAGCTGGTGAGGATACTTGTCTTCATAGCCGGACAGGCCGACCGCCTCGATCCACTGCATGCCGATCGGCCGGGCCTCGGCGCGCGACAGGCCGCGCACCCGCTGGCCGTAGACGACGTTCTGCAGCACGGTGCGATGCGGCATCAGCCCGAAGCTCTGGAACACCATGCTGACCCGATGGGTGCGGAAATCCCTGAGCGCCTTCGCTCCCAGATCCAGGATGTTGCGGCCGTCGAAACGAACCTCGCCGGCGGTGGGCTCGATCAGCCGGTTGATGTGCCGGACCAGCGTCGACTTGCCCGAACCCGACAGCCCCATGATCACGAAGATCCGGCCGGCGCCGATGGTCAGGCTGACATCGTCCAGGCCGACGCTGCAGCCGGTGCGGGCCAGCACCTCGGCCTTGTCGAGACCCTCCTTCGCAAGCCGGAGCGCGGTTCCGGTGTCGCGGCCGAAGATCTTGTAGACATTGCGGATCTCGATCTCAGCCATGACGGGCATCCTCGTTGCGCGGCCGGCCGAAGCCCTGGGTGATGCGGTCGAGCACGATGGCCAGGATGACGATGCCGAGCCCTGCTTCCAGCCCCTTGCCGACATCGAGCGTCTGGATGCCGTTCAGCACCTGCTCGCCAAGGCCGCGGGCGCCGATCATGGAGGCGACCACCACCATCGACAGGGCCATCATGATCGTCTGGTTGAGACCGGCCATAATGGTCGGGGTTGCGAGCGGCAGTTCCACCCCGAACAGGATCTGGCGCGGACTGCCGCCGAAGGCCTGGGCGGCCTCGATCACCTCGCGGTCGACCTGACGGATGCCGAGATCGGTGAGCCGGATCAGCGGCGGCACGGCGTAGATGATGGTCGCCAGCACCGCCGGCACCTTGCCCAGGCCGAAGAGCATGATCGCCGGGATCAGATAGACGAAGCTCGGCATGGTCTGCATCACGTCGAGCACCGGCAGGGTGATGCCGCGCATGATCCGGCTTTTGGCGACCCAGATCCCGACGGGGATGCCGATGACCACCGAGACGAGTGTCGCCATCAGCATCAGGGCGAGCGTCTGCATGGTCAGGTCCCAGAGCCCG
This sequence comes from Tistrella mobilis, assembly GCF_041468085.1. NCBI lineage: Bacteria > Pseudomonadati > Pseudomonadota > Alphaproteobacteria > Geminicoccales > Geminicoccaceae > Tistrella > Tistrella mobilis. The sequence continues at coordinate 293,586 of NZ_CP121017.1, read as the reverse complement.
AGCACGCCCACGACCAGCAGCATCACGGCGATCATCACCGTCGGCGCAATCCGGCGGGTCGCCTGCCAGGCAAGCCCCGTGAACACCAGAAACACCACCCACCAGGGCAGGCCGCGCAGGATCTGCTCGATGACCAGGATGCCCTGGAGGATGACATTCGACACGGCCTTGAACACGAAGCCGTAATCGACCACCAGCATGCGGACGAAGTCGTTGATCGGCCCGCGAATGGAAATGTGGAGGGACTCGGGGAACATGGGCTGGCTTCCTTGCCGCGGGTGAAGCGGAGGATGGCACGGTCCACCACCGGGCGGGGGCCGGCGGTGGACCGTGCGGGAGGCAGGGATGGAGACCGGGGCGGGAGGTCGGGACGGGGCTCAGCCCGTCACTTCACCGCCGCCTCGATCTTCGCCCGGACCTCGGCCGGAACCCAGCCGCCCCAGACATCGCCCTTGGTCGCCAGGAAGCGTTTCGCGGCAGCCTGGGCATCGGCCTTTTCGTCGACCATATAGGCCAGGCTGGCATTCACCTCGGCCAGCGGGAAGGTCGCCTTCTCCAGCATCTCGACGATCTCGGGCGCCGCCTTGGCGAAATCGGCGTTCAGGCCATAGGCAACCTCGACCGCCGGGAAGGCACAGCCGCGGTCACGCTTGCCGGTGGCGCTGGTCAGCTCCGTCCAGCAGGCCTCGTCATAGGCCGGTTCCTTCAGCTGGACCAGATCGTACTTGCCCATGATCGCGGTCGGCGTCCAGTAGTAGAACAGGATCGGCTCGCCGCGCAGATAGGCGGCCGAGATCGCCGCATCCAGCGCGGTGCCGGTGCCCGGGCGGAAGTTCACATAATCGTCGGTAAGCTTGTAGGCTTCGAGCTTGGCCGTGTTGACACCCTCGCAGGTCCAGCCCGAGGGGCAGTTCAGGAAACGGCCCTTCGACGGCTCCTCCGGGTCGGTGAACAGCTTCACGATCGCCGGATCCTTGAGCTGCTCCACCGTCTCCAGCTTGGGCGCGGCAGGGGCGATGCCGCGGGTGGTGTCGCCCTTGATCATATAGGCCGGGACAAACCAGCCCTCGCTGGCGCCGACGAAGGTCTTGCCGACCGAGACCACCTGGCCGGCGGCGGCGGCATTGTTCCAGACGTCGCTGCGGCCGATCCATTCCTCGGCGAAGATCTGGACGTCGTTATTGGCGGTCGCCTGCTCCAGCGTCACAGAGTTGCCGGGGATCGCGTCGACCGCGCAGTCATAGCCTTCGGACAGGATGGTCTTCATCACCTCGGTGATGAAGGCGCCGCTTTCCCAGTCGATGCCGGCAAAGGTGACGGTCTTGCCGTCCCCGCAATACGAGGCCTGGGCGCTGCCGGTGGAGACCGCGAACACGGCGGCCGTGGTGGCGAGCGCGAGCTTGAGCGTGGTGAAGGTGAAATTCGACACCGTGCGTTCCCTTTTTTATCGCTTGGCGTACCCGGTCAGGATCTTCGGTCGTCGCCTCCTCACCGGACCGCACGGGCAGGGGCCGCCGGGCCGGGGGTGCGCTTTGGCCTGAGCCCCCCTCAGTTCCCCGGGGCGCCACAGGCAAGTTGTATATGCAAGATGACCCATTTCCCGAAGGGACGCAATCCTGTATGGTCGAAAAACATGCAACTTGCCGCATGCACACCATACAGGCAGCCCCCATGACCCAGATCGGCATCCAGATCGAGGCGACCCGGCCGGCGCCGGCCGGCGAAGACGGGCTGCGCGACTTGCCGCTTTACGAGCAGCTGAAGGCCCGTATCAAGTCACGCATCGCCAGCGGCGACTGGCCGGCCAATCACCGGGTACCGTCGGAGAACGAGCTGGTCGAGGAGATGGGGGTGAGCCGCATGACCGCGCATCGCGCCCTGAGAGAGCTGGCGGCCGAAGGCGTGATCCTGCGCGTTCAGGGCAAGGGATCCTTCGTCGCCCCCGCCAAGCGCAGCGCCCCCTTCCTGGGCGTGCGCAACATCGCCGACGAGATCGCCGAACGCGGCGCCGCCCATACGGTTTCCATCACCCTGAGCCAGAAAGAAAATTGCGGGCCGGAGCTTGCCGACGCGCTGGAGGTCGCGATGGGATCGGAAGTCTTCCACACCGTCATCGTCCATCGCGAGGACGAGGTGCCGATCCAGATCGAGGACCGGTTCGTCAACCCGGCGGTGGCGCCCGACTATCTGGCCCAGGATTTCAGCAGTATCACGCCCAACGCCTACCTTACGGCACTCGCCCCCATCACCCGCACCGAACAGTCGGTTGAAGCGATCCTGCCCAAGGCCTGGGAATGCCGGCTGCTCGCGATTGCCCGCGCCGAGCCCTGCCTGATGGTCCGCCGCCGGACCTGGTCGGGGCCGCGGGTGGTGACGGCGGTGCGCCTGCTCTACCCCGGCACACGCTACCGGCTGGAGAGCAGCTACTGACAGCGCGACGGGCGATCCCGTCGGAATCGCCCACTTGCCTATACAACTTTTGACGAGATGTTCAGGCACTGCGCCGGTGCAGAACCGGCCGCGGCAGGGCCTGCTCAAGATCCTCCAGCAGATCCGCCGGATCCTCCAACCCGACCGACAGCCGGATCAGCCCGTCGGAAATGCCATAGGCGGCCCGCTCCTCGGGCGTATAGGTCGAGTGGGTCATTGAGGCGGGGTGCTGGATCAGGCTTTCGGCATCGCCCAGCGACACCGCCCGGCCGATCAGCCCCAGCCGGTTCATGGTCTCGCGGCCGGCCGCGAGACCGCCGGTCAGCTCGAAGGCGATCATGCCGCCCGGCAGCGCCATCTGGCGCCGGGCCAGATCATGCTGCGGGAAATCTTCCAGTCCCGGATACCAGACCGACGCCACGGCCGGATGGGCGTTCAGCATCCGCGCCACCGCAAGCGCACTCGCCGAATGGCGCTCCATGCGCAGCGCCAGGGTCTTGAGCCCGCGCAGGATCAGCATGGCGTTGAACGGCGCCATCACCGCGCCGGTCATGTCCTTCAGCCCTTCCAGCCGGATCCGGCCGACGGTTTCGGCATCACCGACCACCAGCCCTGCCACCAGATCACCATGTCCCCCCAGATATTTGGTCGCCGAATGCACCACCAGATCGGCACCGAGCTCGATCGGCCGGGTGAGACGGGGCGTGGCATAGGTGTTGTCGACCACGGTCACGGCGCCCGCGGCACGGGCGATCTCCGACACCCGACCGATGTCGACCAGCCGCATGTTCGGATTGGCCGGGGTTTCGAAATACACCACCCGGGTGCGTGAGCCGATGGCGGCGGCAAGGTTTTCGGGGTCGGTCAGATCGACATGGGTGATGGTGACCCCGAAGCGCGCCAGACCATGGCGCATAAAGGCGAAGGTACAGCCATAAAGCGTGCGGTCGACGATCACCTCGTCCCCCGGCGAAACCAGGGTCCAGAGCGTGGCGGAGATCGCCCCCATACCCGACGCCAGTGCCAGCCCCGCCTCCGCCCCTTCCAGATCGGCCATCCGGCGCTCCAGCAGGTCGAGGGTGGGGTTGGAGATGCGGGAATAGACATGGCCGGGGCGGGTGCCGGCAAACATCTCGCCACCCGCCTCGGCGGTCTCGAACACGAAGGTTGAGGTAAGATGAAGCGGCGGGGTCAGCGCACCGTCATTGGCAGCCGGATCGTAGCCTGAATGGATGGCGCGGGTCGAAAAACTGCGCGATGTGGTCATGGGGGCGTCTCCCTCTGTATCTCGGGGCATGATGCGCCGCCTCGCCTGGCGTTTGATTGCCATTTTCACCCCGAATCGGCAGTCTTCAGGTCAGATATGCCAGGAAAGGAATGGCCATGGACGACAAGGACCGCCAGATCGTCCGCATCCTCCAGACCGAGGGTCGGATCACCAATCTGGAACTGGCGGACCGTGTGGCGCTTTCACCCTCACCCTGCCTGCGCCGGGTACGGGCGCTGGAAGAGGCGGGTGTCATCCGGGGCTATGGCGCCCGGGTCGATGCCAAGGCCTTCGGACTGGGCCTCACCGCCTTCGTCCATATCCGCCTGGACCGGCACAACCGAGCCGTGGTGGACGGTTTCGAACGCCGGATCGGCGTGATCGACGAGGTGGTGGAATGCCATCTGGTCACCGGCAAATCCGACTATCTGCTGCGGGTGATGGTGGCCGACCTCGCGGCTTATGAGGATTTCGTCCGCAATCGCCTGCACGATATCGAGGGCATAACGTCGATCGAATCGATCTTCGTCTACAGCTCGGTCAAGGATGCCGGCGCCTGGCCCGATCCGGGGTGACGCCGGCCTTCGGCCAAGATGCCGGCTATCCGGGCCGGATCCCTGCGGTAAGGTGCTTGCGAGACATCGACCCGCCTGAAGACGCGAGGAGCAGAATTCATGGCAGAGGGAACCGACCGTCGAGAGGGCGCCGACCAAAAGGTCAGGATCACCCACATCACGTCGTATCGTTACGATCGCGCCGTCATACTGGGCCCCCACAGGCTGATGCTGCGACCACGGGAAAGCCGGGAGCACAGGCTGCTTGCCTTCGATCTCGACATCTCACCGGCGGCCCGGGTCGACTGGTCACATGATGTGGCGGGCAACGCCATCGCATCCGCCCTGTTCGAAAGCCCGTCCGACACGCTGACGATCCATGCCCAGGCCGTCGTCGGGCTCAGCGCGCCGGCCTGGCCCGTCTTCCCGATCGCAGCCTCGGCGATCCGCTATCCGTTCTTCTATTCTGCGGATGACTGGACCGATCTCGGCGCACTCGCCCTGCCCCAATATGCCGACGCAACGGGGCGGCTGTCCGATTGGGTCGAAGGCTTCGTGATGAGCAGGCCGACCGACACCCTCTCGTTGCTGAAGGACCTCAGCAACGGCGTTGCGGCGCAGATTGCCTATGAGAGTCGCGAAACCGAAGGGACACAGGGGCCGCTCGAAACCCTCGACAGGAGGTGGGGATCCTGCCGCGACTTTGCCGTGCTGTTCACCGAGGCGGCCAGAACGCTCGGCTTTGGGGCGCGGCTCGTCTCGGGCTATCTCTACAACCCGGCCGGCGACCAGCTGGGATCGACGGCGGCGGGATCGACACATGCATGGGCCGAAGTCTTTGTGCCCGGCGCCGGCTGGATCCCGTTCGACCCGACCAACCGGGCGGTGGGCTCGGCCAATCTGATCCCGGTTGCGGTGGCGCGCAACATCCAGCAGATCCTGCCGATCGCCGGAAGCTTCGTCGGCGCGGATGTCGACCGGCCGGTCATGGATGTCGTCGTGAAAGTCGAAGATCTGCAGACGGCCGCCCCGGACAGGTGATGTCACAACCATTCAAGACGTCGGTTCATACCTCCCCTAGCCTCGTGGCGACTGGCGGCCGGGCATGATGGCCGCCCCCGGATCGGGAGGACGACATGACCGAAACCGTCGGATTTATCGGGCTCGGCGTGATGGGCCAGCCCATGGCGCTCAACCTGGCACGTGCCGGCACACCACTGGTGGTATGGAACCGCACGCGGGAGAAATGCGACGCCCTGGCCGCCGCCGGCGCCGAAGTCGCGGCAAGCCCGGACGAGGTCTTCCGCCGCGCCGAGGTCGTCATCCTGATGATGATCGACGAGGCCTCGACCGATCTGGTGCTGGGCCGCAGCGTCGCGCGTTTCCGGGCCAATGTCGCAGGCCATCTGATCGTCAACATGGGCACGCTGCCCGCCGGATATTCCTGCGCGCTCGCGGCTGAAATCCGTACCGCCGGCGGGCGCTATGTCGAAGCGCCGGTCTCCGGCTCCCGCGCGCCGGCCGAGGCGGGGCAGCTGGTCGCCATGCTGGCCGGTGCCCCTGAAGACGTCGCCCGGGTCGAACCGCTGCTGGCACCGATGTGCCGCCAGACCGTGGCCTGCGGCGCCGTGCCCCAGGCGCTGCAGATGAAGCTGGCGGTCAACCTGTTCCTGATCACCATGGTCACCGGGCTGACCGAAGCCTTCCATTTCGCCGAGGGCCATGGGCTCGATCTCGACCGCTTCGTCGAGGTGCTGGATGCAGGCCCGATGGCGAGTGCGGTGTCGCGGATGAAGCTCGCCAAACTGCGGGCCGGCGATTACAGCGTCCAGGCCTCGATCCCGGACGTGTTCAAGAATGCCCGGCTGGTGGCGGAAGCGGCGCGGGCGGCAGAGATCGCCTCGCCCCTCCTTGATGTCTGTCACGGCCTGTTCGGCGAGACGCTCGCCGCCGGCCATGACAGCCTCGACATGGCGGCGGTGGTGAAGGCGATCCAGGCCCGGACAGCGGCTCAACGCGCCGTAACCGCCCCCGCCCAGCGGGCCGGGGTGAGGCCGTAGCCGCGCTTGAAGGCGCGGCTCATATGGCTCTGATCGGCGAAGCCCGCGTCCAGCGCCGCTTCCGACAGGGCAAGGCCCCGCTGCATCGCCGCCCGTGCAAGGTCCAGCTGGCGCATGGTGCGATAACGGCTGGGGCTGGTGCCGAAGGCGCGCCGGAACTGGCGGGCCAGCGTCCAGCGATCCAGGCCCGAAACGGCTTCCAGAGCGGCGGCGGCATGGCGGGTTGCCGGGTCGTCGGCGATCAGCCGGCGCACCTGCTCCAGCGCTTCGACCGGCAGCCGGCCGCCTGTGCCCCTCGGCGATGCCGACCGATCCAGCCGGCCCAGCATGTCCGCCAGCCCGGTGACGAGTTCGACGCTCTCCAGATCGCCCAGCGGCACATCCAGATCGACCAGCCCCTGCCGCAGCACCGGATCGATCGCCGCCGCCGTGACCACCGGGTCGGCGACGAAAGGCAGCGGCCGGCCGTCCAGGGCCGCCAGGATCAGCGCCGGATCGACATAGACGATCCGATAGCCGAAGCCCTCGGGCGTGCCAGCGGCGCCGTCGTGAATCTCGTCGGGGTGAAGCACATGCATCTGCCCGGCCAGGCAGGCCCGGCGGGTACCACGATAGCGGAAGCTCTGCACGCCATGAGTGGTGATGCCGATCGCATAAGTGTCGTGGCGATGGGGCGCGAAAGCCCGACCGTCGAAGGCCGCGGCCAGACGCTCCAGGCCAGGCGCGCCCGCACCCAGGCGCAGCCGGATCCCGCCCTCGGCGGCGGGGGCCGTTTCAAGCCCCGGCAGCGGGGCAGTCGGGCTGGCAGATAGGTCAGTCATACTGCCATACTACCCCCGTCTTCGCTCAGCGTACAGGAGCCGGCGCGATGGCCGATCTCTCCAGCATCACCCTGCCCGGGCCTGCCGCCCTGCCCGAGCTTGCAGGTTTCGCCGCCGCAAGCCTCGCGATCACCTTCAGCCCGGGCCCCAGCACCATCGCCATGACGGCAACCGGCAGTGCCTTCGGCCTGGCCCGCGCCCTGCCCTACGCCCTGGGCAGTGCGCTCGGGACGATCTCGGTCATGGCGGCAGTCGCCGCCGGCCTCGCCTCGCTGCTGCTGGCGGAGCCGGCAGTGGCGACCATCCTGCTGATCATATCGGCCGGCTACATCCTGTACCTGGCCCTGCGCATCGCCACCGCCCCGCCGCCGGGCCTGCCCCAGGCCGGCAGCCGCCCGCCGGGACCGGCCGGCGGGGTGGTGCTGGCCATCACCAACCCCAAAGCCTGGCTCGCCTTCGCCGCCCTGTTCGCCGGCACCGGTACCACGCCCGGCGAAATCGGGCCGCGGATTCTGATCCTGGCAGGCTCGATCATCGCCAGCCATGTCGTCTGGCTGCTGCTCGGCGCCGGCTTCGCCCGCCTGCTCCGCCGGCCGCGTGTGTCGCGGACGGTCAATGTGGTGCTGGCGGTGCTGCTGGTGGGATCGATGGTGGTGGCGGTCAGGGGGTGAGGCCGGGGGGGGTCAGCCTGCCAGCTCGCCGGTCGCCACGACATTGGCATAGGCAAAGCCCAGCGCCGCCATGAAGGCCGCATGGACCTGGGCGGCCGGGACGATCACGCCGCCGAACTCCTGGTCGCGGGTGGCGCAGGCGTCATGGGCGACGGTGACCTCGAAGCCCAGATCGCGGGCGGCGCGGGCACCGGCATCGATGCACATATGGCTCATGGCGCCGGCGATCACCACGTGGTCCACGGCCATCTCGTGCAGCAGCGCGTCCAGCCCGGTCTCGCGGAAGGCGTTGGGAAAGTGCTTCAGCACCACCGGCTCACCCTCCGCCGGAGTGACGCTCTCGTGGATGCGGGCGCCATCGGATCCGGCGACGAAGAAGGGCGCGCCCTCGCGGGTGAATTCGTGGCGGACATGCACCACCGGCTCCCCCGCCGCGCGGAAGGCGGCGATCAGCCGGGCGACATTGGCCGCTGCAGCCTCAATGCCGACCAGCGGCCAGCGGCCACCGGGGAAATAGTCGTTCTGGACGTCGATTACGACGAGGGCGCGCTTGCCCATGACGGCTGCCTCCTGGCCTTGCTTCCGCTTCGGGACATCCGGGCGGTGATGGACAGGCTAGCCGCAGGCGGGCAGGCTTGGGATCGGCGGAACCGACATTCAGAGGGGCGAAACCGACAAATGACCGACACGCTGCCGGAGCCGGTCGAAATCGGCCTGCTGCTCTACCCGGACGTCCAGGAGGCCGCGATCCACGGCCTGAGCGACCTGATCCTGATCGCCGACCGGCTGCGGGCCGAAGACGAGGCCACGGGTCCGGCGCTCCGCCTCAGCCATTGGCGGGCGGACGAGACGGGAGAGGTGCGGCGGCTGTTCGACAGCCATCCGGGCCGGCCCGGCCGGCCGGCGGCCCTGATCCTGCCGCCCAGCCTGGCGCCGCCGATCTCGCCCGAAGCCGCCGCACCGCTGGCCCGCTGGCTGACCGCCCGTCATGGTGACGGCGCCGTGCTGTGCTCGGTCTGTGCCGGCGCCTTCCTGCTGGCCGAAACCGGGCTGCTCGACGGCCGCCCGGCCACCACCCACTGGAATTATCACGACCGCTTCGCCAGCCGCTTCCCCGCCATCCGGGTCGATACCGCCCGGCTGCTGATCGACGACGGCGACCTGATGACCGCGGGCGGGGTGATGTCGTGGACCGATCTGGGCCTAGCCCTGATCGCCCGCCTGCTGGGGCCGGCATTGATGGTGCGCACCGCCCGCTTCCTGCTGATCGACCCGCCCGGCCGCGAACAGCGCGCCTACAGCCTGTTCGTGCCGCGGCTCGACCATGGCGATGCGGCGATCCTGAAGGTCCAGCACTGGCTGCAGGCAACGGGGGCACGCGAGGTGCGGCTGCCCGATCTGGCGGCGCGGGCGGGGCTGGAGGAACGCACCTTCCTGCGCCGCTTCCGCAAGGCCACGGGCCTGCGGCCGGTGGAATACTGCCAGCATCTGCGTATCGCCCGCGCCCGCGAGCGGCTGGAACGGAGCGCAGAGACCGTCGACCGGATCGCCTGGGAAGCCGGTTACGAAGATCCGGCATCTTTCCGCAAGCTGTTCCAGCGGATCACCGGGCTGACGCCGGCGGCGTATCGGGAGAGGTTCGGAGCGGGCGCCGGGCGCTGATGGCGAAGCCGGACATGGTGCGAGAGGGGGGACTCGAACCCCCATACCTTTCGGTGGTCGATTTTGAGCGGCCCAAAGGACGATATTCTAAACACCGCCGATTGCAAGTAAAAGCGCGAAAACCTACTACGATCAATGATTTAGCTTGACCATCGTAGGCTTCAAACTTCTCCATACTTGCCGGCAATAGCCGGGAATCGTGCTCCTAGACACCCTCGCGCGACTCCTACGACTAACGTGTTTGGAGACCTCTGATGGCCAAAATCAAACTCACCAAGACGGCTGTGGACGCCGCGCGCCCGAAGGAGCGCGAATACGAACTCCGCGATACGATCGTACCGGGCTTCATGCTGAAAGTCACACCGTTCGGCGGCAAGATCTTCATGCTCGCCTACGTGACCAATTCCGGCGTCCGCCGGAAGCCCGCGCTAGGTCGATTCGGAGAACTCACCGTCGATCAGGCCCGCAACCTGGCACAGGACTGGCTCGCGGAGGTTCGTTATGGACGCGACCCGTGCGCGGAGAAGACAGCCGCGCGCGCAGCACCGACCATGAAGGAGCTGTGCACCAAGTTCATCGAGGAGCACTCGAAGCTTCACAACAAGCCCTCCACCGTCGCGACGAACGAACTGAACATCAAGAACCACATCCTTCCGCGCCTGGGCCGCTACAAGGCTCATGAAGTCACCCGCGCCCACATCTCGGAATTGATGACCGGCATGGCCGACCGGCCGGTGAACGCCAATCGAACGCTCGCTGCCCTTCGGAAGATGTTCAACCTCGCCGAACTGTGGGGATATCGGCCAGACGGCTCCAATCCGTGCAGGCACGTCCAGAAATTCGCGGAGAACGGATCGACCCGGTTCATCACCGACGAGGAGATGCGCAAGCTCTTCGCCTATCTCGACCGCTCGGACCGGGAGGGCCTGGAGCATCCCTTCATCACCCTCGCCATCCGGCTCCAGTTCGAGCTGGCGGCGCGCAAGTCCGAGGTGCTTACGCTCGAATGGGCCTGGATCGACCTCGAACGCCGGCGCGTGACCTGGCCTGACAGCAAGACGGGAGGAATGACGAAGCCTCTCAGCGACGAGGCTCACCGGCTGCTCAGCAAGGCTCCGCGCTTCGAGACGTCGCCCTATGTGTGCCCGTCGATCTTCGATCCCTCGAAGCCGATGACGGACAATACCTATCAACACGGATGGCGGCGCATCCTTGCCCGAGCGGGCGTCCCCCATGTCGGTACGCACGGCATCCGCCATCGCGCCGCAACCGATATCGCGAACTCGGGCGTGCCATTGAAGGTCGGTATGGCGCTCACGGCGCATAAGACCGTCACCATGTTCATGCGCTACGTTCACAACGAGGAAGACCCGGTGCGCATGGCTGCGGATGCGGTCGCCGCGCGCAGGCGCATCGTCGTCGGCGCCGAAGCCCCGGTCGCTGAGGAACCGTCGACAGAGGTCGAGATCGAGGTCGGCGCCGCGCTGGAAACAGCGGACGTTGCCGAGCCCGCGTCGCCGCCTCCCGGCCTGGAAGACGGCAAGTATTCGTCGCGCACCAAGGTCGGAAACTATCGGCCATTCCGCCATCGCAACGGGGCCAATCGCGCCACCCCGCCCGGCGCCCGACATGATGAAAACAGGGAGGCAACGCGATGAGCGCGCCCCGTTTCACATCGATCCCTGCCGAAGCACGAACGGAGGTGCGTCATGTCGCGACCTAACAACCGAGCAAAATGGCCGTCCGCAGACCTCCTCGCGCGCGCGGTCTACGTGGAAGATGCTGGCCCCGTCCGCTTTGTCGATACAGACGCAGCGGCAAGATATCTGGCGCTCGATGCCCATACGCTCGAATGCTACCGATCTCTCGATACGGGGCCGGCATTCTACAAGTTCGGACGCTACGTCCGGTACGCGGTCGGCGACCTTGATGCCTGGGCGGAAAGCTGCCGACGTTCGACGACCGCTTCTCCGGAAGCACCGCGCATTCTCCCTCTTAATCGAACATAGGTTTGAGGCTATGTCTCTTGGAGGGGCACGCTCACTCTTCCTTCGAGGATGAGATTCGAGCCTTTGACCGAGAGTTCTGAATCGCGTTGGGGTTCGCACGCGGCGAAGGAAGCTTCTGAGTTTTGTAGATCGGGTTCAGCGTTAAGTAGTCTTGGGGGGAACGGAAAATGTCGACTTACGTCGTTTTCGATGGCGATAACGACCAATGGGCTTACCGGTATGTCCGGGGGTGGCATGCCAACCCCAGAATACCGTTCCAGTTCGTGGACTCTCATGATCTCGACAACATGACGTCGCGTGCTCAGAATGAGGATTACGTAAAATCGAAATTGCGGGAGCGAATGCGACAATCGACAGCAGTTATGGTGTTGATTGGAAACTCGACCAAGAATCTTTTCCGCTTTGTAAGGTGGGAGCTAGAACTCGCGTTGAGCTTGGATCTGCCGATTATTGCCGTCAACCTCAATGAAAGCCGCGTACAGGACAGTTTGTGCCCGCCGATCATTAGGGATCATTGTGTTGTACACGTACCATTCAAACTGAAGGCCATAGAACATGCTATAAGACATTGGCCAACTGAATTCCAACATTTGAGCCGCACCGAAAGGGCCGGGGGAGCACGGCACTACGGCACGGATCAGTATCGTAGCTGGGGCCTGTAATTTAACGCGGAGGGGACGTCGATTTTCAATCTTTTGATGTTTAATGCTGATTGGCCATCGGGAAGAGTCACTGTGCCGATCGGCCGGATGTTCGAATATACGGAAGCGCATATCGCCGAACTATTCAGATTGAACAATACGCCACTTCTGGACAAACTTACGGCTCTGCCTTGTCTCTTCTGCGAAGAGGGGACCGGCGATGAGTCCGCGTATGTCGGGCAGATAAACCGGGCGCGCATCGTAGGGGGCGAAGTCTCACTCGAGGTAAGCTTTGACCCCGACGTTCCTCCCCTAACAAACTCGCTGCTTTATGATAGCCGGGCTGAACTGGACATGCCCCGAGATTTCGAATTCTCTCGCAACCATTGGGCCGTGAAAGAGGTCGACTTGTACCGCTTTTTACTTCGCCAGGTACGCCCCCGGCGACAGCGGCCAACGGTCTTCCCATTGGCCGAGCATGAGAATTTAGACCCCCATCTTGCATCCGCCATGATGCCCTTCGATGCGGCGTTTAATCCTGTTTTTGATGCTATCCGAAACGCTGCTCAAGGTGTCGGACTTCGTTGCCGACGGGCGGACGACATCTGGGAGAATGCGTCAATTATTCAGGATGTCGTTTCCCTGATTGATCGTTCGCGCATCGTGATCTGTGACTGCTCAGGTCGAAATCCGAATGTATTTTACGAAGCCGGGATTGCACACACCTTAGGTCGAGAGGTCATCCTCATTGCACAAAGCGATCACGATATCCCGTTCGACCTGCGCCATCTCCGATATGTGCGCTACCTCAACAACGACCAAGGTCGGGCCGAGTTGTCCGCGACGCTACTAGCCCGCATGCAGACAATCATCGGCCATTAGCTGGACGTATGCATCATGCAAATCGCAGGTGGACTATATCGCGAATTGTGCGAAACGCCGAAGTGGAACGCACAGTTTGGCTCGGGCGGGCGCGCGGCGGCAGCCGTCAGTGCTCTTTCGCCAGGGAGCACTCTTCACACCTATGCACGGGACGAGAGCAGCCCGGGAGCGGACGAACTGTCGGACCTCGGTGTGCGGCTATCCCGCACCCATTCCGATATTGCGATCGCATTTGCGTACTTCCACCCACTGTCTCAACCACACATCGAGCCGCGACCTGGGTCATTTCCTCAGCAGCCTCCGATACATGTTTCGGGAGATGTGGTCCTGAGATTCGGGTTCCTGGAAGGATCTGCCATCGTGCACGCTGTCCGCGCGATTTACGATCCTCAGACAGCTGTCCGTCCTGAGCCATTTGGAGCCAATGGCTCGACAGCGAAACGGCTTGCTTTGGTTATGAATGAGCTAGAGCTCTGCCGCTATGCGGGTTGCACCGACTTGGCGACTGCCGCCGCGAAAGCCATGTCGCATGGCGATCGGGTGACTGTGATAGTCGTAAAAAGAGGGGTGCGGGGGGTCACCGTCTTTGAGCGTCATGCCGAACCTAATACCATTCCCGCATATTATTCATCTCGGGTCTTCAAGATCGGAACAGGGGATGTCTTCAGTGCCGTGTTTGCATATCATTGGGGCGAAGCCGGAACTTCCGCGGCCGAAGCCGCGGACCTCGCCTCCCGATCGGTGTCCGCCTACTGTGAGACAATGACCCTTCCGGTGCAAACCGACTTGCTCAGTAGCCGCGAGCCCATAACAGGGCAGGCACCAAACCGGATTGTTCTGCATGGCTCAACATCTACAATCGGAAGGCGGTATACGCTTGAGGAGGCGCGCTTCCGCCTGAAAGAGCTTGGTGTTGAAGTGCTCTCACCTCAACTCGATGAGGTCCCAGATTCATTCCTCGAAAATGCACCTTCACTTCTAGTGGCGGACGGATTGAGCACAACGGAAATTCGACGACTCTGCGCAACGCGATCTCACCAAAATATTGTAATACTGGACGAGGAGCAGCGGTCCGATATCGCTGCACTCTCCGATCTCGGCGTTACGATTGTTCCCGACTTCGCCTCGTCTTTGTACCGAGCTGCCTGGCCTCGTGCATCTTGCCGTAGCCTAGACAGTTGCGGCGACGCATAATTTGTGAGACTTCTGATTCACTACTCTGGGGGGAGTAATTACGTATGTCAGACGTCTACATAGTCTATTCACGAGAAGATGTCGGACAGGCGGAGAGATTAGTAAAAACACTTTCAACCCGATGGGATGTTTGGTGGGACGATAAAATCGTCGGCGACTTCTCGACCGTGATCGAACGTGAAATCCAGAATACAAAATGCGTCGTTCCGCTCTGGTCGCCGACAGCTAAGGACAAGAGTAATGTAAAGGACGAACTCCGCTTAGCTGAGCAATATAATATTCCGATTATTCCCGCTAAGATCATTCCGACAAATGCGCCGTACGGCTTTAACGGCTATAGTGCGGTTGATCTTCTGGGCTGGACCGGAGAAGACGATCATCCTGGTATCCAGCACCTGATGCGCAAGATTTCGACTGTCGTCCCGCCGAGGATGGCGCCAACCCGCCCATCAGCCATCGCTGCGGGTAGAGTCCCCCTTCCGAGCTTGTTCCTCTCCGTGTCATCACACGAGACACAACTCGTTCCTCTCGAAGCTCTTAAGGCTCTTCGTCTCTTCGGTACATCGACGGTCCTTGTCTCCGCCTACGACCTGTTTCCACCCCGCCGCCCTCGAGGTATCCAGCAGGAGCTGAAGCGTATCCGCGCGCAAGGCGGATTTGTCCTCGTCGATTCAGGCAATTATGAAGCGACGCGACGCGACGACGACAGCTGGAAGCCCCAAGATTTCGAATTGGCGCTGGAAGGGATTTCACACGATTGGGTGTATTGCTTCGACGAGATGGATCCGTCGAGGGACAGAAAGCGTGCGGTTGGGCAAGTCATTGCAGCGGTCGAACGAGACAGGAAGTTCACCAAAGCCCCCGTCCTTCCAATCATTCATGCTCCCGCCACTAGGTCGAAAGGGTACGATCTTACTATTCTCCCCGAGGTCGTGCGGGATGTCGCCGACCAGCTCCAGCCACCGATGATCGCGCTGGCGGAGCGCGAGTTGGGCCGAGGGCTGATCCAGCGCGCACAGACCATGAGGCGCGTCCGGAACGAGCTTGATCGCTTATCCTTTTATCAGCCGATCCATCTCTTGGGTACGGGAAATCCATGGAGTATAGCGATCCTAACGGCAGCTGGAGCAGACAGCTTCGATGGGTTAGAGTGGTGCCGGGTTGCCGTTGACCGACAGCAGCACAGATTAAATCACTACCAACATTTCGATTTTTTCGCATACCAGGCGCAGATGGCGGCTTCGGCCATCACTGTTTCTGCGCTCTCCGACGATAATATAGACTACGCAGGTAAAGTTGCCTTCCATAATTTGGACTACTATCGGGAGCTAACCCACGACTTGCAGGCTGCCGCTTCAACAAATCGCTTAGAAGCATTTGCCGTCGGCCTGTTGGGCCAATCCAATTCAAAACAACTTAGGGATCAAATGCCGGATTTGTTCAGATGAGAAACGATGCTGCCAGGCTGGAGCACGCCGTTGCCGCAATATGCCCGGAGATTGAAGAGCGGGCTAAGCGCTCTCAGAGTGCGCTTGACGAGCGAAATCTCTGGTGGGAACTCTCATGCTGCCTGCTCAGCAGTCAAGTACCGTATGGGCTTGCCGTAGCCACCGCCGATGCTTTGGATAAACGGCAGCTTCTCCTCAACACATCGGCACCCCGGGCCGAACTCGCCGATGAAATCCTCGGGGTTCTCCGTCAACCTGTACTGGTGAACGGCAGCCTTCGAAATTATCGCTTTCCTCGATCAAAGTCGATGCAATTGGCCTCTGCGCGCGAATCGGTCTCGCAGGAAAGCGGGGACCTGTGCTCACTCGTGCATGCCTTCGGAGATGCGGCAACCGCTCGCTCGTGGCTTGTGTCGAACGTAGCTGGAATCGGGCCAAAGCAGGCGAGTATGTTCCTGCGTAACGCAGGTATCAGCTACGATCTCGCAGTCCTGGATCGCCACGTATTGAACTACATGACGATTATTGGACTCTACACAGGGGCCGGCCGAGCCATCTCGAAGCTTTCACACTATCACATGCAAGAAGATAAACTGATTTCACATGCAAATAGGCTCGGATTTGCAGTCGGCCTTATGGATTGGGCGATCTGGATAGTGATGCGGGTTGCGGGTTCTCAAGATACGGAGCGCGCGTTAGCATGAGCATTGTCACTCTCGTTTCCGGTGGGCTTGATTCCACGCTGGTCGCCTACCTCGCAAAAGAGGAAGGGATTCAGCAATATCCGATTTTCATCGACTATGGGCAGCGATCCCGCGATCGAGAGCACGCGGCTTGCCGGTCAGCGATGGCCAAGTTGCAGCTACCAGATTTGGAGGTGGCCGACCTGTCGGGCTATGGCCGCCTCATTAAGTCCGGGTTGACGGACCCGAACCAGCGAGTGCTGGAGGATGCGTTTACTCCTGGTCGAAATCTCCTCTTTCTGCTTGTAGCAGCAGCCTACGCATTTCAGCGCGACGCCGATGCGATATCGATTGGACTCCTCCATGAGGAAACCAGCCTGTTTCCTGACCAGACATCGGCGTTCTTGCAGGAGGCGGAGGCAATGATCGCAAGGAGCATGGGGCGTGAAATAAAGGTCCTTGCACCGCTCTCGTCGTTCCACAAGCAGGAAGTCATCGAACTCGCGACGCTTAAAGGCATCGAGGGCACTTATTCCTGTCATCTCGGGGGTGAAACACCTTGTGGAGCGTGCATAGCATGTAATGAATTCAAGGCTGAGGGGGTCTGATATGGGCGGCGGGAGTAGCGGGAGCTGGAGCAGGTTAGGCGACATTCGGTCCCTGGAGGAGAAAGCCAAGGCGGCGCTTCAGGGCGGCAAACGAAATGTCTTTATCAGTTTTGCAACCGAAGATATGGACGAGGTCAATCTTCTGCGCGCGCATGCGAAGAACGAGAACAGTGATATCGAGTTCAACGATCATTCTGTTCGCGAGCCCTACGACAGCGAACGCGCAGAATATATCAAACAAAAGATCAGCGAGCGGATAGAGCGCTCATCTGTTTGTGTCGTCTACATCTCCGACAATACTGCGCAAAGCCGTTGGGTGACTTGGGAAGTGGAGACCAGCCTCGCTCTTGGGAAAAAGGTGGTGGCGGTTCACCCCAAGGGGGGCGCCCCACGGCAAAATCCGCCTTGGGTGGCGAAGCACGGCGTGAAAGTCGTCCAGTGGAATCAATTGGCCGCTGAACTGAAATAGCCCGGAGATCCGTCGATATGACGCCTGATAGTTTTCCCGCCCTGTACCGCTCGGCAGACGGCTCCGCCGCCGATGCCCAGTCCACCTATCTAAGGCTTATTCGGCTGCAGTACCTTCTGCTCACTGTCGCAGCGACGATCTCTATTTGGTTTGGAGCGTCTCCTGATCTATACATCGCTTATGCGTTAGTTCTGGCCGCCTCTACGGGTCTCCTACTATATATGGCAGTCCAAAAACCTGAGAAAGAGTGGTACGGGTGCCGAGCGCTGGCGGAGTCGATC
Source organism: Tistrella mobilis (assembly GCF_041468085.1). Lineage (NCBI taxonomy): Bacteria > Pseudomonadati > Pseudomonadota > Alphaproteobacteria > Geminicoccales > Geminicoccaceae > Tistrella > Tistrella mobilis. The sequence goes on along the minus strand of NZ_CP121017.1, from coordinate 275,906 downwards.
AAGACATCAACCTGGCGTTACATGATGCGAGCTGAGCCATTCGAAGATGCCCCGAAACTCTCAACAGTAGCAGAGAAATTCTCGGAGTTTCTGAGGGCGATTCTGGATGCCAACAGCCACGTCCGCGACTCGATAAGCCGTCGGCCGGTAACCGGCGATCAGATCACCAACGAAATGAATGCGGTTCGTGCTCTGCCTCTCGCAGAGCGTGTTCAACGATATAATACTGACCGGATTACGGACCAACGCGAATGGTATGTAGCAAAGGTTACCTGGAATAGGCAGCGTTTTCGCCTATGGATATTGATATGCGTCCTCGTTCAAGGTGCCGCAATCGCTTTAGCTCTCCTCCGAATCCGCCATGATCCACCATGGATGATTTGGCCAACCGAACCTTTGCTGGTGATAGCGTCTTCCGCCATAGGTTGGATCCAACTGAAGAAATTCAACGAACTCGCTTCTGCCTACAGCCTCACCGCCCACGAGATCGGCATCTTGCAGACGCGGCTTGGCACGATTGACAGCGAAGAGAAGTTTTCTGCCTTCGTAAATGAAGCCGAGCGAGCGTTCTCTCGTGAACATACCCAATGGGTTGCCCGCCAGATCGAGAATGCGCCCTGATTTGATCATACGCCAACCGATCAGCGAGTGAGTTCATTGGCGAATGCGATGCAGGCGAAAAAGTTTGTCGAAGAAATCCTTGATCTTCGCTTCGGCGCCGTCACCGACCAGTTCATTTGCACCGAACCGATAGACCTCATATCCCGCAAGGCGCAGCTCGCGGTCGGCCGACACCATATCGGCATAGACCTTCAATGAAGGAAGGTCGTTTTCCGAGAAATGGTGCTTACCGTCGACCTCAATCACGACGCGCTGACGGCTGGGTAACAGAAGCAGGAAGTCCATGCGTTGACGCGGCAATGGAAGCCGGTGACGCAGGGTTTTTACGACGGCAGGATCATAGTGAAGGTAGACCTGCGGCAGCAGCGCGGGCAGCGCCTCGCCGAGGGTAGACCGATAAGCCTTGAAGTAGGCCGCGAAAAGCTTGCGTTCCGCATCCGAGGCCAGGGATTCCTGGAGACGCGCTCCGAGTCTTGCGGCATCAGCACCGGGCGTAACGTCGCCCCACCAGGAAACGAGTTCCGACCACAGAAGGCCGCTCGCGCTGATCGGCCGGTCGTAGATCAGGCAGCTCTCTTCGCCGGACAGAATGACGATGTCGTTGTTGATCGCATCGGCGAAGCCGATTTCCGGCTTCGGTCCTCGTGACGCAAAGATCAGGTTTTTCGGCCGGCCGCCAACCCCCCGCACCAGAGAGCGGAAACTGAAAAGCGGATGGCCGGATACCTCGCCATCCTGCGCAAGCTCATATCCATCCCGCGCGAGCACCCTGTTCAACGCTTCGACTGTCTTCGTCTGCTCATCACCTGATCGGGAAAGGGGGTGAACAGCTTGTTCGAGCAAGGCGCCGAACCTGGCCCTGGAACAATCGAAGGCCCCGATTTCTCCAAACAGTTGTTCGACCGACCAATCGCCGGGATTGTGATCCATGTGCCGGGCGATGCGGTCGCGCAGGCTCTGGCCTTTGCTGCCAAAAAGGGCTTCGAATGGTGAGGAAAGCGGGAAGTAGCTCTCGACGACCTCCACGGTGCTACGCTCGCCGGCGAGGTCGTTGCCGAGAATCCGCGCGACGTCTCGTCGTGTGATCTGCGTCAGCGGTGGATCATCAGCCTCAAGCACCTTGCGGCCCGCCTCATCAAGCGGGATGTCGCTGCGAGCAGCAGCGAATTTGAGCGCCAGTCGAGCCAAGTCCGCCTGCGTGAGGTTTTCGAGCGCAAGTTCGATACGCTGCCGTTTTGAGAAGCCCTCTGGTGCCGGCACGACCAGCCCAGCGACCAGCCCCGGCTCCTGACTCATTTGGGCGTGGCTCATCCCGTGCAGAATTCCGAAGATAAGCCGATAAAGATCATCCGCCACGCCCGGTCCCTCTCAGGATCACACGCACAAATGCAAACATCCGCGTAAACAGATAATCCACCTGATCCAGAGAGGTCAGGGTTTCTTGGGTCGTCTCGGAATGACGAATGCGAAAGCTGTTCCCTATGGAGGTCAGCTCAGCGGCCTCCCGCCCAAGGGCTTCCCGGAATCCAGAGTCCGGCGTGGCGACACGGTCCAGCATCGCTTCGGCCTGAGCGCGCTTGTTGGCGCCGGGTTCCAGTGTCTTCAGCCGTTCAAAGGCATCCCACAGTTTCTCCAGCGCGTCCTGCCTGTCTTCAGGTTTGGGCGATAGAAACCGTTGGCGAGCGGCTTCGAGCAGGCGGTCCGTCTCCGCATCACCGGTATGAAACATCGCCCAACCGAGAACATCGGCGACCGGCTGTGGGAGAAGCCGGCGGGCCTGTCCGCTCGATGTGAGTTCATACGCAATCGCGTTCCGGCGAAACAGGAGGTTTACGTCGGCTACGAACCGAGCAAGGCCGCCGTCCCGGTTCCAGCTCAAGTGATGGTGACCGAAGTAGGAATGATAACTGCCTTGAATCGGCTCGCCGACGGCGCTGGCGCAAAACTCGAGCAGATCGAGGATCACCGGCGTATCGGGCACTTCGTTCACAGAGAACGGCCATTCGATCCACGGCACCTCGGCGCCCAGCACCCGGCTGAAGGCTTGGACGTCACATCCGCACGGACCATTCCCGTCGGGGCACTGTTCCGGAAAGCGAAAGCCAAACGAGCCATCGCCAATCCTCGTCTCGATCAAGGTGAAAAGACCCGCCCACAGACGGTCACCAATGACATCGATTGTTGCAGGGCGTGCCCCATATTCACGATCCGTAAAATAGCTCGACACCCTATCTCCCATCATCACTTCGCAGCACGGTTGGCTCGCCCGGCGATGTCCGCACATCGCATGATCAGCGCCTCGAAGGGTTCCGCGTCGTCAAGCAGCAACCCATCCTCGACCATGTGCGCATAGTCCGTTGCCAGCGCAGCGCGCGCATCTCCGTCCGGCACGAGTTGCAGCTTTCCACCGACGGCGGCTTCGTAGTCGATAACCTCGCCATCAACCGTCTTCGCCCCGAAGAACATGGTTTTGTGGCGGGCAACCGCGTCGGCGAGCTCACGATCCGATATTGCGGCGTTGGCGACCCCCGCATCATCCAGTCGGACGACATCGTGCCAATGACGGGCGAACCGATCGCCCCGCAACCGGCCCTCGAGGCAATAAACATGCATTGCCGTCGCTTTCTCCCAGAAGGTTCGCTCGGCATGCATGACCCGGGGACGAGCCGTTGGGAATTCGACGCCGTCGACCAATCCGGCCGCGTCGCATACAACATCGCGCGGGCTGGCCGGCTCCCCGGTCGAGCGGGCGCCGAATTCCAGCATCACGCTCGGAGCCACATAGCCCGATCCCGAAGAGGTCGCCTCATAGTCGATGAACAGCTTGTCGCCTTCGGCCCTGAACGTTGCAGGCAACGACTGCGCGTCGATCGCGCGGGCAAGGAGAGGTCGGACTGTTCCGTCGACCCATTCTGGCAGCCGGTGGCGGACTGCCTTCGACCATCGCTTCTCCTCACTCCGGTTTTTCGGCAGGCCCTCGCCGTTTTCGCCCACCAGGTCGGGGGCGATGGCGCGGATGTCGTAGGTGAGATCCACGTCCTCGGAAAAACGCCGGATGACGTGATAAGCCTTTGACAGTGATGTGCCGCCCTTGAACACGAGATGTTCGCCGAAATTTGACCCGAACAGCGTTGCGAGAGTCCAGACGACCCACACGTCCTTTTCAAGCAGATGGGCCGGGCGGCCGGATCGATCGGCGGCAACGGCAAGAGCCTCGCGCCGATCGTTCGCTGACAATGTGACGAAGGCTTCAGCCATGAGCGACCTTGCCGACCGATCTGGCGAGCCAGCTCGGTAGTTGCGGCGCGGCCGCGACAAGCTCGCCGAACGTAGAAGACGGCAGCTTGTGTTTCAGCGTCTTCAAGGCCGCTTCCGCCTTCTCCGGTCCCAGCCAGGCGAGTGCGCGCACGGCCTGCCCGGCAGGGCGATCGGCCAACGCCAACTGCCAGCGTGGCGCATGGCGCAGCTCAATAGTCTGCTGGCCCAGAGTCATGGTCCGGCTTCGGCCCGAGGTCAGATAGACCGACCGGACCGGTACTTGGGTCGTGAGCCCGAGCGCATTGGCAGCCGCCGCTCCGTTCGACACGATGATTTCACCACGCTGCGTCGCAAGGGCTTCAACGGCTTTATCGACGGAGGGCGCGCGAACGCCGAACCGGCTCGAAACCGGACGTAGGTAAACGCCGCGCCCGGCCCGTATCAGCCGGCCACGTTCTGCCAGTCGCGACAATGCCTGGTCCAATGCGGGGCGGTTGCCGAGATGGAGCAGGCTTTTCGCGGCGATCGGAGCGCCCTCGGGCAAACCCTCGGTATGCGCCAGAATCTGTTCGGTCAGTCGCTGCATGATAAATCTCCTGTCAGAAATATACGCAGTTTTCTGACAGTTTTCAATCTATGTGGGAACGCCATGACTCATGTTTACGCCCGCTCCCCGGACTGTCGCGCGGAGTCAGGGATGTTCGAATTATCTGCGGTCGGGGCGCTAGTCCCCCACCCGTCTCGGCAATTACAGACCCTATCGTCACCGCAGCGGCGAAAACCGCTCGGTTCCGCCTGGCTCGAAGCGCACCGAAGCGATGGAGGCCGGTCATGTCCGATAGAGCAAAGCCGGATCGCCGCTGGCCAACGCCGGACATCCTCAAGCGCGCCAGGTTCGTCGACGAGGCGGGACCAGTTCGTTTCGTCGACACTGAGGCGGCGGCGCGCTACCTCGCCCTCGAAGCACATACGTTGGAGTGCTACCGCTCGCGAGGAGGAGGCCCCGCCTATCATAAGTTCGGCAAATGGGTCCGCTATGCAGTCGATGATCTGGACGCTTGGGCTAAGAGCTGCCGTCGCACCACGACGGTATCGCCAGAACCGCCCCGCATCCTTCCCATTGACCGGATATAGGTTCTAACCTATATGGAATGGGAGGTCGAATTCCACTCCGCCTTCGAGGCTGAGGTTCTGACTTTTGAGCGTGATGTCCGGGTCGCGTTGATCGCCGCCACCAAGCTGCTGTCCGATTACGGACCGCAGCTTAGCCGGCCTCACGCCGACACGCTCAAAGGATCGAAACACGCCAATATGAAGGAGCTGCGCTTCGAAGGCAGCGATGGCGAATGGCGTGCGGCCTTCGCTTTCGATCCCGAGCGCAAAGCCATCGTTCTTGTAGCGGGTGACAAATCGGGCGTCAGTCAGAAGCGCTTCTACAAAACGCTGATCGCAAAGGCGGATCTACGGTTTTCCGAGCATCTGGAAAGCCTGAAATCCGCAAAGAAGGGCAAATGAGATGGGTCGGAGCCTGAATGACATCATTGCCGCGCTCCCTGCCGAAGAGCAGGCAGCGATCGACGCCCGCTATCAGGATTTGAAGCAGGAAGTCGAGGGCCTTCGCGAGTTGCGGCAGATTGCGGGTAAGGCCCAGGCTGAGATCGCATCCGCGCTCAACATCAAGCAGCCCTCGGTTTCTCAGATCGAGCGACAGACCGATATGTATCTCTCCACTCTCCGCAGCTATGTGGAAGCTGTGGGGGGAGAGCTCGAATTGACGGTCAAGCTGCCGCAGCGGCCCGCATTGCGGATTCACCAGCTCGGCGATGCCAGCGCTCCTCCACAGATAACGACCCGCCGTCCTGGCACGCGCGCGCAGATGGGCGGTCGGCGTGGGCGCTAGTTATCCGACGAGAATCATCCTGGCGTTTCGAAGCGGCGGCGTCTGCGCCTTTCCGAAATGCGGCAAGCATCTCACCTACGACGCCCAGGTGGGAGACGACACCTATGTCGGCGAGGCGGCACATATTCGGGGTGAAAAGCCGACCGCCGCGCGCTACGACGCCTCCATGACCGATGCGGAGCGCGATAACGTCCGCAACCTTATCTATCTCTGCACCGACCACCATACGATCATCGACAAGGTCGAGGCTGATTGGCCCACCGCGACGTTGCAGCAACTGAAGGAAAGCCACGAAGAGCAGGTTCGCCAGGCGATGGAGGCGGCTTTTGCGGACGTTGCCTTTCCCGAATTGCAGAACGCTGTGTCGTGGGTCGCCAGCCAAGCTCCTGTAGGCAATGGATCGTTCGATCTCACCGCGCCCGACGAGAAGATCAAGAAGAACGCTCTATCGAACGGATCTCGGCATATCATTGCTGCCGGTCTGACCTCGCGAGCTACCGTTGGCGACTATGTCGAGGCCGAAGCGCAGCTCGATCCGGACTTTCCCGAACGCCTGAAAGCCGGCTTCCTTGAGGAATATTACGCGCGTCGGAAGGAGGGCCATAAGGGCGACGAGCTGTTCGAGCTGATGTGCGCCTTTGCCCAACGCGGGTTGCGTCGGCAGGCGGACAAGACTGCTGGTATCGCGGTGCTGATCTATCTTTTCGAAATCTGCGACGTGTTTGAGAAATGATTCTTCCGACCAAACATATCCCGCAGAACGAGGCGCTGATCGGTGTCGGCGCGACGCTGCTTGCCCACCTCAGCATGCCCATGACCGTCTCGGGCCTTTGGGAGCGTCTGCGCACGGAGCCGAACGTCGGAACTTTCGAGCGGTTCGTGCTGGCCTCGAATCTCCTCTATCTCATCGGCGCCATCGACATTCGAGACGGCCTCATCGTCAGGACCGCCTCATGATCCGAGCTGTTCGCGCCAATCACAAAGGCTTCCACGCCGCTCTGCTTCAGCCAGGAGTCAATCTCATACTGGCCGACCGATCCACCTCGGCCGGCGACAAGGACACGACGAACGCACTTGGCAAATCGACGCTCATCGAGATCATCGACTTCTGTCTCGCAAGCAATACCTCACCCGGAAAGGGACTTCGCATCGAGGCTTTGCAGGGTTGGGCATTCACGCTGGAGCTTTCCCTGTCCGGCCGCGACGTCGCGGTAACGCGAGCCACCGACACGCCCGGTTTCTTCGCGATCGAAGGCGCGACCGACGACTGGCCTGTCCGCCCGACCCCTAACAAGGAAGGCGTGCCCGGTCTCGACGCGAAGAAATGGCGAGCGGTCCTCGCCTGGGCGCTGTTCGGCATCAGCGAGTTGTCTGCCGAGTCGGGCTACAAGCCCTCGGCGCGGTCGCTGCTTTCCTATTTCGTGCGTAACCAGACAGCCGCGTACAACATCCCCTTCAAGTATTTCGATAATCAGAAGACCTGGGATATCCAGGTCCACAACGCATTCCTTCTCGGATTGAACTGGGAGAAAGCTGCGACCTGGCAGCAGCTCAAGGATCAAAAGAACGCACTCGATGCGCTCAAACAGGCGATCAAGACCGGAGCGGTCGACGGCGAACTGGCGTCCCTCGGTGAACTCGAAGCCGAACGCCTTCGCCTGTCGACACAGCTCGAACGCGAGCGCGATGCTCTCTCAAGCTTCCGCGTGCTTCCCCAGTACCGTGAGATCGAGGGCCAGGCGAACGTCCTGACCGGCGAAATCCACGGCTTGGTCAACGCCAATATCGTGGATAAGCGCCGGCTCGATCGCTACCGCGACTCGCTGGTCAGCGAAGATGTCCCGACCGAAGACCGGCTGGAAGCTCTCTACGGTGAGGCGGGCATCGCCCTGCCTGGCGCCGTCAAGAAGACGCTGGAGGATGCGCGGGCTTTCAATGCGCAGATTATCGCCAACCGCCGCGAGTTCATCGCCAGCGAGATTGCCGCGCTTGAGGCTGCTGTCAGCGAGCGCGAGACGAACATAGCGACTCTCACGGATCGCCGTGCCGGCTACCTTAGCGCGCTTGCCGGACAGGGCGCGCTGGAGGAACTGACGCAGCTACAGGAGCTGCATGCCGCCACCCGGCTGAAGGTCGATGAACTGACCAACAGGATCACACAGCTTCGCCAGATGACCACGAAGGCGGACACGATCAAGGTCGAGACCGTGGAGTTGAAGCGAGCGACAGCACTCGATTATGAAGAACGGCGCGCACTCTGGTCACAGGCGCTCAGCCTGTTCTCTGAATTCTCCGAGAGTCTCTACAAATCGCCCGGTCGCCTAGTCATCGACATCGATGATACGGGCTACAAGTTCGACGTAGAGATTGCCGGTAGCCCGAGCGAGGGTATCAGCAAGATGAAAATCTTCTGCTACGATCTCATGCTGATCTCATTCGCGCGGCAGCGCGGTCTCGGGATCGACTTCCTGATTCACGACAGCACGATCTTCGACGGCGTTGATCCCCGTCAGCGAGCCCACGCGCTCGAACTAGCGGCAGCGATGGCCGCAAAATACGACTTTCAATATATCTGCACCCTCAACACCGACATGGTCCCGGTCAGCGACTTTTCGCCGGGCTTCGACTATGAAGCGCTCGTTCGGCTGCGTCTGACGGATACCGACGCGAGCGGTAGTCTGCTCGGATTCCGGTACTGATTGGGGGGCGCACATGGTCGGGTCTGGCTCTTCATTTTCGGAACGCTTCGGTTGCCACCGCGCCCATTCCGGGGGCGCACGCTCACGGACGGATATGGGCATATCGGAGAAATTCGCGTGAAAACGCGCGATTTTAAGTGAATGAAGGTAATTTGGTCTATTCAGTTGTGTATCTTAGGGCCTCGCAAATCGGAGTACGATCTACGTGACGCGGCACGGTTTTACATCAACGACGCGCCATGTCATCGCTTCCAGGGCAGGCTATCGTTGTTCCTATCCGGGCTGCCAGAAGTTGACCCTCGGGCCAGCGGTCGCACCTGACCAGTACGAGGACACCGGCTTCGCCAGCCATATTCACGCCGCCTCTCTTCGTGGCCCCCGTGGGCAGGGCGGGCTAAAGCCTGCGCAACTAAAACACGCATCCAATGGTATTTGGATGTGCGGAGCGCACGAGAACCTGATCGACAAGAAAAGCGGCGTGCGCTTTCCCGTCAATGTGTTGCAGAGCTGGAAAGCGCTCCACGAATACCGCACATCGTTTGAACATAGCGGAAATCAGGCAGCTTTCGGATTCGTGCGAACTCTAAGGCTTGAGCGTTCACCGCTCTTCACGCCCGGCACGCAGATCGATTTCGCCAAGACCACATTTCTAATCGGGCCTAATGGCAGTGGCAAATCCGCTATTTGCGAGTGGGTGAGCATACTTGAGGCGAGTGACAATATCCGGCGTTGGCTCGCAAACAACAACGTCCACTACGATATCATATTCGACGCCCCCGCCGAACATCGGCTCTCCGTTCAAACAGAAGGCATCCTCACTCTAGACCTTGATGGAAAAACGGTTAGCCGAAACCACGCCCGATCAAGCGCGGTTTATCTAAGCGGACGCGGTGACAACCGCATTGTGTGCGATCTTCGTCGAATCATGGACTTGCTCCAGATTGATGAGTTCGCGTTGCGCAGCTTGGGCACTCGCGTATCCGGTGATTTCGTAAAGAAAGTGGAATTTGTCCAGCGGACGCAGCAGGAAGACGACGAGGACGAGCTTCAGAGAGATGATCTTGACGCACCTGTCTACGTGTTGGAAAGTCATCTGACCAATGGTCGAGTGATGAGGTTCGAGCAATTATCGGGTGGCGAAAGGGGGCGCGTTCTACTTGAACTCGCGATGGCGCTAGCCCGTGAAGGAACCCAATTCGGGCCGACGCTGCTATTGGTCGAGCTTAAGTCGCTTGGAATGGATTGGGGTGCTATCCAGCCCTATTTGGACTTCTTCGGCAGTCCCGAGTGCCTATACCAAACTGTCTTGACATCTTGGGAACTACCCAGCGACGTCGAGATGCTCGGCTGGCAGATCTACATGGTGGACGGACGACCAGGAGAGAAAGGGACAGTAGTCGCATCACCGCGTGCGTGACCCAAGAAGTTTGGGTTCATCGCCTCTCTCAGTCTGCTGCAACCACCGACGACCACCCTGTCGGACAACCCTTTCGTCCTGGTCAGAAATCGACAGACCAGACCTCTATCCCATTGCGTTCGAACTGCGGTCGGCGTTCGTTGCCGGGGAACAAGGGTGACATGAAGAATACGTACTTATATCGCTCCATGCGAGATGCGAGCTTAACAAGATCGGCTGCCAGCTTGCCGTTGTTGCGTGGATTGACAGCCGCAAAGGTCTCGGCGCCGACATAGCCGGCTTCCTCACTCATGATGTCGAGTTCAAGCGATGCGTGCGCGCCAGGGGCGAGCCGAAACCCGCTCACGTCTGGATGTAGGTTCAACAATTGGCGGGCAGCCGCGATGGCGACGGCGAAGGTCCAAGTCTGATTGATTTGCTCGATCAGATTTAACGGCCGATCCTCGAGGGGATGGAAGCCAATTGGATCGAACTTCATCCGGCGCAACAGGTCCAGCGGGTCCCCCGATTGCGACGCCATCCATTGTTGAGCCCGTGCGGCAGAGGCTCGCACCATCTCCATCAAATTATCCGTCTCGACGGCGGTGCGGATGACAATATCCTTCGTCACTCTCGCATAACCTTTTCCCAGGTGTGAGCGCAGTAGCTGCACAAACCGGGATAGTCTGGATTGTACTCATGGACCGTGATGTCGGCACTGCATCGACTGCACTCGCCACCGATCGTTTCCTTACATGCAAAGCAAATGCTCATTTCTCCATTCTCGACATAGGCGTCGGCGCTGCATTCGGGGCATGTCGCGATCGGTGACGAGTCACCGTTCTTGGCGGCATAATAGGCGTCGATCTCGTAGCTCGCCGACACGACCATCTCAGCAAGCTGCCGCTGATCGTACTCATGGCCACACTGGAAGCATTTGGCATCGGCCGCTTCGCTCTCGATATTGTCGCGGTCGGTCTGACCGATAAGAGACGAGCCACAATTGGTGCAAGACATACGATCCAGTTGCCCGATCTCACCGGGCCAATTCAGGCGCAGAAGGCTGTCCATGCAGCTCTTCTGGACCTTATTGAAGGCATTCGTCTCTTCAAGGATTGTATCCCAGACGTCCGCCAAGACGTCTTGCGGATCTTCTTTCAGCGTCTCCAGGAAGTCGATAACCATCGGAAATGAGGCGGCGATCGCCTCCTTCAGCGCTCCAACGGGTTCGGCCAGGTGATAATGCTCAAGATTGTTTCGGAATCGTTGCAGCTTTTCGATGTTCACGTCAGGCCAGGACAAGCCGAATTTCTTGAATCGGCTCTTGAGCTGGGCGAGATCTACCGTCGCATAGCCGACAACCTCATGGTCAACGCCGCCGTCACCATCGGGGACGGGTTCGAATTTCGCGCCGATGATCTCCATCGGATCGGCGTCAGGGGCGGCACGGACGAGGCATTCCTTGCCCAGTAACAGCACGCCCGCATAGTAGTTGCGCGCCGCACTCAACATGCGCGCGTCGGAACCCTCTCGGAAATCTTCGATACCGAGCACAATCGAAGTTACCGCATTCTCAAATATATCCGCCATGCCCCCGCCAACAGCTCCGAAACTTCCACAAATCTACCCTAGACTCTTCAAGGAAAGGCGTCACCTCGGCCGGGAAGCGGTCGAGCGCACTATCGCATGTTGGAGAAGCTGACGGCCGCTTTCGTCGTCGGATGCCGCTGTCATAGTGGCGGATGGAAGCGGCGATGGGGCTAGTCGGCACCCTTCCGCACCGTCTCGACCGAGAGGGAGACTTGCTCCAGCGGCCGTAATAACTCGGCCTCCGGTTTCGTCAGCCATAGCCAGGCCGCCCAATCTTCCGGCCGCAGCACCACGATCTGCCGGTCGTGGATCGGCTTCACGTCGGGACCGGGATCGGTCGTCAGCATGGCGAAGGAGGCCGGGTGATTGCCCTGCGCCTCGCGCCAGATGCCGGCGACGGCAAGGAAGGGCGCTCCGTTCAGCGTAAAGCGGTGCTTGGTCTTCGGATATTTCGTGCCGGTGAACTCGAAGAAGGCCGAGGCCGGGACGAGGCAGCGATGGGTGTTGGAGAAATCGCGCCCTTCCGAGCGGAAGTTGAACACCGGGCCGCCCTCGGGCCGGTTCGACGGCAATCCGAAATTCATCCGCTCCAGCTCGACCTCGCGGTCGTTCGCCGTCGCCCGCATCACCGGACCCATCTGGTTGATGCGGATGTCGTCATGTTCGGGAAGGTCAAGGTCGCTTTGTTGCGTCGGAATCCCAAGCTCCAGCGCCTGCATCATCCTGCAATACTCGACCCATTTCACATGCTGTTCATAGGCGTTGCACATGGATGGCAAGATAGGGCGGGACCGGAGCGATTTCGAGGCTGGCGGTCCTTCGCGATTTCCGGCGGTCCGTATCTATGCTTTTGCATTTATACGCTTCCACGGTTTTACGGTCTTGCGGGGGAAAGCCTTCCCCCTGGTCGGCACTTCGTTGCCGACACACCCCCTTCTGCGGGGAGACCCCGCAACGCCCCCCGAGAGTGAGAGTGCGGACGGGGTTTGCCGTGACGGGTTGAGGGCTGGGAGAGAGGCTCCCGGCGCCCGTCGCGGAGAACCGCGATGTCCAGACGTGACCGCACCCCTCGCGCCGGCTCGGACCGGACGAACCTCTATGACGAGATCACCGGCAAGATCATCGCCGAGCTCGAGGTCGGCCGCTTCCCCTGGGTCCAGCCCTGGGGCACGGCGTCGGCGAAAGCGCCGCTCGGCCTGCCGAGGAACGCCGCCACCGGCCGCAGCTACAGCGGCATCAACATCCTGATCCTCTGGGGCGCCGTCGTGCAGCACGGTTTTCCCGGTCAGGGCTGGCTCACCTACAGGCAGGCCGCCGCGCTCGGCGGCAATGTCCGCAAGGGCGAGCAGGGCACCACCGTCGTCTATGCCGACCGCTTCGTCCCAGAGGACGAGAAGCGCCGGGCGCGCGAGACCGGCGAGGAAGCCCAGGCCATCCCCTTCCTCAAGCGCTTCACCGTCTTCAATGCAGCGCAATGCGAACGGCTGCCCGACGACATCACCGTCGCGGTTCCGCCGCCGCCCCCCGGCCTGATCGAGCCGAGGGTCGAGGCGCTGATCAGGGCGACGGGCGTCGACTTCCGCATCGGCGGCGACAGGGCATTCTATGTACCGGCCGACGACTATGTGGTCGTGCCGCCGCCGCAAGCCTATTTCGAGCCGATCAACTGGCACCGGACGGCCCTGCACGAGCTGGGTCACGCCAGCGGCCATCGCAGCCGGCTGAACCGCGATTTCTCCTCCTCCTTCGGCACGAAGAAATATGCCTTCGAGGAACTGATCGCCGAGATGAGCGCCGCATTCTGCTGCGCGTCGCTCGGCATCGTCCCGACCGTGCGCCATGCCGACTATATCGGCTCCTGGCTCGACGTGCTGCGCGAGGATTCCCGCGCCGTGGTCCGCGCCGCCAGCCAGGCCAGCAAGGCGGCCGACTGGATATTGTCCTTCGCCCCCGATGACGGGCTGCGCCCGGTGGAGGCCGAGCCTGACAGGCGGGCGGCGTGATTGACCGCGCGCGACTTCACGCCGCTCTCGTGCGCATGGAAGCCGGCCTCGCCCGAAGCCGGGACAATCTCGCGCTGGCCGAGCGCGCGGTATGCCGCCGGGCCGAAGCCGAGGCGATCCGCCGGCGGCCGAAAGCGCGGCACTACCATCGTGCGATGAGCCGCTGGACCGGCGCGGACGAGGCGGAATACCGCCGCATCCTCGACGATCTGCTCAAGGCGTCCGGTCCCGATCTCGACCGGCTTCGTCGCAGGATCGTCCGGCAGGAGGCGGCGATCGACACGCTGCGGCGGAAATACGGGGTGGACGCGCCGCGGCCGTCGCTCCCCGCCCGGTGAGGCAGGCGCCCGCATCGGCGTTCCAGAGAGTGAGAGAGGGGATGGGGATTTCGTGACGGGTTGATAGCGGAGAGAGAGGCTCTCGGCGCCCGTCACGGAGTACCCCACCATGGCCCGAGCTGCCAAGAAGAAGCCCGCCCTCGCGATGATCGAGTTCTCGCGGTCGCGCGACATTCCCTTCAACCGCATCCATCTGTCGAACGACAATGTTCGCGAAGTCGACGCCGATGCGGGCCTCGATGAGCTTGAGTTCGATGTCGAGCGCCGCGAGGACCTGATCCTCGGCATCAATGTCCGCGCCGTTCTCGACGCCGACGGCAACGAGACCGGCGATTTCGAGACCCCGGCCGGCGGTCGCCGCTACCGCGTCATCGCCCGCCTGGTGGCAAAGGGTCGCTTCCCCGAGGACGGCCTGGTCCCCTGCCTCGTCAAGAAGGCCAATGCCAAGACCTCGGCCGTCGACGACTCGCTGGCCGAGAACACCTTCCGCGTCGGGCTGCATCCGCTCGACCAGTTCCGCGCCTTCAAGCGGATGGTGGATGGCGGCATGACCCACGAGGAGGTCGCCAGCGCCTACTTCACGACGACGCGCTATGTCGAGCAGCGCCTGGTGCTCGCCAAGGTCTCGCCCAAGCTGCACGAGGTCTATGCCGCGAACGGCATGACGCTCCGGACGCTGGAGGCGTTCACCGCCCATCCCGATCACGAACGCCAGGAGCAGGTTTGGGATGCCGTCCGGCAGTCCCACAACAAGGAGCCCTGGCAGATCCGGGAAATGCTCACCGAGACCGAGGTTCCCGCATCCGACAAGCGTGCGCGCTTCGTCGGCCTCGACGCCTATCTGGCGGCGAGCGGGTCTCTCCTGCCGCGCTATCTCTTCGACGATGACGAGGAGGGATGGCTGGAAGACGTGCCGCTTCTCGACCGGCTGGTCGGGGAGAAGCTGAAGGCGGCCGCGGATGCTGTGGCCGCCGAAGGCTGGAAGTGGGTCGAAGCAGACCTCGAACTTCCCTACGGCTATGACCACGGCCTGCGCGGCGTCGTCGGCACGCCGGCGGAACTGTCCAAGAAGGAGCGGCGCGAACGCGAGAAGCTGCGCAGCCAGCAGGAGCGGCTTGAGGCCAAGTACCCGGCCGATCAGGAGCTGCCCGAGGACATCGACCGGCGCCTAGGCGAGATCGAAAGGCAGCTCGAAGCCTTCGAGCGCCGCCCGACCGTCTATGATCCGGTCGAGATCGCCATCGCCGGCGCTTTCGTCACCGTCGACGAGGACGGCGAGCTTGTCGTCAATCGCGGCTGGGTGCGCCCCGAGGACGAGCCGGTCGAGACCGTCGACACCGAAGGCGTCGAGCCGGATGCCGGTATCGACGGCGAGGACGATGACGATCTCTCGCCCGAGGGACCGCGCACCGTCATCGCCGTCAACGGCCGGCCGGTCGAGCCAGAGGAGGACGTGGACGTCATCCGGCCGCTCCCCGAAAAGCTGGTGATCGAGCTGTCGGCGCATCGTACCATCGCGCTGCGCAACGCGGTCGGCAGCAATCCCCATGTCGCCATGACGGCGCTGCTGCACAAGCTCGCCCGCGACGCCTTCAGGCGATCCACCCATGGCGCGACCGTCCAGGTCTCGGTTCACGAGGTCTTTTGCGGCAATCAGGGAACCGACCTGAAGACCACGCCCTATGCGAAGGCCGTGGACAAGCGCCACGCCGCATGGAAGGCCAAGGTGCCGACCGACGACGATGCGCTCTGGGACTGGCTCGTTGCGCTCGACGACGAGAACCGCATGGCGCTGCTGGCGCATTGCATGTCTCTCGGGATCAACGCGCTCTACGAGCGGCCCAATCCCATGAGCGCCACCGGCATCTCCGAAAGGCAGCTCCAGGCGCGCATGGCGGAAGCCGACCGCCTGGCCCGCGTGACCGGCCTCGACATGGCGGAGGCCGGATTCCGGCCGACCGTCGCGAACTACTTCGGTCGCGTGACCAAGCAGCGCATCCTCGAAGCCATCGCCGAGGCCGTCGGCGAGAGCACCGCCAATCTCCTCGACAACCAGAAGAAGGACAAGATGTGGATGGCGTCCGAGGCGGAGGAGCGGCTGGCGAATACCGGCTGGCTCCCGGAACCGCTGCGTCTCGCCAGCGAAGAGCCCGCGATCGAGGGTGCAGCCGAAGAGGACGAGCCCGACGTGGCGCTTCCCGACTTCCTCGCCGGCGACGACGAGGCCCCCGAAGCCGGCACCGGCGAAGATCCGGCGGTGCTCGTCGCCGCCGAATAGTCCCACATCCGCGGGGCGGCCGCGGTCGCCCCGCATCTTCCCCCTTCCACCTCCAGGCCCGGCGCTCGCCGGGCCGTTTTCGTTTCAGGAGCACATCATGCCGATGTTCACCATCGAGACCGCTTACCGGCTCCCGGCCTACCGGACGCGGACATACGAGGCCGACACGCCCGAGCTGGCTTGCCGGCTCGCCATCGAGGACGACGATCGGGATGGCGATGCGATCGCCTACGAGTCGGCCGGCGAGACCTACGTCACCGGCATCTGGCCCGGACCGGATGCGCCCCTCGCACGGTCATCCATTGCCGTTCCCTCGCAGTTCGCGGAGACGGACGCCCGGAAGATCGCGCAGTTCGAGATCGTTCTCGGCCTGCTGAAGATGCTGGTCGCAGACGTTTGCGCGAATACCGCCACGGAGAGGGACTGGATCTCGCGCGCCTCCTGGGAGGTCGCACGCGGCGAGGCGATCATCGCCGGCGCGCGCGATCCCGACCCTGCCGCCGATCTTCCCGGACGTCGCCATGTCCTGGCATGGCTTGAGGAAGATCGAGTTCGCGATCGCATCGCGACGATCCTCGCAACCGATCCGGACTTCGGCGGCCTGTCGCCCGACGCCGTGACCGACTGCGAGATCAGCTCGGCATGCCTGGCTGTCGTCAGATCGACCGCTCCCGACGACCGGACCGGCACGGCCGAGATCCGCGCGGTGCTCACCGCCCTCGGACCGGCATTGTGGCGCAACACCAAGGGAGGCCGGCCATGATGCACTCGATCTATGCCGATCTCGGCATCACGGTGATCGACACCGACCGGGCGGTCCTGCGGGCGGCGGCGCGAATGCTTCCCGCCTGGGTCCGCCGGGACCGCTGCAAACGCCTTCTGCGCCGCAAGTTCTACCGCGAGATGCTGCGCTGCCACGCCGCGGCCCAAAGCGGCGCGTGGCAGACCTGGCACTGAGCCTTCCCACCATCCCGTCAACCAGACCGGCCGTCGCGCCCGGTGCTTTCCCTATGGAGCTTCCCATGCCCAGATTTGTTGTCCGCAAGGGCCACGATGCCTTTGTCTATTACGAAACCGTCGTCGAGGCCGGCACGCCCGCAGAGGCGCGAAGCGTCGCCGAAAGCGTCCGCTACGATGGCGAATGGATCGCCACCGGCGAGGTGCAGGAGTTCGACGATTATGAAATCGACGAATCCACCGGCGTCCGTCTTCTCGAAAAGGGTGAGACGGTCGAGGCGTTCCTGATCGTCGCCATGACCGCCCACGAGCGCGATGCGGTGCTCGCCGGTCTTCGCACCCTTCAGCTCGCCCTTGTCAACGGGCCGCTCGATCCGGTGTTCCTGGACATCTACAACAACGACGGCGCGCACGCCGGGCTCGATCTCCCCGAGATCGACGCGCTGTGCGAGCGCATCAACGTGTAGGTGGCCGCGATGTACGCCACCTATCTCCGTCTCGCTGTTCCCGTGTGGGAACGCGGCCGCACGGTCGTCGGGGCGGCGCGGCGCAAGCTGTCCCGCTCCGCCCTGCGCGATCCCGACAGGCGGGACGCGCGCAAGCGCTTCTATCGCAAGATGCTGCGCCACCACGCCGAGGCGCAACGCCTCGTCGCGCGCTTCCGCCTCTGACGCCTGCGTCTCCCCGATCGCAATCCCCATCCATCGCCCGGCCATCGCGCCGGGCGTTCTCGTTTCAGGAGCCTGACATGGCCATTCCCGATCACGCCCGCACCAACTTCAACACGCTTCTCCGCGCCGCCGGCGACGGCAATCTCGCACTCATGGAGTGCCTGGATGCCGTCACCGGCGAGCGCCGTTACGTCCTTTGCGCCGTCGGCCGCGCGGAGGACGGCGATTTCGTCATGACGCCCTTCGGCCATCTGGCCGATGGCAATCCCTACGACGCCTACCTGCCGCCCGATCCCGACGATCCGGACGGCTTCATCGCCAGGTCGGGCGAGGGAGCCGCGTCATGATCACCGTCGACGAGATACTGGCGGCGGACCTTCGTTGCCCGCCCTCGCAGCGCTCGCTGCCCTGGCCCGAAACGCGCGATGGCGTCACCGTCGTCGTCGAGCCGAAGCCGCATTGGGCCGCCGACATGACGGCCTTCCGGCTTCAGGATCGGTCCTATTGCTACTACGCCGACTGGACCGAGAACGGCCCGGCCGCGCGCTTCTTCGATCACCCCGAGACCTGCGGCCGCGAGGTGATGGCGAAGGCGCGCGACATGCTGGTGCGGGAGATCGCCGGCGGCCTCTGGCGCCTGTGAGCGAGGGAGAGAAGGGACGGGGCCTGGACGGTTCGGGGCGGTTGAAGAGAGAGCGCCGCCCGGACCTGTCTCCTTCCTCTCTCCGGAGAACCAGGCCATGACCCTTCAAGCCACTGCCCGCCAGACCGCAACGATCGTAGCGGACGATTGCCGCGAAACCTTCCTGCCGACCCTGTTCGGCCTGCGGCTCCTCATCATCGCGGAAAACACCGTCTATCATGTGATGGAGCGGCTCAGCCCCTATGACTATCGCGGGGGCTTCTGGAATTTCTACGAGTATGGGGGCCGCCCGCTGTTCCTCGCCCCCGCGTCGCGATCGCCCATGCGGATCGAAAGCGGGCTCACCGAGTTTCGCGGCGAGGTGTCGGCCGAGGCCGCCGGCATCATCGCGACCCTCTTCGTCCTCTCGAACCTCGCGCTGCGCCACGATTCCGACCATCTGGCGGAAGCCTACCATCGCCTCGCAGCCTATTCGAAGGGACATGCCGAAGCTTCGGCTATCTTCGCGGCGATCGACTGACTTGACCGGGCGCCTCGCCTCACGGCGGGGCGCTCTCGTCGTGTTCGCGATGGCCCGTTCGGCGCGGCGGGGGCGGCCGTCCTACCATTCGCCCTTCTGTCCTTCGGCGGCATAGTCGAAGCGCAAGGTCCACGGCCTGACGGGCCGATGGTCATCCGTCCGCGTCACGCGCAGTCGCGACATCCTCGGCACGACGGTCGGTGCGGTGTCGAAAACGACGGGGATCGTGTAGACCGCCTGCGCCTGCCGGTTCTGGTAGCGGGCCTCCGCGCTGACGATGATCGCGGGCGCGATGTCCCAGAACTCCGACAGGGCGGCGAGGAGAAGCGCGATCGCGATGATGCAGGCACGGAAGGCGGTCGAGGTCGACCAATGCCCCTCTCCGAAATCCGGCAAATCGGACGTGATCGTCGATGCCGCGAACGCCAGGATGATGAGCCAGTAGAATCTCGGCGCACGCGGAAGCAGCCATGTCCTCACGAGCTTAATCCTTCCAATATCGCGGTTGTTTCGGGATTTGCGCAAGCAAACCGGCGCAAAATCCAGCCCGCTCAATTGTAGATCAAAGCCGTCGTCTCAACGAGGTGACGGCCGGAAACCTCCGGCGGCGAACGGCTGCTCTCGGCGATTTCGCGGAAGCTGTGAGAGGAAGAGAGGGGCCGGGACGGATTTGAGCCGGTGCGGTCGAGAGAGAGCGCTGCGCGGCTCGTTTCCGTCCACTCTCCCGAGGTTCCCCATCATGAACATGATATCCGCAACCGCGGCCGCCGAGGTCGCCGCATCGCTTCCGCCCGTCGCTGCGTCCGCCACGCCCTCGGCGATCGTCGTTGCCGCGCAGATCCTCCTTTCTGACCTCGAACGCGGCCAGCGCGTCGACGCCACCATGCTGCGCGGCGCGATGGAAACCGCCTTCGGCGGCTCCGACACTGCCGGCGCCTGGGACTGGAAGACCGCCTACGAAGCCTGCGAGGTCGCGACCGTCCTCATGCTGCGCAAATACGGAAAGCCGCTTTTCCGCAAGGCCGGCTCCGCCGCCGCGGTCCTGCCGCAGCTTTCCAAGATCGCCGGCCTGATGCCGACGCATACGCGCCGCTCCGAGGAGGCGCAGACCTTCCAGCAGTTCTCCACCCCGATCCCGCTCGGCCTGGCAGCCTCGTTCGCCGCAGCCATCACGCCGGCCGACCGCGTGCTGGAGCCCTCGGCCGGAACCGGGCTTCTCGCCATCCTGGCCGAGATCGCCGGCGGCTCGCTCCTGCTCAACGAGCTGGCCGACACCCGCGCCGATCTTCTCTCCCACCTCTTTCCGGCCCTTGCCGTCACGCGCTTCGACGCGGCCCAGATCGACGATCACCTCGACCGGGCTCTCCTTCCGACCGTCGTTCTCATGAACCCGCCTTTTTCGGTGATGGCGAATGTCGAGGGCCGCATGGCCGACGCCGCCTTCCGCCATGTCGCCTCGGCGCTGGCGCGCCTTGCGCCCGGCGGCCGGCTGGTGGCGATCACCGGGGCGAATTTCGCGCCGGACGCACCGGCCTGGTCCTCGGCCTATGCCCGTCTGCAGGAACGCGGCCGCGTCGTCTTCTCCGCCGCGATCGACGGGTCGGTCTATGCCAAGCACGGCACGACCATCCCGACGCGGCTCACCGTCATCGACAAGCTGCCGGCGGACGATCCGACCGCGTTCCCGACCGCGCCCGGCGTCGCGCCGGACGTCGCCACGCTTCTCGGATGGCTGGCCGAGCATCTCCCGGCCCGCCCGCCGGTCGACCCTTCCATCGCCGTGCCCATGGCCGCGACCGCCGCGCCCCGGACCGTGCGCGCCTATATCAACCGGGCGGCGAAGGCCGCGCCGGCTGTGGCGCATCGCGAGCCGGAGGGCGTTCCGCTCGCCTATGAGACGGTCGACTGGAAGCCTGCCCAGGCCGGTCGCCTGTCGGATGCGATCTATGAGGAATACGGTCTCCAGACCATCCGGATTTCCGGGGCTTGCGCGCATCCCACCCAGCTCGTCCAGTCGACGTCGATGGCGAGCGTCGCCCCGCCGAAGCCGAGCTATCGCCCGATGCTGCCGGCGGACGTGCTCGGCCTGCTGTCGGACGCGCAGCTCGAAACGGTGATCTATGCCGGCGAGGCGCATTCCGACTTCCTCGCCGGCGCATGGACGGTCGACGACACCTTCGACAAGCTGAGCGCCGCGGCCGAGGACGCCAGCGGCGCCGTCCGCCTCCGCCAGGGCTTCATGATCGGCGACGGCACCGGCGTCGGCAAGGGACGCGAGTCGGCCGCGATCATCCTCGACAACTGGCTGCAAGGAAGGCGCAAGGCGGTCTGGATATCGAAGTCCGACAAGCTGATCGAGGACGCGCAGCGCGATTGGGGCGCGCTCGGCATGGAGCGCCTGCTGGTCACGCCGCTGTCGCGGTTCCCGCAGGGCAAGCCGATCACGCTGAACGAGGGCATCCTATTTCTAACCTATGCCACGCTGCGCTCCGACGACCGCGGAGAGAGGGTTTCGCGCGTCCGGCAAATCGTCGAATGGTTTGGCTCCGACGCCGATGGAGTGATCATTTTCGACGAGGCGCACCAGATGCAGAACGCCGCTGGCGGCAAGGGAGAACGCGGTGACGTTGCCGCCTCGCAGCAGGGTCGCGCCGGGCTGCGCCTCCAGCATGCGCTGCCGAACGCGCGCATCGTCTATGTCTCCGCCACCGGCGCGACCACCGTCCACAATCTCGCCTATGCGCAGCGGCTCGGCCTGTGGGGCGGCGAGGATTTCCCCTTCGCCACGCGCGCGGAGTTCGTCGAGGCGATCGAGGCCGGCGGCGTGGCGGCGATGGAGGTGCTTGCCCGCGACCTGCGCGCCCTCGGCCTCTACACCGCCCGCTCGCTCTCCTTCGCCGGCGTCGAATACGAGCTGGTCGAGCATGAGCTGACGCCCCAGCAGGTCCGCATCTACGACGCCTATGCCGCCGCCTTCGCCATCATCCATAACAATCTGGATGCGGCGATGCAGGCCGCCAACATCACCGGCGGCGGCGAAGGCGGCTCCGGCACGCTGAACAGGCAGGCGAAATCCGCCGCCCGCTCGGCCTTCGAAAGCGCCAAGCAGCGCTTCTTTGGCCATTTGTTATGCAGCATGAAAGCGCCGACCCTGCTGCGCTCGATCGCCGCCGATCTGGAGGCGGGCCATTCGGCCGTCATCCAGATCGTCTCGACCGGCGAGGCGCTGATGGAACGGCGGCTGGCGGAGCTGCCGACCGAGGAGTGGAACGACGTCCGCGTCGACATCACGCCGCGCGAATACGTCCTCGACTATCTCGCCCATTCCTTCCCGGTCCAGCTCTACGAGCCGTTCACGGACTCGGAGGGCAATCTGTCGTCGCGCCCGGTCTATCGCGACGGCCTGCCGGTCGAAAGCCGCGAGGCCGTCGCCCGACGCGACGCGCTGATCGCCAAGCTCGCCAGCCTGCCGCCGGTTCCCGGCGCGCTCGACCAGCTCGTCCAGCATTTCGGGACGGACATGGTTGCCGAGGTGACGGGCCGCTCGCGGCGCATCGTGCGCAAGCCCGGCGGCAGCGTCACCGTCGACCGTCTCGTCGTCGAGACGCGCGCAGGCGCCGCCAATCTCGCCGAGACACAGGCGTTCATGGACGATCAGAAGCGCGTGCTCGTCTTCTCCGACGCCGGCGGCACCGGCCGCAGCTACCATGCGGAGAAGTCGGCGAAGAACACGCGGCTGCGCGTCCACTATCTGCTCGAGGCGGGCTGGAAGGCGGACACCGCCATTCAGGGCCTCGGCCGGACGCACCGCACCAATCAGGCACAACCGCCGCTCTTCCGGCCGATCTCGACGAATGTGAAGGCGGAGAAGCGCTTCCTGAGCACGATCGCACGCCGCCTCGACACGCTGGGCGCGATCACGCGCGGCCAGCGCCAGACCGGCGGCCAGGGCCTGTTCCGGCCCGAGGACAATCTGGAGAGCCCCTACGCCCGCGACGCGCTGCGTCAGCTTTATTTCCTGCTGGTGCGCGGCAAGGTCGAGGGATGCTCGCTCGACCGCTTCGAGCAGGCCACCGGGCTGAAGCTGATGGACTCGAACGGCCTCAAGGACGAGCTGCCGCCGATCACGACCTTCCTGAACAGGCTGCTGGCGCTGACGATCGAGCTTCAAGGCGTGCTGTTCACCGCCTTTGAAGGGCTGCTGACGGCCCGCATCGAAGGTGCCATCGCGTCCGGCACCTATGACGCCGGGCTGGAGACCCTGCGCGCCGAAAGCTTCGTCGTCGTCGATCGCCAGACGATCTACACCCACCCCCGCACCGGCGCGGAAACCAGCCTGCTCACGATCAACGAACGCAGGCGCAACCGGCCGGTGACGCTCGACGCAGCTCTTGCCGAACTTGCCGATCCGCGCGCGAAGCTGCTCGTCAACGAGCGCTCCGGCCGGGCCGCCGTGCAGATACCAGCGAGCAGCGTCATGCTCGACGACGGCGAGATCGACCGCCGTGTCCGCCTGATCCGCCCGACCGAGGCGCACAACATCCCGATCCGCCTCATGGGCGGGACGCACTGGGCCGAAGCCGACCGGGATGCCTTCGCATCGGCCTGGGAAGCCGAGATCGCCGAGGTGCCGGAGTTCACCGATGCGAGGCTTCACATGGTTACGGGCTTGCTGTTGCCGATCTGGAAGCGCCTGCCCAACGACTCGACGCGCGTCTATCGGCTCCAGACGGACGATGGCGAGCGCATCATCGGCCGGCAGGTCTCTCCGGCCTGGGCCGCAACCGCGACCACGACCGGCGCCGCGTCGATCGCGCCCGACGACGCCTTCGCCGCCTTGATGGACGGCCGCACCATCCTCGACCTCGCCGAGGGCCTTCAGCTTCGCCGGGTGCGCGTCATGGGCGCGAACCGCATCGAACTGTCGGGCTTCGACGACACGATGCGCGAGCGCCTGACGGCTTACGGGCTGTTCCACGAGATCATCTCGTGGAAGCTGCGCATGTTCGTGCCGAGCGACGCCAGCGGCCCGGACGTGCTTGCCAGGGTGCTCGATCGCTGGCCGGTCGAGCGCATCGGCGAGCGGGAGGCGGCGTGATGCCCCGTCCCGACGCCTCCGAGCTGGCGATCCGCCTCGGCCATCACGCCGAAGCGGTTTGCCGCGAATACCTGTCGTCCGGCCGGCGCGCCGGACGGTACTGGCAGGTCGGCGATGCGCGCAACAGCCCCGGACGCTCGATGTTCGTGCGCCTGACCGGGCCGGAAACCGGCAAGGGCGCGGCAGGCAAATGGACCGACGCATCGACCGGGGAGCATGGCGATCTCCTCGACGTCATCCGCGAGGCGCTCGGCCTCGTCGACTTCAAGGACGTAGCCGAGGAAGCGCGCCGGTTCCTCTCGCTCCCGCATCCCGAGCCTGCGACGACGGGGGCACCGACCGGCAGGACCTCCAGCCCCGCGCCGTCGGGGTCGCCGGAAGCCTCGCGCCGGCTTTTCGCGATGTCGCAGCCGATCGGCGGCACGCTTGCGGAAATCTACCTCAACGGGCGGGCGATCACGTCCCTCTCCGGCGTCGCCGCGCTGCGCTACCATGGGCGGTGCTACTATAAACCGGATGCGCATTCGCCCACCGAGATCTGGCCGGCGATCGTCGCGTCCGTCACCGACCTCGACGGCAAGCAGACCGGCGCGCACCGCACCTGGCTTTCACCGGACGGTTCGGGCAAGGCGCCCGTCGATTCACCGCGGCGGGCGATGGGCGATCTTCTCGGGCACGGTGTCCGCTTCGGCGCCGCCGGTGAGGTGCTGGCGGCCGGCGAAGGCATCGAGACCGTGCTATCGCCCCGTCAGGTCCTGCCCCACATGCCAATGATGGCGGCGCTTTCGGCCGCACACCTCGCCGCCATCCTGTTCCCACTGAGCCTGCGCAGGCTCTATGTCCTCCGGGATCGCGATCCGGCAGGGGACGGTGCGCGAGACAGCCTGGTCGCCAGAGCAACGAGCCTCGGGATCGAGGCGATTTCCCTGTCGCCGAAGCTTGAGGACTTCAACGATGATCTGCGCTGGCGCGGCGTCGACGCCCTCCGGGCGACCCTGTTGGAGCAGGTTCATCCCGATGACGTCCGCCGTTTCGTGGAGGGCTGAGGCGATCGGCAGGGGATGCGGTGTGGATCAGGCGTCTCCACTTGCCGTCTCCCTTCATCATCGCAAGCGACCTTTGCTGTCGGAGAGCCCACGCCCACGGCCTTCTGAGAGGGCGATCGGCCCACAAACGGCCCGGCCGGGCAATGGCGCGGCGCGCGGCTATTTTCCGCCGGCGGGGCGAGCCCCGCCTTTGCAGCGCGAAACAAAATAGCCGGGCTTGGCCATCGAGGCCCTCGCGAGAGGCGAGGGCTGCCAGTCCGGTCCGCCTGTGGGCGTCGACGCCTGCGAAGGCCGCGATGGGCGCGGTCTCCAGACAAGGACGCTCACGATGACGAACGAAGACGAAAACGCAGGTTACGAGCCGATCCACACCGCATCCCCCACCGATCATGTCCTCAACGAACTCCAGCTCTACGGCTGGCGGCCATATCAGGACGAACCAGATCCGAGGCCGCTTCCGGAGGGCAATGCCGTCGCCGCAGCCGTCGCAGATATCTTCGATGCCCTCGTCGCGACCCTCGGCGACACCCGCCTCGAACCCGATCTCGAAGAGCTGCTCTGGGGAGCCGTCAATCTCTTCCACCGCGCCACCGGCCGGGTGGAGCGCGAGCTGGACGACAACGAGCGGGCGCAGCGCCGGTTTCAGACGGAACAGGACGGCAGCGAGGTGAAGTCGGTCGAACTCGAACGCCTCACGGCAGAGGGCCAGACCATGATCGAACGGCGCAACAGCATGGAACTCTTCCGCGATGTCGCCGCCGAAGCCTTCGAGCACCACACCGGCAGCGCCTGGAGGCCCCGCACCGGCTCGAAGGTCAGCCATCGCAATCTGACCGCCGCGATGATCGACTCCAGAGACTACCTTGCCGCGAAGCGCCGGGCTGAGAAGGAGGTGCTGCTGCCCGCCGGTCCGAAAGTTGCCGTCTCGGGCGGAACCGACTTCAACGATCATACCCTGATCTGGGCGAAACTCGATCAGGTTCGTGCGAAGCACGCCGACATGGTGCTCATCCACGGCGGCGCGAAGACGGGCGCGGAACGCATCGCCGCCCGCTGGGCAGCCAGCCGCAAGGTGCCGCAGATCGCCTTCGAGCCCGACTTCCAGAAGTATCCGGCAAAGCAGGCTCCCTACAAGCGTAACGACACGATGCTGGAAGTCCTGCCGGTCGGCGTCCTCGTCTTCGGCGGCGGCGGCATTCAGGGAAACCTCGCGGACAAGGCCCGCAAGCTCGGCATCCCGACCATGCAGTTCGAGGGCGGCGCGTAAAGCGCCGCCTTCCGGCAACCCTTCACCGGCCGAATACTTGACTACGGGAGATGATGATGGCTTTGATTGAACATCCTTGCAGAACCGGCACAGCAGCATAGTCGCAGGCGGAGCGTATTCACCGGAAGCCTGTCGTGATCCTCAACCGTTCATGCGGAGGCTTCCATGTCGCTGATCCTGCTCGCTATCTCCCTGACCATCATGCTCTGCATCATCGCCTATAATCTCGCGATCTATGCACTGCCCTTCATGGTCGGCCTCACGGCCGCACAATATGCCTGGGCCGCCGGCGCGGGCCTGTTCATGACCGGCTTCGCCGCCATCGCCGCCGCCCTGGGGGCGATCGCGCTGGTGATCGGCGTTCTCGGCTTCGCGAAGAACCCGGCCCTGCGCCTGATCGCACTCGCGATCTTCGCAGTTCCCGCCGCCATTGCCGGCTATGCCCTTGTCCACGGCGTTACGAAGAATGCGGTCGACTCTGCGATCGTGCTCAATCTGCTCGGCGGCACGGGCGGCCTGTTCATCGGCATCGCCGCCATGGTCAATCTCAATGCCCTCGGCGTCTCGGTCTTCTCGCGCTGATCCGGCATCGCGATCCGCCGCTCCCAGGACAAACTGAGGCGGCTTGCGCCGCCCGCCCTTCGGCCTCCCGCTCAGAACGCGATGCAGCGTCGGCGCCGGTCGGCCCATGCGCCCGCTTCGGGTCTGCTTCGCCCGGTCAGGAGCGGCCGATCATCGGCATGAGCCCGCAGGCCGCGAGCGTCTTTCGCCCGCTGGCCAACTCCCCTCGTGTCGTGAAGGCTGGCCGCGACCACCTTCATTTCCGCCTCGCCACGATGCTAATGGACCGCACTGCCGGCCGTCGAACCGGGGGACGCAGCGCCGTTCCGTGCCTTCAGCACCCGTCAGCCCTCTTCATTGCCTTCCCGGAGGCCCATGCCCTCCGAGCAGCGAGACGCGGGTGGCCGGAAGCGGATGATGGAGGTGTCGTCCCGGCGGCGCGGAATCATCGGGCCTGACGTTTCGCTGTTGCCGGCGAGAATGGCGATGGTCTGCCGTGCGTCTGATCCCGTGTGCGTTCAGAGGCACCAATCCCTCCGACTGACTGATCCCCTAAGACCGTTCGGTTTCCGGCCGCAACCCACGCGGCTCCGGACCGTGTTGCCGCGCAAGCGCGGCTGCCCGCCCCACTCCGGGCCTTATGGGCGAGCTGCCCGCGAGCGTGCAGTTGCAGGCGTCTCCCGCCGGCCTTGGCCGGGTCTCGTCGGAGGGATGGTCCCTCCGAGAAGCAACGGAGACTTACAATGCAGAACATCGTCATTCTCGCCGGTAACATCGGTCAGGACCCCGAAACCCGCACCACCCAGGGCGGCACCCGGATCACCCACTTCACGTTGGCCACCTCGCGCCCCCGCTACTCTGAAGGCAAGGTTGTCCGGGACGAGAAGGGCTACCGGGTTCAAGACACTGAATGGCACCGGATCACTGCCTTCAACGGCCTCGGCAAGACGGTCCAGGACTATTGCAAGAGCGGTATGAAGGTGCTGGTTCGCGGCCGCATCCACTACACGAAGTGGAAGGACCAGGAAGGCAACGACCGCTACGGATGCGAGATCATCGCCGAGACGGTCGATTTCCTGAGCCGGGCAAAGCAGACCGAAAATGAGCGGGGCGGACAGACCGACTACGACGACGACATCCCGTTTTGAGCGGGAGGCCCAAGGCCCGGCGGCGCAAGCCGCCGGGTTTCTCCATGTTCGCGACCGATCGCGCCGCCGGAAGATTTACCGGCCCGAACCGCCCCGCGCTGCGGCGCGACGGTCCGAGGTCTTCGCCGGGGCATCGGGCAGGTCCAAAAACCGGCATCCACTTTTTGGCCCGATGCTCCCCTGATGAAAGGGGGGGCGGAGCCGCCCCTCTCAAACTCACCCCGAAGGGTCAGGGCAAAGCCCCGCCCCCTCCAGCTCCCCCACCCATGAAGGGGGTGCGACACCCCCTCCAAACCACCCCGGCCCATACGGACGCGGCCCCTGTCGGGGCCGCGGGCTATCTCTCTCTGACTGCGCATTGTACGCCAGCCCATCCGGCCTCAAGGACTGCGCGGCCCCTCCAATTTTCGACTCCGTTCCTTGCTAGGCCCGGATCAGAAAATCGGTTCCTCCGCTTGCCGCACGGCGGCCGCGTTCCGCGTTCCCTGACCCCTCTGTGCTGAGGCGTGGACACCTTTCGTCAGAAACGAAAGGAGACTTAGAATGTCCAAGCTCGATTTCCTCGACTTCCATGCGAAGTTCATCGCCTTCGGAAATCAGGTTCGTGCGAACCGCGCCGAGTGCGACACGCGCTTTGCCGAGGTCGTCCATGACCGGCTCGCCGATGCGCTCGAGCAGCTTGCCGGGTTCTGCCGGGAAGGCCATCGGGCGGAAGCGTTGCTTCGGACCGAAACCGATCCGGCCGCGCGCGAGGCCCTGGAAATGACCATCGACTTCTGCGTCGGCGATCTCGAAACCAGCGGCGGCGGCTTCTATCCCTGGCATCTCCTGGATTGCATCGATCCGGAGATAGACTGGGGCGGCTACAGAGATCCGGTCGCGGAAATGTGGTGCCCTCGTCCGATCCCGGAGAGCTTCACGGTCAGCGACGAGCACCTGTGCGGCCTCGGCGGGATCATCCGGCGGATCGCGGCCGATACCGGCATCCGCTTCACCACCTATCTCTACTACGACTGCATCGGGCCGGACGGGGCGGCGGGCATCGAACCCGCGATCTACGAGACCCCGATCAGAAACGACAGATACCGATAGTGCCGGAGAGGCGGCGGGCGGCGGCAACCGCCTGCCGCCTTTGCGACGTCCTGGCTGCAAAGCCGAGCGGATCGACCGCTCGACCTTGCTCATGAAAGGGGGGCAAGCCACCCCTCTCAAACTCACCCCGGAAGGGGCAGGGCAGAGCCCCGCCCCCTCCAGCTCCCCCACCCATGAAGGGGGTGAAACACCCCCTCCAAACCACCCCGGCCCATACGGACGCGGCCCCTGTCGGGGCCGCGGGCTATCTCTCTCTGACTACGCATTGTACGCCAGCCCATCCGGCGTCAAGGACTGCGCGGCCCCTCCAATTTTCCTCCGCCGGCCAGAGGCCGACTCCACAAAATCGGTTCCTCCGCTTGCCGCACGGCGGCCGCGTTCCGCGGTCCCTGACCCCTCTGTGCTTGAGGCGTGGACACCTTTCGTCAGAAACGAAAGGAGACTTGATATGTCTGATTTCCACTATGTCGAACTCTATGCGAAGTTCGCAGGCTTCCGAATCATGGTGCTTGCCAACCGGCTTGCCTGCGACGACGATTTCAGCCGCGGCGCTCACGACAGGCTGGTGGCCAAGCTCGACCAGCTCATCGACCTGGCGCGCGGGACGCTCGCCGCTCAGCATGCGCTGGCGCTGAACCCCGATGGCCCCGATGCAGACGATCTCGGCGAGCAGATCTGGGGCGCCGGGCAGGACCTCACCTACAACTGGCGCGAACCGGACGGCATCGATCTTCTTCATTGCGAGGTTCACGTTGATTGGGCCACGAAGGAATACTATGACAGCCGCACCGGGACGTGGCGCTTCCTCGACGGCTTCCCTCCGCCGCGCGTCGAAGTCGGTGACGACCGACTGAACGGCCTTTGCGCCATCCTGCGCCAGATCGCCGCCGAGACCGGCATCCGGTTCAATACCTACACCACCGATCCGGCCTTCGAGGACGAAGAGCAGGACGGATGACGTCATCAGGCGACAGGCGGCTTCGGCCGCCTGTCGCCTTTCCGTTGAGCCGGGAGCCAAGGCCGCCGGTTCGACCGGCCGCCTTTGCTTGCGAAAAGAGGGCGTTGCCCCCTCTCGCGCTCTCCCCATGAAGGAAGGGCAAGCCCCTCCTTCAAACATCCTCCCATGGGGAAAGGGGACGGTTCCCTCCTCCCTTTCCCCAAACCCCTTTCCCTCTCCCGGAAGCCGCTTTCCGCTGCGCCCTGAGCGGACTACCTCCGCGCAGGGGAACGCAGCCCTGGCATTGATCATTCGCCGCGATGGCGCGAATCCGCCCGGCAGAACGGCGGGTGCGCAGCTTCGTTGCCGACGCCGGACCGAGTGAGGCGCCCGATCACCCGTCGCGTGCTCGGCCTGGCGGTGGCATCAGGAAGGCGTTCGAGGCTCGCGGTCGGACGCCACCCTGCTCTTGAATGCTCCACTCTGGTTTCGCCATGCCCTTCCACGATCAACCCGTGAAGGGTCCGCTACGCAATGCGTGCGGCCTTTGCCGGCGCAGCCTGCAAGGTGATCGCGGCCATGCCGAAACATTTCGGGAGCCTGTCGAGCGGAGATGGTCCCGCTCCCGCACAGGAGCCGAGAAATGTCCCTTCCAGATGCAAACGCCTACGCCTTCAGCCTCGCCTCTACCCTGATGGTCTCCATCGTCATCTTCCGGGCCGGGGATGGCACGATGGCCGTGATGCCCTTCGCCGAATATGACGGCGACGAGGATGCGATCGTCGGGGAGATCGACCCGTTCGCCTGATCCGGCCAGGGGGCGCTCGCCCTCTTTCCGGCTCGCCGACGGGAAGGCACCACATACCGGGCGAGCGTGGCGCACGGCGACCGAATCAGTTCGGCCTAACCTATAGAGAACCCGTGAATTTCACTCGATTACCGCTGGCTCTTTTTGCCAAGAGCGACTAAATTAGTCGTAGTTCTGGCGTGCGCATTCGTGGCTGTAGGAGGTGATCATGCATGATCACCGCCCGACAGTCGCGGGCCGCGCGCGCGTTGCTTGGATGGACGCAGGAGACGCTCGCTGACAAGGCCCAGGTTTCCCTGACCGCGCTGAAGCGCCTTGAGTCCGAGAGCGGCCTCAAGGTCTACGAAAGCACGCGGGATCAGGTGCGCCGGGCTCTCGAAAACAACGGCATCATGTTTCTGAGCACCGATCAGGGTGAGGGCTTGATGCTTGTTCGGCCGAAACAACAGCACCGCAAAGAATACTGATGCCGCTATTTCCTTCTGAAGCAAACCTTCCTTTGTCATTCTGCCATGCCGGGCTGGCACATTGGCGGCGCGCTGGAGCGCAATCCCAGGGGACAAGCCATGATCGGACCCTGCCGTGACCGACAACGCCTTTCTCGATGCACCGCCGGATTGCCCGGAACTGACACCCTACGACCGCAAGAACATGAAGCGCTACTTCCGCCTGCACGACTCGGCTGCGGACGGCGCGTGCTGGCGGGAGGCGGTCTCGATCCTGTTCGGCCTCGACGCGGACAGCGAGCCTGAACGCGCGCGGCACGTCTACGACACCCACCTGGCGCGGGCGCGCTGGCTGACCGAGCAGGGCTATCGCCATCTCGTGCGCGAAGGATACCGGAAATAAGCGATCACCGTGATGCCTGCGCGGCAACATCCGTTGCCAGCGATCGGGCTTCCGCGAGCAAGCGGCAATTGTAATCATCACTCCTCTGCACGCCCTAATTCTACGACTGCGAGGAGGAGGCGATGAAACCCGACATATCGCAGTGGCGATCTTCCTCCACCTACGACTTCCTGGACGATATCGACTCCCCTGACATCGCCTGGGAGTGGCTTCGCCGCAATGCGAAATATCAGGGCGACTACCGGGCCGTGGCGGACGCGGCGGTCGACGATACGCCTGCCACCGTAGACCTGATCAACAACTGGGGGCTTTGCTTTCCCCGTCCGGCCCGGCCTCTCGGCCGTAGAAACGCCGGTATTCTGGCTGCCCGGCCACGACACCGGCGCTCTCGTCCTCGCCGCCACGCCGCCAATCCTTTCCGGCGGACTTGATCTCTCGGCCGCGCTCGGGTCGGCCGAGGCCAGAGCGAGCGACGACGGCGAATATTTCCGGTACGACCTCGGCGGCGGCCGCTACCTCAATCTCGTACGCCTTTCCGGCGCTGACGCCGGCGGACCGCTCTCGATCGTCATTCCGATCGATACGGACGGGCTCGACCGCGCCGATGCCGTCCAACGCCTGTTCAGCCGGCTGTTGCGGCGGCGCGTGCCGGAGGACCGGCGTCTGACCCGCCAGCAACGCCGGCGGGCGCGGCACATGCTCCAGGCTGTCGATGGCCGCATGAACGGCGCTACCTACCGCGAGATCGCGGGCGTCATCTACGGACAGGCCCGGATCGCCGACGAGCCCTGGAAGACGTCGGCCCTGCGCGATGCCGTCATGGATCTCGTCAAGGACGCCTTCTCCATGATCGAGGGCGGCTATCTCAGCCTCCTGCGCCGGCGCCGGCGCAAATAATCCGGCGTCGGGCCAGGGGGTGCGATTTTAGCATCGCCATCTTCGCACTCCCCCCTGCCGTTGCTTCTTCGCCACCGTGGCCTTCGACCGCCGCTGACCATCAGCGGCCTCGCGAACCCCACGGAGGCCCGATCATGACGCCCGACATTTCCGACCTGCCGCCACGCTATCTTCGCACGCCCGAGGCCGCGCTATACCTCGGCCTGTCTGGCCGGACCCTCGAAAAGCATCGCACCTACGGCACCGGCCCGGCCTATCGCAAGCTCGGCGGCCGCGTCGTCTACGCGATCGACGACCTCAAAGCCTGGGCCGAGCGGGGCGCTGTCACCTCGACCGCCGATCCACGCGGCTCGGTCTTGCCCGCCAAGCGCCACGCTTCCCTGGTGTCGCCCGCCTACAACGGCGTGCGGCGGCATCGCTGAGGCGGACCCGGCATGCAGCGCCGCCGCCTCATCACGCCCAGCGAACGCAACACGCTCGATCCTTTCGTCGTCGCGACCGGCGATGCGCGGCCGCGCGACCAGCGCGATCTCATGGAACGGCCGTTCTTCTCGCTGGCCAAGGCCAAGCGCGTCGTGCCGATCCTCTACGAGGCCGGCGACGTGCGCGTCGAGGTCCTTGCCGTGCAGGAGCACGGCATGGCGACCATCTGGGACGCCGACGTCCTGATCTGGGCCGCGAGCCAGATCGTCGAAGCCGAGAATCTCGGCCTTCGAACCTCGCGCTTCCTGCGCTTCACCCCTTATCAGCTTCTCACCGCGATCGGCCGCGAGACCGGCGCGCGCGACTACAAGCTCCTCAAGGGCGCACTCTCGCGGCTCCAGTCGACGGTCATCCGCACCAACATCCGCCAGGGCGAGAACTGGCGGCGGCACCAGTTCTCGTGGATCAACGAGTGGGAGGAACTTTCCCGCGCCGACGGCCGCGTCGAGGGCATGGAGTTCGTCCTGCCCGACTGGTTCTACCGGGGCGTCGTCGACCGCTCGCTGGTCCTCACCATCGATCCGGCCTACTTCCGATTGAGCGGCGGCATCGAGCGGTGGCTCTACCGCGTCGCCCGCAAGCACGCCGGACGCCAGCCCGGCGGCTGGCTGTTCGACGTTCCGCACCTCCATGAGAAATCCGGCAGCCTGGTGCGCGTCTCCGACTTCGCGCTCCAGCTCCGCCGCATCGCCCTGCGCCAGCCGCTGCCCGGCTACCGCCTGCGCATCGAGCGGGAGGGCCGCCGCGAACTGCTAAGGATCGTACCGGTCAGCCCGTCAGCGGCCCCTGTGGACAAGGCTGTGGACGCGATCGGGATTTCGCACGCAGCACTATCGGGATTTCGCACGCAGGCGGTATCGGGACTTCGCACGCACGCACCACAGTTAAGTCTCTGGCCCGAAACCACGATTCCCGGCCTTAACTTAGAGTCTAATAGAGAATCTAACATTGTTGGGCGCGCGCGCGATGTGGAAAACCTCATCCGCAGCGCCGCCAGAAGTCTCGATGCCGGCGTCACGAAGACGAAACACGGACATGGGCCGCAGGCTAGTCCGGTTACGTCTTTCCGTAAATCCTCCCTTACGGCCGACGATACTTCAAACGCGCCGACGCCGCCCCGATCCCGAAAGCCGGGAGGGCACACATGATCGTCGCCGTGCTCAACCAGAAGGGCGGCGTCGGCAAGACGACGCTCGCCCTCCATCTCGCCGGCGAATGGGCGCGGCGCGGCCAGCGCGTCACCCTGATCGACGCCGACCCGCAGGGCTCCGCGCTCGACTGGTCGCAGCAGCGCGGGCGGGAGGGCCTGCCACGCGCCTTCGGCGTCGTCGGCCTCGCCCGCGACACGCTGCATCGCGAAGCCCCGGAACTCGCCCGCGACGCCGACCACATCGTCATCGACGGACCGCCTCGTGTCGCCGGACTCATGCGCTCCGCGCTGCTCGCCGCCGACCTCGTGCTGATGCCGGTGCAACCGTCGCCGCTCGACGGCTGGGCCTCGGCGGAGATGCTGGCGCTCCTGACGGAGGCGCGCATCTACCGGCCTCAGCTCGTCGCCCGCTTCGTCCTCAACCGCTGCGCCGCCCGCACGGTGATCGCGCGCGAGACGGCCGAGACGCTGGCCGAGCACGATCCGCCGGTGCTCGCCACGACGATCGGCCAGCGCGTCATCTTCGCCGACGCCGCGCAGACCGGACGGCTTGCCTGCGAGATCGCCGCCGACAGCCTGGCCGCGCGCGAGATCTCGGCGCTGGCGGCCGAGATCGCGCGGCTCGGCGTCGGGAGGACCGCGCCATGACGGTGCTTTCCGAAACCCTCCTGGCCGGCGATTGCCGCGACCTCATGCCGGAACGCGGCCCGTTCGACATGATCCTCGCCGATCCGCCTTACGGCGACACCTCGCTCTCCTGGGACCGCCGCGTCGAAGGCTGGCTTCCGCTCGCGCGGGCCGCCCTCAAGCAGACCGGCTCTTTGTGGGTGTTCGGTTCGCTGCGCAGCTTCATGGTCACGGCGATCCGGTTCGCGGATGCAGGCTTTCGCATCGCGCAGGAGATCGTCTGGGAGAAGCAGAACGGCTCCAGCTTCCATGCCGACCGCTTCAAGCGGGTGCATGAGCTGGCCGTTCAATTCTATCCCGCCGAGACGCCTTGGCGCGACGTCTACAACGATGTCCAGACGACGCCGGACGCGCTGGCGCGCACGGTGCGGCGAAAGAAGCGGCCGCCCCTTACCGGCCAGATCGACGCCGGCCACTATGTCAGCCAGGACGGCGGGCCGCGCCTCATGCGCTCGGTCATCTACGTGCGCAACGCGCATGGCCGCGCCATCCATCCGACCGAGAAGCCGTCCGCGCTTCTCGAAATCCTGATCCGCACGAGCTGCCCTCCTGGCGGCCTGGTCGGCGACTGGTTCGCCGGTTCGGGCGCGGCGGGCGAAGCCTGCCGGCTTTCCGGCCGCCGCTATCTCGGCTGCGAGATCGACGCCGCCATGGCCGAGCGTGCCCGCGCGCGCATCGCCTCCGTGCTGCCATTCGACGCGGGAGCCGCGCCATGACGGTCCGCACGGAAAAGCGCGGCTTCGCCTCCCGGCCCGGCGACGCCGAAGGCTGGATCAAGGCTGGCGAGACGCCGCCCGCGCGCAGTGGCGATGCCGCCGCCTTCACCGCGCGCCTCACCATCGACATCACGCCCGAGCTGCGCGGCCGCATCAAGATCGCCGCCTTCCGGCGCGGCGTCACGGCGTCCGACATGCTCCGCGAGCTGCTCGAACGCGAATTTCCCGACCGCCAAGGAGACATGCCATGACCGGCAATGCGGCCTACCGCTTGCGCGGCCGTCCGCTGCCGAACGGACCGGCGCCCTTCACCACGCTCGTCGAACTCACCTGGATCGAGAAGCGGATCGAGTGCTGGATCAGGTTCGGCCAGGAGAG
Organism: Tistrella mobilis; assembly: GCF_041468085.1. Classification (NCBI taxonomy): domain Bacteria; kingdom Pseudomonadati; phylum Pseudomonadota; class Alphaproteobacteria; order Geminicoccales; family Geminicoccaceae; genus Tistrella; species Tistrella mobilis. The sequence goes on along the minus strand of NZ_CP121017.1, from coordinate 239,915 downwards.
CTACGAGCAGAAGCTCGACCGCCGCCGCAGGCTCGTCGGCTTCGCGCCCGAGACGATCTTCTGCCTCGTGCGCTGGGCCGCCAACGAGCACGGCACGATCATCTCGCGCGTCGACATCGTGCGCGCCGTCGACCGAGGCGAGCCGTTCCAGACGCTGCCATTCGTGCGGCCCGGCGGCGACATCCTGCTCAAGATCGACGGCTGGCCGAAGGTTGAGCGCGTGCTCCAGATCGTCGACGCGATCGAGGCGCAGGGCATCGATCCCGCCGAGGTTTCGCCCGACCACTGGCGGCACGTCCACAACCGGCTCGCCGCGGGTCACGAACCGCGCGCCTACACCGTCACCCGGCACAAGGCGTTTCTCCTGCGCCGGAGGGCGGAGCCATGACCCGCCTCGGCTACGCCGTCGTGACGTGCCTCGCGGCCACGGGCGCGGTCGCGGCGGCGATCGTCCCGGCGCCGACACGGCTGATCTGGAACGCGACCGCCAGCGCGCCAGTCGGATTCTACACGGTCGAGCCCGCCGTTGCCCTGGAAGTACCGGATCTGGTCGCCGTGCTGCCGCCCGAGCCGCTCGCGAGCTTCATGGTCGCGCGCGGCTATGTCGGTCGCGGCGTGCCGCTCCTCAAGCGCGTGCTCGGCCTGCCGGGGCAAAGGGTCTGCCGCACCGGGCGCACCATCACGGTCGACGCGGTGGAGATGGGCGAGGCGCTGGAGCGCGACCGTATGGGCCGCGACCTGCCCGCCTGGCAGGGCTGCCGGGTGATCGGCGACGGCGAACTCTTCCTCATGAACGACGTCCGCGACAGCCTCGATGGCCGCTACTTCGGCGCGCTTCCCGCCTCGGCGGTCATCGGCCGCGCGATGCCTCTCTACACCGATGACGACGGCGATGGCCGCTTCGTCTGGCGCGCGCCGACGCGGTGACGACGCGCTCCTTTCATCCTCACCGCAACGCACAGGAGACGAAAACCATGGCGCATCTCGGCCACTTCACCCGCACAGAAACCGGCTTCGAAGGGCGCTTCCACGCGCTCGGCATCGACGAGCCGCTCACTTTCGTTCCAGCCGAACCATTGGAGACCGAGAACGCGCCGCAATACCGCATCCTGCTCGGCGATCAGGACGGTCTCGACATTGGCGCGGGCTGGTCGCATGTCGGCGAACGCGCTGGCGAGTTCGTCTCCGTCGACCTCTACAGCCCGCTCTTTGGCGGCATTCTGCGCGCCAATCTCTTCCGCGACCCCGACGACGAGACGGTCTGGGGCCTGCACGTCACTCCCTCGAAGAAGAAGCGGGCGGAGGACTGAATGGTGCCGGTCCAACCTTCCGCCAGCGTCGGACCACCTTCCGCCGCCCGACGCCCAGCACTCCTCCTTCTTCTTTCCGGCCTGATCTTCGCCGCGCCCTCGGCGTTCCCGGCTTACGCGCAGACCGTGCAGCCGGCGCGCAACGCGGCCGCCGATCCGCATGCCGCCCACGTTGCCGAGGCGTCGCGACGCTTCGCCATTCCGCAGGCGTGGATCGTCGCGGTAAAGCGCGCCGAAAGCGCCGGCGACATGCGCGCCGTGTCCCCGGCCGGTGCGATGGGCCTGATGCAGATCATGCCCGCGACCTGGGCCGAGCTGCGCGGTCGCTATGGCCTCGGCCGCGATCCGTTCGCGCCGCGCGACAACATCCTCGCGGGCACGGCCTATCTGCGCGAGATGCTCGACCGCTACGGCAATGTCGCGGCGATGCTGGCGGCCTACAATGCAGGGCCGGCGCGGCTCGACCAGCATCTCGCGACCGGCCGTGCGCTGCCCGCCGAAACCCGCGCCTATGTCGCGGCGATCCTGCCGGCAATCGGCGTGAAAGCCGACCTCCGCGCCGCCGCCATGCTGCGCGGCAAGCGCCGCGGATGGCGGGATGCGCCGCTCTTCGTCGGCGCGCCCGGCGATGCGGCCGCCTCCCTACCGGCGCGCCGTCAGCCTGCCGTCGCGCCGCAGTCCGGCGACCTCTTCATCGCCCGTTCGGGCGCTGGAGGTCCGAGATGACGGCGTTCGCGGTCTCGGTCGGCGTAGCGTGCAACCGGCGAGGATCGGCGGGGTGGCCGGGGAGGCGCAGAACCACAACCGGACGATGGCGAGATAAAAAGGCGCGAGGTGCGCCTGATTCCGGTTGTGGTTTTTCAAGGAGTTACGCGCCGTCTGCGCGATGTGCGCGGTTCTGGCGAACCTCGCGATTTTCCGGCTTTCGCCGTCTTTTCCATGACTTGCCGCGATGTGCGGGGCTCATGTGATGAGCGCCGAGGACGATTTCCGCATCCGCCCTGGCCGCATCCGCTCTTCGAAGGCGGAGCGCGCCAGACCGTTCATCGCTCAGGCGCTCGCTGCCGCGCAGAAGGCCGGCGGGCGCGTCTCGCGCTCCGGCCGGATCACGCCCGGCAACCGCTCGCAGTTCGGGCGCGGCCGGCGCGCCAGCGTGCAGGCGAACCGCGTGCTCACGCGCCGCTCGCGCAACGTGGTGATCAAGACCCGCGTGGTCCGGCACTCGGCGCGCGCCGCTCCGCTCGCCGCCCATCTCAAATATCTCCAGCGTGACGGCGTGACCCGCGACGGCGAGAAGGCCCGCCTGTTCGGCGCCGAGCTGGACGAGGTGGACGCCCGCGACTTCGCCGAGCGCTGCGAGGACGACCGGCACCACTTCCGCTTCATCGTCTCACCCGAAGACGCCGGGCGCATGACCGATCTGAGGGACTTCGCCCGCGATCTCATGAGCCAGATGGAAAAGGACCTCGGCACGAAGCTCGATTGGGTCGGCGTCGATCACTGGAACACCGACAACCCGCACGTCCACATCATCCTGCGCGGCCGCACGGACGACGGGCAGGACCTCGTGATCGCCCGCGACTACATCAAGGAGGGGATGCGAGCACGCGCGCAGGATCTCGTGACGCAGGACCTCGGCCTGCGCAGCGATCTCGAAATCCGCGGCCATCTGGAGCGGCAGGTCGAGGCCGAGCGCTGGACCGATCTCGACCGGCAGCTCGCGCGCGACGGCTATCGCACCGGCGTCATCGACGTCGCGCCGCATCCCGACCGCCAGCCCGACGAATATCTCCCGCTCAAGGTCGGCCGGCTGCGCAAGCTCGAATCCCTCGGCCTCGCCGAAGAGATCGGCCCCGGCCAGTGGACGATCTCGGACAAGGCCGAGCCGACGCTGCGCGAACTCGGAGAGCGCGGCGACATCATCAAGCGCATGCACCGTGCGCTCGCCGAACGCGGCATCGAGCGTGGCACGGCGAGCTATGTGCTCGCGGCCGAGAGCCTTGACGACCCGATCGTCGGCCGGCTGGTCGAGCGCGGCCTGGATGACGAGCTGAAGGGCACAGCCTATGCCGTGGTCGATGGCGTCGACGGCCGCACCCATCACATCAAGTTCCCCGATCTCGACTCGACCGGCGACAGCGCGCCGGGATCGATCGTCGAGCTGCGCAAGTTCGACGACGCGCAGGGGCGCCGCCGCGTCGCTCTCGCCGTCCGCTCCGACCTCGACATCGGCCGGCAGGTCACGGCGACCGGCGCGACCTGGCTCGACCGGCAGAACATTGCCCGCGAGCCGGCGTCGCTCTCGGAGGGCGGCTTCGGCGCGGAGGTGCGCGACGCGCTCGACCGCCGCGCCGAGCGCCTGATCGAGCAGGGCTTTGCCGAGCGGCACGGCCGCAGCGTGATCTTCAACCGCAACCTCCTGCGTACCCTGCGACAGCGCGAGGTCGACGCGCTCGGCGAGCAGATCGCCGCGCAGACGGGGCGCGTGTTCAACCATTCCGCCGGCGGCGAATACGTCGCCGGGACCTATCGCCAGCGTTTCACGCTCGCCTCTGGCCGCTTCGCCATGATCGACGACGGCCTCGGCTTCCAGCTCGTGCCCTGGTCGCCCTCGCTCGAAAAGCAGCTCGCCAGGCACGTCTCCGGCGTCGCGCGCGGGGACGGCGGCGTCGACTGGAGTTTTGGCCGCAAGCGCGGGCTCGGCCTCTGACCATCACACCCTTCCAAGAAAGGACCCCGCAATGTCCGCCACGAAAATCCTCTGGGGCCAGATCCTCACCGTCTTCCTGATCGTCCTCGCGACGACATGGACGGCGACGCAGTGGACCGCGTGGCGGCTCGGGTTTCAGGCGCAGCTCGGCACCCCATGGTTCGAACTCGCCGGATGGCCGGTCTACTATCCGCCGTCCTTCTTCCTGTGGTGGTACTTCTACGACGCTTATGCGCCGTCCGTTTTCATGGAAGGCGGCCTCGTCGCGGCATCAGGCGGCTTCATCGCCATCGCCGTTGCCATCGGCATGTCGGTCTGGCGGGCGCGCGAGAACAAGGAGGTCGAAACCTTCGGCTCGGCGCGATGGGCGCGGCCGGAGGAGATCACCGCCGCGCGTCTTCTCGACCCGGATGGCGTGGTGCTCGGCCGGATGGATCGCTCCTATCTGCGCCATGACGGGCCGGAGCATGTCATGTGTTTCGCCCCGACCCGATCCGGCAAGGGCGTCGGCCTCGTCGTGCCGACCCTGCTGACCTGGCCGGGAAGCTGCGTCGTCCACGACATCAAGGGCGAGAACTGGAGCCTGACCGCCGGCTTCCGTTCGCGGCACGGCCGCGTCCTCCTGTTCGATCCGACCAATGCGCGCTCCTCGGCCTACAATCCTCTGCTCGAGGTGCGAAAGGGCCAGTGGGAGGTCCGCGACGTCCAGAACATCGCCGACATTCTCGTCGACCCGGAGGGCTCGCTGGAGAAGCGGAACCACTGGGAGAAGACCAGCCACGCGCTTCTGGTCGGCGCGATCCTCCATGTCCTCTATGCCGAGAAGGACAAGACGCTCGCCGGTGTCGCCGCCTTTCTCTCCGATCCGAAGCGGACGATCGAAGCCACGCTCGACGCGATGATGCGAACGGCGCATCTGGGCGAGGCCGGGCCGCACCCTGTCGTCGCCAGCGCGGCGCGCGAGCTGCTCAACAAATCCGATAACGAACGCTCGGGTGTGCTCTCCACCGCGATGTCGTTCCTCGGCCTCTACCGCGATCCGGTCGTGGCCGAGGTGACGCGCCGCTGCGACTGGCGGATCGGCGATATCGTCGGCGCTGCGCGCCCGACGACGCTCTATCTCGTGGTCCCGCCTTCCGACATCAACCGGACCAAGCCGCTGATCCGGTTGATCCTCAACCAGATCGGCCGCCGGCTCACCGAGGAGCTGGAGACGAGGGGCGATCGCCATCGTCTGCTCCTCATGCTCGACGAGTTTCCCGCACTCGGCCGGCTGGATTTTTTTGAGAGTGCGTTAGCCTTCATGGCGGGATACGGGCTGAAGAGCTTCCTGATCGCGCAGTCGCTGAACCAGATCGAGAAAGCCTACGGGCCGAACAATTCGATCCTCGACAACTGCCATGTCCGCGTCGCCTTCGCCACGAATGACGAGCGGACGGCCAAGCGTGTCTCCGACGCGCTCGGCACGGCGACCGAGATGCGGGCGATGAAGAATTATGCCGGGCACAGGTTGAGCCCTTGGCTCGGCCACCTGATGGTGTCGCGCTCGGAGACGGCGCGACCGCTGCTCACGCCCGGCGAGATCATGCAGCTTCCGCCCGCCGACGAAATCGTCATGGTGGCGGGCACGCCGCCGATCCGGGCGAAGAAGGCCCGCTACTTCGAGGACCCGCGTTTTCAGGAAAGGGTCCTGCCGCCCCCGGCGCTGGTCTCCGAGAATGTCGAGCCGGACGACTGGAGCAGCCTGCCCCTGCCGCAGCGGCCGGAGGTCGATCTGACCCCGGTCTCCGGCGTTGGCGAGGATGACGACGATCCGACCGAATCCGAGCGGCGGCACCAGCCTGAACTCAGCCGCGTCAAAACCGTCGAGAAAAAGGAGCCGATCGACAACGAGTTCGGCGGCGATCCCGGCGACGACAGCGAGGACGATACCGTTCGCAACAGCCGGATGAACCGGCTTATGCGGCAGGTCGCGCGGCAGGCTTCGCTCGATCCCAATGACGGCATCGACCTGTGAGGCCCGCGATGATCCGAACACCGAAAAAGCAGCGCCTGTCCGTCTATCTCGATCCCGATGTCATGCAGGCGCTCGTTGCCTATTCGGCCCGGCGCGACCAGTCGCGCTCGCTGATCGCCGAAGCCGCGATCGCGTCCTTCCTGTCACCCGACGATGCCGAGCGCCGGGAGGCGGTCGTCGCCAAGCGCCTCGATCAGCTCGACCGCCGCATGACGCGCCTGGAGCGCGATCTCGGCATCGCCGTCGAGACGCTGGCCGTCTTCGTCCGCTTCTGGCTCACGACGACGCCCGCGTTGCCCGAGCCTGCCGCGCAGGCCGCGAAGGCGAAGGCCGGCGAACGCTACGATGCCTTCGTCGCCGTCCTCGGCCAGCGGCTCGTCAAAGGCCCGAAGCTCCGGCAGGAGGTTTCGGAGGACATGGACGCGGCGGGCAAGGACGAGGGCGGCACGCCGTAGGCCGAGGCGAATTATACAGTCCGCAATCTGACCACCGCGCCGCGAAAACAGATAAGTCCAAGCAACTGATTCGGTTTTCGCGCGCGCCCACCGGGATCACCGTCACGAGCGGACTCCGCCGTTTTCCTGTCTTTGCACGCCACCGCACTACTACGACCGATACTTGTTGAATCGGCCCGACTTCGGGCTCTTTTACTCATCCCCGATCCAGGGCTGCGCATGGGGCGTGCCCGCTACCGGACGGGGACGACGTGGCGCGATCCTTCCAACAGACCGAGGCGACGACGCGGGGAGCGCGGATGCTCCGTACCGCGCTCGGACCCGCAATCGCCGGGTTTCTGGAGGACCCCGCGGTTGTCGAGGTAATGCTCAATCCCGATGGGCGGCTCTGGATCGACCGGCTCTCCGAAGGGCTGGCCGATACGGGGGAGCGGCTGTCGGCGGCCGATGGCGAGCGCATCGTGCGGCTCGTCGCGCATCATGTCGGCGCGGAGGTCCATGCCGGAGCGCCGCGCGTCTCGGCCGAGCTGCCCGAGAGCGGCGAGCGGTTCGAGGGCCTTCTTCCTCCCGTGGTCTCCGCGCCCGCCTTCGCGATCAGAAAGCCGGCCGTCGCGGTATTCACCCTCGCCGATTACGTCGCCTCCGGCATCATGTCCGCCGACCAGGCGCAGACGCTACGCATGGCGGTCCAGTCACGCGCCAACATCCTTGTCGCCGGCGGCACGTCGACCGGCAAGACGACGCTGACCAACGCCTTGCTGGCCGAAGTGGCGAAGGGCGCGGATCGCGTGGTCATCATCGAAGACACCCGCGAGCTGCAATGCGCCGCGCCGAACCTCGTCGCCATGCGGACCAAAGAGGGCGTCGTCACCCTCTCCGATCTCGTGCGCTCGTCGCTGCGCCTGCGCCCTGACCGCATTCCCATCGGCGAGGTGCGCGGCGCCGAGGCCCTCGATCTTCTCAAGGCATGGGGCACCGGACATCCCGGCGGCATCGGCACCATCCATGCCGGCACGGCGATCGGCGCGTTGCGCCGCCTCGAACAGCTCATTCAGGAAGCCGTCGTCACCGTCCCGCGCGCCCTGATCGCCGAGACCATCGATCTCGTCGCCGTGCTCGCCGGCCGAGGCTCCGGCCGCCGTCTCGCCCAGCTCGCCCGCGTCGAAGGGCTCACCGCCGACGGCGACTACCACGTCATTCCCGCAACTCAGCCCCCCACAGGAGAACCTTGATGAAGTCGCCCGCTTCCGCCCCGATCACGACCGTTCCGCCGGTTCCGGCCAAGCCGCCCAGGTCCTCCGTGCTGCGGGGAGCATACGACCGGCTCGCCAGTTCGACCGCGCTCGTCACCATCATGATGATGTCGGCCGCGCCGTCCGCCCACGCCTCCGGCTCCTCGATGCCGTGGGAAGCGCCGCTTCAGAAGATCCTCGAATCCGTCGAAGGGCCGGTCGCGAAAATCGTGGCCGTGATCATTATCATCGTGACGGGTCTGACGCTCGCCTTCGGCGATACGGCCGGCGGCTTCCGCCGTCTCATCCAGATCGTCTTCGGCCTGTCGATCGCGTTCGCGGCCAGTTCCTTCTTCCTCTCCTTCTTCTCGTTCGGCGGCGGGGCGCTCATCTGATGGCGGCCGGCTTCGAACAGCTCGACGCCGTGCCGGGGTTCTCGGTTCCCGTCCATCGCGCGCTGACCGAGCACATCCTGCTCGGCGGCGCGCCGCGCTCGATCGCCATCATGAACGGGACGCTCGCCGGCGCCGTCGGCCTTGGCCTGCGGCTCTGGCTGGTCGGGCTCGCGATCTGGATGATCGGCCATCTCACCGCCGTCTGGGCGGCCAAGCGCGATCCGCTCTTCGTGGAGGTCGGGCGCCGACATCTGCGCATCCCCGGCCACCTGTCGGTGTGAGGGCGCGGCCATGATGAACCTTGCCGAATACCGCCGCACCTCCGCCCGCCTCGCTGATTACCTGCCCTGGGCCGCGCTCGTCGGCGCCGGCGTCGTCCTCAACAAGGATGGCTCGTTCCAGCGCACGGCGCGCTTTCGCGGGCCGGATCTGGATTCCGCCGTGGCGGCCGAACTGGTCGCCGTCGCCGCCCGCCTCAACAACGCCTTCCGCCGCCTCGGCTCCGGCTGGGCGATCTTCGTCGAGGCGCAGCGGTCCGAGGCCGCGACCTATCCCGACAGCCGCTTTCCCGATCCCGCCTCATCGTTGGTCGATTCCGAGCGCAAGGCCGATTTCGAGGAAGAGGGCGCGCATTTCGTGTCCAGCTATTTCCTCACCATGCTTTACCTGCCGCCCGCCGAGGAAGCCGCCCGCACGGAAGCGTGGCTCTATGAAGGCCGGGAGCGCTCCGGCGTCGATCCTCATGAGGCGCTGCGCGCCTTCACCGACCGCACCGATCGCATCCTGGCACTGCTCGACGGCTTCATGCCGGAATGCGCATGGCTCGATGACGGCGAGACGCTCACCTACCTGCATTCGACAATTTCGACCAACCGGCACCGCGTCCGCGTGCCGGAGGCACCGATGTACCTCGATGCGCTGCTCGCCGACCAGCCGCTCACCGGCGGGCTGGAGCCGCGCCTGGGCGAGCAACATCTTCGCATCCTCACCATTGTCGGATTTCCGACCGCGACGACGCCCGGCATTCTCGACGAGCTGAACCGGCTCGCCTTCGAATATCGCTGGTCGACGCGCGCGATCCTCCTCGACAAGACCGATGCCATCCGCCTCCTGACCAAGATCAGGCGGCAGTGGTTCGCCAAGCGCAAATCGATCGCCGCGATCCTCAAGGAGGTGATGACCAACGAGCAATCCGTGCTCGTCGACACCGACGCCGCGAACAAGGCGCAGGATGCGGATCTCGCGCTTCAGGAACTCGGCCAGGACTTCGCCGGAGAAGCATACATCACCGCCACCGTGACCGTCTGGGACGGCGACGCCCGCGTGGCCGACGAGAAGCTGCGGCTGGTCGAGAAGGTGATCCAGGGCCGCGATTTCACCTGCATGCCCGAGACCATCAACGCCGTGGATGCCTGGCTCGGCAGCCTGCCCGGCCACGTCTACGGAAATGTCCGGCAGCCGCCGGTCAACACCCTCAACCTTGCCCACATGATGCCGCTCAGCGCCGTGTGGGCGGGGCCGGAACGGGACGAGCATCTCGGCGCGCCCCCGCTGCTGTATGGCAGGACCGAAGGCTCGACCCCGTTCCGGCTTTCAATTCACGTCGGCGATGTCGGCCATACGCTCGTCGTCGGCCCGACCGGCGCAGGCAAGTCCGTGCTGCTCGCGCTCATGGCCTTGCAGTTCCGTCGTTACAAGCGCTCGCAGGTCTTCGCCTTCGATTTCGGGGGCAGCATCCGCGCCTCGGCGCTCGCCATGGGCGGCGACTGGCACGATCTCGGCGGCGACCTGACCGATGGCTCGGAAACCTCGGTTTCCCTCCAGCCGCTCGCCCGCATCCATGAGGTGCCGGAACGCGCCTGGGCGGCCGACTGGATCGTCGCCATCCTGATGCGCGAGGGCGTGCAGATCACACCGGAGGTCAAGGAGCACCTCTGGACCGCGCTGACCTCGCTCGCCTCCGCGCCGGTCGGGGAGCGCACCATCACCGGCCTTGCCGTGCTGCTCCAGTCGAACGACCTGAAACAGGCGCTGCGCCCCTACTGCGTCGGCGGTCCATATGGCCGCCTGCTCGACGCCGAGAGCGAGCATCTCGGCTCGGCGTCCGTACAGGCGTTCGAGATCGAGGGGCTAGTCGGAACCGGCTCCGCCGCGGCGGTGCTGGCTTATCTCTTCCATCGCATCGGCGACCGGCTCGACGGCCGGCCGACGCTCCTGATCATCGACGAAGGCTGGCTGGCGCTCGACGACGACGGCTTTTCCGGCCAGCTCCGCGAATGGCTGAAGACGCTGCGCAAGAAGAACGCCAGCGTGATCTTCGCCACGCAATCGCTGTCCGACATCGATGGCAGCAGCATTGCGCCCGCCATCATCGAAAGCTGCCTGACCCGGTTGCTCCTGCCGAATGAACGCGCGGTCGAGCCCCAGATCACGGCGATCTATCGGCGCTTCGGCCTCAACGACCGCCAGATCGAGCTGATCGCCCGCGCCACGCCGAAGCGCGACTACTACTGCCAGTCGCGGCGCGGCAACCGGATGTTCGAGCTGGGCCTGTCGGAAGTCGGGCTCGCGCTTTGCGCGGCCTCCTCGAAATCCGACCAGACCCTCATCGACCAGATCGTCGCCGAACACGGCCGCGACGGCTTCCTGCCCGCGTGGCTCGCGGCGCGCGACGTCGCATGGGCCGCGGACCTCATCCCCGATCTCGTCAACTTCGACCCCCAGCCCGAACAGGAGAACTGAAACATGACGCCCACCTCGCCTCGCATCTCCGCCGCCCTGCTTGCCGCCACCGTGCTGTCCGTACCGCTCGCCGTCGCTCCGGTCCTGACCACCCCGGCACACGCCTGGAAGATCGTCTACGATCCGACCAATTACGCCCAGAACGTCCTTCAGGCCGCCCGCGCGCTGGAGCAGATCACCAACCAGATCACGTCGCTCCAGAACGAGGCGCAGATGCTCATCAACCAGGCGAAGAACCTGGCGAGCCTGCCGTTCTCCTCGCTCCAGCAGCTCCAGCAGTCCGTGCAGCGCACGCAGCAGCTCCTGAGCCAGGCGCAGAACATCGCATTCGACGTCGGCCAGATCGATCAGGCGTTCAAGACGCAATACGGCAACGCCTCGCTGACCGCCTCGGACGCCAAGCTGATCGAGGACGCGAAGACCCGCTGGCAGAACACCGTCGGCGGTCTGCAGGACGCCATGCGCGTCCAGGCCACCGTTGTCGGCAACATCGACACCAACCGTACCCAGATGTCGGCGCTGGTCGGGCAGAGCCAGGGCGCGACCGGCGCACTTCAGGCAACCCAGGCCGGCAACCAGCTCCTCGCCCTTCAGGCGCAGCAGCTCGCCGACCTGACCGCCGTGATCGCCGCGAACGGCCGGGCGCAGGCGCTCACCGACGCCGAGCGTTCAGCGGCCGCCGAGCAGGGACGCGAGCAGCGCCGCCGCTTCCTCACGCCCGGCTCCGGCTACCAGCCGGGAAACGCCAAGATGTTCAACGGCAACTGAGACGCAGGAAGGGGGACGACCATGGACGGCAAGATGCTGGCCCGGCTGGGCGCCGTCGTCTTCGTGGCTGTCGCGATCACAGCGACGGCCATCGAGCTGACCCGCAAGGACGAGGTAAATGTCCCGGAGCCGGCGCGGGCCGTCGAGCGCTCGATCGATGCGCTTCGCGTCGAACAGCGACGGTGCCAGCAGCTTGGCGAGGCCGCCGGCAAGGATGCCGGATGCCTGCGCGTCTGGGCCGAGACCCGCGATCGCTTTCTCGGCCGCACGCCGCAGCCGGTCGCGCCCGCGGCGAATGACGCACGGTGAGCGCAGATGGGCAGCACCAGCGTCATCGACAATTTCCTCTCGGTCTTCACGTCCTACATCGACAGCGGCTTTGGCCTGCTCGGCGGCGAGGTCGCCTTCATAGCTTCAACCCTCATCGTGATCGACGTGACGCTTGCGGCCCTGTTCTGGAGCTGGGGCGCTGACGACGACATCATGGCGCGGCTGGTGAAAAAGACGCTCTTCGTCGGGGTCTTTGCCTACCTGATTTCCAACTGGAACAGCCTCGCGAAGATCGTCTTCGACAGCTTCGCCGGACTCGGCCTGAAGGGCTCCGGAACCAGCTTCAGCACCGCCGATCTCCTGCGCCCCGGCAAGGTGGCGCAAACCGGACTCGACGCCGGACGGCCGCTGCTCGATTCCATCTCCGACCTCATGGGCTGGATCGCCTTCTTCGAGAATTTCATCCAGATCGCCTGCATGTTCTTCGCCTGGGTGCTGGTCATCCTCGCCTTCTTCATCCTGGCGATCCAGCTCTTCGTCACGCTGATCGAGTTCAAGCTGTCGACACTGGCCGGCTTCGTCCTGATCCCCTTCGGCCTGTTCGGAAAGACCGCGTTCATGGCCGAGCGGGTGCTCGGCAACGTGATCTCCTCCGGCATCAAGGTCCTGGTTCTCGCCGTCATCATCGGCATCGGCTCGACGTTGTTCTCGCAGTTCACCGCCGGCTTCGGCGGCGCGACGCCGACCATCGACCAGGCCATGGCGATCGTGCTCGCCGCGCTCTCCCTGCTCGGCCTCGGCATATTCGGCCCCGGCATCGCCAACGGCCTCGTCTCCGGCGGACCTCAACTCGGCGCGGGCGCCGCCGTAGGCACAGGGCTGGCGGTCGGAGGCGCAGCGCTCGCCGCAGGCGGCGGAGCCGTGCTGGCCGCCAAGGGCGGAGCGCTCGCTTTGTCTGGAGGTGCGGCCGCCGCGCGTGGCGGCGCTGCCGCCGCCGGCGCGGCTTCCTCGGCCTATACGCTCGGCTCGATGGGACAGTCCGGCATGTCGGGCATCGCCTCCGGTCTCGGCGGCGTGGCGCGCGCCGCCGGTTCGGGCGCTGCCTCGCCGCTGCGTCGCGGTCTCGCCCGCGCCGCTGAGAGCCTCAAGTCGAGCCACACCGGCGGCGTCAAGGGCGCTTTCGAAACGACGGGCGGCTCTTCGACCATGGGAACCGTCGGAGGTGGCGGGCAGGCCGCCAATGACGCCTCCGCCGGCGCTGCCGCGGCCGGATCTGTGAATACCCCGCCGGCCTGGGCGCAGCGCATGAAGCGCGGCCAGGCAATGAGCCATGGCGTTTCCGCGGCCGCCCACGCGGTCCGCTCCGGCGACAGCCACGGCTCCGGCTCTTCCGTCAATCTCTCCGAAAGCGACCGCTCATGAACCTCTTCCGACGACCCGCCACCCACTACGGCAAGACGCCGCAACCCGAGACCCCCTATCAGAAGGCTGCCCAGATATGGGACGAGCGTATCGGCTCCGCCCGCGTCCAGGCGCGCAACTGGCGCTTTATGGCTTTCGGATGCCTGGCGCTGTCGGCCGGCTTCGCCGCCGCTCTTGTCGTCCAGTCGGCGCGGGGCACCGTCGTTCCCTGGATCGTTCAGGTCGACAAGCTGGGACAGGCCCAGACCGTCGCCGCGGCAACCGCCGACTACCGTCCGACCGATCCGCAGATCGCATGGCATCTCGCCCGTTTCATCGAACAGGTCCGCTCCGTCCCGGCCGATCCGATCATCGTGCGGCAGAACTGGCTGCGCGCCTATGAATGGACGACGGACCGGGGCGCGGCCGCGCTCAACGACTATGCCCGCGTCAACGACCCCTTCACCAAGGTCGGCAAGCAGCAGGTTGCCGTCGAGGTTTCCTCGGTCATCCGCGCCTCGCCGGAGAGCTTCCGGATCGCGTGGATAGAGCGGCGCTATGAGAACGGCCAGCTTTCGACCACCGAGCGATGGACGGCAATTCTCACCATCGTCGTCCAGCCGCCCCGCGACGCCGAACGGCTCAAGGCCAATCCGCTCGGCATCTACGTCAATGCAATCAACTGGTCGCGGGAGTTGGGACAATGACGCCGCACTTCCGCAATGCCGCAAACCCGGCTTTCCGTAAATCCGTGATCACGGCTTTGCTGGTATCGACTGCGGTGCTCGGCGGATGTGCTTCTGCGAAGAAGCCGCCTGCAATCACCTACGATTCCGACGTCCCGCCGCTGCCGGCCGTACCGGCTGTGACGGACACCACGCCAAAGCCGCTCCACATCCCGCCCGCCTGGACGGTGAGCCGGGGCGGCGGCGGAGCCAGTACGCCGACCGCCCGTGTCGAGAACGCCAATCTCGCCGCCCGCGTCGAGCCGCGACGCGAGGGCTATTACAACGCTATCCAGGTCTATCCGTGGAGCGACGGCGCCCTCTATCAGATCTATGCCTCGCCCGGACAGATCACCAACATCGCGCTTGAGCCGGGTGAAAGCCTGACCGGCGCAGGCCCGATCGCCGCCGGCGACACAGCACGCTGGATCATCGGCGACACCGAGAGCGGCTCCGGCGAGACGCGGCGCGTGCATGTGCTGGTGAAACCGTCGCGCGCGGAAATCTCGACCAATCTCGTCATCACCACCGACCGGCGCACCTACATGATCGAGCTGCGCTCGCGCGAGAAACCCTACATGCCGTCCGTCGCCTGGTCCTATCCGCGCGCCCGCGGAGGCTCGGCGCAGGCGATACCGACAACGCCGGTTATCCCGGCCGTGGCGGCGCGGAACTATCGCTATGGCTTCGCATCCGGCGACAATCCGCCGTGGAAGCCGGTCTCCGTCTATGACGACGGGCGGCGCGTCTACATCGAGTTTCCGCGCGGCATCGTCCAGGGCGAATTGCCGCCGATCTTCGTGATCGGCCCCGAAGGCGAGGCCCAGATCGCCAATACGCGCACCTATCGCAACGTGCTGATCGTCGATCGCCTGTTCGGCGCGGCCGAGCTGCGGCTTGGCGGGGGCAAGCGTCAGCAGACCGTCAGGATCGAACGCATCGACGGCTCCTCGCGCGCAACGAATGTCCGCCAGGACAAGGGAGGGCAGTCGTCATGACAGACACCGGAAACAACAATGCTGCCCCGATGCGCCTTCGCGCCGAAGCCCCGCGCGTCACGCGCCTATCGCGCAAGGCGCTGGCCGGAGCCGGCCTCATCGTTTCGCTCGGTATCGGCGGCGCGCTGATCTATGCGCTCCAGACCCGCGATCGCGGCGCGGATGGCGAGGAACTCTATTCGACCGAGAACCGGGCGACGGCCGATGGGCTCGCCGGCCTTCCACGCGACTATACCGGGCCGGTCCTCGGCCCGGCACTGCCCGGCGATCTCGGCCGGCCGATCCTCAGCGCGCAGAACGAGGGCAAGCCCGTCGTTCCGCCCACCGTCCCCGATCCAACCGTGGATCAGGAAGAGCAGCGGCGGCGCGCCGAGGAGGAAGCCGCACGCACGAGCCGCGTCTTTTTCCAGACCGAGACACGCACGAACCCAACCGCAGGCGCGGATTCGGCCGCCGGCGCAGGTCTGCCCAATCTCGCCGGGCTCGGCCTCGGCGGAAATACCGCGCAGGACCGGCAGAACGCCTTCCTCAACGCCGCCGTCGATCGCCGGACCACCACGACCGACCGCGTCATGGCTCCGGCATCGCCCTTCGTGCTTCAGGCGGGCGCGGTCATCCCGGCAGCACTGATCACCGGCATCCGCTCCGACCTTCCCGGCCAGATCACCGCGCAGGTCACGGAAAGCATCTATGACAGCCCGACCGGCCGCGTTCTCCTCGTGCCGCAGGGCACGCGCATCATCGGTCAGTACGACAACAGCGTGCAGTTCGGCCAAAGGAGGGTCTTGTTGGTCTGGAACCGGCTGATCTTCCCCAATGGTCGCTCGATCGTGCTGGAGCGCCAGCCCGGCGCGGACAGCCAAGGCTATGCCGGGCTAGAGGATGGTGTCGACTACCACTGGTGGGATCTCGCCAAGGCGGCCGGGCTCTCCACCCTGCTTGCCGTCGGCGCCGAACTCGCGACGAGCGACGAGGACCGCCTGATCCGCGCGATCCGCGACGGCTCGCAGGATACGATCAATCAGGCGGGCCAGCAGATCATCCAGCGGCAATTGCAGGTCGCCCCCACGCTGACCATCCGGCCGGGCTTCCCGGTCCGGATGATCGTGACCCGCGATCTGGTCCTCGAACCCTACAGGGGATGATCCATGACCAAGCTGAAACTCGGTCCGCTCGCCAACGACAAGCCGGTCAAGGTCACGCTTGAGCTGCCGGCTGCGCTCGCCGATGACCTTGCCACCTACGCGCAGATATTGGGGCGGGACACCGGCCAGCCGGTCGCCGATCCGATGAAGCTCATCGTGCCCATGCTGGAGCGCTTCATCGCCACCGACCGCGGGTTCGCCAAGGCCCGCCGCTCGGTCACGCCTGATCGTCGCTGATCGGGCGAGTCCCGAACCGTTTCGCCGACAGGTTGCGGGCGAGGCTCAGCATCCGGCGCAGCGCCGGATTGTCGTTGCGTTGCGACCAGACCGCGCAGAACGGCAGTTCTTCCGTCACCAGAAGCCGATACGCCACGCCCCGGAATCTGGTCCCCGTCGTGGCCTCGCTGGTGAGCGAGATACCTTTTCCCAGAGCCACCAACTGCATCAGCGTGTCCCGGTTATAGACCGGGCACTGCTCGACGCTCGGATGGTGGCCCAGCTCGGCGAGATGCTTGACGAGATAGTCGTGGATCTCGGGACCAGGCTCCGCCTCGCTGACGATGAAATGCCGGTCGCGCAGGTCGGCCCATTCGATCTCCTCCCTTGCCACAAGCTCATGCTTTTCCGGCAGGACGACGAACACGCGCTCGGCCCACAGCCGCGTCACCTCACATCCCGCGACGTGCGGCTCGCCCGTCAGGAAGGCGATGTCGATCTCGTGGTGCCGGACAGCGGCCTTGTGGTCGGCAGGCGTGCCTTCGATGAATCTCGTGCGAACACCGGGATGCTCCCCTGCGTATCGCTCCAGCAGATCGGCGATGAAGCCCGAGGCGAGGGACGAGAATATGCCGATGCGTAGCACGCCCTTTTCGGCGCGGCCCGCAGCTCTCACTTCCTTCACGGCCAGATCGATTTCCGCGATCGCCCTCCGAGCGTGCGTCAGGAACTTCCGTCCCGCCTCGGTGATGACCACCCCCCGCTGATATCGAATGAACAGCGCCGCACCGGCCTGATCCTCCAGATCGCGGATGCGGCGGCTGACCGCCGATTCTCGAACGCCGACCGCTATCGCCGCCTGTCGGAAGCTGCCATGCTCGGCCGCTGCAATCACATAGTGGAGTTGCCGCATCTGGATTTCAGGCTCGCGGTCACGTCTGAGCAATCACCTCTACCTCCGCATGCGTCACCCATTCGAGGGGGCATCGTGCAGATTCCAACGGTGACAAGGTCAAGCCCACTTGTCGGGAAATTTACGTGATTTTGCGGTGCCTTCGAATAGCTTTCAAATTTCTTACGCGGGCCGGTTGACAATAAACACTTGAACATGTATTCAAGTGTTTAGACTGAACGCAACCACTGGACCGACCTATGGCAGACCACTCTCACTCCCACAGCGACCACCACGGCCACGATCATGATCACTCACACGTACCGACCGTAACGAAGGAAAACGAGCGCAAGATCCTCATTTCCTTCTTCATCATCTTCATCTTCATGGTCGTCGAGGCAGTCGGCGGTGTGATCTCCGGTTCGCTCGCGCTGCTTGCCGATGCGGGACATATGCTGACCGACGCCATCGCGCTCGGTCTCGCCTACGTTGCCTTCCGCCTCGGCCGCCGCGTCGCCGACAGCCAGCGCACCTTCGGCTATGCCCGCTTCGAGGTGATTGCGGGCCTCATCAACGCCCTTACCCTGTTCGGCATCGTCGCCTGGATCGTCTACGAGGCCATCGAGCGCTTCCAAGAGCCGCAGCCGGTCATGGCCGGTTCGATGTTCGTCGTCGCCATCATCGGCATGCTCGTGAACCTCTTCGTCCTCTGGTATCTGACGCGCGGCGACTCCGATCACGTCAATGTCAAGGGCGCCGTGCTGCATGTCATGGGCGATCTGCTCGGCTCGGTCGGCGCGATCATTGCCGCCATCGTCATCTGGTACACTGGCTGGACCCCGATCGATCCCATCCTGTCGGTGTTCGTGTCGCTGCTGATCCTGCGCAGCGCCTGGAGCCTGCTCAGGAACACGCTGCATATCCTGCTCGAAGGTGCGCCCGACAACGCCGGCGCGGAGAAGATCTCCGAGCATCTTCGAAAGACCGTTCCCGGCATCCAGAGCGTCCACCACGTCCATGTCTGGTCGCTGACTTCCGGCCGTGTGCTGGCAACCCTTCAGGTGCAGCCGATGGAAGGCGTCGATGTGCGCACCGTCATGCAGCAAGTCGACCACGAGCTGAAGACGCAGTTCAAGATCGAGCACCCGACGATCGGGATCGACTGGGACGGCGTGGCCAGTTGCACCCTGGAGGAGCCGAGCAAGGCGGCTGTGTCCCACGCAGGGCATTCGCACTGACCGTCCACTCTTCATGGGTTCACTCGGAAAGCTGGAAAGGAAAACCGTTGAACAAGGCAGATCCCCTTTCGACCCAGGAGTTGAACTTCCTATCCGAAACATTCCGCCTGCTGGGTGACCCCAGCAGGCTAAGGATTCTCCTCCATTGCGAGGAAGGCCCGAAGTCGGTCACCGATATCTCCGAAACGCTTGAGCTGTCGCAGTCGCTCGTCAGCCACCACCTGCGACTGCTTCGCGGCGCGCGGCTGGTAACGCGGGTCCGACATTCGAAGCAGATGTTCTACGAAATCTCCGATCAGCATGTGGGCGACGTCCTGCTCGATATGCTCTCCCATGTCCGTGAGGAACGAGAAGGCGTCGCCGAACGCGACGCCAGCGTTCAACACTCCTGATCGTCGTGAGCACGGAAAACGATGACAGAGTTGCGACGCGGCAAACAAAGCATCGGAGCCGCGCTGAACGAAGGATTCTCGACGATGAGAGGGGCCGCAAATTGCATCGACTTCTTCGGTGGCCGTCTTGAAACTCTGGCCGATGAGGAAGGCGGAGCGCTGCACCGGGTGAAGATGACAACTACGTTTACGCTATAGCACTCTAAACGAGCGTTAGTCGCATCCGCCTCGGCGTTTCATCCAGCGTTCGTTCCCTCACGCATTGCTATGGGTTCGAGACGATCCGGAAGCCGAGGTCCGTATGATGTTCAGGATGGCTACTGTGCGTCACCAAGCTCAACCGGGCTGATGGTGATCTTTCTCTCAAAGCGTCCAGGCAGGCCATTTGGCCATATAGTTTTCTCAATCCTTATTCGATGGCCTGCCTCAACAATGACGCTGTCATCTCCGGTGGGCAATTGAATCGACCGCCAGCGTTTGCATCAGGGTCGTCAACGGAAGCCCGTATCCGCGGCGTCATCCAGATCGGCCCGGCCGAGGCGACAGCCCGGCCGTCCGACCGCACCATCACCGCCATCGCCGAGGACGGCATCTATCGACCCTGGAACAGGCGAAATTCGAGGGCCGCGTTCCCGGTGGCGACTATGAGGGCTATGTCGATGCCCATGTTCGTCGGCTGGAGGCATTGCGCCGCGCCGGGATCGTCGAGCGCATCGACGCCGACCAATGGCGCATCCCCAATGATCTGGTTAGCCGCGCCGCCGACTACGATGCCGGCCGAGACCGGCAGGCCAGTGTTCGCGTCCTGTCACCCATCAATCTGGAAAGGCAGATACATTCGGACGGCGCGACGTGGCTGGACCGGCGATTGATCCACAGCGAAACCGCCGATATTGCGCCGGCCGGTTTCGGCCAGCAGGTGCGCGAGGCCATGGACCAGCGCCGCGAGCATCATATCGAGCAAGGCGACGCTACCCGAGCACGGAATGGCCGCATCTTCTACCGGAGCAGCCTTCTCGCCACCCTGCGCGAGCGCGAGGTTGCCCGTGTTGGCGGGGAGATGGCCGAGAGCAAGGGCCTGCCTTTCCGTGCCGCCACGGACGGCGAGAACATCAGCGGCAAATTCACCGGCACCGTGCAGCTATCGAGCGGCAAGTTCGCCGTGGTCGAGCAGTCCCACGAGTTTACCTTGGTCCCATGGCGGCCGGTCATAGACCGACAGCTCGGTCGCGAGGTTATGGGCGTCGTTCAGGGCGGATCGGTGTCGTGGCAGCTAGGGCGGCAACGAGGGATTATGTTGTGATGATGGTTCGCCCTTGCGAATCAGATAAGTGTGCGCTTATCTATTGTTATGATCCCGAACGACATATTCAAAGCTCTGGCCGATCCGACACGCCGCGCGATTTTCGAGAAGCTGGCGTCCGGCAGCATGAACGCCGTCACACTGCGGCAGGGTATGGAAATTAGTCAGCCGGCGATGTCGCAACATCTCTCTGTCCTGCGCAACGCCAAGCTGGTGCGGGAAGAACGTCAGGGCCGCTTTGTGAACTATGAGGTCGATCCAGAGGGGCTGGCACTCATCGCGGAATGGCTGGCGAAGTATCGGGCCTATTGGCCTGCGAGAATTGACGCTTTGAAGAGCTTACTAAGGGACATGGACCAATGAGCGACACGGAGGCAAAGAAGCCCAAGGATAATCTCGTCGTGGAATATGAAATCGACGCTCCCCCTGAAATGGTTTGGCGGGCGATTAGTATTCCAGAGCTTCGAGAAAAATGGCTGCCTGAAAAAGACTTGGCCGATGCTGTCCCGATCTCGGCAGAACCGGGAGAGGAAGTCCGCTATCGGATGCGCGAAGAAGAATCGCCTTTCCTCGAAAGCATTGTGACGTTCCAAGTCGGTCCCAATGTCTATGGCGGCACGAGGTTGAGGATCATCCATCATCTTGTGGACGCCCGATCCGTTCGGCGAACACCCCCTGCCGCGAACAACAATTGGCCCGTGCTTATGCTCGCAGCATAGCACCTCAAACAACACATCAAAATCTAGAAGACAGGAGTTCGCCTATGCGCGAAGCGATGCAACTCGTCCCTATGGTCATCGAGCAATCCAGCCGTGGCGAACGCTCTTTCGACATCTATTCCCGCCTTCTGCGCGAGAGGATCATTTTCCTGAACGGTGAGGTCAACGACACCGTTTCCGCGCTCGTCTGCGCGCAGCTACTGTTTCTGGAAGCCGAGAATCCCAAGAAGCCAATTCAGCTATACATCAATTCTCCCGGTGGCGTCGTTACCAGCGGGCTCGCCATGTATGACACCATGCGATACATCCGCGCTCCGGTGCATACTCTTTGTATGGGGACGGCCCGCTCGATGGGGTCATTCCTGCTGATGGCCGGCGAACCCGGCGAACGCGCGGCATTGCCGAACGCCAGCATCCTGATTCACCAACCATCAGGCGGATTCCAAGGGCAGGCGTCGGATATGCTGATCCATGCCGAGGAGATCCTGAAAACCAAGCAGCGCATGACCCGGCTCTACGCGGAGCATTGCAAACGCAGTTATGAAGAGTTCGAACAAGCCATGGACCGCGACCGCTTCATGACGGTGGAAGAAGCGTTGGAATGGGGTTTGATCGATCGCGTCTTGACGGAGCGCGAAACCGGCGCGGCCTCGGAAGTTGCTGGATGAGTTAGCGCCAATTGGATGAGGACTGTCACTTCGCTCTAAGCTCTCAAATTTTCAGCAACGAAGTCGGCCCGCTGCTCGATTCCCACCAGCGGCAGCTCGACTATCTGATAGCCAAGCCTGCCATAAGTCTCAGCCATGACCATACCGGTCGCCTCGGCCTCTTGCCTGTCCTGTTTGCGCTCAGTGTCTTGCGTGAAGATGGCATCCCAATACGGGGCGAGAAAAACCCGCTTGTTGTAAGGGTAGGTTTTGGCCGCCGTCTCGAAATGAGCAGGCACAGGCAGGCCGCAGAGTGTGAGATAACCAACAACATCCGGCATACCACGGTCCATCAAGACAAGCGCGTCACTTGCAAGTGCCTCCTGATAAGAACGCAGTTCCCAGCCCAACATGAGTTCGGCGAAGAGTGCGCGATCCGCCCAAGGCAAAGCTTTACCGCCGATCCTGATCTGGTCTCGAATGATCGCCCTGCCGGCCTCGGGCATGGTGCGGAAGCCGCGCTGGGCCATGGCATCGATCAGACTGCTTTTGCCGGAACCGGGGCCACCGGTTACGACGATCATGTGTTCAGTATTTGCCATCAGATTCCATCCGCATTTAACGTGATTATCTTGAATTCGAGGAATGAAGCGTAGCCGGGATCGTCATCCGTTCCGACTGGCGCTGCGGAGTGTTTCGATGCCGATTTAGCGAACAGCAGCTGGCTCTACGTCACAAAGATTGGATAGAGCGAGACAACCAGCAGCGCTGCCATGGTGAGATTGAAGGCGCGCAGCTTCGCAGGCTCCGTAAGAAGCCGGCGGAGGCCAACACCGAACGCCGCCCAGATGCCGACGCAGGGTGCGTTGATCGCTGCCATCAGCAGTGCAGCTGCGGCGACGGACGACAACGAGGGAGAGCCCGGAAGATAGGTGGCGACGGCACCGAGCGCCATGACCCATGCCTTGGGGTTGACCCATTGGAACGCAGCAGCGCCAATGAAGCCCAAGGGTCTGGCAGCCGATCTTTCTGCATTCTCCGGTGCTGCGGCCCCGGCGATCTTCCATGCCAGATACAGAAGATAGGCGCCGCCAACCCATCGCAGGATGGTGTTGAGCATGGGATACGCCTCGAAAATCACTCCAAGGCCCATCCCCATGATGACGATCATCGCGGCGAAACCAATGCTGATGCCCGCAATATGTGGCAATGTCCGCCGAATGCCGAAATTAACACCGGATGCCAGCACCATCATGTTGTTCGGTCCGGGCGTGACCGATGTTACGGCTGTATAGAGACACAGCGCCAGAAATGCTTGCAACCCGGACAAGTCGGGCGAGGTTAGCTGTGAAACATCTGTCATGACTTGACGCGATCCGCGACATCAAAGGGAAGTTTTTGGCGCGACTGGCACCAATGCTTCGACCGGCCGCCATCCCCCATTTTCATAATCCGCTTCATTGTTGAGGCTTCAGAAATCGGCCAACCATTGTCGTGACCAGTTTGCGGCTCTCCTCGAAGTCAAGGTCCGCTGTCATCAACGGCAGCATCGGCGCGGCATCAAGGACCGCCACCAGAACCGCGCTGGTGTGCTTAGGGTCAAGGCCGGAATCGACTTCGCCACGCGCCTGACCTGCGGTCAGCGCTTCTGCCAGCAATGTTCGAACACCATCAGTGTTCTGTTTGAGGATGGCCCTGATTCTTTCGTTACGCCCCGCTTCTGCCAGCAACTCGAACAGAATGCGGCAATGACCGAGATCGTCCCACCCCTTCATGCTCCACAATTCCGATAGCAGAACAGTCGCCGTCTGTTCGTCCTCGGGGTGGCCGCTGAAATGGCTGTGGAGACTGGCAAGGTAATCATCCGCCATCTGCTCAATGATAGCGTCCTTGCTGGGGAAGTAGTGATAGAGGTGGCCGGGGCTCATCGCCGCTTCTTTGCAGATCATCGAAATCGACGCGCCCTGCAGACCATGGCGCAGGAAGCACCTATGCGCCGCTGCGAGAATCTCCTGCCTTCTGCCTTCATGCTGCTCGGGAACGCGCTTGCGGACCATGGGGCCTCCATAAACATAGAATGATCGCTCTAATATAGCTTGACCACACGTCGATCATAACTAGAGTGAGCATTCAATCTATGTCGGAACGGCTGGTTGGTCCAGTCCTATGCTGCCTCAGCCGGTCCGATTTCCAAGATGCGAGGCCACATGAACAGACCCCTTCCGATCATAGCGACCAGCCTGGCTTGGCTGCTGGCAGCTTTCTTTCTCTTCGGCGCTTACGGCAACATCTTCATCTCAGAGGAAAATGCGGCGGCCTATGTGGCTTGGGGTTACCCCGACTGGTTCCACTACATCACCGCCATTCTCGAACTGGCGGCTGGGCTGATGCTGATCCGCGCTGGCTCGCGGCCCTATGGAGCCGGCCTTGGCGCGCTCGTGATGGCCGCTGCTTCCCTCACGACACTGCTGAACGCTGATTACGGCCATGCGGTCGCTCCCAGCATTGTCCTGCTCGTCTCGCTAGTCGTGTTGGGGCTGTCCTTGGCCGTCCGGCGCGCAGCCAACTGAACTTCCCCCTTTCGGAGAATCCCCGATGAATAGCTCACCAACCCCGGCCGGTTCGGCCGATCCCGCAAATGCGCCTGCGGCGCATCTGGACGGATGGTCCGATCTTCTGTCCGGCCGCCACCTCGCCATTGTTCTGGTCATGGCAAGCGGCGTGCTGCTCTATGCCATGAACCTCTATTTCACCGCCGCACTGATGCCCTCCATCGTCGCGGATATTGGCGGGCAGCAATATTATGCGTGGGTGACGACTGCGTTCGTTATCTCGGCAATCGTAGCCTCGCTGTTCGTCAGCCGCATTCTCGACTGGAAGGGGCCGGCGCTTGCCTATGTTACGGCGTTCGTCGTCTTCGCTCTCGGCGCAGCGGCCAATGCCGCCAGCCCAACGATGGAACCGCTGATCGTCGGTCGCGTCGTGCAAGGACTTGGCGGCGGTTTGCTGGCAGGACTCGGCTATGCGGTAATTCGTGCAGCACTTCCCGAACGCCATTGGGCGCGGGCAACCGGCGTCGTGTCGGCCATGTGGGGCTTGGGGACGCTGTTCGGGCCGGCGCTTGGCGGCGTGTTCGCAGAACTGGGCCTCTGGCGCTGGTCCTACGGTGCGCTGGCGGTCGTTTCGCTGCTGTTCGGAATCATCGCTCAACGCGCGTTCGGCCGCATGGCTGGATCGGGGCATCGTTCACCTGTTCCCGTCGCCTCCCTCATTCCGCTTGTGCTTGCGACCATCGCTATCAGCCTCAGCGCCATCGTGCCGATAGGCTGGCCAACGCTGGCAATGGTCGGAATTGGCATCGTGCTGCTCTGGCTCTTCGTCGTCGTGGAGCGGCGAGCAAAAGAGACCATCCTTCCGCACATCACCTATCGGCGTGGCAACTCCCTGAAATGGGTCTATCTCACGGTCGCTGCCCTGAGCGCGGGCGTGATGGTGGAGAACTTCATCCCCCTGTTTGGTCAGCAACTGGCGGGCCTTTCGCCGCTGATCGCCGGTTTCCTTGGCGCAGTTCTTTCGCTGGCATGGGTCATCGCCCAGCTCTTCATTGTTTCGGTCAAGAGTGAGAGCGGCCGCCGCCGCGCCATCCGCGTCGGCCCACTGCTGTTGACGGCTGGGCTGATCGCTTATGGACTTCTACAAGTGTTCGGTGCCGATATCGGGATGGTGCTGATTTGGGCGGCTGTCCTCGCGCTTGCCGGCGTCGGCATCGGACTGGCGTGGCCGCTGCTCGGTGTTGCAGCGATGAGCAGCACACATGATCCCGCCGAAGGAGGCAAGGCTGCTGCTGCGATCACCATCACACAGCTTATTGCTTTCTCGATCACTTCCGCACTCGCTGGCACGCTGATGGCGGCAGGCGGGGAATCTGCGGTGGATTCCGCACGCTATGTTACGCTCGGCATCGCGCTTCTTACCCTGTTGGGCATCTTCGCCGCTGGCGTGGCAACGAGAAAGTAGCCAGCCACCATGCGACGGCGGCGTCTGAAAGATGGTCCAAGGCTACGAGATCGGCACGGTGGCGTCGTCGCTGGGATTTGAAAGGCAGGCTTCTCTCACCGCCATGTTCAAGCGCTGGCTCGGGACGACGCCGACGGCTTATCGACGATCATGGGGTTGAGGCGACGCCGGCGGCAGGCTCGTTACAATATCCTCTCCAGGGGGATAGGATATCTGGATGAGCGAACAATCCGATGCCCACAGATCCCACGCCGCGATCACAATGCGCCTCAAGCGTGCGGACGGCCATTTGCGCGGGATCGTCGAGATGATCGAAGCTGGTCGGCCATGCCTCGATATCGCGCAGCAGCTTCACGCGGTCGAAAAGGCCATCGCACAAGCCAAGCGGACGCTGATTCAGAACCACCTCGACCACTGTCTCGACGACGTGGTCGGGCCGCTTGTTAAGGACGATCGTCGTTCGATCGACGAATTCAAGGAAATAACCAAGTACTTGTGAGGTTCCTATGTTGCAGGTTCTTGGAAACCGCACCTATCGCCACCTCTTCCTGGCACAGGTTATCGCGCTTATCGGAACAGGGCTTGCCACGATCGCGCTGGGGCTATTGGCCTATGATCTCGCCGGTCCCGATGCGGATGCGGTGCTGGGAACGGCGCTCGCCATCAAGATGGTCGCCTATGTGGGGGTGGCCCCTATCGCAGCGACCTTCGCGGAGCGCCTGGGCGCCGCGTTTGGCCTCCCGATCACCTTCGTTGCGCTGGGGCTGCTGGCCGCCGCCGCCGTATCGGCCGCTGCGGTCCTCTGGCCCGCGGCCGATCCCGACGAACTCGACCATATGCATGACACGCTCGAGGCGAGCCATCCGCATCTGTCCGATGCGGCTGCCGCCGATGGCGGATATCGGCACCGCCATGCCTTCGTCATCGACCGCCATCATACAAGATGGCCGGCTTCGCCGCGCGATCGCGGGGCCGGTGCTTGAGCACACTGGCGGCCTGCTTGGGCCTGTTCCTCACCGCCTTCTTTGCTGCCACCCTGCTGCCGATGCAGTCGGAAGCCGCGCTGATCGGGCTGCTGCTGGCCGATTCTTTCGCGGCCTGGGCATTGGTCGCCGCAGCGAGCCTTGGCAACGTGGCCGGCTCGGTCGTCAACTGGATCATCGGCGCGGCGTCGAGTGTTTCCGTAACCGGCGCTGGTTCCCGGTGTCGGAAGCCGGTCTCCAGCGGGCGCGGCGTTGGTATCGCCGCTATGGGAAATGGTCGTTGCTGCTAAGCTGGATGCCGGTCATCGGCGATCCGCTAACCCTCGCGGCCGGGATCATGAAGGAGCCGCTACCCGTCTTTCTCCTCCTAGTTGGCGTCGCCAAGCTCGGGCGATATCTGGTTCTGGCGGCGGCGACGGCGTGCGTGATGTAGAGTCTTTATCGCCGCCGCTACACTAGAGACGATTTCGAATGCTCGTCATCTTGTCGATCTCCTCACGCTGAGCTGCCATGATTTCGTCGCACAGCGTTTTCAGTTCCGAGTCGGCAAGCTTCGCCTCGCGGCACATCAGGATCGCGCCGGAATGGTGCGGGATCATCGAATCGATGAACTGGCGATCATCGATCAGGGTCTGGCTCCGCGTCGCCCAGAAGGAACCGGCGGTCAGCAGCGCGAAGACGACGTAAAGGGCGATATTCGCGCTCCGGTTCGGGAACATGCCCGGCATTGTCGCCAGCATGAAGATGCCCATCGGCGCCCACATGGTTATCGCCATGTAAAGCATGTTCAGATTATTCCGGAAGTCGCCCCAGCCGTCGATCATCGAAAACATCACGACATACATCACAATGAGGCAGAGGATCATGTTGATCCAGAACATCAGATAGGGACGGCCATGGGAGCCCCTCG
This sequence comes from Tistrella mobilis, assembly GCF_041468085.1. Taxonomy (NCBI): domain Bacteria; kingdom Pseudomonadati; phylum Pseudomonadota; class Alphaproteobacteria; order Geminicoccales; family Geminicoccaceae; genus Tistrella; species Tistrella mobilis. The sequence continues at coordinate 212,430 of NZ_CP121017.1, read as the reverse complement.
AATGCCCGCCATGAGATGTGTGGTCGCTCGCCATTTGATCGTCCTTTCGCGGTTGTCAGTGTCCAATGCCCATCGGCTTGAAGATCATCCAGACCGCCATGCCGATCATCATGAGGTTCTCGGTGAGCGACACGAAGCCGAGCGGCACGTTGCTGTCGCCTCCGACGCAGGCGCATTTCAGCTCGCGCTTGTCGATATAGACCGCCTTGAACACTGAGACCGCGCCGATGCCGCCGATGAACAGCGCGACGGGGATCGACACCCACATCAGGGCGCCAGCCATCATCAGGACGCCGGCGAGCGCCTCCGCGAAGGGATAGATGTAGGCATATCGGACCCACCGCTGCGCCAGAAGGTCGTAGTTCAGGAACATGGTCGCGAAGCCTTCCACGTCCTTCAGCTTCTGAAGGGCAAGAAGACACATCGCGATGGCGATGAACCATTCGGCCGCCTGGACCGTCGCGAGGTTGCCGAACGCCGCCCAGCTCGCGGCCAATGCCATCAGCGCTGCCATCGCGAACAGCGCGATCACCGGCTTGTAGGTGACGGTGTCCTTGTCCTTGACCTTGCCGCCGAAGAACCGGACGAGATCATCGTAGCCGCCGATCCGCTTGCCGCCTATGAAGGTCTGTGGCGTTGACTGAACATTGTGCTTTGCTTTGAAAGCATCCGTCTCGGCGCGAGTCGTCAGATGGTGATCATCGACCTCGTAGCCTTCGCGCTTGAGGAGATCGAGCGCCTTCAGCCCGTAGGGACACGTATGGTTTTCCATCACCATTCGATGAAGTTCGGCGCGTTTGGCAGCATGGGTCGCCATTGTCTGATCCCTTCGATCTATAGTTTCGCCTTTGCGAACACCTCGACCAGCTCGTTGAACTTTGCTCTTTGCAGGTCGCCATCGCCCGAGGCGATCGCCTCCTCGACGCAGCAGGCGGCATGCGATCGCAGCACCTGGTTCTCCACCTTCGAGAGGGCGGCCTTGACCGCGTGGATCTGGTTGAGAATGTCGATGCAGTATCGCTCGTCCTCCACCATCTGACCGACGCCGCGAACCTGGCCGGCGATCCGGTTGAGTGACGCAATGATCTGCTTCGAGTTTTTATTGCACATCCAGCTACCCCTACCCGGTATGGGTATATATACGTTTCAGGAAAGGTTTCGTTCCCGCAAAACCCAAAAGTTTTGCCGGCATGTCAACGTCGAAGCAAATAATTGTGGGAGTTCCCATGGACGATACTGCAACTGTCCGGCGCAACATCACCGTGCTGACCGCCGCTCAGGCGCTCGGCGGATCGAGCGCGCCAATCGTCATGTCGCTCGGCGGCCTGGTCGGCCAGCAGCTCGCCGACAACCCCGCATGGGTGACGCTGCCGGTCAGCCTGTTCGGCGTCGGCCTGGCGATCGGCACGCTGCCCGCCGCGTTCGTCATGCGCGCTTGGGGACGCCGGAGCGGTTACTTGTTCGGCGCCTTCTTCGGCCTCGCGGCGGGTCTCATCGCAGCACTTGGTATCTTTGTGGCATCGTTTCTGCTGTTCTGCGTTGGCTGCTTTACCGCCGGTCTCTACGGCTCCTACGTTCAAAGCTATCGCTTCGCCGCCGCCGACGCTGCCGAAGGCGCGTTGAAGGCACGCGCAATCTCCTGGGTGATGGTCGGCGGACTGATCGCGGCTGTCATCGGTCCCCAGCTCGTCATCTGGACACGCGATTCCTTCCCCGGCACGCCCTATGTCGGCAGCTTTCTCAGCCAGGCGGCGCTTCCGCTGTTGTCCATCCCGATTCTGTTGATGCTACGCGCGCCGCAATCTGGTTCGCAATCCGAGTCCGAAAGCTCCGGCCGTTCCCTGATTCAGATCCTGATGATGCCCCGCTACATGCTCGCCGTCGCAGCCGGCGTCGTCTCCTACGGCCTCATGGCTTTCGTCATGACGGCGGCTCCGATCGCGATGGTCAACACCGGCCATTCGGTCAACAGTGCAGCACTCGGAATCCAGTGGCATCTACTGGCGATGTTCGCGCCAAGTTTCGTCACCGGCCGTCTCATGACACGCTTCGGCAAGGAGCGGGTCACCGCTGCGGGGATGCTGCTCATCGCCGTCTCGGCCGTGGTCGCACTGGCCGGGCTTGAGCTGATCAATTTCTGGGGATCTCTCGCCATCATGGGGCTCGGCTGGAATTTCAGCTTCATCGGCGCGACGGCTATGGTCACGGACTGCCATACGCCGGGCGAGCGCGCCAAGGCGCAGGGCGCGAACGACTTCATGGTCTTCGGCACGACCGCCGCCGTATCGTTTCTGGCTGGCAGCGTCCTGCACAACTCGGGCTGGGCGGCGATCAACTGGCTGTTGTTTCCGCCGGTCGCCTTGATCCTCGTGCCGCTGCTCTGGCAGGCGGCGCGCAAACCCCAAGCCTGAAACGACAAGTCCCCGCCATATCTGGCAGGGACGAAAACATCAGGCCGCTTCGGTTAGGCGAACGGGCCGAGTGTTACTCTACTGCACGGAACGAGTAATCGCACCGCTGCGCGGCTGGACCGTGAGGTCCTCATCGTCCTGATCGGTTTCCAGACGCTGGAGGATCGGGCAATGCGGGCGATGGTCGCCCGTGCAGGCTTTCACCAGCATCGTGAGCGTGTGCGCCATGTCCTGCAAGTCCGCGATCTTCTTCTCCAGCGCGTCGATGTGGCCCTGCGCCAGACGCTTGACCTCCGCGCTCTGCCGCGACTCGTCGCGCCAGAGGCCGAGGAGATCGCCGATCTCGGCCACCGAGAAGCCGAGATCACGCGCGCGCCGGATGAAGCGCAGCATGTGAACGTCCGTGTCCGAATAGTCGCGATAGCCGGAAGACGTCCGATCGGCGGCCGGAATGAGGCCGGTATGTTCGTAGTAGCGGATCATCTTGGCCGAGACGCCGGACGCTTTCGAAGCTTGTCCGATATTCATGCGTTTTCTCCCGTAAGGTACGACAGCCGACCCCGAATATAGGGTCGGCTGCTTCGGTTCATTAGGTTGGGACCTTGAAGGTCTTGAGCCGCAACGCATTGCCGAGCACGAAGACGCTCGACAGGGCCATGGCGCCGGCGGCGAAGACCGGCGACAGCAGGATGCCGTAGGCCGGATAGAGCGCGCCGGCGGCGACCGGGATCAGGGCCGTGTTGTAGGCGAAGGCCCAGAACAGGTTCTGCCGGATGTTTCCGATCGTCGCCTTCGACAGTGCGATGGCGTTCGGCACCCCGGTCAGGCTGCCCGACATCAGCACCACGTCCGCCGCCTCGATGGCGATATCCGTGCCGGTGCCGATGGCGAGGCCCACATCCGCCTCGGCGAGCGCCGGAGCGTCGTTGATGCCGTCGCCGACGAAGGCGACCTTACCGTGCTCGGCCTTGAGGCGACGGATCGCCTCGACCTTGCCGTCCGGCAGCACTTCCGCCACCACCTCGTCGATGCCGAGACGCGCGGCGATGGCCTTGGCCGTCCGCCGGTTGTCGCCGGTGATCATCGCGACTTTCAGCCCGAGATCGTGCAGCGCCTTGATCGCGGCCGGCGTCGTCGCCTTGATCGGGTCGGCCACGGCAATGATCGTCGCGAGCCTGCCCTCGATCGCGGCATAGAGCGGCGACTTGCCCTCGTTGCCGAGCCGTTCGGCCACGACGGCGAAGCCCGCCACGTCATGGCCAAGCTCGACCATGTAGCGGTCCGCGCCGATCTCGATACGCTTGCCGTCGACCACGGCCTTCACGCCGAAGCCGGTTACCGATTCGAAACCAGACACGGCGGGAAGCGCGATGCCTTCCGCCTCGGCCGCTTCCACGATGGCGCGGGCGATCGGGTGTTCTGACTTGGCTTCGACGGCCGCGATTAGACCCAGCACGGTCGCACGGTCAAAGCCGGCGGCCAGTTCGAGGTCGGTCAGGGCGGGCTTGCCCTCGGTCAGCGTGCCGGTCTTGTCGACGGCCACGACCCTGGCGTCCTTCAGCAGTTGCAGCGCTTCACCCTTGCGGAAGAGTACGCCCAGCTCCGCGCCCCGGCCGGTGCCGACCATGATCGAGGTCGGCGTAGCCAGACCCATGGCGCAGGGGCAGGCGATGATCAGCACGGCGACCGCATTGACCAGCGCGAAGGTGAGCGCCGGCGACGGCCCGAAATAGAGCCATGCCGCGAAGGTCAGAGCCGCGACGGCGAAGACAGCCGGCACGAAATACATCGTCACCTTGTCGACCAGCGCTTGGATCGGCAGCTTCGAGCCTTGTGCTTCCTCAACCATGCGGATGATCTGCGACAGCACGGTGTTGCCGCCGACCGCCGTGGCGCGGATCGCGAAGGCGCCCTTCTGGTTCACGGTGCCGGCGACGACCTCGCTACGATTCGTCTTGGAAACCGGGATCGGTTCGCCGGTGATCATGGATTCATCGACATAGCTTTCGCCCTCGATGACCTCGCCATCGACCGGGATACGGTCGCCGGGACGGACCTCCACGATGTCACCCGACAGCACGGAGTCGATCGGAAGATCGACCGTCTTGCCGTCACGGCGGACGCGCGCCGTCTTGGCCTGAAGGCCGACCAGACGCTTGATCGCTTCCGAGGTACGCCCCTTGGCGCGGGCTTCGAGCAGCCGGCCGAGCAGGATCAGCGTGACGATGACCGCGGCGGCTTCATAATAGACGTTGATCGTCCCTGCGGGCAGGAAGCCCGGCGCGAAGGTCGCGACCAGCGAATAGCCGTAAGCCGCGAGCGAGCCGACTGCCACCAGCGAGTTCATGTCCGGCGCCAGACGCCAGAGGGCGGGAAGCCCCTTGTCATAGAAGCGGATGCCCGGCACGAACAGCACCAGCGTCGTCAGCACGAACTGGAGATACCAACTGTTCGTCATGCCGATGGTGGATTCGATCACGCCATGCACGCCCGGAATGAGGTGCGAGCCCATTTCCAAAAGGAAGACCGGAGCGGTCAGCACCGCCGCGATGGTGAAGTCGCGGGTCAGCTCGCGGCGTTCGGCTTCCTTCTTCTCTGCGCGGTCATTCGTCTCGGCCTGGCTCGATCCGGTTGCCGCCGAGATGACCTTGGCGTCGTAGCCCGCATTCTCGATGGCCGCAATCACGGCTGCCGTGTCTGCGGTTCCCTGGATCGTGGCCTTCTCGGTCGCGAGGTTGACGACGGCGCTGGTGACGCCCGGCACGGCCTTCAGGGCCTTCTCGACACGACCCACGCAGGAGGCGCAGGTCATGCCCTCGATCGCGACTTCAAGCGAGGCGGCCGCTTGTGCGGCAGGGCTCTCCGAAACCTCATAGCCGACATCCTCGATGGCCTTGACGAGCGTAGCGCGATCGACGGGAGCATTCGTCGTGATGCTTGCCTTTTCGGTCGCCAGGTTGACGACCGCATCGGCAACGCCGGGGACGGCCTTGAGGGCTCGTTCGACACGACCGACGCAGGAGGCGCAGGTCATGCCTTCTATTGACAGGGAAATTGCCGCGTTCCTGGTGTCCGCAGCTCGAACGGGGGCATTCATAGCCGCCTCCTTTTCTCGTTCCGAAATTCACGTTCGGACGGAAAATGAGGCTTCCAACCATGGGAAGGTCAATAGCGCATTTTCTTTTTTTTGACCCTTGACCTTACCACGGTTGGAAGCACCACCTTGGGCGACATGAGATCAAAACAAGGAGAAGTCTCATGGACCTCAAAATTGAAAACATGACCTGCGGCGGTTGCGCCAAGTCCGTCACCAAGGCGATCCAGTCGGTGGACTCCGCAGCCAAGATCGAGACGAATCCCGCCGCGCGCGCCGTCAAGGTCGAGACGACCGCCACGCCGTCCGCGATCTTGCAGGTTCTGGAAGAAGCCGGCTATCCGGCGACCTCAAACTGAACGGGAGCGAGACCATGAACAAGCTCACTCCGATCTTCATCGCAGGGGCCATCGCTATCGCCGGCGGCCTGGCATTCGCTCAAACCCAAATGAAAACGGACAACAACACGATGCAAGGTCACGACATGTCAGGCATGCAGACGCCAGGATCGGACACGCCGTCGACGAAGGCATACGAGACCGCCATGGATGCCATGATGAAGGACATGATGGTGCCCTATACCGGCGACGCCGACGTGGACTTTATGCGCGGTATGATCCCGCACCATCAGGGCGCGATCGACATGGCGAAGGTCGTGCTCCAGTACGGCAAGGACCCCGAGGTCCGCAAACTCGCCGAAGAGGTGGTCAAGGCCCAGGAGGGCGAGATCGCCATGATGAAGAAGTGGCTCGCCGACCGAGGCAAGTAACCAGTGTCGCCTGGAACCGCCGTGGTGTGTCACCAAAAAAGACGCTCGGCGGCGGACGCGGCGAGCGGGTGGGAGCGGACCACCCTGGATGAACGCAAGCCGAGGGTGCGGATGATGTTGTCTTGCACGGCGTTTTGACGGCGATGCAACGGCTGTTCATCGCTCTGCTCATGCTCCTTTCCTTCGCCAGCGTGGCGTTGACCGTTCCGGCGCTCGGTGCTCGCATGGCCAGTAACTCCCACGTAATGATTTCGGAACACGGATCGCAGCATCCGGCCGCGGATACCGCTGCCGTGCCGTGCCAGGAACATCGAATCTGCAACGGAAACAATGCCTTCTGTTATGCCCTATGCTCAGGCATGACGCACTGGCTTGCGCCTAAGGCGCCGACAAATGCCACCGCTCCTACCGCAGCGATCTGGAGCATTACCGAGATGCCGGACCTCGCCGGCATCGGCCCCGCACGCAACGAACGCCCTCCCAACGACGGTCTTGCTGAACGCAAGTGGCCTGCCTAGTCGCACGCCGATCTGAATTCAGAGGGAGCATAGTCCTCCCAGGAGACCGAAAATGAAGCTTATCTCACGCCGCAGCTTTCTCGCCGCAGGCGCTGCCACGCTATCCGCAGCAGCTCTACCGCGCTTCGCCAACGCCCAAAGCGCGATGGCCCTCAGCGCTGCAACGCGCGTGCTGGACGTCGACGGGCGCGCCGCCACAGTCTTCGGCCTTGAAGGGTCGAGCGGGCAAGGATTGGTTCTCGACCCCGGACAACGCTTTCGCGTCGACCTGGCCAATCGTCTCGATGTGCCGACCCTGATCCATTGGCACGGCCAGATCCCGCCCAACGAGCAGGACGGCGTTCCGGACGTGCCGCGCCCGATGCTGCAACCCGGAGAAACGCGCTCCTATGACTATGAGCCGCTTCCCGGCACCTACTGGATGCACGCGCATATCCCGCTTCAAGAAATGAACCTTCTCGCCGCGGCCTTGATCGTGCGCAGCGCCGAAGACGTGAAGGCCGACCGCCAGGAGGTCGTGATGTTCCTTCATGATTTCTCGTTCAAGACGCCCGAAGAGGTCATGCAGGAGATCACCGGCGGACATGGTGGCGGCCATGATATGAGCGCGATGGGAGGCCAATCCGATCCCGGCGCGTCGATGGACCATTCCGGCATGAAGATGGATATGTCCTCGATGCAGGGCATGGCCGTGGACCTGAACGACTACGATTGGGACGCCTACCTCACCAACGACCGCACCTTGTCCGATCCGCAGATCGTCAGGGTCGAGAAGGGCGGACGGATAAAGCTTCGGGTGATCAACGGCGCTTCGGCCACCGTCTTCTGGATCGATACCGGCGAGCTTTCGGCGCGCCTCGTAGCTGTCGACGGCCATGCCGTGCAACCGCTTGAGGGCAAACGGTTCGGCGTCGCCATGGGCCAGCGTCTCGATCTTGAGCTGGAGCTTGCCGGAGATGGAGCCTGGCCTGTGCTGGCGTTGCGCGAGGGCGCAAAGGAGCGCACCGGGCTGATCCTCGCAACGCCGGGCGCGACTATTCAGAAGGTTCCCGCACTCGGCGACGCGGATACGCCTGCATTCGACATCGAGCTTTCGCAAGAGCAGAGGCTGCGGGCGACGGACAATCTGCCGCCGCGTGCCGCGCAACGCACCCAGATGGTCATGCTAGGCGGCTCAATGCAGCCCTACCTCTGGACCATCGACGGCAAGGTCTGGGGAGAGCACAAGCCGATTGTCGCAACGACTGGCGAGCGCGTCGAGATCATGTTCCACAATATGTCGATGATGGGCCATCCGATGCACCTGCACGGCCACGTTTTTCAGGTCGTGGAGATCAACGGCAAGCGGTTCGAAGGCGCGCGGCGCGACACCGTCTATGTTCCTCCGATGGGCATGGTGACGGTGGCGCTCGATGCTGGCGAGGCGGCGCGCTGGATGCTGCATTGCCACCACATGCCGCACCTTCAAACTGGCATGATGACCGAGTTCAGCGTATCAGCGTGATAGGGCGCCTGCGCCGCGAGGGATCGCGGCGCAGGCTTGCTCGATAGCGCTCCCGACTATCTTCACAGCTTCGTGCGCGTGGGGGGGCGCGCACATCGACTGCTCTCGGGAAACGCGATCAAGCAGCTCTCGCAGTTGGGCCTCGTCCACTCCGTCCGCCGACATCACAGCGCGGACAATCGGATCGGAAAGAAGCTCTGCAACGGTCGGCTTCGGGCGGCGCCCGGTATGGCTGCTCATAACTCTCGGTCTCCTTTGCCCGCTCTGGCGAGCTGCTCTCCCCCATTTCGCCCGCGACTTGCCCTCTTGCTGGCTGGCGTCCTCACGCATCCTGATCGTCAGGCGTGAAGAACACGTCAGCGTGCATGTCCTCCCTGCGCAGTCCCCGTCCGAAGGCGACCTCCATCGCTGCATCGACCATCGGCGGCGGCCCGGCGACGTAGGCTTTCCAGCCGTCGAGATCCTCCAGATCCTCGGCCACCGCCTGGGTCACGAAACCGCGCCGGTGCTGCGCTGACTCTGCCTCCGAGAGCACGGCCGAGAAGGCAAGAGTGGAGTGACGCTCGGCCATGGCCTGGAAATGCTCCACGAGATAGAGATCTCGCTCGCCGCGTGCGCCGAAGTAAACATGGATCGGCTGCTTCATGCCGTGCGCAAGAGCGGTTTCGACGATCGATTTGATCGGCGCCAGGCCGGAGCCCCCGGCGATGCAAAGAATCGGGCCGGAATGATGCTGGCGCAGGTAGGAAGAGCCCAGCGGAAATTCGAGCGCCACCCTGTCGCCAGTCTTCAGCCCAAAATGCACATGCTCCGAGGTGACGCCGCCCGGAACGCGACGAATGTGGAATTCAAGGCTGTCGTCGCCGTGACGATTGGCCATCGAATAACTGCGCGCCGGCGCTCCATCGAAGCCGACCTGCGCATACTGCCCGGCGGTAAACAGCAACGGGCTACCATCCGCGGGTGCAATCCGCACCAGCTTGATATCGTGCGTGAGATCGTCGAGGCCGGTGACAATCGCGTCCAGGCGTCGCGGCGTCTCCACGGAATCGTCGTCATCGCTGCCCAGCCAAGCGACGGCCGCATCCGTTTGCGGCATAGCGCGGCATGCGAGGATCAGGCCATCGGCCTTCTCTTCCTCGGTGAGCGCGAAGCGCGAGTGCTGGAGCAATTCCACCTCGCCCTCGATCAGGCGGGACTTGCAGGAGCCGCAGCGGCCGGAACGGCAACCGTGAGGATAGGGAATGCCGACGGCGAGCGCGGCGTCGAGGATGGTTTGGTCCTCTTGGACCTCAAGGCTGGTCCGCGCTTGCCGGATATCAACGAACTTGCTCGTCATCTGCGTCTCCTCACAGGCTCCCGGCGAGACCGAGCGCCTTGACGAGGCCCGGCTTCTGGCTCGGGAAGGTCCCGTAGAAGACTTCCGATCCGATGATGGTGATCGGAGCGACCCGGACGCCGGTCCGGGCCTTTGCCTCCTCGGCGATCTTCGGGTCGGTGAGGTCGCGTTCCTCGTAGGCGAGGCCCTGTTGGTCGAGCCAGCGTTTGAGCGCGTGGCAGTCCGGACAGGTCGGTGTGGTGTAGATGAGAATCTGGGGTTTGCTGCTCTCCGTCATCGGTCTTGCCTTTCTCTGAATTCGACACGGTTGCCCCGCCGCCAGGCCGCCCAACCGCAGGCGGATTTGGCAGGATTGTCGTCAGCGTGCGGCTTCCAGCGCTTGTAAGGTCAAGACTGTTCGTGCGCGGAAAAGGAAAATTCGAGATATGACGCAGGGGCAGAGAAGGACTGCGCCAACTGTCCCGCCGATCGACAGCGACCGTGTTTCGCATTGTGATTGCGCGCCCATCCGGTAAACTGGGCGAGACCAATCAAACACGGACAGCTCTTGGCGATCAAATGCCGGCAGGTTCCGTCCCGAACTCAGGTAAAGCACGCAGATGACTGCTCTCAAGAAGACAAACGCCACGAAGCCAGACGATCGTGCGACCCCCGAGCATATGGAGGTTGAAGGTCACCTCCTGCTCCCTTCACTCTCGCAGAACGAGATCACGATCCTCGCGGAAACGTTTCGCCTGCTCGGCGATCCCTCACGGTTGAAGATCCTGCTGAGCTGTGTACCGGCGCCCATTTCGGTGGGCGATATCGCCGAGCGGCTCGACCTGTCCGTGACCCTCGTCAGCCACCATCTACGCCTGCTGCGCGGCGCGCGTCTCGTCAAGGGCGATCGCCAAGGCAAGCAGATCTTCTACGCGATCGCCGACCAGCACGTCAGCCATGTTCTTCAGGATATGGCGACGCATATTTCAGAGGATCATGCGGACGACTGATCCGCCTGGAGAAGAGCATAATTTTACCACTAACACTTGAATAGCTGTTCAAGTGTGTTATTGACTCCTTCCGAAGCCGCGCAGGGCGTGTGAGCACGCGCGCCCGCTACGGCGGCCGGAAAGGAGATCGGAATGACAACTGGACTTTCAACGCCGGACGCTGGTGAACGGCTCGGCTTTCGTGTCGACGGCATGGATTGCGCAAGCTGCGTCGGCAAGATCGAGACGGCCTTGGGCCGTCTGGGGGGTATCTCCGACGTTGCCGTCAACTTCGCGACCGAGACATTGCTGCTCTCACGCGATGCCACGAGCAAAACGACGTCGAAGGATATCGCCAAGAAGATTCGCTCGCTTGGGTTCGACGTGACCGAGCTGCCGTCTTCTGCGATTCCCGCCGCGCCTGAGCAGCGCTCCGACGCCCATGCTGGTCATGATCACAACGGCTGCGCCGGCGATCACGATCACGGTCACGCAAGCCACGACGATCACAGCGGCTGCGGCGGCCACGATCACAAGCACGACCATGGTCATGACGGTCACGGTCACGATCACGCTCACCATGACCACGACCACGCTCATCACGATCATGATCACGGCCACGGTGGTTGCTCTGGACATGATCACGCGGGCCTTGCGCCAACTCCCCGCGCCGCACCGGCCTCTCCGCCCAATGTCTCCATGCGCGTCGAGGGGATGGATTGCGCAAGCTGCGTCGGCAAGATCGAGGTCGCCTTGGCACGGATGCCAGACGTCTCCGACGTGCGCGTGAACTTCACGACCGAAACGCTTGAACTGACGCTCGCTGCCGGCGCGATCACCAAGGTCGCCGACATCGAAAAGACGATCAAGAGCCTCGGCTTCGGTGTGTCTAACACACGCGAGCTTTCGGCTTCGTCGGATGCGGCCATCGACGTCGCGCCAGCGCCAGCGATGCCCAATCAGCGCTGGTGGCAGACCCGCAAGGGGAAGCATGTCATTGGGCTCGGTCTGCTGATGGGCTCGGCGTACGCCATTGCCCAATTCTTCCCCCTTTATGCGGAATGGATCTTTGCCGCCGCCGTCGTCGCGGGCGTCATTCCTTTCGCTCGCAAGGCATTCGCGCTCGCGACCTCTGGATCTCCGTTCTCTATAGAGACGTTGATGGTCGTCGCCTCGATAGGCGCCCTCGTGATCGGCGAGGCTGAAGAGGCGGCTGCGGTCGTATTCCTGTTCGCGGTCGGGGAATTGCTCGAAAGCGTCGCGGCCGGGAGGGCGCGCGCCGGCATAAAGGCCCTTGCATCGCTCGTGCCGAAGACGGCCGTCCTGCTCGATCCGAATGGCGGGCAGCGCAGCGTCCCGGCCACGTCCTTGCGTGTCAGCGATCTAGTTCTGGTGCGGCCCGGCGACCGCGTGCCGGCGGACGGGCAAATCATACAGGGCGCTTCCAGCCTAGACGAGTCGCCTATCACCGGCGAATCCGTGCCGCGCTCGAAGGCCAAGGGAGACAGCATTTTCGCCGGCTCCATCAATGTCGATGGCGTTCTTCAGGTCCGCGTTGAAAAGACGGCTTCCGACAACACGATCTCGCGCATCATCCAGCTCGTCGAGCAGGCGCAGTCCGCCAAGGCCCCGACCGCGCGCTTCATTGAGAATTTTAGCTGCTACTATACCCCGGCGGTGATGCTGATCGCCGCGCTGATCGTCGTCGTCCCGCCGCTCGCGATGGGCGGTGATTGGGACACATGGATCTACCGCGGCCTCGCGCTGCTGCTGATCGCATGTCCCTGTGCGCTTGTCCTCTCGACGCCTGCTGCGATTGCCTCGGGCCTCGCCGTCGGCACGCGCCGCGGCCTCCTGATCAAGGGCGGTAATGCGCTCGAAACCATTGGCAAGGTGAGCGCCATCGCCTTCGATAAGACGGGTACGCTCACCGAGGGCAAGCCGCGCGTCACCGAAGTCTTCGCCTTTGGCAAGAACGAGGAGAGCGACGTTCTCGCTTTGGCAGCGGCGGTCGAAACAGGTTCGAGCCATCCGCTTGCGAAGGCGATCATCGGCCGTGCCGAAACCGATGGCATCGCCGTTCCCCTTGCACAGGATGCATCGGCGACGGCGGGTAAGGCCGTACATGCGACCGTTGCCGGACGTCGCCTCGCCGTCAGCTCCCCGACCCATGCCGCACAGATGGTGACGCTCGGGGTGCTTGAGCGCAGCGCCATCGAGAAGCTCGAAGATCGCGGCAATACCGTTGCCGTCCTTTTCGACGAGCAGGCGAAGGAAGTCCTCGGCCTCATCGCCCTGCGCGACGAACCGCGCCGTGACGCGCGGGAGGGTGTCGCCCAGCTCAAAGCTATGGGGGTCCGCTCCGTCATGCTAACCGGCGACAACCGGCGCACCGCCCAGGCCATTGCCAAGGGTCTCGGTATCGAGTGGAGCGCCGAGCTGCTTCCGCAGGACAAGCTCGATCTCGTCAACGAGATGAAGCGGAAGTCCAAGGTGGCCATGGTCGGCGACGGCATCAACGATGCTCCGGCACTGGCGACGGCCGACGTCGGGATCGCCATGGGCGGCGGAACCGATGTGGCGATCGAGACTGCGGACGCCGCCCTGCTCAAGAGCCGTGTCACGGACGTCGCCCATCTCGTCGCGCTGTCCCGCGCCACCATGGCGAACATCCACCAGAACGTCGTCTTCGCTCTCGCGTTGAAGGGCCTGTTCCTCGTTACCAGCGTCCTCGGCATCACCGGCCTCTGGATCGCGGTCCTTGCCGATACGGGCGCAACGGCGATCGTCACGCTGAATGCGTTGCGGCTCTTGCGCTTCAAGGGTGCGAAGTCTGCCGATGACGGTCGCGATGAGGGCATGCGTTCTCACCCTCTCGTCCCGGCCGAAAGCCACTAGTCGCTCGCACTCAAGGAGCCGCCAACCGGATCGGTCTGGCGGCTTCACACAACTGGAGCCCGTCGAGGTAACGCTGATCCATCGCGCTCATTCGGGGACGGACTCCGCTTCTTCCAAGACGTCGGCGAAGCGAGACATGCGGTTGGCCACGACATGGCTAGGCGGCAGCGTCAAGGGTCTGTTCGGAAACATCCTGCAAGGCCCTTGACCTTTCCATCGTTGGAAACCGCACCTTCGCAGAAAATGAACGTCGCCGCATCCGGCTGGCCGGGGGCGCGCGCCTTTTGAAGGTGAACGAGAATGAGTAATAAAGCCGCCGCCCTGTTTTTAGCCGGCGCCGTCATCGCCGGTGGCACGCTTGCCATCGTCTATCGCGACGAGATCGGACCCTACGCCAAAAGCGTTCTGGCGCTTGCTTCCTCGACCGCTGCGTCGGAGGCTGTCGCGCAGCCGGCACAGATGCCTGTTCCGCAGGTGCCGGTTGCCGAGGTCATCACGCGCAAGGTCGCGCCATCCGTTGAGTTTACCGGCCATCTGGAAGCGACCAAGGCTATCGAGCTGCGTCCGCGCGTCGGCGGCGCGATCGTCGCCGCCAGCGTTCCCGAAGGCGGTCTCGTGCGGCCCGGCGAGCTTCTCTTCCAGATCGATCCGCGACCGTTCGAGGTGGTCCTGAACGCGGCCAAAGCGCAGTTGCAGCAGGCAAACGTCCTGCTCGATCAGGCCGAGATCGACTTCGGGCGCACCGAGGCGCTCGCTTCGAACGGCAACGCGCCGCGCAAGGCTTTCGATGACGCGCTGGCCATGCGGCGTCAACGCCAGGCGCAAGTCGACATCGCCAAGGTTGCCGTCTCGGCCGCCGAACTCGATCTCTCCTTTGCCCGCGTCACCGCGCCGATTGCTGGGCGCATCGACCGGGTCCTCGTCACGGAAGGCAATCTCGTCACCGGCGGCAATGCAGGCGCTGCGACGCTCCTCACCACGATTGTCGCGACCGATCCGCTCTACGTCTATTTCGACATCGACGAAGCCACCTATCTCGGCTTCGTAGCCAATGCCCGCGCACCCGAGACGGGAACGGTTGCCGGCAAGCTCCCGGTGCATCTGGGCTTGATGACCGATACGGGTTTTCCGCATGCCGGCGAACTCGACTTCCTCGGCAACCGCGTGGACCGGAGCACCGGGACGATCCGCGCAAGAGCCATCGTCAAGAACCCGGACGGCAGGCTGACGCCCGGCCTGTTCGCGCGGGTCAAGCTCGTCACGGCCGAACCAGCCCAGACCGTGCTCATCGACGATCAGGCGATCGGTATCGACCAGGGGCGGCGCTACGTTCTCGCTCTCGGCGCCGACAACAAGGCGGAATACCGCCCGGTCGAAATCGGACCCATGATCGATGGCCTGCGCGTCGTCGCGGCGGGTCTCAAGCCGGCCGACAAGATCATCGTAAAAGGACTCGTCCGCCCAGGCATGCAGGTAGTTCCGCAGATGATCTCCATGGCGCCCGGCGACACCGCTACAGATGACCGGGCTGCGGCAGACTCGCAGGAGGCGCGTCAATGAATATCCCGCGCTTTTTCGTCGACCGCCCGATCTTCGCGGTCGTTCTGTCCGTCCTGATGCTGATCGCTGGCGGCCTCACGCTCCTGAAGCTCCCGCTCAGCGAATATCCCCAGGTCACGCCGCCGACGGTGCAGGTCACCGCCAGCTATCCCGGCGCAAATCCCGCCGTGATCGCCGAAACCGTCGCCGCCCCTCTGGAGCAGGCGATCAACGGCGTCGAGAATATGCTCTACATGAGTTCACAGGCGGCGACCGACGGACGCATGACCCTGACCATTGCGTTCAAGCAGGGCACCGATCCCGACATGGCGCAGATTCAGGTGCAGAACCGCGTTTCGCGCGCATTGCCCAGGCTTCCGCAGGAAGTGCAGCGCATCGGGGTCGTGACGCAGAAGACGTCCCCAGACATCCTGATGGTCGTCCATCTCGTCTCGCCCGACAATCGCTACGATCCCGTCTACCTGTCGAACTTCGCCACCTTGCAGGTACGCGACCAGCTTGCGCGCCTGTCAGGTGTGGGTGACGTACTCGTCTGGGGGGCTGGCGAGTATTCCATGCGCGTGTGGCTCGATCCGGCCAAGGTGGCCGCGAGGGGGCTGACCGCCAGCGACGTCGTTGGGGCGATTCAGGAACAGAACGTTCAGGTGGCCGCCGGCTCGGTCGGCCAGCAGCCCGAAGCCTCGGCCGCGTTTCAGGTGACGGTCAACACGCTCGGAAGGCTGTCCAGTGAGCAGCAGTTCGGCGAGATCGTCGTAAAGACAGGCACCGACGGTCAGGTCACCCGCTTGCGCGACGTTGCCCGCATCGAGCTTGGCGCAGACTCCTATGCCCTTCGTAGCCTCCTCAACGGCAAGCCGGCGCTCGCGATGCAGATCATCCAAAGCCCCGGCGCGAATGCGCTCGACGTATCGAGCGCCGTCCGCACCACCATGGCCGAACTTCAGAAGGGCTTTCCGGAAGGCATCGAATATCGGATCGCCTACGATCCAACGGTGTTCGTCAAGGCGTCTCTCGAAGCTGTGGTCATGACGCTGCTCGAAGCCGTCGTGCTGGTCGTTATCGTCGTGGTTCTGTTCCTCCAGACGTGGCGGGCGTCGATTATTCCCCTTGTCGCCGTTCCCGTCTCCTTGGTCGGCACATTTGCGCTGATGTATATGTTCGGTTTCTCGCTGAACACGTTGTCCCTCTTCGGCCTCGTTCTCTCGATCGGCATCGTGGTCGACGACGCGATCGTCGTGGTCGAGAACGTCGAGCGCCACATCGCGCTTGGGGAAACGCCGAAAGAGGCGGCGCGCAAGGCCATGGACGAGGTGACGGGGCCGATCGTAGCCATCACCTCTGTCCTGTCGGCCGTGTTCATTCCATCGGCGTTCCTCTCGGGCTTGCAGGGCGAATTCTACCGCCAGTTTGCGCTGACGATTGCGATCTCGACCATCCTGTCGGCGATCAACTCCCTCACGCTCTCTCCCGCGCTTGCTGGCGTGCTCCTGAAACCCCACCACGGCGACGTGAAGCGCGATCTCCTGACCCGCGTGATCGACTTCCTGTTCGGCTGGTTCTTCCGGCTGTTCAATCGCTTCTTCGACGGCGCTTCGACCGCCTACGTCTGGTCGGTGCGCCGTGCCGCGAGGCTCAGTGTTCTCGTCCTGCTCGTCTATGCCGGCCTGGTCGGCATGACGTGGGTCGGCTTCCAGACGGTGCCGGGCGGCTTCGTGCCGGCCCAGGACAAATACTATCTCGTCGGCATCGCCCAGCTCCCGACTGGCGCTTCGCTCGACCGCACCGAGGCCGTCGTCAAGAAAATGTCGGAGATCGCGCTGGCCGAGCCGGGCGTGGAGAGTGTCGTCGCGTTTCCAGGGCTCTCGGTCAACGGCATGGTCAACATCCCCAATGCGGCCGTCATGTTCACGATGCTCAAGCCGTTCGACGAACGAAAGGACCCGTCTCTTTCGGCCTTTGCCATCGCCGGCAAGCTCATGGGCAAGTTCAGCCAGATTCCCGATGGCTTCGCCGGCATCTTCCCGCCGCCGCCCGTTCCGGGACTTGGTTCGACCGGCGGCTTCAAGATCCAGATCGAGGATCGAGCGGGCCTCGGCTTCGAGGCGCTCGCGCAGGCTCAAGGCGCGGTCATGGGCAGAGCGATGCAGACGCCCGAGCTGGCCGGCATGCTGGCAAGTTTCCAGGTGAACGCGCCGCAGGTGCAGGTCGATATCGACAGGGTGAAAGCGAAGTCGCAAGGCGTGCCGCTCAATACCATCTTCGAGACGTTGCAGGTCAACCTCGGCTCGCTCTACGCGAACGACTTCAATCGCTTCGGCCGCACCTACCGCGTGATGGTGCAGGCGGACGCGCCGTTCCGCATGCAGCCCGAGGACATCGGCCGCCTGAAGGTCCGCAACGCGACCGGCAACATGATTCCGCTTTCGGCTCTGCTGACCATCAAGCACAGCTCAGGCCCCGATCGTGTCATGCACTATAACGGCTTCCCCTCTGCGGACATCAGCGGCAGTCCCGCGCCCGGATACTCGTTCGGGCAGGCCACCGCCGCCATGGAGCGCATCGCATCCGAAACCTTGCCAGCGGGCATGGCCTTCGAATGGACCGATCTCGCCTATCAGGAGAAGCAGGCCGGCGACACAGCGATGTATGTCTTCCCGCTGTCCGTCTTGCTCGCGTTCCTGATCCTCGCGGCGCAGTACAACAGTTGGTCGCTTCCCTTCGCGGTGCTGCTGATCGCTCCAATGGCGCTCCTCTCGGCGATCGCCGGGGTGTGGTTCACTGGCGGCGACAACAACATCTTCACGCAGATCGGCTTTGTCGTTCTGGTCGGACTTGCCGCGAAGAACGCAATCCTAATCGTCGAGTTCGCCCGAGCGAAGGAGGATGAAGGCGTCGATCCGTTGGCCGCCGTTCTCGAAGCGGCCCGCCTGCGCCTTCGGCCGATCCTGATGACGTCGCTCGCCTTCATTGCCGGCGTGATTCCGCTCGTCATCGCCACCGGAGCGGGCGCCGAAATGCGGCACGCCATGGGCATCGCCGTCTTTGCCGGCATGCTCGGCGTGACGCTATTCGGCCTGCTTCTGACGCCGATCTTCTATGTGGTCGTGCGGCGGCTCGCGATCAGGCGGAGCGCGTCGCCCCAACAGGCGACCGAAGTCCATACCTGAGCAGGCCGACACACAATTCCACGCCGGGGCGGCCCATGGCTGCTGCCGCACCCCGGCGCGGTCGGGCCGTCAGGGCCTCAGCGATCGAACACGCAGCAAATCATAAACACGCGGCTATCCGGAAGGGACTTCAAACATGGATATCGGCATCGGCGAACTCTCTCAGCTCACCGGCGTCAAAATTCCGACGATCCGCTACTACGAGCAGATTGGGTTGCTGCGCGAGCGCTTGCGGAGCAAGGGAAACCAGCGACGCTATGACCACGGCGCGGTCCATCGCCTTCTCTTCATCCGCCGCGCCCGCGATCTCGGCTTCAGCATCGAGGCGATCAAGGACCTGTTTCGACTTGCCGACGTCTCGTTCTCAAGTCCGGCCGAAGCGCTCCGCATCGCAAAGGAGCAACTCGCTGCGGTCGAGGAAAAAATCGCTCAACTGGAAACACTCGAAAAGATGATCCAGCTCGTTGCCGAAAGCGAGAATGACGGGGATCTGATCCCGCTCGATATTTTGCCCTTGAAAGACACCAGCCGCGATGGCGATGCTGAGGTGAAAACTTCAAGCAAAGGCCGCGAATCGATTCACTAGCCTCATCCCAAGGACCGACGACGTTGAGATACTATTCCCATGTGAAAAGGAGCCAGAGCTGCGTCGTGGTCGGTGCGGGACCGGCGGGCCTGATGCTCGGGCTCTTGCTGGCCCGCTCGGGCGTCGATGTTACGGTCATCGAAAAACATCAAGACTTTCTGCGCGATTTTCGCGGGGACACCATCCATCCATCGACCCTCGAAGCGATTCATGAGCTTGGCTTGCTCGATGAGCTTCTTTCTCTCCCCCATCAGAGAGCCTACCATCTCCACGCTGAGATCGCCGGCCGCAAGGCCACGATCGCCGATTTCTCCAGACTACCGACGCGCGCTAAGTTCATCGCCTTCATGCCGCAATGGGACTTCCTGAATTTTCTTGCGCGAAAGGCAGGCGAGTTTCCGCGCTTTCGGTTGATCATGTCCACTGAGGCAACTTCGCTCCGTTGGGACAATTGCCGGGTTGTCGGCCTGAATGCTCGCCAGGGCGAACGTGAACTCGCCATGGAAGCCGCTCTCGTCATCGGGGCGGACGGACGCAATTCGATCATCCGCAAGGCGGCTGGACTTGAGGTTCAGAGCTTCGGTATCGCTACCGACATTCTCTGGATGAAGATCTCCAAAAAAGCAGGCGATCCGCAGCAGGCAATGGGCCACGCCGGTCCGAGCCAAGGGCTGGTCTTGATCGATCGTGGCGTTTACTGGCAATGCGGTTATGTAATCACGAAGGGAACCGTTGATTCGCTGAAAGAGCAAGGGCTTGAGGCGCTTCGCGCCAGGATTGCCGACGTAGCACCATTGTCGGCGGATCGATTTGAAGAAATCCGTTCCTGGGATGACATCCATCTGCTCAGTGTTCGCATCGACCGTCTCAAGTCGTGGTGGAAACCCGGCGTGCTTTGCATTGGGGACGCGGCCCATGCCATGTCGCCCATTGGCGGGGTCGGTGTGAATCTCGCGATCCAGGACGCGATCGCCACCGCCAACACGCTGGCGGAGGCTCTTCGCGAGGGGCGGCTGCAAACGCGCATGCTCGAAGCCGTACAGCGCCGTCGCAACTTCCCGACCAAGGCAACCCAGAAACTGCAATTGATGATGCGCAGCCGGAAGCGTGCCGGTGAAGCGGGCAACACGCAAATTCGAAGACCTCCGCTTTTCATGCGCCTGATTGCCCAGTCACACCTACTGCCGCGGCTGACCGGCCGCCTCATTGGGATCGGCTTCCGACCGGAACATGTGCGCACGCGGCTCGTCGATTGGACGTGTTCATTGAGAGCCCCGGCTAGGTAGATGCTACGCGATGAAGCGCCGGGAAGCCATTGAGGGCGATACCCCGAAGTCTTTTACACGCGCCACCGGCTTCACTCGTCCGTTCGGCAATGGCCTTGTCGCTGGCTGGACTATTCCTTGAAGCCCATCCCGATCCTGACCACGCATTGTGCGACGGTCCAAGCCCCTTGTGTCTCGCTGCACTCCCCGCGTCCCTTTCGCAGGAGAAGGCCGTCGATGATCTGGTGAAGTCCTTCGACAGGTAGTGCGAACTTCGCGTTATCAAGAAGCGCCTTTTGCAGTGAATGAGACAATGGTGCGGGCGGTCGGACTCGAACCGACATATCCGTAAGGACGGCGGATTTTGAATCCGCTGCGTCTACCAATTCCGCCACGCCCGCACTTTGCCGCCGATCTTACTCTAGGTCTCGGCTCCTAGCCGACCCCTAGCGCCATTTCGACGGAAACCTCTCACTTCACTTCCATACCGCCAGTCCGTTGAAAACACGACGCTTTCACTTCACCGTGATTTTCTGTGGATTGGTAGACAAATCCCTTTTTGAGTCGACTGCGTCTACCGATTCCGCCACTCTCGCGTGCCGGTGCAGCTCGTGCCGCATGAGCATAGCCAAGTGCTGCGGCAATGCAACAGATCCCGAAGATCCGTCGCCTCGACGTGCCAACGGAAGTTGCAGGGCGGTTCCGGCAGGTCGGTTATCTGCCCGTCGCTGTTGACAAAGGACGCGCGACACATATAGTCGCGGGGTCCCGGGCAGCGGCGGCGATCTCACAGTCGGCGCCGACCCGGTCGCTTTCGTCCGCAACCCGAGGCGGGACACCCGATGATCGCAGACGGCAGGTCACTGCCCAAGCGATGTGGGGAGACCGGTCGGCGGGTGACCCGCGGGTGTAACCACTCCAACTGTTCCGCGCCGCGAGCCGGCCGGGCGGACCGCCTGACGGCGGACCACCGGATGGGCGGCGTGATGACGACTATCGGGAAGATCGATCATGTTCGCGGTCATCAAGACGGGCGGCAAGCAGTACAAGGTCGCGGAGAACGACGTCATCGCCGTGGAGACGCTGGGCGTCGAGCCGGGCGCGACGGTCGAGTTCGAGCCGCTGATGGTCGGCACCGCCGATGGCGTGAAGATCGGCGCCCCGGTCGTTGCCGGCGCGAAGGTCACGGCCGAGGTCGTCGACCTGGTCCGCACCCGTCGGGTGCTGATCTTCAAGAAGACCCGGCGCAAGGGCTATCGTCGCCTGAACGGTCATCGTCAGAGCCTGACGAAGATCCGCGTCACCTCGATTTCGGCCTGATCCCGTCACCGCGGCATGAACGTCCGCGACGGGTCCCAGACCTGACAGCTCTCCAAGCAACTTTCCCCGTTCGCGGCAATCCGGCCCCGGACGGGCATCACGGAGGTTTCCGAGATGGCTCATAAAAAGGCAGGCGGCAGCTCCCGCAACGGTCGCGACAGTGCCGGCCGGCGCCTCGGCGTCAAGAAGTTCGGCGGCGAAGCCGTGATTGCCGGCAACATCCTCATCCGTCAGCGCGGCACCAAGTGGTACCCCGGCCGCAATGTCGGCATGGGCCGCGACCACACCCTGTTCGCCCTGACCGACGGCACCGTGACCTTCAGCCGCGGCCGCGACGACCGGACCATCATTCACGTCGAGCCGGCGCAGGCCTGATCCAGGCCGGCCGCCCGACGCGAGACATGCCGGATCTGATGCGTGCCACTGCCTGAAGGCATGGCTGGTCGTCGGTTCCGGAAATGCGACACGAGGGGGATGGCTCGGCCATCCCCCTTGTTTGCGTTCCCGCCCATCCTCATTTTGCAGGCGAACGGCGATCCCAGCGACGATCGGGACCGTCCGCCCTTCGAAAGTCGCCCCCGGTGAAGTTCCTCGACCAGGCCAAGATCTACGTGCGCGGCGGCGACGGCGGCAATGGCTGCGTCAGTTTCCGGCGAGAGAAGTACATCGAGTTCGGCGGCCCGGACGGGGGCGACGGCGGTGATGGCGGCCGCGTGATCGCGGTGGCGGTCGAAAACCTCAACACACTGATCGATTTCCGCTACCAGCAGCACTTCAAGGCCGGCCGCGGTGTCCACGGCATGGGCCGCAACCGCCACGGCGCCCGCGGCACCGATGTCGAAATCCATCTGCCGGTCGGCACCCAGATCTGGGACGAGCATGGCGAGCGGATGCTGATCGACCTGACCGAGCCGGGCATGCGGGTGCTGATCTGCGACGGCGGCAGCGGCGGCTTCGGCAATGCCCGATTCAAATCCTCGATCACCCAGGCCCCGCGCCGGGCCAATCCCGGCACCGAGGGTACCGAGCGCTGGCTGTGGCTGCGGCTGAAGGTCATCGCCGATGCCGGGCTGGTCGGGCTGCCCAATGCCGGCAAGTCGACCTTTCTGGCCGGCGTCACGGCGGCACGCCCCAAGATCGCCGATTATCCCTTCACCACGCTGCATCCCAATCTGGGCGTGGTCCGGACCGGCGACGAGGAATTCGTGCTGGCCGACATTCCCGGGCTGATCGAAGGCGCCCATGAAGGACACGGGCTCGGCGACCGCTTCCTGCGCCATGTCGAGCGCTGCGGCGCGCTGCTCCACCTGCTCGACGTCACCGCCGAGGATCCGGTGAAGGATTACCGGATCGTGCGCGGCGAGCTGGAAGCCTTCGGCCACGGCATCACCGACAAGCCCGAGATCGTGGCGCTGAGCAAGATCGATGCGGTCGACGACGACACGCTCGCGCTGGTGAAGGATTATGTGGAGGAAGAGCTTGGCCGGCCGGTGCTGGCGCTCTCCGGCGTCTCGCGCCGGGGCGTGACCGAGGCGCTGCACGCTCTGCTCCCCCATGTCCATGCGGTGCGCGAGGCAGAGCGCGAGGCGCGCGAGCGTCAGCGCCGCGAGCTGGGCGTGGTCGACGACCCCGTCGACGCCTCGGCACAAAAGCGTGCGCCCCTGCTGCGCCTGCCGCCCCCCGAGGACGCTCCGGCCGAAGGCCGCGCCCGCGCCGGCACCTCTGATCTTTTCGATGAATACGAAGACCTGGTCGACGGCCTGGAAGCCGATCGTCTGGTCGTCACCGCCTCTGACGACGAGGAGTGGGACGATTGGGGCGATGAGGACGAGGACGAGGACGAGGCGGAAGACGACGCCGAAGAGGCCGGGGAAGATATCGGAGACGACCTCGACGACGAGGAGGATGACCTCGACGACGAGGACGAGGACGAGGATCCGGACACGGATGAAGACCTCGACGACGAAGACGACCTCGATGACGACGAGGACGATTTCGAAGACGAGGACGATTTCGACGAGGATGAGGCGGAAGACGACGCGGCAGATGATGGTGAGGAGGGGGACATCCCCGGCCGCGGGAGGAAACGGTGACCATCGCCGATACCGACCTCGCCGACACACCTGCGGCAACGGGCCTGCGGGCCGCGAAGCGCGTGGTGATCAAGGTCGGCTCTGCCCTGCTGGTCGACGAGACCACCGGCCGGCTGCGTGAGGCCTGGCTGCAGAGCCTGGCCGACGACATCGTTCGCATGCGCGCCCGTGGCCAGGAAGTCATCGTGGTCTCGTCGGGCGCGATCGCGCTCGGCCGCCGGCTGCTGGGGCTTGGCCAGGGCGTGCTGCGGCTGGAAGAGAAACAGGCCGCTGCGGCCACCGGCCAGATCCGCCTGGCCCATGCCTATGAAACCGTGCTCGGGCCCCATGGCATCCAGGTCGCACAGGTGCTGCTGACGCTGGAGGACAGCGAGGCCCGCCGGCGCTATCTGAATGCGCGCGCCACCCTCGGCACCCTGCTCAAGCTCGGGGCCGTACCGGTGATCAACGAGAACGACACCGTCGCCACCGCCGAGATCCGCTTCGGCGACAATGACCGGCTGTCGGCGCGGGTGGCCGAAATGGCGTCGGCCGATCTGCTGCTGCTGCTCTCCGACATCGACGGGCTCTATACCGCGGATCCCGGCATCGACCCCACGGCCTGCCATATCCCGCGCGTGCCGCGGCTGACGCCCCGGATCATGGCCATGGGCGGCGGCTCCCGCTCAGCCGTCGGTACCGGCGGCATGGCCACCAAGCTTGCCGCCGCCCGGGTCGCCGGCGCCGCGGGCTGCGCCATGGTCATCGCCCTCGGTCGGCATATCGGTCCGGTCGGCGCGGTGGAAGCCGGTGGTCGTGCCACCTGGTTCGATCCCGAAACCACCCCCCATACCGCCCGCAAGCGCTGGATCGGTGGCCGGCTAAGCCCTCGCGGCACGCTGACGGTCGATGACGGGGCGGTGCGGGCACTTGCCCGTGGCGGCAGCCTGCTGCCCGCCGGCGTGCGGCTGGTGACCGGCCGCTTCCAGCGCGGCGACGCGGTGGCGGTGGTCGATCCCTCGGGCCGCGAGATCGCCCGCGGCCTCGCCGCTTACGGCGATGCCGATGCCCGCGCCATCGCCGGGCATCGCTCGGCGGAAATCGAGCAGATCCTCGGCTTCCGCGGCCGGGACGAAATGATCCATCGCGACGACCTCGTCTTCCATGGCGGCGATACCCCCGCCACGACCGGAGACGACACGGAGGAGGCCCAAGCGTCATGACCGACACCCTGAGCACCGCCGCCCGGACCGTTTCGGCCGCTCCGGTCGCCACCCCGGCCGAACCGGTGGACGCCATCGCCCTGATCGCCGATATGGGCCGCCGCGCCCGCGTGGCGCAGCGCGCGCTCGCCCAGGCGACGCCCGAGGCCAAGACCGCCGGGCTGACGGCTGCCGCCGCGGCAATCCGCAAGGCCGTGCCCGCCATTCTGGCCGCAAATGCCGAGGACATGGCCGCCGGCCGCGCCCGCGGGCTGACCGGTGCCCTGCTCGATCGCCTCGCGCTCGACGAAGGCCGTATCGCCGGCATCGCCAAAGGCGTGGAAGACGTTGCCCGTCTGGCCGATCCGGTCGGCCATGTGATGGAAGAATGGGACCGGCCGACGGGGCTGCATATCGCCCGTGTCCGGGTGCCGCTGGGTGTGGTCGGCGTGATCTACGAAAGCCGCCCCAATGTCACCGCCGATGCCGGGGCGCTCTGCCTCAAGGCCGGCAATGCCGTGATCCTGCGCGGCGGCTCCGAGAGCTTCCACTCCTCGCGCGCCATTCACGCCGCGATGGTGGAGGGTCTGGTCTCGGCCGGCCTGCCCGCCGATGCGGTGCAGCTGGTGCCGGTCACCGACCGTGCCGCCGTCGGCGCCATGCTCGCCGCCTCGGGGCTGATCGACGTCATCGTGCCGCGCGGCGGCCGTTCGCTGATCGAGCGCGTCCAGACCGAGGCCCGGATGCCGGTTTTCGCCCATCTTGAAGGCCTCTGCCACGTTTATGTCGACGGCGCCGCCGATCCGGAGATGGCGAAAGCGATCGTCATGAACGCCAAGCTGCGCCGCACCGGTATCTGCGGCTCGGCCGAGACCCTGCTGATCGACCGCGCCGCGGCGCCACGGATGCTGACGCCGATCGTAACGGCGCTGCTCGACGCCGGCTGCGAGGTTCGCGGTGACGACGCGGTCCAGGCGGCCGATCCCCGCGTGGTGCCGGCAACCGAGGAGGACTGGCGGACAGAGTATCTGGACGCCATCATCTCCGCGCGGATCGTCGACGGGGTCGGCGGGGCGATCGATCATATCGAGGCCTATGGCTCGCACCACACCGACAGCATCGTGACCGAAGACCAGGCCATTGCCGACCGCTTCCTGGCCGAGGTCGACAGCGCCATCGTGATGCACAACGCTTCCACCCAGTTCGCCGATGGCGGCGAGTTCGGCATGGGGGCCGAGATCGGCATCTCCACCGGCCGCATGCATGCCCGCGGACCTGTGGGCGTCGAACAGCTGACCACGTTCAAATATGTCGTTCGCGGCCAGGGCACGCTTCGCGCCTGAGCGGGCAGCCCCCGAAGCGGCCCAGGGTGACCCGCTATGGCGGGCCGCCGGCCGCCGCCGGGGCATGACGGTGGGTCTTTATGGCGGATCCTTCGATCCGGCGCATGAAGGTCATCTGCATGTTGCCTTGCGGGCGCTCCGGCGGCTTCGCCTCGACGAGGTGTGGTGGCTGGTGAGCCCCGGCAACCCGCTGAAGCTGAAGGCGGGACGGGTGAGTGCACCGCTCGCCGACCGTCTGGCCGGCGCCCGCGCCCTGGCCCGCCATCCGCGACTGCGCGTCACCGCGATCGAAAGCCGGCTCGGCACCCGCTTCACCCTCGATACGGTGCGTGCACTCAAGGCCCGCCGTCCCCATATCAGATTCGTCTGGATCATGGGTGCCGACGGGCTGGCGGAACTGCATCGCTGGCGTGACTGGCCGAAGCTGATGGCAGAGCTGCCGCTCCTGGTGATCGACCGCCCCGGCTATGGCGCACGGGCTGCGGCGGCGCCGGCAGCCCGCCGCTTCGCCCGCAACCGCCTGCCCGAGGTCAGGGCCCGCGCCCTGCCCCGGACGAAGCCCCCGGCCTGGGTTCTGCTGCATGGCAGGCTGGACCCGCGCTCGGCCACAGAAATCCGCGAGGGCAGGCGGCCGGGTCTTCCGGTCGCCCCGCCTCGCTAGACCATCGCGAAAAGCCGCGATGCCTGTTATGGTTACACCATGGCGCCTGCGGGATCCGCGGTCAGACCGCCTCCCCGCCCCCGCCAACGCTTGATGAGGTTCGCTCTGTTGCAGACCGACAGTCCCATCACGGTGCCCGCGACGCCGCCGGCACCGCTCAGCGCAGACCAGGTGCTCGATCTGGTTCGCGCATCACTCGACGACGACAAGGCCGAGGACGTCGTGGTCATCGACCTGGCCGGCAAGACCGATTTCGCCGACTACATGGTGGTCGCGAGCGGCCGGTCGAGCCGACACGTCGCCTCGCTTGCCGAGAAGCTCGAGATGCGCATCAAGGCGTCGGGCGACCAGTTGCCGGTCACCGAGGGCCTGCCCCTCGCCGACTGGGTGCTGGTCGATGCCGGACCGGTGGTGGTGCATCTTTTCCGGCCGGAAGTGCGCGCCTTCTACAATCTGGAGAAGATGTGGGGCGCCAGCCTGCCGGGCGACGGCGCTCAGCGCGTCGCCGAGTGACGTCTGCCATCCGGCGCGGTGTCACCGCGCGGTCCGGACCGGGCCGCGCGGGCATGCGTTTTGCGCC
The DNA here is from genome assembly GCF_041468085.1 of Tistrella mobilis. Classification (NCBI taxonomy): domain Bacteria; kingdom Pseudomonadati; phylum Pseudomonadota; class Alphaproteobacteria; order Geminicoccales; family Geminicoccaceae; genus Tistrella; species Tistrella mobilis. The sequence continues at coordinate 185,173 of NZ_CP121017.1, read as the reverse complement.
ATGAGCCTGATGCTGAAGGTGACACTGGTCGCGGTCGGCCGTGCCCGCGGCGGTCCGGAAGCGGCGCTGGTCGAGGACTATGTCCGACGCCTGCGCTGGCCCTTCACCCTGGTCGAGGTCCAGGCCCGCAAGGCCACCCTGCAGGGTGAGGCACTGAAGGCCGAAGAAGCGGCGGCGATTCGCGCGAAACTGCCTCAGGGCGCTGCGCTCGTGGCGCTGGATGAACGCGGACGTCTGCTCGACAGCCGGGGCTTCGCTGCGGCGCTCGGCGGTTTCGCCGAAAGCGGCAGGCGCGATGTCGCGCTGGTCATCGGTGGCGCCGACGGGCTGGACGCCTCTCTCCGCGATCAGGCCGATCTGGTCCTGGCTCTCGGCCGCCTCACCTTCCCCCACATGCTGGTACGTGCACTGATCGCCGAACAGATCTATCGTGCACAGACCATCCTCGACGGCCATCCCTATCATCGGGACTAGGCCGCCGAGCCAGCGCCAGAGACCCGGGGGGATCCATGGAATTCGACATGCGCCGCATGGCGGCACCCGACCGCTACAAGATCCTGGGATCGACCATCACCCCCCGCCCGATCGCCTGGATCACCTCTCTGTCCTCCGAAGGCCGGGTGAACGCCGCCCCCTACAGTTTCTTCAACTGCATGGGCCATGAGCCGCCGATCCTGGCGATCGGCATGCTCCGTCACCCTGAGGACCGGTTCAAGGACACCCCCGCCAACATCCTGGCGACGGGAGAGTTCGTGGTTCATCTGGTCTCGGAAGCGGTGGCGCCGCAGATGAACATCACCTGCATCGACGCCCCGGCCGGCGTGAATGAACTGGCACTGGCCGGGCTCGATACCCTGCCCTCCACGGCCGTGCGCCCGCCCCGGATCGCGAGCGCCCCGGTCGCCTTCGAATGCCGGCTGCACACCGCCATCACCACCGGCCCCCGCCAGGCGATCATCCTGGGCGAGGTGCTGGTCGCCCATGTCCGCGACGACGCCATCCTGGACGCTGCCCGCCACCATGTCGACACCCCGGCGCTCGACCTGATCGGGCGCATGCATGGCGGCGGCTGGTATGCGCGCAGCACCGATCTGTTCTCGATCGATCGCCCGAGCTGGCGGGATTGGGCGCCGGACCATCCCGAGGCGGTGGCCCGTGCAATGTCCGAAACGACAGCGGCGGCCGAAGACTGACGGGCCGTCCCCGCAGCCGGCCCGGCCCGTGACAAGCCGGGGGCATGGCCCTCCGGCCTGTGATCCGCCCCGCCAACCCCCTATATGTAGAGCGGAAAACCTGATAGAAGCAGGACCGTTCACGACCGCCTGCGCCGATGTTGCCCGAGGATCCGAGCCCCATGACCACCGCCCATACGCAGCCGCCGCGCCCCGTCGTTCTGTGCATCCTGGATGGTTGGGGTTATCGTGCGCCCGCCGACGACAATGCCATCGCGCTCGCCAACACCCCCAATTGGGACCGGCTGACCTCGGAACAGCCGATGGCCTTCCTGAACACCTCGGCCGAGGAAGTCGGCCTGCCTGCCGGTCAGATGGGCAATTCGGAAGTCGGCCACCTGAACATCGGTGCCGGCCGGGTGGTGATGCAGGAGCTGCCCAAGATCGACACCGCCCTTGCCGATGGCAGCCTGGCAACCAATCCACGGTTGACGGATTTCATCGCGGCACTCAAGGCATCGGGCGGCACGGCCCATATCCTGGGCCTGGTGTCGGATGGCGGCGTGCACAGCCATCAGGATCACATCGCCGGTATGGCGAAGATCATCGCCGCGCAGGGCGTTCCGGTCCGCATCCATGCCCTGCTCGACGGCCGCGACACGCCGCCGAAGAGCGCGCCGGAGTTCATCCGCCGGCTGGAAGCCGCGGTTGCAGGCGCCGGCGACATCGCCATCGCCACCGTCGGCGGCCGCTATTGGGGCATGGACCGCGACAAGCGCTGGGAACGGGTGGTCCGTGCCTATGACGTGATCGTGAAGGCCGAGGGCGGCCGTTTCGCCACGGCGGAGGAAGCGGTCGCCGCGGCCCATGCCGCCGGCACCACCGACGAATTCGTCGATCCAGCGGCGATCGGCGACTATGCCGGCGTGAAGCCCGGCGACGGGCTGCTGATGGCGAATTTCCGCGCCGACCGCGCCCGCGAAATCCTCCATGCCCTGATCGATCCCGCCTTCGACGGCTTCGAACGGACCGCCCGCCCCGACTTCGCCGCCGTGCTGGGCATGGTGGAGTATTCCTCGGCGCTGGCGAAGATGATCCCGGCCCTGTTTCCGCCCACCCAGCTGAAGAACATTCTGGGCGAGGTGGTGGCCAAGGCCGGGCGCAAGCAGCTGCGCATCGCCGAGACCGAGAAATACGCCCATGTCACCTTCTTCCTGAACGGCGGTGAGGAGCAGCTCTACGAGGGCGAGGAGCGCATCCTGGTCCCGAGCCCGAAGGTTGCGACCTACGATCTGCAACCCGAGATGTCGGCACCGGAAGTGACCGCGAAGCTGGCCGAGGCGATCCGTTCACAGCGCTTCGATCTGATCGTGGTCAACTTCGCCAATGGCGACATGGTCGGCCATAGCGGCGTTCTGGCTGCGGCGATCAAGGCCGCCGAAGCGGTGGATGCCGCCCTGGGCGAGGTGATTGCTGCCCTTGACGAGGTCGGCGGCTGCATTCTGATCACCGCCGATCACGGCAATGCCGAGCAGATGTTCGACCCCGAGACCAACGGCCCCCACACTGCCCACACCACCAATGTCGTGCCGCTGGTGCTGGCCGGCGCCGGAGCGCCCAAGGGTGTCGGTCTGGATGACGGCCGGCTGGCCGATCTTGCCCCCACCGTGCTGAAGCTGATGGGCCTGGCCCAGCCGGCGGAGATGACCGGGCGGGTTCTGATCCACGATGCCACCCCGGCCCGCCGCGCGGCCGGCGCCTGATCCCATGTCCCGACGCGACCGTCGCCGCCGCGCGGCCGCGGTCGCGCTTTCCTTGTCCCTGATCCTGCCCGGCCCGGTCTGGCCGGGAGGGATATCGTCTGCACGCGCCGAGGATCCGCCCAGCGGCCGTGATCTTCAGGCCACCGAGCGCGCCCGCGACGAGGCCCGTGCCCGCCGGGCCGAGCTGGAACGCCGGGCCGCGGATGCCCGCGCCGAAGCCGAAGCCCTGGGGCTGCAGGCACGGGAGGCTGCGGCTGCCGTGCAGCGCCAGGAAGCCGCCCTCGCCGAACAGCGCGACGCCCTTGCCCGGCTGGAGGCCGAAATCTCGGCGCGCGAGACCGAGCTTCAGGTGGAACGTGCGCATCTGGGCCGGCTGACCGAGGCCCTGATCCGGCTTCGTCGTCAGCCGCCGGAAGCGATGATCGCCCGCGACGGACCGGCGACCGCCCCGATCCATGCCGGCATCCTGATGGGCGCCACTTTGCCCGAGATCGAGGCAGAGGCGCAGGTGCTGCGGGGCAAGCTCGCCGAACTGGCCGATGCGAAGGCCGAGGCCGAACGCCAGCGCGAGCGCATCGCCGCCACCCGCACCATGCTGGAGGGGGAACGGGTCCGCCTCGCGAAACTGATCGAAGACCGCCAGGGGCGCGCCAGCGCGCTGGACAGCGAGGCCACCCAGGAAGCCAGCCGCGCCAGCCAGCTCGCCGAACGGGCCGACGGTATCCGCGATCTGCTGGTGGCCCTGGAAGCCGAGCGCATGCAGAACGGCCCGGTCGTCAAGCCGGCAAGCCCGGAGGCAAGGGCCGGGGTGATCCCGCGCGCGAAGCCGAAGCCGCCGCCGCCACCTCCCCCACCGCCGCCGCCCCCGCGGCAGATTGCCGTCGCCGCACCTCCTCCGCCTCCGCCGCCGCCACCACCACCGGTGGCCGCCGAGGCGCCGCCTCGCGATCCGGTGATGCCGCGGGCCGCCGGCAACCCGCCTGAGCGGCAGGTCGCGGCGATCCCCGCCCCCGGTGCCGGCATCGCACGGCGGCTGCCGGTCTCGGGCCGGATCGTCTCGCGCTTCGGCGACGTGCATCAGGGACAGGAGCGGCCGGGCATCACCTATGCAACACCGCCCGGTGCCACCGTGCTGACGCCCTTTGCCGGGCGGGTGGCCTTCGCCGGGCCGTTCCGCCATTATGGGCTGCTCTTGATCGTGGAACACGGCGACGGATATCATACTCTTCTTGCCGGCCTTGGCCGGCTCGACGCCCGTGTCGGCGATCGCGTCACCGCCGGCGATCCGATCGGCGCCATGGCCGACGGGGGCGGAACCGCCTATCTTTATCTCGAGGTTCGCCGTGGCGGCGATCCGGTCGATCCGGCGCCGCTTCTCGCCCGCGCCAACGGAGGCTGAAGCCGCATGACGGCAGGGACGACAGGTCGAACCAGGGACGACGCCGGCACAGCGGCAGGCGGCAGACGGTCGACAGGAAAGGTCGGGACGACGATGCGACGCGGATTCGTCACGGGGCTGGTGAGCCTCGTGGTCCTCTCCCTGCCCCTGGTGGGCAGCGCCGCCAACCGGGACAGCTACAACCAGCTCAATCTGTTCGGTGAGGTGTTCGAGCGCATCCGCCGCGACTATGTCGAGCCGGTGGACGACGAGAAGCTGATCGAGGCGGCCATCAACGGCATGCTCCAGTCTCTGGACCCGCATTCCAGCTATCTGGATGCCAAGGCCTATCGGGACATGCAGGTCCAGACCCGCGGCGAGTTCGGCGGCCTCGGCATCGAGGTCACCATGGATACCCAACTGGGTCTGGTGCGCGTGATTTCGCCGATCGACGGCAGCCCGGCCGACAAGGCCGGGGTGAAGCCGAACGACCTGATCGTGGCGATCGATGGGGAGCAGGTGCAGGGCCTGACCCTGGCCGATGCGGTTGAACGCATGCGTGGCCCCGCCGGCAGCAGCATCGTGGTCACGCTGCGCCGCGAGGGCGTCGCCCAGGATTTCGACGTGAGCATCACCCGGGCGGTGATCCCGGTGGATGCGGTGCGGGTCGAGGCCAAGGGTTCGATCGGCTATATGCGGGTGCGCAGCTTCAACGAGCGGACCGACGAGCAGCTGGAAGACGGCATCGCCAAGCTTGAGCGCGAAACCGGGCACATGACCGGGCTGATCCTCGACCTGCGCAATAACCCGGGCGGCCTGCTCGACCAGGCGGTGGCGGTTTCCGACGCCTTCCTGGAACAGGGCGAGATCGTGTCCACCCGCGGCCGGGATCCGCAGGCGGTGCAGCGCTTCAACGCCCGCGCCGGCGACGTGATCAACGGCCTGCCGATGGTGGTGCTGATCAATGGCGGCTCGGCCTCGGCCTCCGAAATCGTGGCGGGCGCGCTGCAGGATCACGGGCGCGCCGTGGTGCTCGGCACCAAATCCTTCGGCAAAGGCTCGGTCCAGACACTGATCCCGCTGCCGGGCCACGGGGCCATGCGGCTGACCACCTCGCGCTATTACACCCCTTCGGGGCGGTCGATCCAGGCCAAGGGCATCGAGCCGGATGTGGTTGTCGATCAGCCGATCGTCTCGCCGCTGGGCGTCGTGATCCATCCGCGGAGCGAAGCCGATCTGCGCGGTCATCTGGAAAACGACCAGGAGAAGACCGGTCCGGCCTCGGCCTTGCCCGAGGACGCCAAGCCCGCACCGACCCAGCCCGGTGCCCAGACGCCCGGCGCTGAGAACGGGCAGCCGGCGCCGGGCAGCCCGCCCGTCGGCAATCCGCCGGTGCCGGGCAGCGACGAAGACTACCAGCTGCAAAGAGCGCTGGAACTGCTGAGGGGCGTCGCCCTGTTCAACCGCCAGCGGGACAACGCGCTCGCCCTCAACGGCTGACCATCGGACGGCCGGGCGCGACGGACGGGGACGAACCATGGCCGCAGGATCCAAACGCAGGCGCGACCTGCCGACCGCTGCAAGCGGCCGGAGAGATGGTGCACGCACGATCTGGACCATCACCGGCCTGCTTGCGCTTGCCGGTGTCGCCGCGGCCGGGCTGATCGCGCTTGCCGCCGCCCGTCCCGATCCGGAGGCAGAGGCGCAGAAGCAGGCGGAGCGGGATCTGCCGTTGATCGTGCTGCCGATGCCCGCCTTCACCGACCCGGCCCCGCCTGGCAATCCGATCCAGGCCAGCCGTGAGGAACCACTGGCCCGCGACACGCTGGCGACGGTGCGCGAGGCGGCAAACCAGCCGCCCGCAACCCCGCCGCCACCGCCGCCGCCCACGGCACCGGATGCAGCCGTGACGATGGCCGCCGCTCCTGCGCCGGGATTGACCCAGGAAAGCACCCAGGGGCCCCTGCCGGTGCGGGGCACCGACGGAGAGGCACCCTGGCAGGTCTATGCCCGCCCCTTCGATCGCAGCGATGCCCGCCCCCGGGTCGGGCTGGTGATCGGCGGGCTGGGCTTTTCCGAGACGGCGACCAAGGCAGCCATCAATCTGCCGGGCGCCGTGACGCTGGCCTTTTCCCCTTACGCACCGGAACTCGGCCGCTGGATCGGCCTTGCCCGCCAGGCCGGGCATGAGGTGATGATCGAATTGCCGATGGAGCCCGACGGCTATCCGCGCAACGATGCCGGCCCTGCCGCTCTGCTCACCACGCTGGAGCCCGCGCGCAACCGGGAACGACTGCAATGGACGCTCAGCCGGGTGACCGGTTATGTCGGGGTGAAGCCGCTGATGGGCGACCGGTTCATGCGCTCCCCCCAGCATCTCCGGCCCGTGCTCGACGAGTTGCAGGAGCGGGGCGTGATGATGGTGGTGCAGGAAGAAAGCGACACCGATGTCGGCGCGGCACTTGCCCGCGAGATCGGCGTACCGCGCGCCACCGCACGGCTGACGGTCGACGCCGTGGCGACGCCTCAGGCGATCGATCAGCGGCTGAATGCGCTGGAGAGCCTGGCCCGACGCGAGGGCAAGGCGCTGGCCGTAGCCGATGCCTGGCCGGTCACCCTGGAACGGGTGGCCAACTGGATCCGCACGATCGAGAGCCGTGGGGTCGCCTTCGCGCCGGCTACGGCGCTGGCCGATGCGCCGGGTCTCACCCCCGATGGCGGCGCGGTGCCGCCTGCCGTATCGGGGCCGACGGCACCCGCAGCCGAGGCACACGCGCCGGGCGATGCAACCCATGGCGGCGGGCACTGAATCGCCGACGGTGTCGCCCCCGCCCGCAGCTCCCCATACAGCTTTCCGGAGAACATCATGGCCGTGGATCCCGCCGATCTTCCCTACCGTCCCTGTGTCGGCATCATGCTGCTCAACCCCGCCCGCGAGGTCTTCGTAGGCCAGCGCATCGACACCACGGCCGAGGCCTGGCAGATGCCTCAAGGCGGTATCGATCCCGGGGAAAGCCCCGAGGTCACCGCCCTGCGGGAGCTGAAGGAAGAAATCGGCACCGACAAGGCCCGGATTCTGGCCGAAACCGCCGGCTGGCTGACCTATGACCTGCCGGAAGAGCTGATCGGCAAGGTCTGGGGCGGCAGGTATCGTGGCCAGCGCCAGAAATGGTTCGCCATGGACTTCCTCGGCACCGATGCCGATATCGACCTCGCCACCGAACACCCCGAATTCGACCGCTGGCGCTGGCTGCCGGCACACGACCTGCCGCGGATGATCGTGCCGTTCAAGCGCGCCCTTTATGAGCAGGTGCTGGCAGAGTTCGACCATCTGCTGCGCTGATCCGGCGGCGAATGGGGGGCATGTTCACCACCCGCAGGTGGCATGCCCATTGACGCGGGAGATCCGTTCATTCACCGTTATATCCATTCAGATATAACGGAGCCCCCCCATGAAAGCCCTCCTGACCGGCCTGCTGCTCGCCACCCTCTCCGTCACCAGCGTTCAAAGCCGGGCACAGGCCGCGGATCGGCCGCTGCTGGTCTTTGCCGCCGCCAGCCTTGCCGAGGTGATGGACGACGCGGGCAAAGGCTTCGTCGCCAAGGGCGGTGTGGCACCGCAGGTCTCCCTCGCCGGATCGGGCACCCTGGCACGACAGATCATCGCCGGCGCGCCGGCGACGCTGTTCATCTCGGCCCATCCGAAATGGGTCGACGAGGTCGAGAAGGCCGGGCTGACCAGGGAGATCCGGCCCTATGCTGCCAACCGGCTCGTGCTGGTGGTGGCAAACGACTCCGCCGCCATCCCGCCTGCCGATGACGGCGATGCTGCGCTCTCGGCCGCCATCGGCGCGGTGATCGGGAGCGACGGCCGCCTGGCGATCGGCGATCCGGCCAGCGTGCCGGCGGGGCAATATGCCCGCGACGCCCTCATCTCTCTCGGCATCTGGTCGAAGATCGAACCGCGCGCCGCGCCGGTGGAGAATGTCCGGGTTGCGCTGTCCCTGGTCGCCCGCGGCGAAGCGCCGGCCGGCATCGTCTATGCCTCCGACGCGGCGGCCGAGCCGGATGTCAAGGTTCTGGCGGTGCTGCCGGAACGCCTCCACGAGCCGGTCCGCTATCCCGCGGCCCTGCTGGGCGGTACGGATGAAGAAGCGGCCCCCTCGGCGGTCGCCTTTCTGGACTACCTGACAGGTCCGGACGGCGCAGATATCCTGCGCAGACACGGATTGGAGCCGATCACGAAGTGACCTGCGGAAACCGGAACGACAGGACGGTGGTATGACCGGCTGGCAGAGCCTTGACTGGCTGGGGCCCGCTGAACGCGACGCCATCCTGCTGAGCCTGCAGGTGGCCTCGGTGGCGCTGGCCTGTCTTCTCCCCGTGGCGCTGGTCTTAGGCTGGGTTCTGGCTCGCTGGAAATCCGAGGCGCGGGTGATTCTGGACGTGATCGTCCACCTGCCGCTGGTCATGCCACCGGTGGTAACCGGTTTTCTGCTGCTGCTCGCCTTCGGACGCAAGGGACCGATCGGCTCCGTACTCGACCAGGCCTTCGGCCTGGTCTTCGCCTTTCGCTGGACCGGCGCCGCCCTCGCCGCGGCGGTGATGGCCCTGCCGCTGGTGGTACGCCCGATCCGGCTGGCCTTCGAGGCGGCGGATCCGCGGCTGTCCGAGGCGGCATCCAGCCTGGGTGTGCCGCCCTGGCGGTCCTTCCTGACCATCACCCTGCCTTTGGCCTTGCCCGGCATTCTTGCCGGCATGATTCTGGGCTTTGCGAAATGCCTGGGCGAGTTCGGGGCGACCGTCACCTTCGTCTCCAACATCCCCGGCGAAACCCGCACATTGTCGCTGGCGATTCAGACCCTGCTGTCCGCCCCGGGCGGCGACGGCCCGGCCCTGCGCCTGGCCCTGGTCGGGATCGTGATTGCCGTCGCCGCCCTGATCCTGGCCGAGATCGTGACCCGGATCATGCGCCGCCGGCTCGGCCTCGACCTGCCACGGTCGCGACGGTCGCGAGGCCCGGCATGACGATCGCCATTCGCATCGCTCATCGGCTGACCGCCGGCTTCGCGCTCGATATCGACCTCGCTTTGCCGACCCATGGCGTCACCGCGATCTTCGGCCGCTCCGGAGCCGGCAAATCGACGCTGCTTTCAGCCGTTGCCGGCTTCCTTTCTCCCGAAGACGGCCGGATCAGCATCGACGGCACCACCCTGTTCGATCGCGCCGCCGGTACCGATCTTGCCCCGCACAGGCGGCGGGTGGCGGTGGTGTTTCAGGATGCCCGCCTGTTCCCGCATCTCTCCGTCCGGCGCAATCTGGACTATGCCCGCCGCCATGGCCCGGCGCGGCCGGCCATCGGGCGGTTCGATGCGGTGGTCGATCTTCTGGGACTGGAAGCGCTGCTGGAACGCAAGCCGCGCACGCTCTCAGGCGGAGAGGCACAACGTGTGGCGCTGGGCCGGGCGCTGCTGGCGGAGCCCCGGCTTCTGCTGCTCGACGAGCCGCTTGCCGCCCTCGACGGCGCACGCAAGGACGAGATCCTGCCCTTCCTCGACAGGCTGGCGCGCGCGGGGGAGGTTCCCATGCTCTATGTCAGCCATGCGCTCGACGAGGTCATGCGGCTGGCCGGCCATCTGGTGCTGATGGAAGACGGGCGCGCGATCGCGAACGGGAGCACCGCCGAGGTGGCCGCCGATCCCGCCCTGGCGCGGATCGCCGGCGAGGCTGCGCGTGGCGGCGTGCTCGATCTGCTGGTCACCGGGCTGCCGGATGCCGACGGTCTGCTTGAACTGGCTGCCGGCAGAAGCCGGCTGCACCTGGCGGCCGGCCCGACGCCACCGCCACCGGGCAGCGTGATGCGGCTCAGGGTGGCGGCCCGCGACGTGGCGCTGGCGCTGGACGGTGCCGCGCTCGATGCCGCCGGCCTCAGCATTCGAAATCGTCTGCCCTGCCGGGTGAGCTCCGTGACGCTGGAGGCCGATGGCCTGGTCGCGGTGGCGCTCGACATTGACGGCGCCGAAGGCGGGAGCCGGGGCGGACGGCTGCTCGCACGGATCACACCTGGGGCAGCGCGGGATCTGGACCTCAAGGCCGGGCGACCGGTCCTTGCCCTGATCAAGACCCTGGCTCTGGGGACGCCGGGCTGACCGGTCCCGCCAGATCGGCGAACCGGGCAAGAGGCGCCGCAGCGGCCACGGAGGCAGCCTCCAGCGCAGCCCTATACGCCGCCAGCACGGCATGACCGGTTTCTGTCAGCAGGGCGCCGCCGCCGCCGGCGCCGCCGGCCTGACGCTGGACCAGCGGCGCCGCGAACTCGGCGTTCATGGCCTCGATCAGCCGCCAGGCACGTGCATAGGACATGCCCATCTCGCGCCCAGCCGCCGCGATCGATCCCAAGGCCTCGATATGGGCAAGCAGGGCGGCCTTCCCCGGTCCGAACCGGCGACCGCCCGGCAGATCGATGCGCAGGGACAGTGTGGCAGGAGGGTGCACGGCGGCAGGCGTAGCCTCGGCCATCAGGCGGCGCGCCGCTCCAGCCAGCCGACCTTCTTGCGCATCAGCCACCAGGATGCATCGCCCAGCAGCCGGGCCACCCGGCTCTGCGGGTCCAGTCCGGCCGCCTTGCAAGTCATCATGACCGCACGCTCGACATGGGGGCGTTTATACATCCCATAGGCACGCCGGCTGTAGGCGGCGATGCAGGCGGAGCGGTCGTAGGGGCCGGCGAGGCCGTTGGCGCAGTGATAGGCATAGGCCAGCTCGTCATCCTCGGTCTCGCGGATGCGGCTGAGCGCGATCATCAGCCGGCGGGTGGGGCCCAGCTGCTCCCGCTCCAGATAGCGGTTCAGGTGGTTGTAGAACAGCTTATAATGGCGCAGTTCGTCGGCCCTGATGCGCATGGCGATGGATTTCAGCACCGGTTCTTCGGTCGCGGCCGCCATGGCGCCATAGAAGGACGAGGTGCCGACTTCGACGATGCAACGGGCGACCAGCTCACCCGAGCGTGATCCGCGGATCGACTGCTTGGCGTCGAGCGGCAGGGTGATATCCCGCGTGAAGCGGGCGAAGGCGTCATCGAAGTCGAAGGTCGGATCGGCGTATTCGGCCCAGCGGCGGAGTGCACGACCGTGCTGCACTTCCTCTTCCGCCCAGTCCTTCGCGGCCTGGCAGAAGTCGGGATCATCGGCGAACACGCTGCACAGGTAAGCCGCGTAGTCGTAGCCGTTATGCTCAACCAGCGCGGCCGCCTTCACGGCCTTCAGGATCTCGGGATCGACCTTCGAGCGGTCGAAGTGGTCCCAGGCGATGTCGTCGATCGTCCAATGTTTCATAGGGCTTACCCGCGTCAATCCGGTTCACGCAAGGCGGGGACAGGGGGCCAACTTTCCTTCCCCGCCGCTCGTAGGCGGAGCGTTGGCGGCGCATCTCTTAACAAGTGGTGAACGCTTTACCAAGGTCAAGGCCACATCATCTATTGCCATCCTGACCGAAAAGGCACCGGTTGCGGGTGACAAAAAAAGAGCGACCGCCCCGAGGGACGGCCGCTTCTTTTTCACGGAACCTGCACGGCATCGCATGATGCCGATGGCCGCTATGTCGTCATGCGCCGGACGGTCAGGCGACCGCCTGGAGCAGCGCCTCGGCCTCGGCGATCTTACGCTCGGCGGAGAGGCGCTCGGCCTCGTCGCGCGCCAGCGACAGATCTTCGCGAGCCGCCTTGGCACGGGCCTCGGCGTCGCCGCGGTTGACGTCCTTGAGGTTGAGGGCATCCTCGGCGAGCACGATGCAGCTCGCTTCGGTAACCTCGACCATGCCGCCGGCGACGAACAGACGGTCGACGACCGTCTGGCCCTCATAGACCTCGATCACCCCCGGACGCATGGTCGCGATCAGGGGTGCGTGGCCGGGCAGGACGCCGAAATGTCCCTCCGACCCGGGGACGACGACCATGTCGACATCCCGAGCCAGAAGCAGACGCTCCGGCGACACCAGCTCGAACCTGACCTTGTCCGACATCGGTCAGCGCCTTTCTCGTAGGTGGGCGGGCCGTTAAGCGTGACGAAAGGCTGCGGCTCAGGCCGCGGCCTTCGCCATCTCGCGGGCCTTCTCGATCGCTTCTTCGATCGAACCCACCATGTAGAACGCCGCCTCAGGCAGGTCGTCGTGCTTGCCGTCCACGATCTCCTTGAAGCCCCGGATGGTGTCCTCGAGCGAGACGAGCTTGCCCGGGAAGCCGGTGAAGACTTCGGCGACGTGGAAGGGCTGCGAGAGGAAGCGCTGGATCTTACGCGCACGCGCGACGACCAGCTTGTCCTCTTCCGACAGTTCGTCCATGCCCAGAATGGCGATGATGTCCTGCAGCGACTTGTAGCTCTGCAGCACGCGCTGCACTTCGCGGGCGGTGCGATAGTGCTCGTCGCCGACGATGCGCGGGTCGAGCATGCGCGAGGTCGAGTCGAGCGGGTCCACCGCCGGATAGATGCCGAGCTCGGCGATCTGGCGCGACAGCACGGTGGTGGCGTCCAGATGGGCGAACGACGTGGCCGGCGCAGGGTCGGTCAGGTCGTCGGCCGGCACGTAAATCGCCTGCACCGAGGTGATCGAGCCCTTGCGGGTCGAGGTGATCCGCTCCTGCAGACGACCCATTTCGGTCGCCAGCGTCGGCTGATAACCCACCGCCGAAGGAATACGGCCGAGCAGCGCCGACACTTCCGAACCCGCCTGGGTGAAACGGAAGATGTTGTCGACGAAGAACAGCACGTCCTGGCCTTCCTCGTCGCGGAAATACTCGGCCAGCGTCAGGCCGGTCAGCGCGACGCGGGCACGGGCTCCCGGGGGCTCGTTCATCTGACCATAGACCAGGGCCACCTTCGAGGCACCCAGATCGTCCGGCTTGATGACGCCCGAGTCGATCATCTCGTGATAGAGGTCGTTACCCTCGCGGGTGCGCTCGCCGACACCGGCGAACACCGACACACCACCATGGGCCTTCGCGACGTTGTTGATCAGCTCCATGATCAGCACCGTCTTGCCCACGCCCGCACCACCGAACAGGCCGATCTTGCCGCCCTTGGCGTAGGGCGCCAGAAGGTCGATGACCTTGATGCCGGTGACGAGGATCTCAGCCTCGGTCGACTGCTCCGCAAAGGCGGGCGCCTCGGCGTGGATGGGGGCAACGCGGCTGTTGTCCACCGGGCCCTTCTCGTCGATCGGCTCGCCGACGACGTTCAGGATGCGGCCCAGCGTGGCGGGACCGACCGGCACGCTGATCGGCGCGCCGGAGTCGACCACGTCCTGGCCACGGATCAGGCCTTCGGTGCCGTCCATGGCGATGGTGCGGACCTGGTTTTCACCCAGGTGCTGCGCCACTTCCAGGACCAGCTTGTTGCCGTTGTTGTCGGTGGTAAGCGCGTTCTGGATCGCCGGCAGGTCGCCGTCGAACTGCACGTCGACAACGGCGCCGATGACCTGCGTAATCTTGCCGACCTTGTTCTTCATGCTGTCGCTCCCGTCGGAACTCTCTAAAACCTGCGGGCGGAGACCGGAACCGGCCGCCGCTCCCGGGACCGTTCTTTACAGCGCCTCGGCGCCGGAAATGATTTCGATCAGCTCGCGCGTGATGACCGCCTGACGCGTACGGTTGTACTCCAGCGTCAGCTTGCCGATCATGTCGCCGGCGTTGCGGGTGGCGTTGTCCATCGCCGTCATCCGCGCGCCCTGCTCGCTGGCCGCATTCTCGAGCAGACCCTTGAAGATCTGGACCGAGATGTTGCGCGGCAGAAGGTCGGCGAGAATCGCCTCCTCCTCGGGCTCGTACTCGTAGACCGCGCCGCTGCCTGCAGCCGAAGCCTGGCTGTCGTTCGCGGCCTCGGGGGTCGCAAACGGCACCAGCTGCTGCAGGGTCACCACCTGATTGATCGCCGACTTGAAGTGGCTGAAAATCAGGGTGGCGACGTCGAACTCACCGGCTTCGTAGAGCGCGATCACCTTGTCGCCGATGGCCTGGGCCTCGGAGAAGGCCAGACGCTTGCGGCCGATGCCCTCGACGGTGTCGATGATCAGGCTGCCGTATTCACGGCGCAGCTGGTCGCGACCCTTGCGGCCCACGCACAGCACCTTCACCGTCTTGCCCTGGGCGGTCAGGATCTGGATCTGACGCTTCGCGGCACGCACGAGGCTGGTGTTGAAGCCGCCGCACAGGCCGCGATCCGCCGTCGCGAGGATCAGCAGATGCACCTGATCGCTGCCCGAACCGGCGAGCAGCTTCGGCGTGGTGTCGGTCACGATCACGCGCGAGGCGAGCGAGCGGAGCACACGCTCCATGCGCTCGGCATAGGGACGCGAAGCCTCGACCTGCTCGGTGGCACGGCGCAGTTTGGACGCCGCGACCATCTGCATGGCCTTGGTGATCTTCTGCGTCGCCTTGACGCTGTTGATGCGGACTTTGAGGTTCTTCAGGTTAGGCATTCGGCTGACCCTTGATCGACCCCGGAGGTGGATCCTGTCCGTCGCGGCCCGGTAACCCGGACCTGATTTGCCCGGCCGCGGCCGGTCCGCCCGGACCGGGTCCGGACGACGCCGCCCGCATCATCCGGGATGCCCCGGCGATACGGGCGGCGCCCTTCAGGCATCCGCCGGATCAGGCGGCGAAGGTCTTGGCGGTACGGTCGACGACCGCAGCCAGCTTCGCTTCCACCTCGTCCGAGAGCTTGCCCTCGGTCGCGATGGCGTCGAGGATCGCCTTGTTCTCGCCGCGCAGGTCGGCGAGCAGCGCCTGCTCGAACTTGCCGATCGAATTGACCGGGATTGCGTCGAGATAGCCGCGCACGCCCGCGAAGATCACGCAGACCTGCTCTTCCATCTTGAGCGGCGAGAACTGGGGCTGCTTCAGCAGCTCGGTCAGGCGCGCACCACGGGCCAGAAGCTTCTGGGTCGCGGCGTCGAGGTCCGAACCGAACTGGGCGAAGGCTTCCATCTCGCGGAACTGAGCGAGGTCGAGCTTGATGCGGCCCGCGACCTGCTTCATCGCCTTGGTCTGCGCCGCCGAACCGACGCGCGACACCGACAGACCGACGTTAATGGCCGGACGGATACCGCGATAGAACAGCTCGGTCTCAAGGAAGATCTGACCGTCGGTGATCGAGATCACGTTGGTCGGAATATAGGCCGAGACGTCACCGGCCTGGGTCTCGATGACCGGAAGCGCGGTGAGCGAGCCCGAGCCCCGTTCCTTGCTCATCTTCGCAGCGCGCTCAAGCAGGCGGCTGTGGAGATAGAACACGTCGCCGGGATAGGCTTCGCGTCCCGGAGGACGACGGAGCAGCAGCGACATCTGGCGGTAGGCGACGGCCTGCTTCGACAGATCATCATAGATGATCAGGGCGTGCATACCGTTGTCGCGGAAGAACTCGCCGATCGCGCAGCCCGAATAGGGCGCCAGGAACTGCAGCGGCGCCGGGTCCGAGGCGGTCGCAGCCACGACGACGGTGTATTCCAGCGCGCCGTTGTCTTCGAGCGTCTTCACGATCTGGGCGACCGTCGAACGCTTCTGGCCGACCGCGACGTAGATGCAATAAAGCTTCTTCGTCTCGTCCGAACCGGCGTGAGCGGCCTTCTGGTTCAGGATCGCGTCGATCGCCACGGCGGTCTTGCCGGTCTGACGGTCACCGATGATCAGCTCGCGCTGGCCACGTCCGATCGGCACCAGGGCGTCGATCGCCTTGAGGCCGGTCTGCATCGGCTCGTGCACCGACTGGCGCGGGATGATGCCGGGGGCCTTGCTCTCGACGAGCGCGCGCTCGGTCGCCTGGATCGGACCCTTGCCGTCGAGCGGGTTGCCCAGCGGGTCGATGACGCGGCCGAGCAGGCCACGACCGACGGGCACGTCCACGATCGCCTTGGTCCGCTTGACCAGCGAGCCCTCGGTGATGTTGCGGTCTTCGCCGAAGATCACGATACCGACATTGTCGGCCTCGAGGTTCAGCGCCATGCCCTTGGTACCGTCGGCGAACTCGACCATCTCGCCCGCCTGGACCTGGTCGAGGCCGTAGACGCGCGCAATGCCGTCACCGACCGACAGCACCCGCCCGACCTCGGCAACCTCGGCCTCGGTACCGAAGCTGGCGATCTGCTCCTTGATGATCGCCGATATCTCAGCGGCGCGGATGTCCATCATCCAACCCCTTTCATGGCGAGTTTCAGACTGTGCAGCTTGGTGCGGATCGAGCCGTCGATCATGCGCGAACCGACACGCACGACGAGACCTCCGATGAGGGAGGGATCGACGTCGGTGCGGATCGCGACCGCACCGCCGACCGCCTGCTTGAGAGCGCCTTCAAGCGCGCTCTTCTGCTCATCGGTGAGGGCATGGGCGGAGGTCACCTCCGCGATCACTTCACCGCGCGCCCGGGCGACCAGCGCCTCGAAGGAGCGGATCATGGCCGCGAGAGAGAAGAGCCGCCGCTGGCTCGCCACATAGCCGACGAAGTTCCGGGTGAGCTCGTTCATGCCGAGCTTGTCGGCGATCGCCGTCACCGCCTTGACCTGGTCGTCTCGCGACACGATCGGGCTGCGCACCAGCCGAGCGAACTCTGCGCTCTCGTCCAGCAGCTGCCTGAATCGGGCGAGATCGCCGGTCACCGCATCGAGCGCTTCACGCTCCTGCGCCAAATCGAACAAGGCGGTCGCATAACGCCCCGCCAGTCCGGTCGCATCCGCTTGCGCACCTGCCACTGGGACCGTCCCTGAAGCCTGTCGTGAAAAGAAAAGCGACGAGGCCCTGCGGTCACGTAATAGAACGCGCGAGCAGGACCAAGGCCACGACACACGCCGTCCGTGGACGCCGTCATGCCGAGGGCAGGCGATACCTAACACAAGCACCGGGTAGGTGCAACCCGCGTTGCGACAGCGAAAATCGCCCTTCTCTCGCGATATGTCGGACGTGTACGTCGCCCCGCCGCCACGACCCGGGCAACCTCTCCGTCGCGTCGGCCAATGGTCTGCCGTACGATCCGACCCGGTTCAGGCCCGGTGCAAGGCCGCCCTCAGTTGCAACTGCCTATTATTCGCAAAATTGATCTGCTAGAGTCCGCCTCGGCTGGTGGCTTGATCGGCCCCGTGCGCCACGACCGGCGCGCATGATGCAGCACCAGGAGGTGCCATTTTGGAAACCGTCGCGGCCCCGGCCGTCGGGCGGTTGCCATCGACAGGTGCCGGCTGGGCTTTGACTCTGGAGGGTGGTGTGTCGGTCGCGGCCGGGACCCTCGCCCCCACCGCCACGGCCGCCCCCGTCGATGAGGAGCTGCTGTTTGCCGGGTTGAAGGTGGTGCTGATCGAAAGCGGCGCCCTCGCCTGCGGCTTGGCCGGCCAACCCGATTGCCTGATCCGCGGGCCGGCGATCTGTGCCATTACCGCCGGCCCCGTCGACGGAATGCAGACGCCACAGCGCGGCTGGCAGAAGGTGGTGTCACCGGCGCCCCTGGTCTATTCGATGATCTGCATCGCCGACACTACCCCCGCAGATGCTCCCCGGCTGCTTCATGCACCGGCACCGGCAGTGCTTCGCCAGCTTGCGGCGCAGATCCGCCGTTGCCCCTTACAAGGAACCGCGCGGCGGCTCTATCTCGCTGGCAAGGCATTGGAACTTGCAGGCCTCACCCTCGACACCCTCACTCCGCAAAGCGGCCTCCCGACCGATGCCACCCGTGCCGGCACCGGCCGGCCGCTCTCGCCCGCGGAGACCGACCGTGTCCATGCCGCCTGTGCGATCCTGGCAAGCAGCCTTGCAAACCCGCCGGAACCTGCTGTCCTCGCTCGTGCCGTCGGCCTGCCGGTACGCCGGCTGGTGCGCGGGGTCCATGACCTCCACGGCCGCTCCGTTCATGCTCTGCTTCAGGAATTGCGGCTTTGCGAGGCTCACCGTCTGCTGCGCTCCGAGGGACTTGATGTCGTGAACGCCGCCTGGCGCGTCGGCTACAGCCCGGCCCATTTCACCACGCTTTTCCGTCGCCGTTTCGGCATCACACCGGGCCGCCTTCGTCAGAGATAAGGCATGGCCGCCGACATGCTCACGTCGGATTATCGAAAGCCGGCGCCAGAAAATCGAAAGCCGCCGGCATTGTCTGGCCCGGCGTTGAGATGCGAGTGATTTGCAACCGCATAGATGAGGTTGCAGATGTCTCCCCAGACCGCCCGTGCCCGCCGACGCATCGTCACCGCACCCGGCTGCCTTGTTGCCGTAGCCTGCCTTGCACCCTATGCGGATGCTCTCGCTGGCGAGACGACCCCCTTGCCGGCCCTCACCATCAATGGCGAGGCCGCCACGACCGAGGTCGACGTGGTGCCGGCCGGCCAGACTGGCAGCAAGACCGCAACGCCGATCGTAGAAATCCCGCAATCGATCAGTGTCGTGGACGCCGACGACATGGCGGCCCGCAATGTTCAGAGCGTGAGCGACGCGCTGCGCTATCAGGCCGGCGTCACGGTGACCACCACTGCAATATCGCAGCGCTTCGACGGCATCTCGATCCGCGGCTTCGATGTCGGCTCGACCGGCATGCTCCGTGACGGCCTGCGCGGCACCACCGCCCAGGCCTGGCCGAAGGTTGAGCCCTATGGCCTTGAGGCGGTGGAAGTGCTGCGTGGCCCGTCATCCGTGCTCTATGGCCAGAACGCGCCCGGCGGTGTCGTCAATCAGATCAGCAAGCGGCCAACCGACACCGCCATGGGGGAAATCATCCTTGATGGCGGCAGCTTCGGCCGCAGACAGGGTCGGTTCGATCTGGGCGGACCGGCGGACGACATCGTCCCGGGATCGGCCTTCCGCCTCACCGGCCTGGCGCGCCGCTCCGACACCCAGTTCGACGACGTGCCCGACGACAAGCTGTTCATCGCGCCCGCCTTCTCGTGGAGTGGAGCCGACACCCGGCTGACCCTGCTTGCCGAACACGCCCGCGAAGAATTCGGCCCGCCCCGCCCCTTCATCCCGCTGAAGGGCACATTGCTGCCCAACCCGAATGGCACGATCCCGCACAACCAGTATCTCGATGAGCCGGGATTGAAGAACCAGCGCACCCAAAGCTCGGCCGGTTATGAACTGGAGCACCGGCCGGACGAGATCTGGACCCTGACCTCGGCGGCCCGCTATGGCCGGGTCGATCTGCTGACCAACACCGCCTCGGGCATAAGGCTGGATGCGGATATGCGAACCCTGCATCGCGCGGCCTATCGCTTCCGGATCACCGGCGATACGGTCGCCACCGACAATCACGCCGAAGCCCGCTGGCAGACGGGGCTGGCCACTATGTCCAGCCTTGCCGGGGTCGACTATCGCCATACCGCCGAAGACTATGTCCTGCAGGGTGGCAGGGCCGGAGACATCGACATCATCACCGGCGTGTCGACCGGCGGCATGGGACCGCTCACCACCACATACGCCGATACATGGCAGACATCCGACCAGCTGGGCCTCTATCTCCAGCAGCAGGCCCGGATCGCCGACCGCTGGGTGCTGACGCTCGGCGGCCGTCAGGATTGGGTGCGGACCACGACCGACAATCATGTGACTGAGACCACCTCCCGCCAGAACGACCAGCGCTTCACCTGGCGCGCCGGCGCGGTCTATCTGGGCGATCACGGCCTCGCCCCCTATGCCGGCTATTCGACCAGTTTCATGCCGGTATCCGGTACCGATTTCTATGGCGCGGCCTTCAAACCCAGCCTGGCCGACCAGGCGGAAATCGGCCTGCGCTTCGCGCCGCCGGGCCTCGACGGGGCCTTCGTCACGGCAGCGCTGTTCGATCTGCGCCAGACCAATGTCAAGACCACCGACCCCGACAACACGCTGAACACCATCCAGACCGGCGAAGTCCGGTCGCGCGGTATCGAAATCCAGGGCGGCGCCCGGCCCCTGCCCGGGCTGACCCTGACCGCCGCCTGGACGTTCTCTGATCTGGAGGTCACCGCCTCGGGCGATGCGGCCGAACTGGGCCGGCGCCCCACCGGCCTGCCCGAGCACTCAGGATCACTCCGGGCCGATTATGCCGTGGCTGCCGGACCGTTCGACGGTCTGGGGATCGGCGCGGGCATCCGCTATGTCGGCACCAGCATGGCCGATGTCGCCAACACCATCAAGGTGCCGTCCCACACCCTGGTCGATGCGTCGGTTTCCTATGAGCTGGGCGCGGTCGATCCGCAATTCAGCGGCACAGCGCTGCTGATCAACGCCACCAACCTCACCGGTCACGACTATTGGAGCAGCTGTTCCGCAACCAGCTGCAATGCCGGCTATGACCGCCAGATCATCGCCAGCCTGCGCTATCGCTGGTAATCCGCCCCCGGAGCACATCTCATGATCCGCCCGCCGTTCCCATCCCGCGCCATGCAGCACCCTGCAACCCGCCTCGTCATGATCATGGCCATGATCTTGGCGATGACGACGGACGCGCCCGCCGGTGCCGCCCGGCTTTCCCCGCCAGCGACCGCCGTCGAGGCTCCGGCCTGGGCCGGTGAACATCGCTGGGCCTGGACCGCCGATGATGGCGAGGCCGCCACTCTGCGTCTGGCTTTCACCCTGCTGCCGAGCGGCGACTATCTGATCGCCGGCAGCTTTCTGCTCGACGATGCCGAGCTTGGCGTAACCGGCAGCGGCCGATGGCGCACCGACCGGCTGGTGCTCGATCTTGTCACCTCCGGCGGTATCCGTGACGCCGCACCTGATGACGCAAAGCGCGGCCTTTACGGCGCGGAACCGATCCCAGACGCCATCACCGCAAGCGGCTTCGCCCTGTTCCGTGCTGATCTGAGTGCCGCTGATCTGTCCGGGCCCACCCAGCAATATCAGACCAATGTGCTGACGGGCGACCACGTCCAGGGCCCGGTCCAGCGCACCGGCCGGCTGTCGCCTGCGAAATGACGAAGGGGAAGATGACATCCGGGCAGGCGACATCACGGATGATGGTGCGGCGGCGAACATGGCGTCGGCTGCATCTCTGGCTGGCACTCAGCCTCGGCGCGGTGATTGCCCTGCTCGGTCTGACCGGCGCGGCGCTTGTGATGAAGGGGCCGCTGTTCCGCTGGGAAACCGGCCGCATCATCGCCGCGCCGGGACCAGTCAGCCCCGGCAGCTGGATCGCGACCGCCCGGACCGCCCAGCCAGATCTCGTCCGGGTGATGGGAATATCGGCCCCTCGTGCCGGCTTCCTGCCCACCGATGCCGCGACCGTCTATGGCCCCACGGCGGCAGGCGGGTTCAGCATTGTACTGATCGACCCGGCAACGGCCCGGCCGTTGGGCGTGATCGCCTATGACGACACGCTGTTCTCGATCGTGGTCGATCTGCACCGGCGGCTGCTGCTGCCGCCCCCCTGGGGCAGCATCGCCGGCACCATCGCTGGCGGTGGTCTTATCTTGTCGACCGTTTCGGGTCTATGGCTCTGGTGGCCCCGTGCGCCGAGGCGGTTCCGGCTACCGCGGCTCACCCGTGCCGCGCAGGGACGCCGGCGGGTTCAGGAACTGCATGACACTTCAGGCGTGTGGCTGGCGCTGCCGATGCTGGTGGTGGCCATCACCGGTGCCATGCTGGCCTGGCCCCTGGGCGGGCCACCGGGCCCCTCGCGGCCGACCGGTCCGGCCACGATCTGCCGGGCCTCCGCCCCGGACCCGGATGCTGCGCTGGCGATGGCGAACGACGCCGTGCCGCAGGCCCGCTTCCTCGGCCTCACCCCGGCCGGACCCGACGGCTTGGTGCGGATCCGCCTCGCCACCGGCGACATCTTGCCTCCCCTGACGGTAGCCATCGACGGCTGCGGAGCGGTCACGATCGATCGTCAGGGCGTGGTGCATCATCTGCTCGCCACGATCCACGGCCGGCTTCTGGCAGGCGATGTCGGCCGGGCGGTGGTGTTTGCAGCCGGTCTCGCCCTGCCCCTGCTTTATGTCACGGGCCTGCTCGCCTGGCTGCGCCGGCGGCGCCATGCCCGTGCCCGCCCGGCATGAACGGTCGGCCCCTTACAGGAAGCTCTGCGGATCCACATCGATCTGCACGCGGACGGCCCCCCTGACCGGCACCAGCTCGCGCGCCTGCGCCATCGCCAGCGGCAGATCCGCGGCACGATCGGCCATCACCAGCAGCCGCATCCGATGGCGGCCGCGCAACAGGCTGATCGGCGCCGGCGCCGGGCCCAGCAGGCGGGCGCCGGGGGGCAGGGTCCGACGCAGCGCCCTGGCAAACAGATCGGCGGTGGCGCGCGCATCGCCTGCATCGGGCGCCGAAACGATCACCGCTGCCCAGCGACCATAGGGAGGAGCACCGGCCTGACGCCGTGCATCCGCTTCCGCTTCCAGGAAGCCGTCGCGATCACCTGCGATCAGGGCGCGTATGACGGGATGACCCGGATCATAGGTCTGCAACAACACCCGCCCCGGATGTTCGGCCCGGCCCGCCCGGCCGGCGACCTGGGCGAGCAACTGATAGGTCCGCTCCGCCGCTCGCAGATCGCCGCCCGCAAGGCCCAGATCGGCATCCACCACCCCCACCACGGTCAGTCGGGGAAAGTGATAGCCCTTGGCCATCATCTGGGTGCCGATCAGCACATCGATCTCTCCCGCCTCCATGCGTGCGATCAGATCCGCGGCCTCGACCGGGCTTGCGATGGTGTCGCTGGTCATCACCGCCACCCGCAATTCGGGCATCAGGCTGCCGGCTTCCTCGGCCAGACGTTCGACGCCCGGCCCGCAGGGGGCGAATTTGTGTTCGGCGCCGCAGGCGGGGCAGGCGTCGGGTTCAGGCTCCTCGTGGCCGCAATGATGGCAGACCAGACGCGGGCCGCCGGCACGGAAACGATGTTCGACCAGCCATGCCTCGCAGGACGGGCAGCGCATCCGGTGTCCGCAGGCCCGGCACAGGGTGAGCGGCGCATAACCCCGGCGATTGATGAACAGCATCGACTGCTCGCCGCGCTCCTTCGCGGCAAGCACGGCGCCCTTGAGCGGTTCCGAGACGAAGCGGGTGGCGGGCAGGCGCTCGGTACGCATGTCGATCGCCTCCACCGCCGGCAGCACGGCGGCGCCGTGGCGGGCGGCCAGACGGCGGCGGCGATAGCGGCCGCGTTCGACATTGGCAAGCGTTTCCAGGGCCGGCGTGGCCGACGCCAGCACCACCGGCACGCCTTCCAGCGCGCCGCGCATCACCGCCATGTCGCGGGCATGATAGACGACGCCGTCTTCCTGCTTGAAGGCGGCATCGTGTTCCTCGTCGACCACGATCACGCCCAGCGCCGGGAAAGGCAGGAACAGGGCGGAGCGCGCGCCGACCACGACCGGGGCGGCCCCTTCGGCCACCGCCCGCCAGGCCCGGCGGCGATGGGCCTGGCCCAGATTGGAATGCCAGACAACGGGCGGTGCACCGAAACGGCCACGAAAGCGTTCCAGCCACTGGCTGGTCAACGCGATCTCGGGCACCAGAACCAGCGCCTGACGGCCCTGACGCAATGCGGCAGCGATCGCCTCGAAATAGACCTCGGTTTTGCCGGAACCGGTGACGCCATCCAGCACCTCGACCGCAAACCCTTCGCCTACGGCACGAACCAGCGCCGCGGCGGCCTCTGCCTGATCCGGGCCGAATTCAGGTCCCGGCCGCCCGGGATCCGGCCGTTCGAAGGCAGGCGGGACCGGCCGGTCGACCACAGCCAGCACGCCGCCCTCGATCAGGCCGCGGACCACGCCGTCCGACACGCCGGCGGCGGCGGCGAGCGCTGCGATCGTGGGCGGCACCCCGCCGTCATCGGCCGTCACCTGGTCCAGCTTCTCCAGCACCGCCCGGCGCTGGGGCGTCAGCCGGCCGGTGGGCGCGGCACCGGTCGCTACCAGCCCGATCTCAGGTCGCGGCGGATCCAGCGCCTCGTCGACGGGCAGCACCATGCGCAGCACGGCAGCCGGCGGAGATACGGTATAGGCCGCCACGGCATTCACCAGCCGACGCAGTGCCTCGGGTACCGGCGGACAATCGCGGCGTGCGGTTACCGATTTCAGCCGCCGCGCCTCAAGATCACCCTCCCCTGGCCCCCAGACCACGCCGGTGATCGTACGCGGCCCAAGCGGCACCTGCACCACATCACCGGGCACAAGGGTCATGCCGGGCGGCACGAGATAGTCCAGCCGGTCCAACCGGCGCCCAGCCGGGCCGCCTATCGCCTGGAGCGGCAGAACGGCCACGCGAGACGCTTCGACGGACGGATGGTCGGGAAACAACCCGGCAGACGGGTTCGGACTTGTATCCGGAGCGGTCATCGCATAAGCAGCAGTCGGGTGCGGACGGGTCGGGCGGATGGCATCATGCAACTGGCGGCGGCGCAAGGCTTTCGTTAAACTCCGCGCCAAACCGGCGGACCCGTCATCCCTTGCCGGAAGACCCGAGCCGGGTTTTCAGGCATCCCCGACCGCCACGGAAGTGCCCGCCCGAACGCCGGCTTCCCCTGTCTTCGCCCGGTCGGGGCGGTCCGCCACTTTCCCCGGTCCGTCATCCGACCGCCGATACCCTGGTTTCCAGAGGCCCGCATCATGAAGTTCTTCGTCGATACCGCCGACGTTGCCGAAATCCGCGATCTCGCCGCCACCGGCCTGGTCGACGGCGTCACCACCAACCCGACGCTGATCGCCAAGAGCGGCCGCAAGTTCGTCGAAGTGATCGAAGAGATCTGCGCCGTGGTCGCCGGCCCCGTTTCGGCCGAAGTCACCGCCCTCGATCACGAGAAGATGCTGGCCGAGGGCCGGTATCTGGCCCGCATCGCCCCCAACGTCACCATCAAGGTGCCGCTGACCATCGACGGGCTGAAGACCTGCAAGGCGCTCTCGGACGAGGGCACGCCGGTCAACGTCACGCTGTGCTTTTCGCCCGCCCAGGCGATCCTGGCCGCCAAGGCCGGTGCCCGCTTCATCTCCCCCTTCGTCGGCCGCTATGACGATATCGGCGCGCGCGGCATGGAACTGATCGAGCAGATCGTCGAGATCTATGCCAACTACCCGACCTTCCAGACCGAGGTGCTGGTCGCCTCGGTGCGCAACCCGCTGCATGTGGTCGAAGCCGGCCGCATCGGCGCCGATGTCGTCACCGTGCCGCCGTCGGTGCTGCGCCAGATGTACCAGCATCCGCTGACCGACAAGGGCCTGGCCGCATTCATGGCCGACTGGGAGAAGACCGGCCAGACGGTTCTCTGAGCCAGCCACGGCCATCTGACCCTGCGCATCATCCGATGCGGAACGGCGCGGCCTGCGGCGATGACCCTGAGGGTCGACCCCGCAGCCGCGCCGTTCCATATTGAAGGGCAACCCCCTTTCCCGACACCCCGAGGCAGACCGACCCGCCAAGATGACCAGCAGCTCCGACACCGCCGCCCCCGCCGCCGGCCGCCCGATCCAGGACGCCGACGTGCTGGCGCATCTCGCCCGCCATCCGGATTTCTTCCAGCGCCATCCCGAAGCCCTGGAAGCCCTGGTTCTGCCGGGCCGTCGCCACGGCGACGGCGTCGTCGACATGCAGCGCTTCCAGATCGACCGGCTGGCACGGACGGTGGATGACATGCGCAGCAATCAGAAGCGCCTCATCGGCACGGTTCAGGCCAATGCCGAAATCGACCAGCGGGTCCGCCAGTCGGTCCTGACCCTGGTCGAGGCGCAGACCGTCGATGCCGTGATCGATCGCCTGGTCCAGGCCGTGCCACAGGCACTGGGTATCGAATGTGCGCTGGTTGCAGTCGAAGGGAATGCCGGTCGCATGCCGGCGGGTGTGATGACCCTCGCCCCCGGCACGATCGACCGGATGCTGGGCGCCGGCCGTCCGCTCAGGCTGCGTGGCCGGATCGAGGCCGACGCCCGCGCACCGCTCTGGGCCGACAACGACACCGTCCGATCGGACGCCGTCGTCCGGCTGGAGACCCGCGCCGACATGCCGCCTATGGTGCTGGTGCTGGGCAATGGCCGCGAGGCCACCTGGCATGATGGTCAGGCGAGCGATCTGCTCGACTTTCTGGCCGCAGTGGCCGCCCGCTGTCTGACCCGGTCGTGGTCCGCCAGCTGACGCAGGAACCCGCGGCCGTCTGGCCGACGGATATCGCAGCGGCAGTCGAGGACTGGCGGCGCTGGCTGGTGGCCGAGCGCCGGGCTTCGGCCAACACGGTCGCCGCCTATGATCGGGACCTGACGCAGTTCCTGCGGTTCATCAACGACTGGGCCGGTGGCATCACCGATCTGCCGGCACTCGCCGCCGTCGACATTCAAGGGTTTCGCGCCTGGATGGCCCGGCGGCGGGCCGACGGGCTGAAGCCGTCTTCCACCGCCAGAGCGCTCGCCGTCATACGTGGCTTCTACCGACGGCTCGATCGGGTCCACAACCTGCCGGCCCCGGGGCTGGCGGGCCTTTCGGCTCCGAAACACGTCCGCCCGGCCCCCCGCCCCGTCGCGGCGGCAGATGCCGGGCGGCTGATCGCCGCCGCCGCCGATATCGGCGCTGAAAGCGGACGCGATTGGGTGGCCCTGCGCGAACGCGCCCTCTTCGCCCTGCTCTGGGGGGCGGGGCTGCGCATCGGCGAGGCCCTGTCGCTGGACGGGCGCGACTGGCCGGCGCCGGACACGAGACAGCCGGCACTGGTGGTGCGCGGCAAGGGCGGCAAGCAGCGCCGGGTGCCGCTGATCCCGGCGGTGGTCAGCGCGGTCGAAGCCTATCGTGCCGCCTGCCCGCATCCGCAGACCCCCGAGCGGCCGGTCTTCACCGGCGTGCGCGGCGGCCGGCTGGATCGGGCGGTGGCGGAACGGCACATGGCGGCGGCGCGGCGCGCGCTGGGACTGGAAGCGACCGCCACCCCCCATGCGCTGCGCCACGCCTTCGCCACCCATCTGCTGGATGGCGGCGCCGATCTTCGGGTCATCCAGGATCTGCTTGGCCACGAAAGCCTGGCGACCACCCAGCGCTACACGGCGGTTGCGACCGAACGGATGATCGCCGCCTATGCCGCCGCGCATCCCCGGGCGCGGCTGCGCAGCGGCGAGGACAAGACGGACGGCTCGGACCGCCCCCCTCAGACATAGACCAGTTCGGTCATCATGCCGGTGGCCATGTGGTAGAGGCTGTGGCAGTGGAACAGCCAGCGGCCGGGATTGTCGGCGGTGACCGCAATGGTGACCGCACTGCCGGGCACCACCTGCACCGTGTCGCGCAGGAGACCACTCACAGGCCGGCCGTCAATCGCCGTCACCCGAAAGTGGTGGCCGTGAAGGTGCATGGGATGCGCCATGCCCGAACGGTTGACCATGGTCATTGCCAGCACGTCGCCGGCCCGGGCCTGCACCGGCCTGCGGTCCGCCCAGCTGCGCCCGTCGATGGTCCAGCGATAGGGCATCATCCCGCCCTCCAGGACCATCTCCACCTGCCGTGTCGGCGGCCCAACCGGCGCATCGGCCGGCACCAGAATTCGTTCCAGCATCGCATCGACCGGTGCCGCCGGTTGCGCCGCCCGATCGGACAGCCTCGCCACCACCGCCCCCGGTGTGGCGAGCAGAATGCCGGTGCGTATCGTATCGCCCTCACGCGTGGCAAACAGCGGCACCACCCCGCCCTGGGCCGGCATGTCGACCAGCAGATCGACCCGCTGCCCCTGCGCCAACGGGACGTCTGCCACCTCCTGTGCCGGCACCGCATTGCCATCCACAGCCACCACGCGGGCGATATGCCCCCCCAGATCGAGCCGGAAGGCGGTGGCGGCTGCCGCATTGATCACCCTGAGCCGGACCCGCCCGCGCCGCTCGGTGCGCACCACCAGCGGATCGTCGAGCGTGCGGTCTTCGGCAAGGAAGGCGTCATACTCGACATCGTTGAGATCGGGGCCGGCCGGAGCATGACGCATTGTGCCATGGTTCATGGCCCCATGGCCTTGGGCGCCGTGATCCATCCCGGCCATGCCGGTCAGACCGGCAAGGATCTCGTCCGGCGCCCGGAAGCTGAAGTCATGGAGCATGACCACCACCTCCTGGTGGTCGGCCACCAGATCGGCGGCACTGCGCACGATCAGGGGCGCCGCCAGCAGCTGCTGTTCCTGAAGACCGGCATGGGAGTGCATCCAGTGGGTCCCGGGCCGGGCCGCAAAATCGTAGACCGCCTGCCCGTCGGGCGGAATCAGCCCGACATAGCCGGTATCGGTCACGCCATCCTGATCCGACGGCGGGGTCAGACCGTGCCAGTGGATGATGGTCGGCTCCTCCATTCGATTGTGGAGGGCCAGGTGAAACCGCTCGCCGGGCATCAGTTCCAGCCCGTTGCCGCCGTCGGGACGGCGGAGACCCCAGACCGTGGCGGCGCGGCCCCGGATGTCGATGACCCGGCTTGCGGCCGAAAGATGATGACGCGGCGTATCAGCATAGGCCGACGGCAGCAGGCTGCGTCCGGCCGCGGCCAGGGCCACAGCGGCGCCCGCCGCGCCGAGCAGGCGGCGGCGGGTGATGTTCATGGACATGGAAAATCCCTTTCCGTCCGGATATCCGATATCTGAAGAGAGGCCCCGGGGCGGGGCGCCTTCAGACGATCGGCGGACGGAACGGACCTGCCGGGTTGCGGCCGTCGGGCAGGAAAGTCGCGGGCAGCGATGGCCGGCCCGCATGGCCGAAACCGACCGGGATCTGTAAGACCGGCAGAGTTGCCGGCGCACACAGCATCGCACAGGCGGCCATGCAGGCCCGATGCTGGCGATCAGGCGCCCCGGCATGATGGTCGGGGCAGGGGCCGGCGGCCATGACCATCATCGCCGGCATCGCCTCTGCCGCACGCGATGCCGCCATGCCCCCACCCGACCAGGCGGTCAGGACCAGGGCAAAAACGGTAAGGGCGACGAGGGCGATGCGGCGCATGGGAGCGTGCCTGCGGGGTGTATCAGCGGGCGAGCAGCGCTTCGGGTCGGTCACCGGCAGCCACCCGCAGCAGGCGCATCCGGTCCGGCACCACCAGCATGCGACCCCGGCGTTCCACCACCCCATCTTCCTGAAGTTGGGAAAGCACGCGGGCCACCGTCTCGCGCGCCGTGCCGACCCGCGCCGCAATGTCGCGCTGGGCCGGAAGACGGTCCACCACCCAGCGGCCGGGGGCGCCGGTATTGCCGTCCGAGGGCCGGGCCAGGCGCAGAATCTCCACCGCCACCCGCTCGACGGCACGCAACGTGCTCAGATCCATGATCCGTTCGTCGCAGGCACGGATGATCCGGGCCAGGCGCAGCATCACCTTGCGTGCCACCGTCGGCTCCTCGGTCACCAGCCGGTCGAAGAGCTGGGGCGACAGGGCGGCAAGCCGGCAATCGGTAGCAGCCACCACCCGCGCCGAGCGCGGCAGCCCGTCGATCGCCGACAGCTCGCCGAAATAGCCCCCGGACTCAATACGGGCGAACGAGACTTCGCGGCCGGTCAGGGCATAGTTGATGACGTCGACCACACCTTCCAGCACCAGGAAGACGTCGCGATTGCTGCTGCCGTCATCGGCATCCAGCACCACCGCGCCGGCGCCGTGGCGCATGGTACGCACCTGCGCCGCCACTGCGGCCAGGCTGTTGCGCGGCAGATCGGCGAGCAGATCGACACGGGCCAGCTCTACGGCGAGAGTCGTCATCGGCAACAGGGCTCCTGGCGGTATGCGATGCGGCGGCGAACGGAACCCCGGAGCCGGCACGGAAATGCCCCGGGCGACGCCTCGGGGACAGCCGTTCGGGGGGCGGACGGCTGTCTGCACCGCCCGACCACTCTGCCGTTACTCCGAGACGTTAACCGTGGCCGGAAGGCCTGTCCACCTCGTCTCTGCGGCGATGCGAAAGTAATCGTCGCATCGCGGCAAGTTATTGAGACATCCGTCACATCGCGTCTCGCGATGCCTCCCACGTCAGGGCCCGGGCGCGAATTCCGGAAGCATGAGCTCCACCGCGCGCCGCCCCTCGGGCGCCCTGCCCTCCACCCTGAGCTTGTCGGGGATGCGCCCCTGCAGCCGCCCTTCGGCCGGGCCGAGCAGATCGCCGAACAGGCCGTCGCAGAGCATCGACCAGTAGCCGGAGAGCGGGATCGGATCCACCGGATCGTCGATCCATTCCGAGCCGATGTTCCGCGGCTCGTAGGCGATCGAATCCAGTTCCCATTGTCCGCGGCAGATGGTCGGGCGCGGGCCATCGCGCTCGGCACCCGGGCCGGCGAAGAGCATCAGCATCTGGCCCTTCGCTCCGGCGCGCATGTCGAGGCCGATACCATCCACATAGGCCACGCCACGCCAGAGGCCGATCGGAGGGCCGTCATCCGCCGGCGGAGCCCCGCCCGTATCACCATCCGTCGGTGTCGCATCAGCCGGTCCGGCATCAGGCAAGGCCCGCACGGCAAGGTCGACCACCACCGGGCGACCAAGCGGCGTACGCGGCGGCATCGCCTCTCCCACCACGCCGATCGACCCTACGGCCAGGGCGGCGAGATCGGCATCATAGCGCCGGCCCGGCTCCAGGCAATGGAAGCCGGCGACCACCGCCGCGGGCGGCGCGGGCACCGGCGCCGCCTCGGCCGTCGGCACCGGAGGCAGGGCAGGCTCGGGGGCCGGAACCGAAGGAGGAAGCTCTTCGATGGCGGGCGGAGGGGCATAACCGTAGGCACCCGGTTCCATCGGCGCGAGAAAACCGATGCAATCACGCTCCGTCACCCGGAAACGCTCGACCGGCAGCGGACCGAACCGGCTCGGAATGACGGCCAGAGGCTCGACCGCCAGCCGGATCGGCCCCTCATCATCCTTGAAGGCGAAAAGATCGTCGAACCGGGGAGAGCGGGTCTGCGCACCCGAAGCGGCAAGCGCCCCGACATAGAGGCCAGCCATGGGTTCTGCCTCGTCAGCGGGCGCCCAGAATGCGCCCTCGGCGTCGACCTCCCCGTCCGCGCGCAGATGATGACGCGCGATATCCGGAGCAGTGTTTACACCATAGCGCGCCGCCCGAAAGATCAGGCGGCCATCGGCTACGGGGATCCGCATCCACCGTCCCGACGGACCCGACAGTTCTGCCTCGTCATCGGGGCCGGCATCCAGAATGGCCGGCATCTCTTCCGCCGGAGCGGTTGCACCCTTTGGATCCGCCACCTCCTCCGCAAGGGCGGCAGGCGCCAGCACCATGGCAAGCATAAGCAGAGACGCCTTCCGCGACCGGCGGCGATGGGTGGTCTTGTCCCGGGAGGCGGTTCTCATGCCGTCGATCCCATGTCTCCACACGCATGGCTGTGCCGCAAGGACAGGACAGCCGCGACGCACGATACCCGGCTTCGCCCCGAATCAGAAGGCCCGTCGCGGGAAGAAGGGGTTTGCCCTGCCTGCCCGGACGGCACGACGGCGACGACGCCTGCCGATTTCCCGCGACGGAAAGCCCTGCCCCGGTCCGTAGAGACGGAATGAGCGGCAGATGCCGGGCTGCCGGGGCCGCCGACGAATCACGCCAACCAGACCGGAGATATCCGATGACCAGCCATCACCGCCGCCTTCTCCTGACCGCCTGCCTTGCCCTTGCCGCGGGCCTGCCCGGTCATGGCGGCGCTGCCGAGCCACGGAGCTTCACCTCGATCGATACCGACGGGAATGCAGCCATCAGCCGCGAAGAATGGGGCAGGATGGTGTCGGCCGAGATCGCTGCCGGCGAGAGCCGGGCGGCGAAGCGTCTTGCCGAGTTGCCGGAAGGGCGCCGCACCGAAATGCTCGATCGCCGCTTCCGGTCGCTCGATGCCGATGGCGATGGCAGTCTGTCCCAGGCGGAATGGGACGCCCGCAGATCCGAGTGAGGCATGAATGAGCCCGAAGACGACGTCCTGGTCGGCCGCGTGGCGGCAGGAGATCACGCCGCCTTCGCCCGGCTGATGGCGCGCCATATGCGGCGCGCCATCGGCATAGCCCGGGGTGTTGGCCGCAATCCCGCCGATGCCGACGAGATCGCGCAGGATGCCTTTCTGCGACTATGGACCCATGCCGCACGTTTCGACCCGGCTCGTGGCGGCTTCACACCCTGGTTCGCACGCATCGTGCTGAACCTGACCCTCGATCACCGGCGGCGGCCGGCTGCGCTGGAGCTGGAGAGCGCGGATACCGTCGCCGATACAACACCCGACGCCCTCACGCGCCTGATCGGCGCGGAACGCGATGCCCTGCTTCAGGCCGGGCTCGATCAGTTGGGAGAGCGCCAGCGCGCCGCCATCGTTCTGTTCCATTACGAAGGCATTGCCGGCCGCGACTGCGCCCGGATTCTGGACATCAGCGAAGATGCCTTCGAAAGCCTGCTTGCCCGGGCGCGCCGCAAGTTGCGGCGCAGCCTTACCCCCATCGACCCGGACGCCCGCGCCGGCCGCAAGGAGACCGGATCATGACCCCAGACAGCTTCTGCCGGCTGCTCGATGCCTGGGGCGCTGACATCTCGCGCTGGCCGGAAGACCGGCAGCTAGCGGCCCGCGCCTGTCTGGCAGCCCATCCGGAGCTGCTTGCCCCGCTTGCCCGGGCAGGCGCATTGGATGCCGCCATCCTGGAAACGTCCCCACAGGTCAGGGAGCAGGAGATCGCCGCGGCCATCGCCGCCGTAGGATACCGGCTGGAAACATCCCGCCGGCGCCCGGCCAGGGCAGGTCGTGTCGGATGGCCGCTGGCGGCCCTGGCCAGCGCGGCCGCCATCCTGCTTGCGATCGGCCTGCACGACCCGTCCGGCACCACAGAGGGGGCAGCCATGATGACCCTGTTGTTTGACAGCGATCTTATTCTGCTTGATGGAGCCGCCCGGTGATCCGCACCCTCATCCGCCGGCTGCCTCGCCCCGGGGTGGAACGGCTGGCGCTCATCCTGTCGGTGGCAGCCAATCTCGTGGTTGCCGTCTATCTGCTTGCCGCCGAACCGCCGCGTCCTTTCGGTCGGGACCTGGCACCGCGCGCCACACATCTGGTCGAGATGATCTCAAGCCGCCTGCCGCCGGCAGAAGGTGCCCGGCTGACCGCCCTGTACGAGGCGCGGCACCCCGGAATGGAGGCGCTGGACACGGCATTCCGTCAGGCGATGATCACCGTCATCGCCGAGATTGAACGGCCCGAGGTCAACCGCGCCGCCCTGCATGCAGCTTTCGACGAGGCGCGATCGATCCGCAGCCGCTCAGCCGATCTCATGATCGACATGTTCGTCGAGACCCTGGCCGATGCATCTCTTGAGGCCCGGCAACAGATTGTGGCGGAGATCCGCAGAACCCGCTGACACCACCGGAGCGGAAGCCGACATGGAAACGCCCGGCAGCGCAAACCGCTGCCGGGCGTTCGTTCCCGAATTGTCTCGTGAAATTTTTGTCACGAGATCTTTCTTTTACATGTTCAGCGTGCGGCCATCGACCGCCAGCGCCGCTTCCTTCACCGCTTCTTCGAGGGTGGGGTGAGCATGGCTGGTACGGGCAATGTCCTCGGCGCTGGCCTTGAACTCCATGGCGAGCACCAACTCGGAGATCAGGGTTCCGGCATCGGGGCCGATGATATGCGCGCCCAGGATCCGGTCGGTCTCGGCATCGGCCAGGATCTTGACGAAGCCGTCGGTCTCGCCCACTGCGCGGGCGCGGCTGTTGGCAGAGAAGGGGAACTTGCCGGGCTTGTAGGCAATGCCCTCCGCCTTCAGCTGTTCCTCGGTCCGGCCGACGCTGGCCACTTCCGGCCAGGTGTAGATCACGCCCGGGATCAGATTGTAGTCGATATGACCCGACTGCCCGGCGATCATTTCGGCCACGATCACGCCCTCTTCCTCGGCCTTATGGGCGAGCATCGGGCCCTTGATGACGTCGCCGATGGCGCGGATGTTCGGCACATTGGTGCGGAAATGATCATCGACCTCGATCCGGCCGCGCGGACCGGTCTCGATGCCAACAGCCTCCAGGCCCAGCCCCTCGGTATAGGGCTTGCGGCCGATGGCGACCAGTACGGCATCCGCTTCGATGGTCTCGGCATCGCCACCCTTGGCCGGTTCGACCGTCAGCTTGATGACCTCACCCGACGTATCGGCGCCGGTGACCTTGGTCGACAGGCGGAACTTCAGGCCCTGGCGGCCCAGGATGCGCTGGAACTGCTTGGAGACCTCGCCATCCATCTCGGGCGTGATCCGGTCCATGAACTCGACCACGGTCACGGCCGAGCCGAGCCGGCTCCAGACCGAGCCGAGTTCGAGGCCGATAACACCGCCGCCGATCACGACCAGACGACCCGGCACCTTCTCGAATTCGAGCGCACCGGTCGAGCTGACGATCCGCTTCTCGTCGATCTCGACACCCGGCAGGTCGACATGGGTCGAGCCGGTGGCGATGATCGTCTCACGGGTCTTGATCGTCTCGGTGCCGCCGTCGTTCAGCGCCACCTCGATGGTGGTCGCATCGACGAAACGGCCGGTACCCTTGAAGTAGGCGACCTTGTTCTTCTTGAACAGGCCTTCGATACCGCCGGTCAGCTGGGAGACGACCTTACCCTTGCGGGTCATCATCGCGGCGAGGTCGAGTTCGACACCCGACAGCTTCACGCCATGCTCTTCCAGCCCGTGCTTCGTCTCGGCATAAAGCTCCGACGACTGCAGCAGCGCCTTCGACGGAATGCAGCCGACGTTCAGGCAGGTGCCGCCCAATGCGCCGCGCTTCTCGACACAGGCGGTCTTCAGGCCAAGCTGGGCCGCGCGGATCGCCGCAATATAGCCGCCGGGGCCGCCGCCGATGATGACGACGTCGAAGGATTGGGTATCGCTCATCTCATGCATCCTCAAGAAGTCGGAACGCCCGCCGCCGGATGAAGGCGGCGGGCGCGGGAGGGGCCTGCGGTCCGATCAGAGATCGAACAGCAGCCGCTCCGGGTTCTCGATGCATTCCTTGACGCGCACCAGGAAGCTCACCGCCTCCTTGCCGTCGATGATGCGGTGATCATAGGACAGCGCCAGATACATCATCGGACGGATCACGACCTGGCCCTTTTCGGCCATCGGACGCTCCTGGATCTTGTGCATGCCCAGGATGCCCGACTGCGGCGGGTTCAGGATCGGCGACGACATCAGCGAGCCGTAAACGCCGCCATTCGAGATGGTAAAGGTGCCACCGGTCAGCTCTTCCATGGTGAGCTTCCCGTCGCGCGCCTTCACGCCCAACGCATTGATGGTCGCCTCGACGCCGGCAAAGGACAGCTGATCGGCATCGCGCACCACCGGAACCACCAGGCCCTGCTCGGTGCCGACGGCAACGCCGATGTCATAGTGGTTCTTATAGATCAGCTCGTCGCCGTCGATCTGGGCATTGACCGCCGGGTACTCCTTGAGCGCCGCAATCGAGGCCTTCACGAAGAACGACATGAAGCCCAGCTTCACGCCGTGCTTCTTCTCGAAGCCGTCCTTGTAGCGGTTGCGCAGGGCCATCACCTGCGACATGTCCACCTCGTTATAGGTGGTCAGGATCGCGGCGGTGTTCTGGGCATCCTTCAGGCGCTCGGCGATGCGGCGGCGCAGCTTGGTCATGCGCACGCGGGTCTCGCGCTCGCCGGCCGGCTGGGCCGTCTTGGGCGCCGGGGCAGCGGCGGGGGCCGCCGGAGCGGCGGGCTTCGCCGCAGCGGCGCGCTGCACGTCATCCTTCATGACCCGGCCGTCACGGCCGGTGCCTTCGACCGAAGCGGCATCAATGCCGGCATCGGCAGCGGCCTTGCGGGCCGCCGGCGACAGGATCTTCTCGGCAGCAGGGGCCGGCGCAGGCTCGGCCTTGGGCGCCTCTGCCTTCTTCGGCGCCTCGGCGGGCTTCGCCGCAGCGGCGCCCTGGCCCTCGCCGATCACGCCCAGCAGGGCGCCGACCTCGACGTCGGCACCTTCCTCGGCCAGGATCTCGGTCAGCACGCCCGATGCGGGGGCATTGACTTCGAGGGTGACCTTGTCGGTCTCCAGCTCCACCAGCGGCTCATCGGCCTCGACGCGGTCACCGACCTTCTTGAACCACTGGCCGATGGTGGCCTCGGTAACCGATTCGCCCAGGCTCGGAACTTTGATCTCGACGCTCATCACGATCCCGATTTCGTTCATGTCCCGGCATCGACGGCCGGGAAGCTACAACACGTGGCTTAGGTGGCGTATCCACGCACGGATGACAAGGCATTAACGCACGAGAAGGGCCGCATGCGACGCATGCGGCCCATGTTCCCGGCGGTCAGCCCGCCAGTGCGTCGTCGATCAGCGCCTTTTGTTCTGCGACATGCTTGTGGTGCGAGCCGGTGGCAGGTGCCGCCGCCTCGGGACGACCGGCATAGCGCACGCGCTTGCCGGAGGCACCCATGCTGTCGATCAGATCGTCCAGGCGCGGGCTCATGAAGAACCAGTAGCCCTGATTCTTCGGCTCCTCCTGCACCCAGAGCACCTCGGCATTCGGATAACGCCGCAGCTCTTCCGCGATCGAGGTCGCCGGGAACGGCGCCAGCTGCTCGACACGGATGATGGCGATGTCCTCGATGCCACGGGCGCGACGCTCTTCCAGCAGGTCGTAATAGACCTTGCCGGTGCAGAGCAGCACCCGGCGGATCTTGTCGGCATGGCGCAGCTGATCCACCTCGCCCAGCACCCGATGGAAGCTGGACCCCGGCCCCATATCCGACAGTTTCGACACCGCCAGCTTGTGACGCAGAAGCGACTTCGGCGTCATCATGATCAGCGGCTTGCGGAACTTGCGGTGGATCTGGCGGCGCAGGATGTGGAAGTAGTTCGACGGCGTCGTGCAGTTGGCGACCTGGATGTTGTCTTCGCCATAGAGCTGCAGGAACCGCTCAGGCCGCGCCGAGGAATGCTCCGGGCCCTGGCCTTCATAGCCATGGGGCAGCAGCATCACCAGGCCCGACATGCGCAGCCACTTCGATTCGGCGGAGCTGATGAACTGGTCGATCATCACCTGCGCGCCGTTCACGAAATCGCCGAACTGGGCTTCCCAGACCACCAGCGCATTCGGCTCGGCCAGCGAATAGCCGTACTCGAAACCGAGCACCGCATATTCGGACAGCAGGCTGTCCACGACCTCATAGCCCGCCGGGGCGCCGAGATTGTTCAGCGGCACATAGCGCTCTTCGGTCTTCTGGTCGACCAGGACCGAATGACGGTGCGAGAAAGTACCACGGCCGACATCCTGGCCCGACAGACGAACGGGATAGCCCTCGGTCAGCAGGGTGCCGAAGGCCAGCGCCTCGCCCAGTGCCCAATCCAGGCCTTCACCGCTCTCGATCGCCTCGCGCTTCTGGCCCAGCTGACGCTGGATCTTGCGATGGACGTTCACGCCCTCGGGCACGTCGGTCAGCTTGAAGCCGATCTCGCGCAGCCGCTCCAGCGACACGGCGGTGGAGCCGCGGCGGTCGTCGTTCGGCGCCCGCTCATAGCCCTTCCACACGCCCTCGAACCAGTCGGCCTTGTTGGGCTTATAGGTCCGGGACTGCTCCAGATCCTGCTCAAGGCGCTGATGGAAGCTCTTGAGCGCGCCATCGACCTCGTCGCGGGTCATGACGCCGTCATTCACCATCCGGTCGCCATAGATCTGCAGCAGGGTCGGGTGCTGCGCGATCTTGCGGTACATCAGCGGCTGGGTGAACGAAGGCTCGTCGGCCTCGTTATGGCCATGGCGGCGGTAGCAGAAGATGTCGAGAACGACGTCCTTGTGGAAGATCTGACGGAACTCGGCCGCCAGACGCGCCACCCAGACCACGGCCTCCGGATCGTCGCCGTTCACATGGAAGACCGGCGCATCGACCATCTTCGCCACATCAGACGGATAGGGCGAGGAACGCGAGTATTTGGGGCTGGTGGTGAAACCGATCTGGTTGTTCACGATCACGTGGACCGTACCGCCGGTGCGGTAGCCCTTCAGCTCCGACAGCGCGAAGCATTCGGCCACCACGCCCTGGCCGGCAAAGGCGGCGTCGCCATGCAGCAGAATGCTCAGCACCTTCACCCGGTCGGTGTCGCCGCGCTGACCCTGCTTCGCCCGGGTCTTGCCGACGACCACCGGGTTCACCGCCTCGAGATGCGAGGGGTTGGCGGTCAGCGACAGATGCACGGTCTTGCCGTTGGAGAGCGTGCGGTCGGTCGAGGTGCCCAGGTGGTACTTCACGTCGCCCGAACCCTGGACGTCCTCAGGGGTCGCCGAGCCGCCGTTGAACTCGTTGAACACCGCCGTGAAGGACTTGCCCATCACCGCGGTCAGCACGTTCAGGCGGCCGCGATGCGGCATGCCCAGCACGACCTCTTCGCAGCCCAGATCCGACGCGCTTTCGAGGATCGCCTCAAGAGCCGGGACCAGAGCCTCGCCGCCTTCGAGCGAGAAGCGCTTGGTGCCGGTGTATTTGATGTTCAGGAAGCGCTCGAAGCCTTCCGCAATCACCACCTGGCCGAAGATCCGCTTGCGGGTCTCGGCATCGAAGGCCTGCTCGGGGCGGTCGGCTTCGATGCGCGACTGCAGCCAGGCCTTCTGCTCGGGCGACTGGATGTGCATGAACTCGACGCCGACCTTGCCGCAATAGGTCGACTGCAGCTTGTGCAGGATCTCGCGGAGCGTGGCGTTCTCAAGGCCGAGCACGCCATCGACATAGAAGGTGCGATCGAGGTCGTCTTCGGTGAAACCGTAAGAAGCCGGATCCAGCTCGGGATGCCCCGAAGGGCTCTCAAGCCCGAGCGGATCCAGATTGGCCACCAGATGGCCGCGCACGCGATAGGCGCGGATCAGCATCAGCAGGCGGATGCTGTCCACCGTTGCGGAACGTTCCGTCGAAACCTCGGCGGTCTTGCCGTTGACCGGGCCGACCCGCAGCCCGGTCGCGCCGTCGGCCTTGAAGGCCAGGGTGTCGGCATGACCGTTGGTCGCAGTGCCGGGCACGATGCCGGGCGCCCAGGGGGCACCGCGGACTTCGGCCAGCACCGACGCGGCTTCGTCGCCCAGATCGGCGAAGAACCCCTGCCAGCTCTCATCGACCGACATGGGGTTCTGGACGAAACGCGCGTAGAGATCGGCGATAAAGGCGCCGTTGCTCCCGAACAGGAACGAAAGTTGCTCGCTTTGCGCAGCCATCTTGAGCAATGGGAGCGCCGCTTACGCGGCGCCCTCTCCAGGTTTGGGTCTGGTTCGTGGATCCGTCAGCCTCGGAGCACCTGGACCATGGTGCTACCGAGAGCCGCGGGCGATTCGGCGATGACGATACCGGCGGACCGCATCGCCTCAAGCTTGTCGTCGGCGCCGCCCTTGCCACCACTGATGATGGCGCCGGCATGGCCCATGCGACGGCCCGGAGGCGCGGTACGCCCGGCGATGAAGCCGACGGTCGGCTTCTTCACCTTGGACTGGTTCAGGAACTCGGCGGCATCCTCTTCCGCCGAACCACCGATCTCGCCGATCATGATGATCGCCTCGGTCTCGGGGTCCTTCAGGAACAGGTCGAGCGCGTCGATGAAGTTGGTGCCGTTGATCGGATCGCCGCCGATGCCGATGCAGGTCGACTGGCCGAGACCGGCGGCAGTGGTCTGCGCGACGGCTTCATAGGTCAGCGTGCCCGAACGGGAGACGATGCCGATCTTGCCCCGCTGGTGGATGTGACCGGGCATGATGCCGATCTTGCACTCACCGGGGGTGATGACGCCGGGGCAGTTGGGGCCGATCAGGCGGGTGCTGGAGCGCTCCAGCGCCCGCTTGACACGCACCATGTCGAGCACCGGAATGCCCTCGGTGATGCAGACCACCAGCGGCACCTCGGCATCGATGGCTTCCAGGATCGCGTCGGCCGCATACGGCGGCGGAACGTAGATCACGGAGGCATCGGCGCCGGTCTTCTCCACCGCGTCGGCCACGGTGTCGAACACGGGCAGGTCGAGATGGGTGGTGCCGCCCTTACCGGGCGTCACGCCACCGACCATGCGGGTGCCATAGGCGATGGCCTGCTCGGAATGGAAGGTGCCCTGCTGGCCGGTGAAGCCCTGGCAGATCACCTTGGTCTGGGCGTTGACGAGCACGGCCATGGTCAGGCGGCCTCCTTCACGGCTTTCACGATCTTCTCGGCGGCATCGGCCAGATCGTCGGCGGACATGATCGGCAGGCCGGAATTGGCCAGGATCGCCTTGCCCTTCTCGACGTTCGTGCCCTCAAGACGCACCACCAGCGGAACCTGGAGGCTGATCTCGCGGGCCGCAGCCACGACACCCTCGGCGATCACGTCGCAACGCATGATACCGCCAAAGATGTTAACGAGAATCCCCTCGACATTGGGATCCGAGAGAATCAGCTTGAAGGCCGTGGTCACGCGCTCGCGGGTCGCACCGCCACCGACGTCCAGGAAGTTCGCCGGCTCGCCACCATACAGCTTGATGATGTCCATGGTCGCCATCGCGAGACCCGCGCCGTTGACCATGCAGCCGATGTTGCCGTCGAGCTTGATGTAGTTGAGGGCGTGACGCGAGGCTTCAAGCTCGGAGGGATCCTCCTCGCTCTCGTCGCGCAGATCCTCGATGTCCTTGTGACGGAACAGGGCGTTGTCGTCGAAATTCATCTTCGCGTCGAGCGCGATGACGTCGCCCGCGCCGGTCACGACCAGCGGGTTGATCTCGACGATGCTCGCATCGGTCCCGATCACGGCCTGGTACATGGCGAGCATGAACTTGGTCGCAACCGACACCTGCTTGCCTTCGAGGCCAAGGCCATAGGCGATCTTGCGGGCGTGGAAGGGCTGCATGCCGGTGATGACGTCGACCGGCACCTTGATGATCTTCTCAGGGGTCTCTTTCGCGACCTCTTCGATCTCCATGCCGCCTTCGGTCGAGGCCATGAAGGTCACCGACGAGGTCTCGCGGTCGATGACGACGCCGAGATACAGCTCGCGACGGATGTCGCAGCCTTCCTCGATGTAGACCCGCTTGACTTCCTTGCCCTCAGGACCGGTCTGGTGCGTGACCAGGGTCATGCCGAGCATGTTCTTCGCGGTCGCCGCGACGTCGTCGAGCGACTTCACGACCTTGACGCCGCCGGCCTTGCCGCGGCCGCCGGCATGAATCTGGGCCTTCACGACCCAGACCGGGCCA
This sequence comes from Tistrella mobilis, assembly GCF_041468085.1. Lineage (NCBI taxonomy): Bacteria > Pseudomonadati > Pseudomonadota > Alphaproteobacteria > Geminicoccales > Geminicoccaceae > Tistrella > Tistrella mobilis. The sequence continues at coordinate 143,758 of NZ_CP121017.1, read as the reverse complement.
CCCAGGCTCTTGGCGACCTCGACCGCCTCTTCCGGCGTGTAGGCGACGCCGCCGCGGGGCACCGCGACGCCGTACTTCGCGAGGAGCGCCTTCGCTTGGTATTCGTGGATGTTCATTGAGCCTCTTCCCTAGACCGCTCGATCAGCCGCGGAGGTGCCGACGCTTGCAGTTATAGCACCGGTCTCCCGGTGCGCAACCGCCGTCCCCCGCGAAATCAAGCGCTTGAAACCCGGCTCCGGACCTTTTCCGAGACCGTCTCGGCAAGGCTGCAACAGGGTTTCACGCGCGGTGCCGATCAGACCGACAGCGCCTCATTCAGCTTCTTCACCGCATCGACCGAGTGCAGGAAGGCAGCCTTCTCTTCCTCGTTCAGCTCGATCTCGACGATCCGCTCGACGCCGCCCTCGCCGATCACCACCGGCACGCCGACATAGAGGCCGTCCACGCCATACTGGCCCGACAGCTTCGCGGCGCAGGGCAGAACCCGCTTCTTGTCCTTGAGGTAGGCTTCGGCCATCTGGATGGCCGAGGCTGCCGGCGCGTAGAAGGCCGAACCGGTCTTGAGCAGAGAGACGATCTCGGCACCGCCGTCACGGGTGCGCTGGATGATCTGGTCCAGCTTCTCCTGGGTCAGCCAGCCCATCTTGACCAGATCGGTCAGCGGGATACCGGCAACGGTGGAGTAGCGGGCCAGCGGCACCATGGTGTCGCCATGGCCGCCCAGCACGAAGGCGGTCACGTCTTCGACCGACACGTTCAGCGCCTCGGCGATGAAATAGCGGAAGCGGGCGCTGTCGAGCACGCCGGCCATGCCGACCACCTTCTCGGGCTTCAGCCCCGAGAACTTCTGCATCAGGCCGACCATCACGTCGAGCGGGTTCGTGATCACGATCACGAAGGCATCGGGGCAGTGGGTCTTGATGCCGTCGGCAACCTGGCCGACGATCTTGGCGTTGATCGCCAGCAGGTCGTCGCGGCTCATGCCCGGCTTGCGGGCGACGCCGGCGGTGACGATGACGACGTCGGCACCGGCAAGGGCCGAATAGTCGTTCGCACCGGTCAGACGGCTGTCGAAGCTGTCGACGGGGGACGACTCGGCGATGTCCAGCGCCTTGCCCTGCGGCATGCCTTCGACGACGTCGAAGAGAACGACGTCGCCGAGCTCCTTGAGCCCGGCCAGATGGGCCAGGGTGCCGCCGATATTGCCGGCGCCCACCAGTGCGATCTTGTTGCGTGCCATCGGGTTTCCTCGCGACTTTCCAGCGTCTGGCGTCGGCCGGGAGCGGGCCGGGCCGCCCGTCCGCGAGGAGCGGGGGGTACGGTCACGCGCGCCGGTCGCGCCGCCGACGCACAGAAGGGCCTTCATGCGCCCGTCTGTGCGGATGTGAAATCCGTCCCTCCGTGTACCGCCAGTTCAGGCCACGGATCCCGCTTGTCCGGGATCGACGCGGCCGTCTCCGGCCGGCACTCACGCCGCAGATCTGCCGGTATTGAGATGCCGGCAATCCCACGACACGAAGCTGTAATCTTACCGAAGCAGAAGCCGGTGAACCCGGCGTTTCCGTTCGGAAAATCTCGCGCCGTAACTACTCTCTTTCGCGCGCCGAAGCAAGGGGGCGCGCCCTGCTTCGGCCGCCGCATCAGACCAGATGCGGCAGGGCCAGATACTCTTTGCTCTGCATCTCGGCGAGCCGCGATGCGGTGCGGGCAAATTCGAAAGATCCGTCACCGGCGGGGTACAGATCATCGGGCAGGGCCGCCGCCGAACAGACCAGCTTCACCCGGTGTTCGTACAGCTCGTCGATCAGGGTCACGAACCGCGCGGCACGATCCCGGCTGTCCGGCCCCATCGCCGGAATACCGTCGATGATCACCGTGTGGTGGTGACGGGCGATTTCGATATAGTCCGCGGCACCGAGCGGCCGGTTGCACAGGTCGTCGAAGCCGAAACGCGCAACCCCGCCCGCCGCCTTGGGCACCTCGATCCGCCGCCCGGAGACGTCAAGCACTTCGGCCGTGGCCGGCGCGCCGCCCGACAGATCCCGGAAGGCCGCGTCGAGCGCCGCACGCGCTGCGGCATCGGCCGGCACATGATAGACCGGCATCAGCGTCAGTCGATCCAGACGATAGTCGCGGGCGGAATCGAGTTCCATCACGTCGAGCGTGTCGCGGACCAGGCGGATGAAGGGGATGAAGCGATCGCGCTGCAGCCCGTCGAGATAAAGATCCTCGGGCGGGCGGTTGGATGTCGCAATCACGTAAACGCCGCGGGCCAGGACATGGGTGAACAGCCGGCCCAGGATCATGGCATCGGCGACGTCGCGCACCTGAAACTCGTCGAAGCACAACAGCTTCGCCTCGGCCGCCACCGCATCGGCGATGCGCGGCAACGGATCCGGTTCGCGGTTCTGATCGCCCGTCGTCCGCCAGGCGTGCAGACGGGCGTGGACGTCGAGCATTAAGGCGTGGAAATGGACCCGGCGCTTCGGCGCGACCGGGGCTGCCCGGAAGGCCATATCCATCAGCATCGACTTGCCGCGACCCACACCGCCCCAAAGATAGAGGCCGCGCGGTCCGGGCGGCATGGGCGGCGGGCCCTCTTCAGGCGCGCTGCCGCCAAACAGCCGGCCCAGCAGACCGCGCTTCGGGGCCGGTGCCGGTGGCGGCACCCCCTTGTCATCGCGCATGCGCCGGATCAACGCACTCAACCGGTCGGCCGCCGCGGCTTGGGCGGGATCGGCGGCGATACGCCCCTCGGCCACCAGGGCGGCATAGGCGCGTGCAGGATCTTGGGCTGCGTCGGGCACGGGTGCGGACATTCGTCGACGGGTTGGAGGGCGACCGGCGGAAAGCGGCCCGCAACGGGCGGCGGGCTGCATCGGCCCTGAAGATGGGGCATTCTGCCGCATTGCACAACCCGCAGAGCACGGGTGGCGGCCATGCAACCGGTGCCGGTCGGCGCCATGTCTCGCGCATGGCGCACATTTATGCCACAATGCCCCCTGTATCACGATCTTTCCGGAAAGGGCCACGCCCCATGCGTGACTTCCAGCGCCCCGGCCGCTCCGCCGTCTATGCCAACGAGGCGATGGCGGCGACATCGCACCCGCTCGCGACCCTGACGGCGATCGAGACACTTCGCGCCGGCGGCAATGCGGTCGATGCCGCCATAGCCGCCGTCGCGGTGCTGGGGCTTCTGGAACCGCATATGACCGGTATCGGCGGAGATTGCTGGATGCTGATCCAGCGCGCCGGCGATGAGGCCCCGCTCTGCTATAACGGCACCGGCCGTGCCGCCCGCGGCGCGGAACCTGCGGTCCGGCAGCTGCTGGATGCGGGGGCCGCCACCGTGCCGCAATCCCATCCGCTTGCCGTCACCATCCCCGGCGCCGTGGAAGCCTGGGACCGGTTGTCCGCCGATCACGGTCGCCTGGGCCTGGACCGGATCCTGGCGCCGGCCATAGATCTGGCCCGTGCCGGCGCACCGGTGGCCCCGCGGGTCGCCGCCGACTGGATCCGCCACGTGCCCCTGCTGCAGGCGAACGACATCACCGCCCAGAGCTTCCTGGCCGGAACCCGCGCACCCGTGGTGGGCACCCGCATGCCCCAGACCCAGATGTGCCGCACGTTGTCGGCCATCGCGAAAGATGGCGCGCGCGGCTTTTACGACGGCTGGGTGGCAGACGACATGGTGACCACCCTGAAGGCGCTGGGCGGCCCGCACGAACTGGAGGACTTCACCGGCCATACCGGCAATTATGTCGACCCGGCGACCGGAAGCTATCGCGGCACGCGGGTGTTCGAAACCCCGCCGAACAGCCAGGGGGCCATCGTGCTTGCCCTGCTGGCGATGATGGAGCCGGCCGATCTTGCCGCCCTCGACCCGGACGGCGCCGCCTTCCACGACCTGATCGCCCGGGCCTCCGAGGCCGGTATTGCCCTGCGTGACCGGTTTCTGGCCGACCCCGCGGATGATCACGGTGCCGCTGATGGCGGGCTTGCACAGATCATGGAGGGCGCCCGCGCCGCGGCCGCCGGCATTGCCGCGGGCGGCCGGGCGGAGCCTGCCTCACACCGCCCCGGCGGCAGCGGCGATACCGTATATGTCAGTGTGGTCGACCGCGACCAGACGGCCGTATCCATGGTCAACTCGATCTTCCATGCCTTCGGCAGCGGCATCACCTGTCCCCGATCGGGCGTGCTGTTCAACAGCCGGGGCACCGGCTTCCGGCTCGCCCCGGGCAAGGCCGGGCACTACCGGCCGGGTCTGCGGCCGCCACACACTCTGGTCGCGGGTATGACCGGCGACGGCCGGCGGCCGGTGATGAGTTTCGGGGTGATGGGCGGGCACTACCAGGCCATAGGCCATGCGACACTGCTGTCGCGGATCATCGATCATGGTCTGGATCCCCAGGCCGCGATCGACCTGCCGCGCTCCATGGCGATGGGCGGCGTTCTGGAGGTGGAGACCGGGTCGGATCCTGCCCTGATGCCCCGGCTGATCGGCCTTGGTCACCGGGTGCGGGCGGCCGCTCAGCCGCTGGGCGGCGCCCAGGCGATCCGGATCGACTGGGAGCGCGGCGTGCTGATCGGCGGCTCCGATTCGCGCAAGGACGGTTGCGCGCTGGGTTACTGATCCTGCGTCACAGGATCCCCCGAGAAGTTTTCACCTGAGCGCGCCGGTATACCGGCGCCCATTGCGTGTGGCTGTCCAAGCTGTTAGCGTGCGCCGCGCTTGCAGGCGGCAGTTTTTGTCATATCTCCGTCCTGCGCTCATCAACCCCTCTGCCTCCAAGGAACAGACCCATGCGGATCGGTATCGTCGGCGCCACCGGCGCGGTCGGTCAGGAGACGATCCAGGTCCTGAAGGACCGTGGTTTCCCCGTGACCGAGCTTCATCTCTTCGCCTCCGAGCGGAGCGCCGGCAAAACCACCGAAACCGCGTTCGGCACCATCACCATCGAGCCGTTCTCGGTGGAGGCCGCACGGGGCATGGATATCGTGTTCCTGGCGGTTTCGGGTGAGTTCGCCAAGGAATACGCGCCGCAGATTGCCGCTGAAGGCGGTGCGGTGGTGATCGACAACTCCTCGGCCTTCCGCTACGACGACGCGGTACCGCTGGTCGTGCCCGAGATCAACGGGCGCCGGGCGATGGGCCAGAAGCTGATCGCCAATCCGAACTGCACCACCGCCATCCTGCTGATGGCGCTCGCCCCCCTGCACGAGGCCTTCGGCGTGAAGCGCGCCATCGTCTCGACCTATCAGGCGGCAAGCGGCGCCGGTGCCGAAGGCATGACCGAGCTGGAACAGGGCGCGCGCCAGTATCTGGCGGGTGAGCCGGTGACGGCCTCGAAGTTCGCCCACCCGCTGGCCTTCAACCTGATCCCGCATATCGACAGCTTCCAGGGCAATGGCTACACCCGCGAGGAGATGAAAGTCCTCTGGGAGACGCGGAAGATCATGGAGGCGCCCGAGGTGCTGCTGAGCTGCACGGCCGTGCGCGTGCCGACCATGCGCGCCCATGCCGAAGCCGTGACCATCGAGACGGTGCGCCCGGTCACCCCGGCTGCCGCCCGCGAGGTTCTGGCCCGGGCCCAGGGCGTGACGCTGGCCGATGATCCGGCCAACAAGCTCTACCCGATGCCGCTGACGGCGTCGTCCAAGTATGACGTGGAAGTCGGCCGGATCCGCGAGAGCCTGGTCTTCGGCGAAACCGGTCTCGACTTCTTCGTCTGCGGCGACCAGCTGCTGAAGGGCGCCGCCCTCAACACCGTGCAGATCGCCGAACTGCTGGTCTGACCGGCAGCCTCGGACCCCCTGCAGAAAAGCCGGCCTCCCGATCGGGAGGCCGGCTTTTTCGTATGGATCACTGGCCGGCCGCATGGGCCCGTGCTAACCACGAAAGACTGCCCCGCCGCAGCATGACCGGCCGAAGACCCGGAGGGGCGCAAGGGAGTGGAGAGCATGCACATCCTGCGTCCGCCGTTCCGTATGGAGGACGACGCCGCCCTGGAATTCGCAGCCAGCCGTGGCTTCGGTCTGGCTGTCGCGGCAGATGGCGGCGATCCTGTGGGGGCGCACGTGCCCTTCATCATCCGGCGGGAGCCCGATCAGGTCGTGGTGCAGTTCCACCTGACGGCGGGCAATCCGCTGGTGGCACAGGCAGCCGCAGGTGCCAGGTTCCTGATCGCCGTCGCCGGGGCGGACGCCTATGTCTCCAACGACTGGTACGCCTCGAAAGATCAGGTCTCGACCTGGCTCTACGAGGCGGTGCACCTCTCGGGCCCGGCGCGCCTGGAGGAGATGGACGGCAATCGCAGACATGGCGATGCCCTCCTCGCCACGGCCGAGGCACGGCTGCCCAAGCCCGCCTGGAGCCTTGCGACGATGGAGCACCGGAAACGTCAGGCGATGCTGGAGGCCATTCGGGTCGTCGAGGTGCTCGTCGACCGGATCGAGGGTCAGTCCAAGCTCAACCAGCATAAGGTCGACGCCGACCACGTGGCAGTGGCCAACCGGCTGGCCAGGGCCGGGACAACGCCGGCGCGGGAGCTTGCCCGCCGGATGCGGGCCCTGCGCCCGGATCTCGCCTATGATTTTCCGGGCGACGATGCCGCGCCCTGATCAGCCGAAACGGGTGACCGCCAGCTGCCGCCCCAGATCATCGGCACGCACCGACTGTACGGCCTTATAGGCGGCCACCACCGATGCCGCCTCGGGGCGATTGGCGACGAAATTCTGGAACAGGCCGAACAGGCTGCCGATGCCACGCGACGTCGCGGCGTCGCTCTCCGCACTGCCGGCGGCATCGTCAACGAGAGTTGAGTTGGCCGTCGCTTCGTAGCGGGCGGCCGCGCGAGACGGGCTGGTCACATCGGCAGAGCTGTAGCTCCGGGTTGCGAACCCCGGATCCGCCTGCAGCGCAATCAGGGCCGAAAGCGTCCCGGAGGAAAAGCGCTGCCCGAAACCGGAGCCCCGCTGCTGTTCCTGGTTCTGCTGATCACGCGCCAGCGCCTGTTCGAAGGCATTGCCGCCATCCTCGCCGCCGGTGCCCGAGGGATCGACCCGCCGGATTTCATCCTGCCAGCCTTCGCCCACGATGGGGCTGCGCGTCGTCGCCCCACCCCAGCCCGGAACCGGGCGGGCCGTCTCGATACGGCGGATGGCGTCGAGCGCGGACATGGACAGCCGAAGGCTCCCGAAAATGCAGTCGAGCAGAAGATATGGGGGATGCGGAAGGGTCCAGGCATCGGCGGAACAGGCTGTACGGGACGGAAACGCCTGGAATGGTCGGAGTTTAGACAATTCCGGACGGCACCGCCAGTGGCCGTGACATGTCCTGTTGATGGCTGTCGACGGACCGGCCCCCACAACGGCAAAGCCGGCCGTGACAGGATGATGTCACGGCCGGCCGGAAGACGAGCGCCGGGATGGAGATCAGGCCTGGGCCAGTACCTCCTCGGCGCGATGGCAGGCCACCCGTCGCGGCCCCACCGGCCGAAGTTCCGGCCGCTCGGCCTTGCAGCGGTCGATGGCAAACGGACAGCGGCGGTGAAAGGTGCAGCCCGGCGGCGGCGCCAGCGGTGAGGGCAACTCGCCGCCGATCGGCTGGCGCACCGCCCGCTCATCCGGGTCGATCCTGGGCGTGGCGGCAAGCAGGGCCCGGGTATAGGGATGCGCGGGTGTGTCGAACAGCACCGCCTTATCGGCCTGTTCCACGGCCCGGCCCAGATACATCACCATCACCTCATCGGCGATGTGCTGCACCACCGACAGATCATGGCTGATGAAGACATAGGCGACGCCGAATTCCTGCTGCAGATCGATCAGCAGGTTCAGCACCTGGGCCTGGATCGACACATCGAGCGCCGAGACCGGCTCGTCCGCCACCACCACCGCCGGATCGAGCATCAGGGCCCGGGCAATGGCGACACGCTGACGCTGACCGCCCGAGAACATATGCGGGTAGCGCCCCGCCTGTTCCGGCCGGAGCCCGACCTTCGCCATCATCGCCGCCACCCGCTCCCGCCGGGCCGCGCGGTCGAGGCCGGTGTTGATGGCGAGCGGCTCCTCCAGCGTCTGAGCAACGGTCTTGCGCGGGTTGAGCGAGGCATAGGGGTTCTGGAACACCATCTGCACCCGCCGGCGCAGTCCGCGCAGGGTGGCGGCATCGGCGCCCGCAACATCGGCGCCGCCGATGACCAGCCGGCCCGCCGTCGGCTTCTCGATCATCACCAGCTGGCGGGCGAGCGTGGATTTCCCGCAGCCGCTTTCGCCGACCACCGCCAGCGTGCGACCGGGCGCCACTTCGAAGCTGACCCCGTCGAGCGCCTTGAGCACGGCAGAGCCCTTCAGGAAGCCGCGCGGGACCTCGTAGTGACGGGTGAGGTTTTCAGATACCAGAATCGGTGCAATCGGCTCAGCCATGGGCCGCCTCCTCCGCCGGGATCGGCCGGCCGGCATCGTCGAGCGGGGTGTGGCACCGCACTGCCGCATCAGGCCCCCAGGGGCGCAGGGAAGGCTGCACCGCCCGGCAATGCGGCGTTGCATGCGGGCAGCGCGGCTCCAGAAGGCAGCCGGGCGGGCGGTCATACTGGCCGGGCACGACACCAGGGATGGCATTCAGCCGCCGCTTGCCCGCCGCCCGCTCCGGCAGGGCCTCCAGCAGGGCCGCAGTATAGGGATGACGGGGATGGCGGAAGATCCCGGGCACCTGCCCCGCCTCCACCACCTGGCCCGCATACATCACCGCAACCCGCCTTGCGGTTTCCGCCACCACGGCCAGATCATGGGTGATCAGGATCAGCGCCATGCCCCGATCGCGCTGCAGCCCCAGCAACAGATCCAGGATCTGGGCCTGAATGGTGACGTCGAGCGCGGTGGTCGGCTCGTCGGCAATCAGCAGCTTCGGGTTGCAGGCGATCGCCATGGCGATGACCACCCGCTGGTTCATGCCGCCCGAGAGCTGGTGAGGGTAGGAATCGATCCGAGCCCGGGGGTCGGGAATGCCGACCTGGGCCAGAAGGTCGACGGCGCGCTCGCGCAGCTGGCGGCGGCTGCCGCCCTCATGCACCTTCAGCGCCTCGATGATCTGGAAGCCCACGGTGTAACAGGGGTTGAGACTGGTCAGCGGGTCCTGGAAGACCATCGCCACGTCCTTGCCGGTCAGCCTGCGGCGGGCGCGGCCCGACAGCGAGAGCAGGTCGGTGCCGGCGAAGTTCAGGCGCTTCGCCTCCACCCGCGCCGTTGGCGGCAGCAGCCCCATGACGGCGAGTGAGCTGACGCTCTTGCCGGAACCGCTTTCGCCAACGATGCCCAGCACCTCGCCCGCATCCACGGAAAGCGAGACGCCGTCCACCGCCCGGAAGGCACGGTCCCCCGTGCCGAAGGTGACGGTCAGGCCGTCGATATCGAGCAGGGCCATCAGCGTTTCATCCTGGGATCGAGGGCATCGCGCAGACCATCACCCAGAAGGTTGAAGGCAAGCACGGTGATGAGGATCGCAAGGCCCGGCAGGGTAACCACCCACCAGGCGCGCTGGATGTACTGCAGCACGCCGGCCAGCATGGTGCCCCATTCCGGGGTCGGCGGCTGGGCGCCGAGGCCCAGAAAGCCGAGGGCCGCGGCGTCGAGAATCGCGGTCGAGAAGCCGAGCGTCGCCTGCACGATCAGCGGTGCCATACAATTGGGCAGAATGGCGCTGAACATCAGTCGCAACGGTCCGGCACCGGCCAGGCGCGAGGCGGTGACATATTCCTTGTTCACCTCGCCCATCGCCGCCGCGCGGGTGAGACGGACGTAATGTGGCAGCACCACGATCGCGATCGCGAACATGGCATTGGCGAGCCCGGGGCCCAGGATGGCGACGATGGCGATGGCGAGCAGCAGGCTGGGCAGGGCCAGCATGATGTCCATCAGCCGCATGATCACAGTGTCGACGACCCCGCCGAAATAGCCGGCGAGCAGACCGAGCAGAATGCCGGCCGCCAGCGACAGGGTCACGACGATGACGCCGATCAGCAGGCTGAGCCGGGCGCCGTGGATCAGCCGCGAGAGCATGTCCCGGCCGACATCGTCGGTGCCGAGCGGGAAGCGCCAGCTGCCGCCATCGGCGAAGGCCGGGGGCACCAGCAGGGCATCGCGGAACTGTGCCGACGGGTCGTGGGGCGCCACGACATCGGCGAAGACCGCGAGCAGGGTGAGGATCACGATCACCACCAGCCCGGCGACGGCGCCGGGATTGCGCCGGAAATCGGACCAGAAGGCAGCAATCGCCCCTGGTGGCGTCGGTGCAGTGGTCGGCGGGGCGGCGGTGCTCATCGGCACCCGCGGTCCCCGGCCGCATCGGAAGAGGTCATGCCCGGAGGGGGCAAGACCGCCGCGGGCATGCGGCAGCAGAGATCAGCGTGCATGTCGGATCCGCGGATTGATGATGCCATAGAGCAGGTCGACGATCAGGTTGACGGCGATCACCACGCAGGAGACCAGCAGAATGCCGCCCTGGACCGACGGATAGTCACGCCGGCCGATCGATTCGATCAGCCACTTGCCGATGCCGGGCCAGGCGAAGATGGTCTCGGTCAGGATCGCGCCGGCCAGCAGCAGGCCGACCTGCAGGCCGATCACGGTGATCACCGGGATGAGCGCGTTTCTGAGCGCATGGACCAGCACCACCCGGGTCGGGTTCAGCCCCTTGGCACGGGCGGTGCGGACATAATCCTCGCCCAGCACCTCAAGCATCGAGGAACGGGTCATGCGCGCGATGACCGCGAGCGGGATGGTGCCGAGCACGATGGCCGGCAGCACCAGATGGTGCAGCGCCGACCAGAAGGCCTCCGGTTCGTCCGAAAGCAGGGTATCGATCAGCATGAAGCCGGTCACCGGCTCCACGTAGTACATGACGCTGATCCGGCCCGACACCGGCGTCCAGCCGAGTGTCACCGAGAACAGCATGATCAGCAGCAGCCCCCACCAGAAAATCGGCATCGAATAGCCGGTGAGCGCCCCCGCCATGACCGTATGGTCGAGCGTCGAGCCGCGGCGCACCGCGGCAAGAATGCCCGCCGGCAAGCCGATCACCACCGCGAAGAGCATCGCGGCGAAGCTGAGTTCCAGCGTGGCAGGAAACAGGGTGAGGAAGTCGTTCAGCACCGGCGAGCGGGTGACGAGGGAACGTCCGAAATCACCCTGGGCGAGAGCTGCCAGATAGCTGAAATACTGCTCCACCATCGGCCGGTCGAGGCCGAGCTGGGCGAGCATCTGCGCGTGGCGTTCAGGTGTGAGACCGCGCTCGCCCGCCATCAGGGCGACCGGATCGCCCGGAATCAGCCGGATGAGGACGAAAGCGAAGAGGGTGACGCCGAGGAAGGTCGGCACGACCAGCCCGAGGCGTCGGAACACGAAAGCGAACATCTGACGGCGACCGCAGCTGCGGCGCGGCCGGCATCATCCGCGGACACGGGATGGCACATGGACGGGGGAGTTGGGATGCACCGAGGCCGGCCGGCGGTGTGGGGAGCCCCCGCACCTCCGGCCGGCCGCCGCAGATGGCGCCAGCGCGCGCCTCAGTCCTTGAGGCCCGGGCCGTAGAAGTAGTGACCGCCAAGCGGGTCGATCTTCCAGTCGGTGACCTCGGGACGGATCGGCTGATAGACCACCGAATGGGCGATGGTCACCCAGGGGGCCTGCTCCTTGAAGATCACCTGGGCCTCTTCATAGAGCTTGGTCCGTTCCGCCTGACCCGAGACCGTCTTGGCCTTCATGACCAGATCGTCGAAGGGCTTGTAGCACCAGCCGGCATAGTTCGAGCCGCCATTGGCCGCATCGCAGCCCAGCAGCACCGCCAGGAAGTTGTCGGGATCGCCGTTGTCGCCCGTCCAGCCCAGCAGCAGGGTCTGATGCTCGCCGGCCTGCGCGCGCTTCAGATATTCGCCCCATTCATAGGACACGATCTGGGCCTTCACCCCCACCGCCGCCCAGTCGGCCTGGATCATCTCCGCCATGCGGCGGGCATTGGGGTTGTAGGGCCGCTGCACGGGCATCGCCCAGATATCGGTCTCGAAGCCGTTTTCGAAACCGGCCTCCTTCAGCAGGGCCTTGGCCTTCTCGGGGTCGTAGGCATAGTCCTCGACCTTGTCGTTATACGACCAGATGGTCGGCGGGATCGGGTTCTTGGCCGCCTTTCCGGCGCCCTGATAGATCGCGTCGATGATCGCCGCCTTGTTGACCGCAAGGTTCAGCGCCTGGCGCACCTTGACGTCGTCGAAGGGCTTCTTGCGGACGTTGAAGGCCAGATAGCCGATGTTCAGGCCTTCCTGCGACATCAGGTTGACCTTGGGGTCTTCCTTCATCTTGGCGAGGTCGGCCGGGTTCGGATAAGGCATCACATGGCATTCGCCCGCCTGGATCTTGGCGTAGCGGACCGAAGCATCCGGCGTGATCGAGAACACCAGCGTGTCAAGACTGCTCTTGCCACGCCAGTAGTCGGGATGCGCCTTGTAGCGGATCACCGCGTCCTTCTGGTAGTTCACCAGCTGATACGGACCGGTGCCGACCGGCTCCAGATCGACCTTCTCGGGCGTGCCGGCCTTCATCATCTGATCGGCATATTCGGCCGACAGGATGGAGGCGAAATCCATCGCGATATTGGCGATGAAGGGCGCTTCGGGACGGTTGAGGACGAAGCGGACGGTATGATCGTCCACCTTCTCCACCGTCTTCAGCAGCGAGGGCATGCTCATGCCCTGGAAGTACTCGTAGGTGCCGCCCGAGACCTTGTTGTACGGATGGTTCGGGTCCAGCTGGCGCATGAAGCTGAACACGACGTCATCGGCATTGAAGTCACGGCTGGGTGTGAAGCCCTTGGTGGTCTGGAACTTCACGCCCTTGCGCAGATGGAAGGTGTAGGTCAGGCCGTCATCCGACACCTCGTAGCGCTCGGCCAGGCCGGGCTGCACGGTCGTGGTGCCGCGCTCGAACTCGACCAGCCGGTTGTAGACATTGCGCGAGCTGGCATCGAAGGTCGTGCCGGTCGTAAACAGCTGCGGGTTGAACCCCTCGGGGCTGCCCTCCGAGCAGTAAACCATCGTCTTGGCTTCGGCAGCGCCGACCGCGCCGAGCAGGGCCGCGGCGGCAACCGCGCCCATCAGAGCCTTATTCATGAAGTCTCCCTCCGGAAATCGTCCCGCGGGACCAGGGCGTCGGCGGCATCTCCCCCAAGATACCGGGCTCCTCGGCCCTCCTCCTGCCCGCGGATTTCCGAAAGCCTATGCCAGCTTTCCGGGGAGCGTCAACGCCGCTGCAACACACGCTGGCGCTTCATGTTGGTATACCGGATGGGCGCACCGGTTGTGCGATGCAACGAAAGCGTGATGCCGGGAATGGCTCTCAGTCGAGCGCAGGCGCCGGCCAGGACGGATCGAGGCGCGGCGGCTCCGCCGGGCCGAGCGGCACCACCCGGGTCGGATTGATGGTCGTATGGCTCCAGTAGTAGTGCCAGCGGATATGGGCGTCGTCGACCGTTTCGCGGATCGCCGGCACCGCCAGCAGCCGGGCGGTGAGTGCGGTCAGCATCGGATAATCGGCGATGCGGCGCAGGTTGCACTTGAAATGCCCGTGATAGACCGGGTCGAAGCGCACCAGCGTGGTGAACAGGCGCAGATCCGCCTCGGTCATCCGGCCGCCGACCAGCCAGCCCTGCCCGTCCGCGAGCCGGGCTTCCATGCGGTCGAGAGCATCGAACAGCGGCACGACGGCCGCCTCGTAGGCGTCCTGGGTGGTGGCGAAGCCCGCTTTGTAGACGCCGTTGTTGATGCTGTCGTAGACGTCGGCGTTGACCGCGTCGATCTCATCGCGCAATGCGTCGGGGCACAGGATCAGATCGGGATTGCCATGCTCAGGCGCCAGATGGTCGAAGGCGCGGTCGAACATGCGCACGATCTCGGCGCTCTCATTATTGACGATGGTGCCACGGGCCTTGTCCCAGAGCACTGGCACGGTCACCCGGCCGCTGTATCGGGGGTTGGCACGGGCATAGACATCGTACAGGGCCCGGTTGCCGAACAACCCGTCACCGGTGGCACCAGCGAAGGGGGCAGCCCCCTCCCCCGCCTCGGCGGGTGCGCCGAAGGTCCAGCCGGCACTGCCCATGCGCGGATCGACCACGCTCACCGAAATCGCCTGTTCCAGCCGCTTCAGCCGCCGCCAGATCAGCGTGCGATGCGCCCAGGGGCAGGCGAGCGAGACATAAAGATGGTAGCGCCCGGGTTCAGCCGGCAGCCCCTCACCACCGGGTTCGGTCGCCAGCCGGTCGCGGAAACGGCTGGCTTCGCGTTCGAAGCGGCCGCCGGTTTTTGCGGTGTCGTACCAGCGGTCGTGCCAGACGCCGTCGATCATCACGCCCATGAGCGGTCTCCCCGGGATGGCTGAAGGTGACGGAAACCGCCGCCTGCAGAACGGCACAGGCGGCGGTACAGGAGTCAGGCGGGCATCAGCCGGCAGCCAGCTTCTTCGCGATGCCGGCGACGTGACGCCCCTGGGCGCGGGCGGTGGAGAGTTCCTTCTCGCTCGGCATCCGGCTGCCGTCGGGGCCGGCGATGGTGCCGGCGCCATAGGGGCTGCCACCCATCACTTCCGAGATGTCGGCCAGTTCAGGCGCCACCGCATAGGGCAGGCCGACGATGACCATGCCGTGATGCGCCAGCGTCGGCCAGAGCGTCAGCGCGGTCGACTCGTTGCCACCGCCGGTGCCGGTCGACACGAACACGCTGCCGACCTTGCCGAGCAGCTTGCCCTGGGCCCAGAGGCCGCCGGTCTGGTCGAGGAAGTTGCGCATCTGCGAGGCGACATTGCCGAAACGGGTCGGTGCGCCGAAGATGATCGCGTCATAATCGGCCAGCTCGGCAGGCGAGGCCACCTCGGCCGCCTGATCCAGCTTGGCGCCGGCCTTTTCGGCCACGTCGCGCGGCATCAGCTCGGGCACCCGCTTCACGGTCACCTCGACGCCGTCTACCTCGGCGGCACCGGCGGCCACGGCGCCGGCCATGGTCTCGATGTGGCCATACGTGCTGTAGTAGAGAACCAGAACCTTGGTCATCGCCGTCATTCCCGGTTGATGAGGGTATGGGCGCAGCCGGTCGGAGAGGCCGCCCCTGTCGTCGCTTTAAATGTAGCACTGGCGGTTTTGCGCGCCACCGGCAACAATGGAAATGAATTGTCAGCCTTAAGGAAACAATGCGCGATGAGGGCGGCATGGACCATCTGACCAGCATGGCGGTCTTCGCGCGGGTGGTGGAGGCGCAGAGCTTCTCGTCCGCCGCCCGGGCGCTGGGCCTGTCCAAATCCGCCGTGTCCAAACATATCGGCCGGCTGGAGGACAGGCTCGGTGCCCGGCTGCTGAACCGCACCACCCGCCGGCTCAGCCTCACCGAGATGGGCGAGGTTTATTACCGCCATTGCGCCCGCATCCTGCGCGAGGCGGAGGAGGCGGATCTGGAGGTCGGCCGCCTGCAGGACGAGCCGCGCGGCACGCTGCGCATCAACGCGCCGATGTCCTTCGGCCTGCTGCATCTGGCCCCCTGCCTGCCCGGCTTCATGAAGGCCCACCCCCATGTCCGGGTCGAGGTCGCACTCGACGACCGTTTCGTCGACGTGGTCGAGGAAGGCTACGACCTGGTGGTCCGCATCGGCAATCTGGCCGACAGCAGCCTGATCGCCCGCAAGCTGGCCGAGAGCCGGACGATGATCGTCGCCACCCCGGCCTATTGGGAAACTCATGGTCGGCCCCGCCATCCACGCGACCTCTCCCGGCATAACTGCCTTGAATATGCCTATCTCTCCACCCGCAACGAATGGCGCTTCCGGACCATCGATGGTGGTGAAAGCATCGCCGTCCGGGTCTCGGGCTCCCTCAACGCCAATAACGGCCAGATCCTGTGCGATGCCGCCCTTGCCGGCGCCGGCGTCGCCAGACTGCCCGCCTTCATCATCGGTTCAGACGTCGCGGCCGGACGCCTTGAGGCAGTGCTCACGGAATTCGCACCGCCCCCCGTCGATATCTACGCGGTATATCCACATAACCGGCATCTGTCGGCAAAGGTCCGTGCCTTCATCGATCATTACGTCGACTGGCTGCGCCAGCGGCGCCAGGAGATGCCCTTCTCCTGACATCGCCGGGCAGGCCGCCCGAGGAGCCTTCCTTCGATGCCTCTGGACGATAGCGCACTTCCCCCCGAGCTGTTCGACCTTCCGGCGTTCAGCGGCGACCAGAAGCCGGGCTGGTGTCTGGCCGCTCCTGAAGGCGCGCTTCGCGTGCGGCCGCATATCCCGACCGGCCCGCTGCAGGCCGGCCCCGACCGTCTGCTCGCCGCCATGGCCCGTTGCGTGCGGGCCCAGCCGCGCAGCCGGATCCTGGCGGCCGATACCACGCTCTACCGGATCGACGCCATCCAGCGCACCCGGGTCTGCCGCTTCACCGACGACGTCTCCCTCTGGGCCATGCCGGTACCGATGCCGGACGGCCGTATCGCAGCCGCGCCGGTGATCCTGTCACGCTCCCGCATCGGCCGCTGGGACATGGGCACCAACCGCCGCCGGGTGGAATGCTGGCTGGCCACGATGCTCGGCTTCTGCAGCGGCTGAAGATCAGCATCGGTCATGATCGGATCAGGCCATTGAATTGGCCGCACCGGCAGGCACCGTGGTTGGCTGAGACATCTCCAACGTCGACCGGAGGCCGATCATGCGTCACAACCTGCCGCTCTGCCGTCGCTTCGACCATCCCGCCGGCACCATCGCCTGGGACCGTTTCGGAGAGACAGGACCGGATCTCGTGCTGATCCATGGCACCCCGTTCAACGCCGCGGTCTGGGCACCGGTCGCCGCGGCGCTCGTATCGCGGGCCCGGGTGCATCTGCTCGATCTGGCCGGCTATGGTCAGTCGCGGGTACCGCCGGGATCCGATGTGTCACTCCATGTCCAGGACGGGATCCTGGCCGACTGGATGGCGCATCTGGATCTCGCCGGACCGCCATTGGTTGTCGCCCATGATTTCGGCGGGGCGACGGCACTCCGCGCCCATCTGCTCCGCGGGACGGAGATGTCGGGGTTGATCCTGGCGGATGCGGTGATGCTCCGGCCCTGGGGCTCCCCCTTCGTCGCCCATGTACGCGACCACGCTGCGGCCTTCGCCGGCCTGCCCGACCATCTGCATCGGGCGCTGGTTGCGGCCTATGTGGCCGAAGCCGCCCACAGGCCGATCCCGGACGACATCCTCACCGATATCCTGGATGCCTGGGGAGATGCCCATGGCCGACAGGCTTTCTACGCCCAGATCGCATGGATGGATCCGGCCGCCACCGACGAAACGGTGCCGCATCTGGGCCGTCTGCGCTGCCCGGCCGAGGTGTTGTGGGGGCTGGAGGATCGCTGGCTGCCGGCGGGACAGGGACACGACCTCGCCCGCGCCATCGGCTGCCGTTTCACAGGCATCGCCGGTGCCGGTCATCTGGTGCAGACCGACGCCCCGGCGGTGCTGGTTGCGGCGATCCTGGACAGGCTCGCCGCCCGCTGATCCGTCAGGCAGCGCGACGCGGCGCGAAGCTCGCGGGATCCGCGGCCGCCCATTCCGAGGCATAGGGCGTGGCATCCGGCGCATCGATCAGCGCGCCGGGGGTCAGGAAGGGATAGAGCCGGTCCATCGGCACGATCTCGTTGGGTGACCGCCGGTGGAGCAGATGGCGCGGCTCCAGGTCGGAGGGATGGTCCAGCCCGGCGGCCGCGACCAGTTCCGCCAGGGCATGCACCGTTCGCGACTGAAAGCGGCGCACCCGCTCGGCCTTGTCTTCCACCACCAGCCCCTTCTGACGATCGGGATCCTGGGTCGCCACGCCGGTCGGGCAGCGCCCCGTATGGCACTTCACCGACTGTACGCAGCCGATCGAGAACATGAAGGCCCGGGCGGCGTTGCACCAGTCGGCACCGATCGCGAGCGCCGCGGCGATGTCGAAGGCGCTGACCATCTTGCCGGCCGCACCGATACGCACATGCGGGTGCAGGGCCGCACCCACCAGGGCATTGCGCACCAGCACCAGCCCTTCGCGCAGCGGCAGGCCCAGATGGTCCGAGAATTCACGCGGCGCCGCACCAGTCCCGCCTTCGGCGCCGTCGACGACGATGAAGTCGAGCAGGATGCCCGTGCTGCGCATCGCCTTGACGATGGCGAAGATCTCGTGCGGCTGGCCGACACAAAGCTTGATCCCGACCGGCTTGCCGCCGGAAAGCTCCCGCAGCCGGGCCACGAAACGCATCATGCCTTGCGGGTCGTCGAAGGCGGAATGCCGGGCCGGCGAGATGCAGTCGACGCCCTGCGGCACCTTGCGGGTGGCGGCGATCTCGGCCGTCACCTTGGGGCCGGGCAACATGCCGCCATGGCCGGGCTTGGCGCCCTGGCTCAGCTTGATCTCGATCATCTTCACCTGATCGAGCCGGGCGGTCTCGGCAAAGAGGTCGGGGTCGAAGCGGCCATGCTCGTCACGGCAACCGAAATAGCCCGATCCCAGCTCCCAGACCAGATCGCCGCCATGCATGCGGTGATAAGGGCTGAGCCCGCCCTCGCCGGTGTCGTGATAAAAGCCGCCACGGGCCGCCCCCAGGTTCAGCGCCTCGATCGCGCGTGCACTGAGCGAGCCGAAGCTCATGGCCGAGATGTTGAGCACCTGCGCGTGATAGGGCCTTGTGCATTGTGGCCCGCCCACCTTCACCCGGAAGGGCTCGGTCGCCACCGGCCGGGGAGCGATCGAATGCACGATCGCCTCGTAGCGCGGCGCGTAGACGTCGAGCTGGGTGCCAAGTGGCTGGGCGTCCTCGTCCCCCTTGGCACGCTCGTAGACCAGGCTGCGGGCCAGACGGTCATAAGGACGACCTTCCAGATCGTCTTCCACGATGTACTGGCGCAGATATGGCCGAAGCGCCTCGAAGGCCCAGCGCAGATGCCCGACCACCGGATAGTTGCGCCGGATCGCATGCCGCTCCTGGCCGAGATCGACGATTCCGAGCACCACCAGCGGAACCAGCACCACCAGCGCCCACAGGATCTCGGCCTCGACCGCGGCCCCCAGGACCAGGCAGCACAGGGTGGCGCAGGCGATCAGGATGAAGGTGCCGTGCCGGATGGTCCGGTCGAGCGTGATGCTGCGTTCCGCTCCGCCGATTTCGGTCTTCGCGGTCATGCCTGCACTCCCGCCGCCGCATCATCGGGACCGAAGAGCAGGACGTCGAGCCCGCGCACCAGACCGGTCACCTCCGACACCTTGCGGATGGCGAGCAAGGTGCCGTCGACATAGGCTTTGGCATCCTTCCCGGCATCGTGGGAGATCACCAGCCGCGCACCGGCGACGGCGAAATGGGCATCGATCGACGCGGCATAGCTGGGCAGGCGCAGCGAATGGACCTGCACGCCGCCGATCGTGCCACCACGCAGCGCCGGATCCCCCAGCACCTTGTCGGGGGCCACCGGCACGGTGCCCCGGGGCATCTCAGGCCGCGCGACGCGCCCCAGCCGCTCGGCCAGTTCCCGCGCGGTGCCCGAAGGCGCATCCGGCTTGGCGGGGCCTGCGATCTCCACCACCTCCACATGCGGGATATAGCGGGCGGCGATCAGCGAGAAGCGGGTGGCGAGCGCCGCCGTGATGGCGAAATTGCCGCTGGCGACCACGCCGCGGCCGGCGGCCTTCGCCGAGGCGGCGATCCGCTCATAGGCCGCCGCATCCAGGCCAGAGGTGCCGATCACCACATGGACACCCCGTGCCAGCGCCGCCTCGGTATGGGCGGCGACGGCCGAAGGGTGGGTGTAGTCCACCAGAACGTCGATCCCGCCTGCTGCAAGCGCCGCCTCCACATCTGCGGCAATCACGACCTCGGGGAGGGCCCCCGGGACCAGCTCGTCCAGCCGGCGGCCGGCGGCGGATCGGGCAATCCCGCCGGCGAGGTCGAGGTCGGCGGCGGCGGCGACCGCGCGGGCGACCTCGCCACCGGTCCAGCCGGTGACGCCGGCGACACAGACGCGGATCGGGTTGGTGACGGTCATGGGGGCATCTCCATCAGCGGCTGGCGAGACTATGGGACCCGAGCCTGACCCGTCCGGGCCGCAGATGCAAGCCGGCGCCCAGGGGCGTGGCGTCAGGCCGGGTCGGCCCCCGGATCGACTGCAAGTGCGCCGTTGATGCGCACCACCTGCCCGTCGTCATCGAAGCCGGGGGCCGCGGCCCCATGCATCCGCACGATCCGGCCGTCAATGCGTAACAGGCGGAAATCAAGCGCCGAAACGGTGCCGCGCCGGGCCTGGCGCAAAGCCTCGCGCACCCGCGGCCGGTCTTCCGCCAGGACCATGGCCTGAAACTGCGGCGCGTCGATCGCTCCGTCGGGCGGGCTGTCCAGCCCGAAGGCGGAGAACAGCTCGTCGGCACACCACACCCGCGGTGCACCGATCGGCCAGCTCCAGGACGCGATGCCCGACAGCGACTGGATCTCGGTCAACGACCGCAGCCGGTCGCCGGCCCGGCGGAGCGCCGCCTCGGCTTCAGTGACATCGTGGATAAGGCCGGTGGAGCGGCCGCCATCCGGCAGCGCCCCGCCCACGACCCGCAGATAGCGGGGCGTCCCGGTCCCCGGCGGCGGAATCGTCAGCACCATGTCGAGTGTATTGCGGCGCCCGCCCCCCAGATCAGCGAGTGCCGCAAGCAGCGCCTGTCGCTCTGCAGGCGCAACCCGTTCGAACAGATCCGCCGTGCCGATGACGCCGATACCAAGTGCCGGCAGGCCAGGCAGAACACTCACATGACGGGTGCGTGCGTCATGCTGCCAGACAGCCGCCCGTGCAAGTTCCAACCCGCGCATCACCGTCGCATCGCCCTCTCCCGGGCGCATATCCGCCGCATTCTGCCGGCGTGCCGGTGCCAGCAGCAGAACCGCCGCCGCTCCGGCCAGCAGGCCGGTCAACAGACTGCCGCCGAGATTAACCGCCAGCCATCCCCAACTGGCCTCGCCCGGGGCGATGGTGCGGGCCGCGATCAGTCGCAACGGGAAGCCGTCGACCGGACGTTCCACCAGATCGGCAGCGGTCGTGACGGGCGTTCCTCCGGTGAGAACGATCTGCCCTCCGGCGGCATCGGCAAGGGTGATGGCTGTGTTTCCCTTGGGGACCAGACTGTCGGTGATCTGCCGGAAGACGGACCGGCCCAACAGCATCACCACCACACCCTCGGGGCGTCCGTCCTGTCCAGCGCCCGTCTCGCCGGCGATCGGCAGGCTGAGGACCACCCGGTCCCGGTCGGCTGCCATGAACAACCCGTTCGGCATCAACCTTGGCACGGCATCGGGCGGAAGCGCCAGCGTGCGATCGTGAACGGTGACCGCAAGCAGACTCGACGGAGCCAGCGGCAGAACCTCCCCCAGTTGAACCAGAATCCTGCCGGTACCATCGGTTACACGCAGGGTCGCACCGCCGAGATCGTGCGGCAGTCGCGTGCGCAGCCGGGCGGTGAGCGCCCCCTCCCCGCCGGCCTGAAGCCCCTCCCCACCCGTGTGGAGCAGGGGGGTAAGTTCCCCGGCCAGGCGATCGAGCCTGGCGGAAGCGTCACGCAGCAGGCCGGTGATCGCAATCTCTGCGGATGCGGCATCACGGCTCAGCTGTCGTGTGGCCTCTGCGACCGCATCCCGCCGCTCACCCTCGACCCGAACGAGCTGGATCAGCGCCAGCCCCAGTGCGGCCATCGCGAATGTCAGCCCCCAGATCCGTCGATCCATTCGCCGGACGACCTCCTGCCTCGTGGAGGCTCCATGGACGGCCCTCCCCCATCACAGATTAGCATCGCAGGCATCGGCGCGCGACGGTCGCATTCCATGACCCCACACACGCGCAAAACGCGACCTGCATAACCACAGGACACAAGGCTTCCTGAAACGACACCACCCCCCGAAGCAACGCTCCGGGGGGTGGTGCAGATGGCGGATGATGGCGGCCTGGATCAGCGCGCGTTCATGTCCACATAGTCGCGGACGGCAGCGCCGGTGTAGAGCTGACGGGGGCGACCGATCTTCTGGGTGGGATCCTCGATCATTTCCTTCCACTGGGCGACCCAGCCGACGGTGCGCGCCACCGCGAACAGCACGGTGAACAGGCTGGTGGGGATGCCCATGGCACGCAGGATGATGCCCGAGTAGAAGTCGACGTTCGGGTAGAGCTTGCGCTCCACGAAATACTCGTCTTCCAGCGCGATCTTCTCAAGCTTCATGGCGATGTCGAGCAGCGGCTCATCGGTGATGCCCAGCTCGCCCAGAACCTCGTGGCAGGTCTGGCGCATGATCGTCGCGCGCGGATCGAAGTTCTTGTAGACGCGGTGACCGAAGCCCATCAGGCGGAACGGATCGTCCTTATCCTTCGCCCGCTTCACGAACTCGCCGATGCGGTCGGCCGAGCCGATCTCTTCCAGCATCTTGATCACCGCCTCGTTGGCGCCGCCATGAGCGGGGCCCCAGAGGCAGGCGATGCCGGCCGCGATGCAGGCGAACGGATTGGCACCCGACGAACCGGCGAGACGCACGGTCGAGGTCGAGGCGTTCTGCTCGTGGTCGGCGTGCAGGATCAGGATGCGATCCATGGCCTTGGCCAGGACCGGGTTCACCTCATAGGTCTCACACGGCACCGAGAACATCATGTGCAGGAAGTTCTCGGCATAGCCCAGGTCGTTGCGCGGATACACAAAGGGCTGGCCGATGGAGTACTTGTAGGCCATCGCCGCGATGGTCGGAACCTTGGCGATCAGACGGTGCGAGGCGATCACACGATGCGCCGGATCATTGATGTCGGTGCTGTCGTGATAGAAGGCCGACATCGCGCCAACCACGCCGACCATCACCGCCATCGGATGCGCATCACGGCGGAAGCCCGTGAAGAACTTGGTCAGCTGCTCGTGCAGCATGGTGTGGCGGGTGATGTTGCGCTCGAAGGTCGCGTATTCGTCCTTGTTCGGCAGTTCACCGTTCAGCAGCAGATAGGCGACTTCCAGAAAGTTGCTCTGGGTGGCGAGCTGGTCGATCGGATAGCCCCGATGGAGCAGCTCGCCCTTGTCGCCGTCGATGAAGGTGATCTTGCTCTCGCAGGACGCCGTGGCCATGAAGCCGGGGTCGAAGGTGAAATAGCCGGTCTTGCCGCCGAGGGTGCGGATATCAATCACCTTGTTGCCCGCAGTGCCGCCGAAGATCGGCAGCTCGTGGCTCTGTCCGCTGATATCGTCGGTGATGGTGACGGTACCAGCACGGACGGCGGTGTTCTCGGTCATGCGGTAAGACTCCTTGAGCCGCTCCGCGCGACACCGCGCGGAGGCGTCGACTGGGTATAATGTCGGCCTGAATATAGCCCTCAGCACCAAAAGCACAATGGCAAGGGTGCTGGCGCAACGAGGTTGCGCGGAATTTCATGGATTTGTTCACACGATTTTAGAGCAATCAATCTGCGTTCAAATTAACTTTTGCGTTTAATTCGCCATGCATATCTCCGGCGATTTTCTATTGAAATTCTTGCGCGAGAGTTTCAATCGGCAGACGATCCGGGATGCGCTCCATGCGTGCATAGGTTCCGATGGCGCGGAGGATCAGCTCCACACGCGTGCGCATGTCTGGAAGCGTCCCCGGCCGGATCAGCGGCTCGGCCACCGGGTCGAAGGCCGTGTTCTGCATCTCGATCGCGATGCTGATCCGCGGCGCCACGGCACCCGCCCGGGCGCGCCCGGACCAGTGATAGAGGTCCTGCCGCCAGCCGAGCACCGCGCCGGCGGCGGCAGGCAGCGCCAGGCCGATCTCTTCAGGCTCGCGCGGCAACCGCCCCTCGGCAATCAGGGTCTCGAGCGGCGCCGGCAGGCTGCGCTCCACCTCAAGCGGCACGACCCGCATGCAGCCATTGTCGAGCCCGGCATCGGCCAGTGGCACCCAGAAGCTCAGGGTCATGTGAATACCGCCCGGAAACACGCTTCGTCCGATCAGATCCCGATGCCCGGGCCAGCCGCGGGCCCCCTCGACCGGCGGCACGACCCAGGCCCAGAGATGCGGCAGCACTGCGAACCGCTCCCCCAGCAGATGTGCGGCGAGCGGCGCCAGGGCGGCCTGAAGCGCCCAGGCCTGATCGAAGACATGAATGAAGACCGGTGGCCATCCGGCTGCCTTCAGGCGTAGCAGGCCACGGCGCAGATCGTCGACCAGCCCGACCGGTAGCACCGGCGGCAGCGCGAACCAGCCATGGTCGTGCAGCCCGTCGGCCACATGGGCCAGATCGGCATCGTTCAGCTGCACCGGTGGTACCGTGGCATGCCCCTCGACATCAAGCCAGGGCACCAGACGCCGCCAGCCCGCCGGATCGGCAAGGCGAGGGTCGATGAAAGATGGGGTCAAGGCGCAGGACGTGGTCATCGGGCCATGCCTGCCGAAATCCGGTCATGGGCCGCACGAATGTCGGCGGGCCAGCGGCTCTTGATGAAAGAGAGTACCGCCCAGATCTGATCGTCGCTCAACCGCTCGCGGAAAGCAGGCATGTCGCTCTCATACCCCGGCGGTGCAAACGGGCCCGGGCCAAGGGCGGTCAGCGCAAAGAGATGCTGGTCGGGATGATGCCAGGTATGGCCTGCCGCATCATGGGGCGGGGCCGGCAGACGGCCCGACGGCAGGCGGGTTCGCCAGTCCGCGGCCCCGGAAAGGTCGGCACCATGGCAGGAGGCGCAGGCATCGGCATAGATCGCGGCCCCCTCGCGTACCTTCCGGGGATCATCGGCATCGAGTTCCGAGGGCATTTCGGCGAGGGCCGCATAAAGGGCGGCCCGTGCCTCCGCATCGGGCCCGGCAGCATCGGGGAAGCTGCGGACCACATGGCCGGCTGCACGATGTTCAAGACCCAGCAGCCGCCGCAGCGGCCGATCGACATCCAGCGCCACGACGGCCGCAGCGCCAAGCCCTGCCGCCAGGGCGAAGCCGAGGGCGAGCGCCGGCCGCCGCCGCGCATGGCGCGCGAGGCGGGCTGGAGCGGGGGGCGCGGGCTTGTGGTCGTGGCGGGCCATGACCAAAGCATCGCCGACCTGTGCAGCGACGGCAAGGCCGGGGTGGTCGGGGCGTCGATCAGTCGCGGCGACTCCAGATCAGACGATGAACGCCATCCGGTGCCTCGGCCGCAATCGGCGGGGCGAAGCACAGCTCGGCCAGCCGCAGCCCCAGGAAGTTCAGGGTCAGCGGCGGCGCTTCTCCACCCAGATCGGCTTGGGCGAACGCCCACAATCCGGCATGGCGGGGGCCGGCATAGTCATCATCGAGCACCAGATCCAGGCAGGCGAAACAGCCGCCGGGACGGAGCGCCTCCTCAGCCGCCTCGATCACCGCCGAGATCGCCGTCTTGGCGCTGCGTCCCAACCCGCGCAGGATCAGCACCCCGTCGAGCCCTGCGGGCCACTCCTCACCGGCCAGGGCGGCACCGAACTCTGCCGCGTCTTCGGCCAGATGACTGAGATCGAGCCCGTCGCCGAAGCTCCGGACGAAACCGGCGTCACCGCCGAGCACCAGCCAGCGCCCAGCCGGAGCCAGCGCCGCGGCTGCCCAGGCGCCAAGTGTCGGATCCAGAATCGGCCAGCTAAGCCGCGGCGGCGCCGCGGGTACATCGCCGCCCAGCACCATGGCGGCAGCCCGGGCCACATCGCCGGCATGGTCCGCCAGCTGAACGCGGCCATCCTCTTCAAGCTGCACCAGGCCCTGGGCACCAAGCGCCGCAAGCTGAGCCAGCAGGCGATCGACCGGCAGCCCGACCGCGGCAGCCAGTTCGGTCGGATCCGCCCGACCAGCCGCCAGCCGCTCAAACGTCCCGCCCCGTATGGCCTCGGCCAGGGCACGGGTGGCCGCCCAGCCCAGGGCCGCATCCAGCCCCACGGCCGCACCGCTTATCGGACGCCTGGTTTCGGTTGCCCCAGCTGCGGCCGTCATCTCGATCGCCGTCATCCATCCCCCGTCGCGGCAAGTGGTCTCGATCCAGAGAGTAGACACCGCTTCCATTAAAAACAACCTATGATCTATTATCGCCGCCGCGAGTCGCGTGCCGTTACCTGTGGGGTCATGGATCGGTGGCGGCAGGGCTGGCCAGATGGAGGCCCACACCTTCCGAAGGGCGTCCGCCATGACCGAAACCACTAAGATTGACCCGCGTATCGAGACCCTGGTTCGCTCTCTGCTGATCGCCTCGCCCGTTGCCCGGCATCTGGATATCACACTCGGGCATCTGGCTCCGGGTGACGTGCGGCTGCGCCTGCCATTCGCCATGGCAAACGTCACTGTGGACAGGATCGTCCATGGCGGCGTCATCGCCACCCTCGCCGATATCGCCGGCGCCGCCGCCTCCGCTTCGGGCGTCGATCCGGCGACGACCCGCGGCGGCGCAACCCAGACCCTGGTCGTCAACTATCTGCACCCGGCCGACGGTTGCGACCTGGAGACCCGGACCCGGGTGCTGTCACGCAGCCGCAGCGGCACCGTGACCTCGGTCGAGATTCAGGACGCCGACGGGCACCTCATCGCCCAGGCGACCGTGACCAGCCGGATCTGGTGACACGCACAGGCTTCGGCTGAGCGGACGCGTCGGAGTATACTGTCCGTTGCGTATCAATGCGGGCCTCGTCGCCCCCTGCGACGATCGCCCACGCCGCAAACGGACCCCCCTGATGACCGATACCCAGACCGCCTGCCTGTTCTGCGCCATCGCCGATGGCCGCCTGCCCGCCCATCTCGTCCATCAGGACGACGAGATCATGGCGTTCATGGACATCCAGCCGATCCGGCCCGGCCACACCCTGATCATCCCGCGGGCGCATCATGCGTATTTCGAGGATCTTCCACCGGCCACCGCGGCGCGTATCGTCGATGTCGGCCAGCGCCTCGCCCGCGAGATGAAGCGGATCTGGGAGGTGCCGCGGGTGGCCTTTGCCTTCACCGGCATCGACGTCGCTCATACCCACGCCCATGTCTTCCCCATGGTCGAGGTGACCGACGTGCTCTCAAAGCGCCAGATCGCCGAACCCGACATCACCATCCGGCCGATGCCGCGAGCGGAACCGGCGGAACTGGCCGGCATCGCCGCGCGTCTGGCCGATGCCATCCGGCAGGGCTGAACATTTGGCCCTGCCACCTTCAGACGGGATCGACGCGGCGGAACGCGCAGCCGAACGGCTGGGCGGCTGGCTGCGCGTCGCCATCTCCGCCGTGCTGCTCTGCTCCCTGGTCGGGCCACTGCTGATCCTCCAGCCCGCCATGATCTTCACGGGCGCGGTCAACATCCGGCTCGTCGTGGCACTCTCGACCCTGATCGCCTTCGGTCTGGCCGGCGCCGCAGCCGTGCTGCTCGCACGGCGCGGCCGCTACCGGCGCTGGATGGCCTGGGTCTTCCCCGCCGTCGATGCCGGCCTGCTCTGCGCCTCGGTGCTGGCAGGGCTGGTGCTGACGGCGCTGCCCGGCAATTACACGCTGATGTTGACCGCCGTCTGGCTCGCCCCGGTGATCCTGGCGATTGCGGCGCTCCGCCTGCGGGCGGGCGCCATCCTGATCGCGACCGCCATGACGGTCGCAGCCCTCGGCCTGCCGATGCTGGCCGACGGCACCATCGATCCCGATCCTGCCGCCCTGGTCAATGAAATCAACGGCATGCACGCCATGCCACCCAATCTTGCCCGTCTGGTCATGCTGGCGCTCGCAGGGGGCGTGCTTGCCTTTGCCGCCCGCCGTAACGGCAGGATCGTGGCCCGTGCAGTAGAGGAGGCGGCACGAGCTGGCCGGCTCGGCCGCTTCCTCCCGGCCGAGATCGCCGCCGATGTGGGACGCAGCGGCGACGATCCCACCGGCCTCGGCGGCCGGCGGCGGCTGGCGATGATCTTCGTCGACCTGCGCGGCTCCACCATGCTGGCTGAAAAGCTCGACCCGCAGACCGTGGGCCGGCGGATCGGCGACTATCGCGCCCGCGTGCGCCGGGTGGTCACCGCCCATGGCGGCCTGGTCGCAGGCTTCGTCGGCGACGGCATTCTGGTCCTGTTCGGAGCAACCGGACCCGAAGCGCCCGATGCGGGAGCAGCGGCGGCCCTCACCGCCGCCGGAGAGGTGGCGGCCGACGTCAGTGCCTGGGCGCGCGAGGCCCTGGCCGCCGACGGGATCGGCACCGCTCTGCCCGATCCGGCCGTGGCGGTCGCCGTCCATGCCGGCACGGTCTATTGCGGTCCCGTCGGCGATGACGAGCGGCTGGACTACACCGTGCTCGGCGATCCGGTGAATGTGGCGGCGCGGATCGAGAGCATCGCCAAGGAACGGGGACTTGCGGTGGTGGCGAGCGACACCGTCATCGAACTTGCCGGCAGCCCCGCCGGGTGGCAATCGATCGGGCTGTGCACCCTGCGCGGCCGCAGCGCCGGCATGACCTGCCACACACCCGGCTAGAAGACGACACCGGGCAGGAAAAGACGTTCAGCGGCCGCCGAAACCGCCGCGGCCAGACCCGGGGCCGCGCGGCGCGTCGAAGCCCCGGCCCCGGCGGCTCTTCAACTTCTCTGCCGGCTCTTCGTCGACGGGTGCCGTCTCAGCAGCCGCCAGCGCCTCGGCGCGCTGACGGCGGGCAAAGGCATCCTCGGCGGCGCCATCCATCCCGACCTCTTCCAGCGCCCGGCGCATATGTCCCGGCACCGGTGCCACCGCCTCGACCGGCGGCTGATCGGGATGGAGCGGCAGGGTGATCGCCCGGGCATGGAGCAGCATCGGCCCGAGCTTCGTGCGCATCTCGTCTGCAAAGGCATCGCCGACGCCCTCGGCATAGACCGGATCACCGACCAGCGGGCAGCCCAGATGAGCCATATGCACACGGATCTGATGGGTGCGGCCGGTACGCGGGCGACATTCGATCCAGGCCCGTCCACCGGCCTGGCCCAGCACCCGCCAGTCGGTCACCGCCGTCTGCCCTGCGGGATCGACCACCATCTTCCACCCCCGGCCGGGGGTGTGCTTGGTAAGGGGTGCGTCCACCCGACCTGCCATGTCTGCGGGTACGCCTTCGGTCACGGCCCAATAGACCTTCTCGACCCGCCCGCCCTGGAACATCCGGCCCAGCCGCGCCAGCGCGCGACGGTTGCGGCCCAGCACCAGGCAGCCGCTGGTGTCGCGATCCAGGCGATGAGCCAGCGACGGCTGCTCCTTGTAGCCGAAGCGCAGAGCGTCGAGATACAGCTCAAGATTGGGCCCGCCGCGGGGACCGGCATGGACCGGCAGGCCGGCAGGCTTGTCGATGATCACCACCAGACGGTCGCGGTGGAGCACGCGGGCGCGGATTTCCGTGGGAGTCATGGGCGACGCGGGCTCCGGAAGCTTGGCGGCAGGACGGCCCCACTGGTACACCTATCCCGGGCCGGGCGGAACCCCCATCCGGCCCCCGTCATTCCACTGCCTCTCCCCGCAGGCGGGAGACTTCCAGGAGCCGATCTCATGACCGACGCCACCAACCCCGATATCCGCCGTATCGACACCGGTCCGCGGATGAGCGACGCGGTCGTCTATAACGGCATGGTCTGGCTGGCCGGCCAGGTCGGCACGCCCGGCAAGAGCGTCGCCGAGCAGACCGCCGACGCGCTGGCCGAGGTCGACGCCCTGCTGGAGAAGGCCGGCAGCGACCGCAGTCGCATCCTTCAGGCGATCATCTGGCTGGCCGACATGGCCGATTTCGCCGAGATGAATTCGGTCTGGGACAAGTGGGTCGTGCCCGGCCATACCCCTGCCCGCGCCACCGGCGAGGCGAAGCTGGCCTCTCCCGAATATCGGGTCGAGGTGATCGTCACCGCGGCCGTGAAGCCCTGATCAGGCCGATGTCCGCATACCGCCGCCGCCCGGCCGCCCGGCTCTTCGTCGTCGACGGCGACGGGCGGGTCCTGCTCTTCCGCTTCACCTTCCTGTCGGGCCCCACGGCCGGACAGGGCTGCTGGGCCACGCCCGGCGGCGGGGTGGAGCCGGGCGAGAGCTTTGAACAGGCGGCCGTGCGCGAGCTGTACGAAGAGGTGGGGCTGGTGGTCGACCATCCCGGCCCCACCGTCTTCGAACACGAGGTCGAACTGCGGATGAGCGATGGCGAGGTCGTGCTGGCAGAAGAACGCTTTTTCCTGATCCGCCTTCCCGGCCGTCATATCCTGGTCCAGGACAACTGGACCGAACTGGAACGCCGGGTGCTGGCGGACCATCGCTGGTGGCATCCGGCCGATCTGATCCATGCCGATGCGCCGGTCTACCCGGCCGACATCCCGGCCATCCTCAAGGCGGCCGGCCTCAATCCCTGAGCGCCGCCAGTTCCGCCTCAAGCTGTTCATGAAAGCGGGCGGCGGCGAATTCATAGCCACCGAAGAGCAGGGTGTCATTGGCACCGGAGGCGAGCGTCGACCAGGTCGACTCCGCCAGCGCATAATCCTCGCCCAGCGCCGCGCGATAGATCTCGACATTCCGCGCCCAGTGGCGGGCCGCTTTCTCGGTATCGGGGGCCGCCGGTATCAGGGCCACCTCTCGCAGCACACATTTTCCCGGCGCCGCCGGTTCCACCCGGGTCACCTGGGCATGATCGGGCTGGACCAGGATCAGTGTGTTGGGGAAGACGAAGTAGAAGATGTTGCCCCAGTCGCGGGTGACGAAGATCTCCGGCGCCGGCGGATCTGCCGGGTCCAGCCCTGCCTTCACCAGATAGAGCCGCCGGTTCAGACCGAAGTCGTCGATGACCTGAAGGTTGTCGGCGAACATCGGCGCGATCGTGTCACGATGGGCGATCTTGAAGTGATAAGCCTCGAACGAGCCGTCGAGCACCAGTTTCCAGTCACAGGCAAGCGGCAGATCGCGCGGGGCATGGGGAACATGACTGGCGAAGCCCAGCGCCTCCAGATCTTCGGCCACTCCTGACAGCAGCGGGTCGACCGGCCGATCGGCCAGAGCCGGATCGGTCACTACCCAGATCAGCCCGGCCCGCTCGGTCACGGCAAGCCGTACCAGCCCACGTCCGGAACGGTCGAGATCCGGGAAACCGTAAGCCTTGGGCAGTGCCTTGAGCGCACCGTCGGCGCCATAGGTCCAGGCGTGATACGGGCAGGTGAAACTGCGCCGGCCGGTACCACAGCCGTCCGGCGCCAGACGCACACCGCGATGGCGACAGGCATTGAGGAAGGCGTTCACCCGGCCCGTCTCGTCGCGAACCAGCAGCACCGGCACACCCGAAATGTCGCGGGCGATCCAGTCGCCGGGTTGGCCCATCTCGCCGGCTGCGGCCGCCACCTGCGGAAAACGCCGGATCAGCCGCTGTTCCTGCACCAGTCGCGCCGGATCGGCATAGCGCAGGACCGGACTTGCAAACTGGGCCACCGGCATCTCGGGCCGGCCGGCCGCAAGACCGGCGCAGGCACGGCGCAGCAGCTCCAGCCGGTCGGCGATGTCGGGCATGGGAGAGGGATCAGCCGGCAGGGTCCCGGCAGGGATCGGGGTCATGGGCGCGTCCTCCGGAGAACAATGCCGTCCGGGCCGCGGCAGCGATCGCCGCAACAAAGCCGGCATCCTCGGCCAGTACGGCATCTTGCGGCCGCATCTGGGCAAAAGTGGGCCTGACCGCCAGGCCATAGGCGAAGGCGCCGAGCAGCAGGGTCAGCGACACCACCGCCGGCCCGGGCGCCACAAGCCCCGCCGCCTGCCCCGCCGCGATCTCGTCGCACATCCGCGTGACATAGGGCTTGAGCGGCAGATGCCGGGCGCGGCCGACCCGGTCGACATTGTCCAGCAGTTCCCGCAGCACCAGCCGCGCCGCTGCCGGCCGGTCGACCGTCCACCGGGCCTGAACCGCGATGATGGCGGCCAGACGATCACGCGGATCGGCGCCGGCGGCATCAAGTGCCGCCACCAGCAAGCCGTCGGCCTCTGCCGCCACCCGTTCCAGCACGGCCCCGTACAGGCGCGCCTTGCTCGGGAAGTGATGCAGCAGCCCGGCATTGCCCAGGCCGCAGGCACGGGCAAGCGCCGCGACACCGATGCCGTGAAACCCGTGCTCGGCGAAGGCCGCCTCCGCGGCCTCGATCAGACGGGCGCGGGTTTCTTCCCCACGCTCCCGGCGGGAGAGGACAGAGGGCTCGGCAGGGGCAGAGAGAGCAGGGCTGTATGTCATATGCTCATATAACCAACCGATCGGTCGGTAAGTAAAGCTGCAAATTGATGGAAGCTGGCCTGTCGCCTGTCGACGCGGCAGGATCCGGTGCAGAACAGGACCAGGAGAACCCGCCATGCCCGTCGCCCCTGCCGCCTATGTTTCCTCGACCGCCGCTGTCACCATCAGCACCGCGGGCGCCGTCGCCACGGTGCGTTTTCAACGGCCAGACCGGCGGGTGAACCCGCTCTCCCCCGCCCTGCTGCATGATCTGGCGGATGCCGCCCGCCATCTGGCCCGGCGGCCGGATATCGCCGTTGCCATTCTCACCGGATCCGATACCGCCTTCTGCGGCGGATTCGATCTCAAGGATGACGGTGTCGCCGCGCTTGCCGAAGCCTCCGATGAAGCGCTGGCGGAACTGGTCGCCAGGGCCGGCGGCGAGGCGGTGGAGGCCTGGACATCCACACCGCCGGTCACGATCGCAGCGGTCGAGGGCTATGCCCTGGGTGGCGGGCTGGTGATGGCGCTGTCCTGCGACTTCCGGGTGGCACGCAGCGGTGCTCTTTTCGGTCTGCCCGAGATCGACCGCGGCATCACGCCCGGCTGGGGCTGCCTGCCGCGGCTTGTCGCGACCATCGGCCTGCAGCCGGCCCGCCGGATGGCGATCCTGGGCGAGCGGCTGACGGCGGAGCAGGCGGCACCGCTCGGCCTCGTCGACCGCATCGCCGACGGGGAGACTCCGGCCCTCGATCTTGCCCGGGTCATGGCGGCGGAACTTGCCGCCAAGCCGGCAACACCGCTCCGCATGAACAAGCGCATGCTCAATGCCAGCGCCATCACCCCCCTGAGCGCCGCCTCGCTGGTCGATGTCGACCAGTTCACCGGATCGGCACGGGGGGCGGCCTTCCGCACCGAGCGCGCCCGCTTCGCCGGCGGCTGAGGGGCCTGGTCGAACCGCCACCTGCTGCTGTATCCTTGCCGCATTCACAACTTTCAATGGTTGATGCGGCAGGGAGAACCCGGCGGGTCATGGTCAAGGCGGTGTTCACGACCAGAGTGTCGCCGAGCTATGACGACCTGCCTGAGCGTTATTACCATTTCCCGCGCAGCTATCTGCGCCAGGTCGAGGCGGCGCTCGGCGACTGGATCGTCTATTACGAACCCCGCCGACGTTCGGCCGACCCCGGCAGCCGCGGTGGCCGACAGGCCTATTTCGCCATCGCTCGTGTGGCCGGGATCGAGCCCGACCCGGTCCGGCCCGATCACTTCTACGCCCGGATCGACGCCTATCTCGATCTCGAACACCCCGTCCCGTTTCGGGCAGGCCCGGGCGACACCTATGAACGCGGTCTGACGCGAGAAGATGGCGGCACCAGCAAAGGCGCTTTCGGCCGTGCGGTGCGCAATCTGTCGGATGCGGAATTCGATCGCATCGTCACCGCCGGCTTCGGCCGGCTGATCGCCCCAGCGGTGATCGTCTCGCAGGCGGCCACACCCTTCGACGGCTTCGGCGAGGCACCGGCCGCTTTCGAGGATGCGCCGACCCCGCCCCGCGCGATGATCGAGCGCCTGGTCACCCGTCCCTTCCGTGACCGCGCCTTTGCGGATGTCGTGCACCGCGCCTATGGCCGGCGCTGTGCGATGACCGGCCTTGCCCTTGTCGATGCCGACGGACTGTGCGAGGCCGAGGCCGCCCATATCCGGCCGGTCGCCGATGACGGGCCGGATTCGGTGCGCAACGGCCTGGCTCTCACCGGTACGCTGCACTGGATGTTCGATCACGGCCTGGTCTCGGTGGACGAGGATCACAGCCTGCTGCTCGACCGGGGCCGGGTGCCGGACACGATCCTGCGGATCATCCATCCCGACCGACGTCTGGTGGTGCCGGATATCCCGGATCTCCGGCCGCATCCGGAATTTCTGCGCTATCACCGCAGAGAGATCTTTCGCGGCTGAGGCACCCGGCCAGGCAGGCCAGGTCGATCCGATAGCCGGTACCGCCCCCGCTCGTGTGGTCCAGGGGGCCGGCATGGGCCGCCAGCCGAGCCAGAAACAGCCGGGCCGCTTCTTCCCCCTGCAACGCCTCTTCCGTCGGCCCCAGCCAGTTCACCAGCAGACAATATCCATCCGCCGGCCAGAGTCCGGCGATGCGGGCCGCAAGCGGCGCTTCGCCTACTATGTGGTGCAGTTCCTCTCGCTTCTCTTCTCGTGGGGGCAGCCCCGGGGGTATTGCGACATCAATCCGGCGGCCGCAGCCCCCGAGATCGCGAAACCGCGCGGCGCCCCGTGCGCAACCGGCCATGGAGCGCGGAAGAGATCGAGGCAATGATCACCGCCTCTGAACCCGGGCTTCGGGCCGCCGTGGCCCTCGGGATCTGCACTGGCATGCGGGAGAGTGACGTGGTCGCGTTGCCCCGGGCGGCCCATGCCGACGGCCGGCTCGAAGCCCGGCAGGGTAAGACCGGCGAGCCCATATGGGTGCCCGTGCACCGCAGGCTGAAAGAGATCCTGAACGCAACGCCCCGGACATCGGAGATGATCGTCACCGGGGCACGGGGCAGGCCCTTGACGGTCGAGGGCTTCAAGGCCGTCTTCCACGGCGGCCCTGCGAAAGTATATCGAGCAGGCAGACCGGAAGGCCCGGGCGGAGAAGGCAATCAGGCGACGGGAGGGGGCACCGGCCGGCATGGAATAAGCCCCACGCCGTGCAAATTTGCATGGGATCCGCAGGACGACGGCCGAACAAGGTCGGAGCACAACAGGCCCCCGAAAGGCCCCGACTGTAAAACGCCTCCCGGCAAAACTGTAAAGCCCGTGACGTACAACAAACTAAGGTCTTGGAATATGGCGTCCCCGGCAGGATTCGAACCTGCGACCCCAGGATTAGGAATCCTGTGCTCTATCCTGCTGAGCTACGGGGACACCTTGCGCCTCCGGGCAGGCGGGAGCGGGGCTCCGGCGGGCCGGGACGGGCGGCTGCCCTTTGGTAGCACGAAAGCCTCGTCGGGCCAAGCGGTGGCGCGTGATCGGCGGACGGGTCAGAAGCTGCGGGGGTGGAGGCCCGCCTGCAACATCCGGCCCATGCGATCCGCGGCCGCAACCAGGGCGCGGCGGGTGCCGGGTTCAAAGGCCGAATGGCCGGCATCCGCAATCATCTCCAGCATCGCCGAGGGACCCAGATGGCGGGCCAGGGCAACGGCGGTGGCCGGGGGGCAGATCACGTCGTAGCGGCCCTGGACGATGTGCACCGGCAGTCGCCGGAGCCGCGGATCGGCGTCGATCCGGTCGAGCAGCGGCCGGTCGGCCAGGAAACAGCGATGGGCAAAGTAATGGGCTTCAAGCCGCGACACCGCCAGCATGGCACGGTCTTCGTCGGCACGGCCGGCGGCGGCAGCGGCGCCAGACGCCAGCTGCGATACCGGCCTCAGGGTCGCACAGGCCCCCTCATAGCCCGACCAGGCGCGTGCCGCCGGCAGGTGGATGCGCGGATCCGGGTCCATCAGCAGCGGCAGGTAGCCGGCCAGCGGATCACCCCGCGCGCTTTCGGCCAGATGGCCCAGAAAGACATCCCGGGCTTCGGGGAAGAAGCGCCCCATCTCGTGGAGAAACCACGCAACCTCGTCATCGGTGCCGAGGAAGATGCCGCGCAGGATCAGCCCGGTCACCCGCTCCGGATGGGTGGTCGCATAGGCGAGCGCCAGTGTCGACCCCCAGGACCCGCCGAAGACCGCCCAGCGATCGATCCCCAGATGGCGGCGAAGGCGCTCGATATCCTCAACCAGATGATCAGTGGTGTTGGCGCGGGTCTCGGCATGGGGTGTCGATCGGCCGCAGCCGCGCTGATCGAACAGAACCGCTCGCCAGATCCGCGGATCAAAGAAGCGGCGATGGGCGGGCTCCGTACCGGTGCCCGGCCCCCCATGCAGGAAAACCACGGGGACGCCGTCGGGCCGGCCGCACGCCTCCCAGAAGAGAACATGACCATCGCCCACATCCAGGCGGCCGCTCGAATCGGGCTCGATGGGCGGATGGAGATCGCGGGGTGCGGCGTCCATCATGGATGGGTCTCCTCTGGCATCGGCGGCCTCCGGCGGTTCCGGCAACGATACCGGCCAGGATCCGCCGCCACCCGAAGTGTGGCCGATCCGTCGCAGCGCACGCAAGCGCGGCCGTGACACCGGAAGGATCGGCACCGTGTCGTGTCGCAGCCTTGTCACGCCTGCACGGGTTGCCTCATCCGACCTCAACCGCCATCTTTGATCCGGTCCTTGTCTTTCAACAGCCCCAGATACTTCACGAGGCCGAGCCCCATGCCCGCAGCACCCGTGATCGCCCCGGCATCCGACAGCGATCCGCACCCCGTCCGCCGGTCCCGTCGGATGCATGGCCTGCGCCGGCTGATCGGCGCCGCGGTCATCGGCGTGATGGCCGCCGGCTGTGCCGGCGGCCCGGCCAGCAGCCAGGGCTTCAATCTGATCGGCGACGAGCAGGCCTCCCGCATGGGTGCCGAGGAACACCCCAAGCTGGTGAAGGCCTTCGGCGGCGAATACAAAGACGAAAAGCTTCAGCGCTATGTCGAGGATATCGGCTTCCGTCTGATGGCGGTGACCGAAATGAAGGATCAGCCCTTCACGTTCACCATCATCGACAGCCCGATCGTGAACGCCTTTGCCCTGCCCGGCGGCTATGTCCACGTCACCCGCGGCCTGATCGCGCTCGCCCGCGACGAGGCGGAACTTGCCGGCGTGATGGCTCATGAGATCGGTCACGTGACCGCACGCCATTCGGCACAGCGCATGAGCACCGGGATGATCGCCCAGGTCGGCGCCGGGCTGCTGGGTGCGGTTCTGGGCAGCAGCACAGTTACCAACATCGCCAATATGGGCGCGCAGGTTTATCTGCAGTCCTACAGCCGCGACCAGGAATTCGAGGCCGATGAGCGGGGCACCCGCTATCTTCAGGCCGCGGGCTACGATCCCGGCGCAATGGCGAGCTTCCTGCAGCGACTGAACGACTATTCCGGATATGAAGCGAAGCTGCGCGGTCAGGACAATCCGGCCGAGCAGTTCAACCTGATGGCATCACACCCGCGGACGCCCGACCGGGTGGCCCGCGCCGTCCAGCTGGCAGGTGGCGCCACGGGCGTGCGGCCGGTGGACCCTCAGCTGGAGGCCATCGACGGTATGGTCTATGGCTCGTCGCGTGCGCAGGGCGTGATCAACGGCCGCAGTTTCAAGCATCCCGAGCTGCGCTTCGCTTTCGAGGCCCCGCCCTCTTACGCCATCATCAACAGCGATGAGAACATCACCGGCTACGGCCCCGGTGGGGCCCGCTTCGTCTTCGACATGGCCCGCGCGCCGCGCAACATGGCGCTCACTGAGGTGCTGAGCCGCAGCGCCGCCGAAGGCCAGCCGCGCCTCCAGAACGTCGAACGCGTGACGATCAACGGTATGGACGGCGCCACCGGCGTCGCCCGGGTGCGGGACCGCAGCGGCACGACGCTGGAGATCAGGCCGATCATCATGCGCGCCGATGCCGATACGGTGTATCGGGTGCAGTTGATCACGCCGGTCGACGTGCTGCCGAAGGTGCAGGAGGATCTGCGCCGCTTTACCTACAGTTTCCGCAGATTGACTGAGGCGGAGGCCAAGGCGGTGAAGCCGCTGCGCCTTGATATCGCCACGGTGAAGAGTGGCGATACGGTGGAAAGCCTGGTGAAACACATGGCATTGAACGAGGATCCCGAAGGCCTGTTCCGCCTGCTCAACGGTTTGAAGCCCGGCGAGACCCCGGCGCCCGGCACCAGGGTGCGGCTGGTCGTCCAGTAGCAGCCTGGCAAAGTCAGGACGCGGGTCTGAGATCCACCCGTCGGGTGGAGACAAGACCGGTCGCGACCGGGCCGGACTCGTCCATCCGCCCGTCGGCATCGCGGAGGAACAGCTCCGCCGCGGCGACACCGATCCGGCCGCCGGCGTCGATCACCCGGCCGGTGGCTCGCAGACCGGCCGCTCTTGCGGGACGCAGCAGCTTGACCGTGTAATCCAGTGTCATCAGGGCGTCGGAGGGGCCGAGCAGAGTGGCGTTCGCCGAGGCGCCGGCGAAATCGATCAGTGCCCCCAGGATGCCGCCCTGGAACAGCCCCTGATGCTCGCCCAGTTCCGGCCGGAAGGGCAGGTCGAGCACCACATGGCCCGGGGCAATCTCCAGAAAGTCGAAGCCGAGCAGCCGGGCTGCCGGCATGGAGAGGACGAAGGCCCGCAAGCGCGCGCCTGTATCGATGGTCTCGGACATGGTGATGTCTCCGGGCTCAGCTGCGTGGCGGCGCCACGTGGAAAGTGGCCGCGGCCTGGGCGATGACCGCTTCATCGGCCAGAATGAGCGCCCGGGCGAAAGCCAGCGTCTGGCCGGTCCGGATCATCTCGGGCCGGATCTCCAGCCACTGGCCGATGCGCCCGGCCCCCATGAAGTCGACTGAGAGGTTGACCGTCACCAGCCCGCCGGATTCCGGCCGATGCAGCCAGCAGGTCAGCCCCATGGCATTGTCGGCAAGCGCCGAGATCAACCCACCATGGGCAAGGCCACGCGAATTGGTGTGCGCCTCGGCCAGGTGCAGCCCCAGATGAAATGCCGTATCGCTCCGCTTCGCCCAGATCGGCCGCCAGGGGTCGGTGACCGGGCTGCGGCGGTCGTGAAGCACGAAGCCCTCGGGCACGGAGGGGATTTCGGCAGGCTCGACGTGCATTGTTCGTCTCCATCAACCAGGATGTCGAAGTCGCGTCGTCTTGCCTGAAGACTATCATCGCCGCCTGGTCGACGCCTTCATCAACACCTCCAATCGGGTTTTAGACGCCATTGGGATGTATCTGCCCCGTAGAGTACAACCGCGTACCATTTCTGCTGTCGCCTCAAAAAAACCCCGGCCGAAGCCGGGGCAAAGTGACGTTCGCCATGCGACAGAGTGTCCACGAAGATCAGCAGACTGGCTGCACGGGCGGATCTTCGCGAACCTGATGAGAGACGGGCCGGTCAGCCGGCCGCTGCCTCGATCCGGTGACGCTCGCCTGCCTCGCGCATCTGGCGGGTGATCGACGAGCGGAGTTTCTCGATGGCGCGCTGCTCGATCTGGCGGACGCGCTCCTTGCTGATGCCAAGTTCCTCGCCCAGTTCCTGCAATGTGACGGCGTCTTCGCGCAGGCGGCGTTCATGAATGATGACCCGTTCGCGGTCGTTCAGCTCGCGCAAGGCCCGGCGCAGCCAGCGGGAGCGGGTGCCTGCATCGCGCAGTTCGACCACCACTTCCTCGGGGCCAGGGCGATCATCGGCCAGAAAATCGACCCAGCTGTCGCCGCCACCCTCGCTGTCGACACCTGCATCGAGCGACTGATCAGCGGCCGAAAGCCGGCCCTCCATGGCCTCGACGGCGGCAACATCGACCCCCAGCTCCAGGGCGATCTTCAGCCGGCCTTCATGGCTGATCGGGCCGTTGGTGCCTTCGCCCAGCCGCGCCCGCAGCCGGCGCAGATTGAAGAACAACGACTTGTCGCCTGCGGTGGTGCCGGTGCGGACGATCGAGTGGTTGCGGAGAATGAAGTCCTGGATCGCGGCGCGGATCCACCACATGGCGTAGGTCGAGAAGCGGACATTGCGATCGGGATCGAACCGGCTTGCGGCCATCATCAGCCCGACATTGCCTTCCTGAACCAGATCGCCCATGGGCAGTGCGTAGTTCCGGAAGCGGGCCGCGAGGGAGACCACAAGGCGGGCATAGGCACTGACCAGACGGTGCAGGGCGGCTTCGTCGCCCGTCTCGCGCCAGGCGCGGGCCAGGGCCAGCTCTTCCTCGCGTTCAAGCAGGGGAGCACGCATCGACTGGCGGATATACCGCCGGTCGGCGGTCTGCGAGTCCTGTGTGTCGAGGTACGCCATGGCCGTCTCCCGTCGTCCTTGCGCCGAGCTTTTGCCTTGTTGCCCTGGATCTACGCGGTCAGGCAGGCGACGGATCACCTCCCCTGCAGGAAAAACACGGCCGGAAGCGATTTGGATGCAGGCCGGTCGTTTTTTTTCGACAGCCGGGAGAGCGGCACAAAAAAACCGCCCGGCCATCAAGGCCGGGCGGTTCAGAACAAGATCGCCGTAGAACTGACGACCGTCAGGCAGCAGCGTCGAGCAACGTCTCAAGCTTGATCGCCGCAGTCTTCAGGTCCAGCTGCTCAACGGCCGCGTATTCGCGTGCCAGCCGGTCGAGCGCCAGCTGATACATCTGACGCTCGCTGTAGGACTGTTCGGCCTGATCGCCGGTGCGATGCAGATCGCGGACCACTTCCGCGATCGAGGTCGGGTCGCCCGAATTGATCTTGGCCTCGTATTCCTGAGCGCGGCGGCTCCACATCGCGCGGCGGACGCGTGCCCGGCCCTTCAGCGTGTCGAGGGCAGTGGTCATCTCGACCATCGTCGAGAGCGCCCGCATGCCGGCCTTCTCAGCCTTGATCACCGGCACCTTCAGCGTCATCCGATCGTCGTCGAAGCGGATCACATAGAGTTCGAGCGGCATGCCCGCGATCTCCTGTGCCTCAACCGCTTCGATCTTGCCGACGCCGTGCGCCGGATAGACGACCATGTCGCCGGTACCGAACCTCTTCTTCGCCATGGCTCCGCTTCCGTTCTGACGAACCGCTCCCGCAGGGGCCGCCGTGCAAGCCTCTCCCGCCGCAGCCATCCAGAGGCGGCCCGGCAGGGTCGGCGGAAAAACCACCCCTGGCGCTCACAACCTTGTAAGCGCCCGGGCATGCTGCAACGCGGCGATGCCGCTTCGGGAGGACGAGACGGCCGGGGGCTCGCGCTCCGGGCCGCGGGACTCATTTTGCCGATGACGATCGGGGCCCGATTGCCGGCTCCGCTGAAGGGAACCATCCTCAATCGGGCTCTGGAGACCCGCCAAGGGTCTCGGACTCGTCATCCTGGTGCAAAAATGAAGATAACATGACGGGCTTACGAGATAAAGCCCCGCGCACATGCGTCGAGCGCATGTGCGCGGGGCCTGATCCGCATGGCCGGGGCTGAACGGGTGAAGGTGTCCGCGCGCCGGGAAGAACTTGCGATGTCAGCCCTGCTGGCCGGGCTTGTCGCTGAAGTGATTTGCAAGCTTGTCGGGAACGCCGTTCCATTCATCGGCATCAGCCGGAGCATCCCCCTTGCGGCTGATGTTCGGCCAAAGCTCGGCATACTTGCGATTCAGCTCGGCCCACTGCTCCAGACCATCGTCACTGTCGGGCTTGATCGCCTCAGCGGGGCATTCCGGCTCGCAGACACCGCAATCGATGCACTCGTCGGGATGGATCACCAGCATGTTCTCGCCCTCGTAGAAACAATCCACGGGGCACACCTCGACGCAGTCCTGATACTTGCACTTGATGCAGTTGTCGACGACCACGTAGGCCATGATTGCTGCTCTCCTCGGAACACGTTCGGCGGCGTAGGACGGCATGCGGAGCGGCAGTCGTCGGACGGCGCATCATTTTACAACCGGCACTTGCGTTATCGCAGTGCGGTCCTGTCTTCTGACGCAACCATACTCAATCCGCAGCGCCGGAAAAGTCCTTTGTGGAAGCATTTTTCCGGCCGATCCGCAACAGCGAATGTGGTCGCATGCCGGATCACCGTCGGATTGCGTGTCGACCGTATGGCCTTTCAGGCCGGTACGCCCGCAGCTTCGGCAAGCATCGGCGCCGACGGCGCCACCGGCCGCAGATCCGTATACAGCCCCCTCGCCTCGTCCGCAGGCCCCCGCCGCTCTGCCAGCCGCGCCACCTGCACCACCCGGATCCGGTTGCCCCAAGAGAAGGTCAGGATGTCCCCCGGTTTCACCATCTGGGCCGCCTTGGTGACCGGCATCCGGTTGAGCCGGATCAGCCCGTCGGCACAAAGCCGGGCCGCCTGAGTGCGTGACTTGTAGAAGCGCGCGCACCAGAGCCATTTGTCCAGGCGCTGGCGGCCGGCTTCGACGCCCCCGGCTTCGACACATGTCGTATCGGCAGCGTCATCGGTTGGCAGGGCCGTGGCAAGGCCAACGGTACCCTTGTCGGAAAGGCGGTTGCGGT
Source organism: Tistrella mobilis (assembly GCF_041468085.1). Classification (NCBI taxonomy): domain Bacteria; kingdom Pseudomonadati; phylum Pseudomonadota; class Alphaproteobacteria; order Geminicoccales; family Geminicoccaceae; genus Tistrella; species Tistrella mobilis. The sequence continues at coordinate 101,449 of NZ_CP121017.1, read as the reverse complement.
GGGGATGGTCGGTCTGGTCCGTGGCAGGCCTCTGGGTCATCGGCTGGCACCTCTGCGGATACGTGCGGAGCCTTGAGACGATGGCCGCCCGCCGCGCTCCCGCGCGGATGCGGCCGGAGATCCGGCACCCTGAACCAGGGCACCGAGCTTGGCGAAGGGATTGCCGGGGTCGACAGCTGGAGCCGGGGCCGCGGCAGGCCGGGCCGGCTTGCGGCTGCGATGCGGCTTGCGCGCGCGCTCGCCACGTGCCGGCAGTACCGTCATCCGTCCATCCTCGGCCAGCCGGACCTGATGGCCCAGAGCGGCCAGCAGGGCAGGCGCTTCTGCCTGAGGGCAGCCGAGCGGTGCCAGAAGGCCGGGCTCGACCGGAAACCCGTCACGCGCGTCACGCAGGCCGGCCCGGATGCCGGCATCCAGCCGCTCGATCATATCGACCCGCACCGCCCGTGGGCCGGCTGCAAGATATCCCGCCCCGGCCAGAGCGCGGACGGCGCCTGTTGCGTCGGGCAGAGAAAGCGAGGTTCGCACCCCATCGGCCGCCTCGGGCAGAGGGCTGCCGTATCGCGCCGCCAGAAACGGCCGCCGCATCCGGATCCGCGCCGGTTCGAACAGCGGCTTGAGATACAGCCAGCGCCGGCCGAGCCGGACGCCGAACCGGGCAAGGCGCTGGCGCTGGTCGGCGTCGAGACCGGCAACCAGATCGGCTGCCGCCTCCGCCGGCGCGACGCCGCCGCCTTCGACCAGCCGGAAGGCGATGCCGCGCGCCGCGCCCTTGAGGGCCGCCGTCTCCAGCCGCATCAGTGGCTCGTCGGCCTCGGCGGCACGGGCGGCCAGGACCGTCTCAACCCGGCGGACCAGATCGGCCGTGGCCTCCGTCGGAAGATGGTCGCGATGGGGCAACACCAACTTCGGCCGACCATCGGGCTCAGCGCCCAGTCTGCCGAGCACCGCACCTTCCACGGTGACGACAGGGGCGTCCTCCGGCTCTTCGACCAGCGCCACCACCGGGCTCAGATCATCGCGGGCCGCCAGCCGGGCGAAGCGCGCCTCCAGGAAGCGCCGGATGGCCTTGCGCACCCGGTCCCGCACGGGGCGGATCTCAAGCAGCCCCGCCGCCTCTCCCGTCGGCCGGAAATCGAAACCGTCGAGCCGGCCCACCTCGCGGCCGTCGAGCTCCACCGCGCCGTCATGGGCAACCACCGGCTCCACCGCCCGCCAGGCTTCGGCCTGGCGGCTGGCACGGGCCATGTCGCGATCGACGAAGCGCTGGGTCAACCGATCATGGAGCGCATCCGACAGCCGGTCCTCGATCCGCCGGGCCTGCAGCTGGAATTCACCCGGATCCGCCAGCCAGCCGGGGCGGTTGGCGACATAGCTCCAGGTGCGGATCCGTGCCAGCCGCTCGGTCAACCGGTCGAGATCGCCATCGACCCGATCGAGCCGGGCCAGATTCTCGCCAACCCAGGCCCCAGGCAGCCGCCCCTCCCGCTCGGGTTGGGTCAGATGGAGGAACAGCCGGCGCAGCAGGCCGACATGGGCTGCCCCTACCGCCGCATGAAAATCCGGGACGCGACAGACCTCCCAGAGCAGCTTGACGGCCTCATAGCCGCAGGCACGGGCCATCAGCTCCGGCTGGCGCGCCATATGGGCAAGCGCCAGATGATCTTCCGCCGGCGGGGCGGGGGCCAGCGCATCCAGATGCGGCTGGACCTCCAGACTGCGCAGCAGGGCATCGACACTGCGGAAATCAAGCTCACGCGACCGCCAGAACAGCCGGCGCAGCGGCTGAAAATCGTGATCCTCGATCGCCTCGACCAGATCGGGCGACAGCCCGCCGATCTCGGCGGTGGTGCCGAAGCTGCCATTGCGCAGATGGCGGCCGGCCCGGCCGGCGATCTGGGCCAGTTCCTGCGCCGTCAGCGGCCGGAGGTCGCGGCCGTCGAATTTGCGGGTGGCCGCAAAACAGACATGGTCGACATCCAGATTGAGCCCCATGCCGATCGCATCGGTCGCCACCAGGAAATCGACCTCGCCCTCCTGGTACATCTCGACCTGGGCATTGCGAGTGCGGGGGCTCAGCGCGCCCATCACCACCGCCGCACCGCCCCGCTGACGGCGCATGATCTCGGCGATGGCATAGACGTCGGCAGCCGAGAAGGCGACAATTGCGGTCCGTGGTGGCAGGCGGGTCAGACTCTTGGCGCCGGTATAGACCAGTTTCGACATGCGCGGCCGGCTGTCGATCTCGATGCCTGGCAGCAGACGGCGCATCAGCGGCGCGATCGTCTCCGCCCCCAGAAACATGGTCTCGGCGAAGCCGCGGGCATGGAGCAGACGGTCGGTGAAAATATGGCCACGATCCGGGTCGGCCGCGAGCTGGATCTCGTCGACGCAGAGGAATTCCACGCCCAGATCCAGCGGCATGCTCTCCACCGTGCACAGGAAATAGCGCGCCTCCGGAGGCACGATCTTTTCCTCGCCGGTGATCAGCGCGACCTTGTCAGCCCCTTTTGCCCGAGCCACCCGGTCATAGACCTCGCGGGCCAGAAGGCGCAGGGGGAAACCCATCATGCCCGTGCGATGCGCCAGCATCCGCTCCACGGCAAGATGGGTCTTCCCCGTATTGGTGGGGCCCAGCACCGCGCGCAGCCGTGCCGACCCTTCGGGCGCAATCGTCATAGGAAAAGAATCGTACGGCTGCGCTTCCGGTTCAAGTGCGGATCTGCGACGGAATGAAGACAGCGGGATGACGCAAGCCGTTCCATGACCGGGAGGGTGTGGCCACGCCCTTGATCCGTGACAGACCGCACATATATCGGGCAGGCTTTCGCGCCACCCGTGCATGCCTGACCGCTCATGGCCGGCCGCGCATACCGGCCGGCCTTCACCCTTTCATCATTGCCCTGCCGAACGGACCTGATCCCATGGCTGAAGCCCTCGACACTGAAGAGACCCGCGTGTTCGATGCCGATGTCGGCCGCATCCTCGACATCGTCGCCCATGCCCTCTACAGCGAGCGCGAAGTCTTCCTGCGCGAGCTGATCGCCAATGCCGCAGATGCCTGCGACAAGCGCCGATTCCTGGCGCAGACCGACGAGGCTCTGGCGGAAGGGGCCGGTGATGCTGCGGTGACCCTGGTGCCGGATGCCGGCGCCCGGACCCTCACCGTCTCGGACACCGGCGTCGGCATGAACCGCGACGAGCTGATCGCCAATCTGGGCACCATCGCCCGTTCTGGCACGGCTGAATTCGCAAAGAAGCTCTCGGGCGACGCGGCGAAGGACGGCAGCCTGATCGGCCAGTTCGGCGTCGGCTTCTATTCGGCCTTCATGGTCGCCGACGAGGTGGTGGTGGAGACCCGCAGGCTGGGTGAGGCGCAGGGCTGGCGCTGGACGTCGGATGGCCGCGGCGGCTACCGGATCGAGGCCATCGCCCGCGATACCGTCGGCACCGACGTCATCCTGCACCTCAAGGAGGATGCGTCCGAGTTCCTCGATCCCTGGCGGCTGAAAGCGGTGGTCAAGCGCTGGTCCGACCATCTCGCCCTGCCGATCCGGCTGGACCCGCGCAGGGCTGAGGGCGGCAAGGAAGACGAGGGTATCGAGACCATCAACGCCGCCCAGGCGCTGTGGACCCGGCCCAAGGCGGAGATCGAGCCCGAGACCTATACCGCCTTCTATCGCGACATTTCCCATGCCTTCGATGAACCCTGGGCGGTGATCCACAACCGCAACGAAGGCACAATCGAATACACCAACCTGCTGTTCATCCCGAGCGAGCGGCCGGCCGATCTCTACGAGCCGGAGCGCAAGCCGCGTCTGCGGCTGCATGTCCGGCGGATGTTCATCACCGACGATTGCGAGGCCCTGCTGCCCGGCTGGCTGCGCTTCCTGCGCGGGGTGGTCGACAGCGCCGACCTGCCGCTGAACGTCAGCCGCGAGATGCTGCAGAACACACCGCTGCTGACCAAGATCCGTCAGGGTCTGGTGAAGCGCGTGCTGGGCGAACTCGAGTCGCGGGCGAAGTCCGATGCCGAGGCCTATGCGAGGTTCTGGGACGCCTTCGGCGCCGTGGTGAAGGAAGGCCTGTACGAGGACTTCGAGAACCGGAATCGGCTGCTGGGCCTTGCCCGCTTCCGGTCGACCGCCGTCGACGGCTGGACCAGCCTCGCCGACTATGTCGCCCGCATGAAGCCCGAGCAGAAGGCGATCTATGTGATGGTGGGCGACAGTGTCGATGCGGCGCGGGTCAGCCCGCAGCTTGAAGGCTTCAAGGCCCGCGGGCTGGAGGTGCTGCTGCTCGGCGACCCGATCGACGGCTTCTGGACCATGATCGCGCCCGATTTCGACGGCAAGCCGATCCGCGCCGTGGGCCGCGTCGCCGACGACGAACTCGCGGCCTTCCCCAAGGTGGATGCAGACGGCAAGGCGGCGCCCGAGACCAAGGACGAGGCCGCCGAAGGTGAGGCCGGCATCGACGGTGCCGCTCTCGCCGATCTGATCGGGCGGGCGCTGGGTGACCGGGTGCGGGCGGTGCGGCCCTCGGCCCGGCTGGTCGACAGCCCGGCCTGCCTGGCCGCCGGCAGCGACGGGCCGGATCCGGCGCTGGAGCGTCTGCTGGCGCGTTCGGGACGCGGTGGCCCGGTGCGGGCGCCGATCCTTGAGATCAACCCCGACCATGCCCTGCTGAAGGCCCTGAAGGGTCTGGCGGCCGAGGCCGGCGAGGATGCGGCCGCCCGCGCCGCCGCTCTTGCCGAGCCGGCCGAGCTGTTGCTCGATCAGGCGCGGCTGGCCGAAGGCGAGGCACCAGCCGATCCCGCCGCCTTTGCCCGCAGGCTGGCCCAGCTGATGACCCGGGCTTACCGGGCCTGATCATCCTTCGGCGCGGAGGCATCCGCACCATCCCGATCCGGGGCCGCCGATCCGTCGGTGGCCCTTTTTTCGTTGTCGGGGCCCCCTCCTTCCTCGTCGGAAATCGCCTTGCGGGCCGATTCGGCAAACCTGTCGGTCGTTTCCCTGGGAACATCGCCGTTCCGCAGGACCACCGCTTCGGGAACGACGACGGGCTCGACGGCAGATTCTGCCGTTGCGGCAGCCATCATCGCCTCGTCGCTTTCAAGCGGCGACTCGGCGCCCGAGATGTCTGTCGCCATCACCGTGACCGCCGGGGTAGTGCGGGGCGAGACCACGGCCGGCGTCTTGGCACTGGCGGGCACCTGCGGCCGGATTCGGGCACGATAGAGGGCGAAGGCCGCCAACCCCGCTCCGGCCAGCACTGCCCAGGCGAAGAGGCCCGAGGGGCCGACAAGGCTCATGATACCCGAGGCCATAATCGGGCCGATCGCCGAGCCGAGCCCGCCGCCCAGCACCAGCCCGCCGGCGGCGGCAATCATCCGACCCGGCTCGACCAGGTCGTTCACATGGGCGGTGGCAACGGGATAGAGCGCATAACCGGCACCACCAACGATCACCGCACCGATGAACAGCAGCCAGATCGCCGTGCCTTCCGGAATGATGCCGGCAAGGAGTCCCGACCCTGCCAGCACACCGTCAGCAGGCGTTTCAGCCTGCGGCATGCCCCCGGCACCGGCCATCACCACCAGGCTGCCGATGGTCACCATGATCGCCGCCCCGGCCAGAACCCGGCGACGATCGATGCGGTCCGACAGCCAGCCCACCGGCCATTGCAGGAAAAGCCCGCCCAGAAAGACCGTGGCGACGAAAGCCGAGACGCCGGCCGTGTCCAGACCGATGCCGCGCGCGAACACGGCCCCCATACCACCCTGGATACTGCCGATGATCAGCCCGCTGGACACCACCGCGGCAAGGCCGAGGGGAGAGACCCGCCAGAGCGAGAGAAGCCCCAGCCGGGGCGCCGCATGGATCTCGGGCGTCAGGCTGCGGGTCAGGGCCAACGGCACCAGCGCCAGCGACAGCGCCATGGCGGCGAGCGCATAGAGCAGCGGCATCCGCACGTCTTCCAGCGTCAGCAGGAACTGACCGCCGGCGAGTGCCAGGTTGAGCGAGATGATATAGGCCGAGAGCACCTTGCCGCGGGTCTGGTTGGTGCTGGCCGAGTTGAGCCAGCTTTCCGCGGTCATGAACAGCGCTGCCATGCAATAGCCGGTAACGACACGCAGCAGTGCCCAGCCGACCAGATCCAGAAAGAAGCCGAGCGACAGGATCGCCACCGAGCCGATCGCCGCAAAGGCCGAAAAGGCCCGGATATGCCCGACCCGCACGATCACCCGCTGGGCCGTGGCGGCACCGATGATCCAGCCCACGAAATGGGCTGCACCGACCAGGCCGATGGCGATCGTGCTGACCCCTTCGACGGCAAGCCGGAGGCCCACCAGCGAAGAGAGCATGCCGTTGCCCAGCTGGGCGATGGCGATGCTGAGCAGCACCGCGGCGACTGAGGCGAGAACCGTGCTCATCGGATGAAAATTCCGGCCGTGAACCTCCGGCCGTCCTGTCTGGCGGAAAAGGGCGGCACCGGCGCGCCGGTGAAGCGCGGAGATCCGGTGAGATGACACAGGGTCAGTAAACCACGCGGCGCCCGACCATGCCACCCGCGGCCCGCCAGGGGCGGGAATTATCGCTGAAACGACACACGCCCCGGCGCCAGAAGCGCCGGGGCGTGTGAGGAGCTGCGCGCTGAGGCCGGATCAGGCCTGGCCGCTCGCGATGCGGCGCAGCACGTAGTGCAGGATGCCACCGTTCTTGTAGTACTCGAGCTCGTCGAGGGTATCGATGCGGCAGACCAGCGGCGCCTCGACCACCTCGCCATTGGCGCGGGTGACCTTGAGGGTCAGCGCCTGGCGCGGCTTCAGATCGTTGCCGAGGCCGACGATGTCGAAGGTCTCGGTGCCGTCGAGGCCGAGCTTCGCCCGGTCCCAGCCCTCACCGAAGACCAGCGGCAGGATGCCCATGCCGACCAGATTCGAGCGGTGGATGCGCTCGAAGCTCTCGGCGATGACGCCTTTCACGCCCAGCAGCATGGTGCCCTTCGCCGCCCAGTCGCGCGACGAACCGGTGCCGTATTCCTTGCCGGCGACCACGACCAGCGGGGTGCCGGCATCGATGTAGCGCATGGCCGCATCATAAATGCTGAGCTGTTCGCCGGTCGGGATATGGCGGGTGTAGCCGCCCTCGACGCCCGGGACCATCTCGTTGCGGATGCGGACATTCGCGAAGGTGCCGCGCATCATCACCTCGTGGTTGCCGCGACGGGCACCGTACGAGTTGAAGTCGGCCGGGGCCACGCCATGCTCGGTGAGATAGCGGGCGGCGGGGCTGTTCTTTGCGATGTTACCGGCCGGCGAGATGTGGTCGGTGGTGACGCTGTCGCCCAGGATGGCGAGCGCGCGGGCACCGTTGATCGGCGCGATCTCGTCGGACGCCACGGGCGACATGCCGTCGAAATAGGGCGGCATCTTGACGTAGGTCGACTTGTCATCCCACTCGTAGGTCTCGCCTTCCGGCGCCTGAATGGCCTGCCAGGCGGCGTCGCCCGAGAACACGTCGGCATATTCGCCGCGGAACATCTGCGAGGTGATGACCGAGCGGACGGTCTCGCGGATCTCGGCCGAGGTCGGCCAGATGTCGCGCAGATAGACCGGGGTGCCGTCCTTGTCGTGGCCGAGCGGCTCATTGTCGAGATCGACCAGAACCGAGCCCGCGATCGCATACACCACCACCAGCATCGGGCTGGCGAGGTAGTTTGCGCGCACGTCCGGGTTCACGCGGCCTTCGAAGTTGCGGTTGCCCGACAGCACCGAGGTCACGACCAGATCATTGGCATTGACGGCCGCCGAGATCGGCTCGGCCAGCGGGCCGGAATTGCCGATGCAGGTGGTGCAGCCATAGCCGACCAGGTTGAAGCCGAGCGCGTCGAGCGCATCCTGCACGCCGGCGGCGCGCAGATACTCGGTCACGACCTTGGAGCCCGGGGCGAGTGAGGTCTTGACCCAGGGCTTCACCGTCAGGCCGCGCTCGACCGCCTTCTTCGCGACCAGGCCGGCACCGAGCATGACGTCGGGGTTCGACGTGTTGGTGCAGCTGGTGATCGCGGCGATGGCGACATGGCCGTGCGTCAGCTTGTAATCGGCGCCGGCGACCTCGGCGACGGCGTCGGCGGCGGTGCCCTTGTTCTTGGTCAGCGTCGGCAGGCTCTCGCGGAACGAGGCCGGCACGGTCGAAAGCGGCACGCGGTCCTGCGGGCGCTTCGGACCGGCGAGCGAGGGCTCGACCGTCGACATGTCGAGTTCGAGGGTGTCGGTGAACACCGGATCCGGCGAACCGGCCTCGCGCCACATGCCCTGGGCCTTGGCATAGGCCTCGACCAGCGCCACGGTCTCGTCGTCACGGCCCGACAGGCGCAGATAGTTCAGCGTCTCGCCGTCGATCGGGAAGAAGCCGCAGGTCGCGCCATATTCCGGCGCCATGTTGGCAATGGTCGCACGGTCGGTCAGGACCATGTTGTCGAGGCCTTCGCCATAGAACTCGACGAACTTGCCGACCACGCCCTTCTTGCGCAGCATCTGAGTGACGGTCAGCACGAGGTCGGTGGCGGTGGTGCCTTCCTTGAGCTTGCCGGTCAGCTTGAAGCCGATCACCTCGGGGATGACCATGCTGACGGGCTGGCCCAGCATCGCGGCCTCGGCCTCGATGCCGCCCACGCCCCAGCCCAGAACCGCCAGGCCGTTGACCATGGTGGTGTGGCTGTCGGTGCCGACCAGCGTATCGGGATAGGCGACGGTGCGGCCGTCTTCCTCGGCGGTCCACACGGTCTTCGCCAGATATTCCAGGTTCACCTGGTGGCAGATGCCGGTTCCCGGAGGAACGACGCGGAAGTTGTTGAACGCGCCCTGACCCCAGCGCAGGAACGAATACCGCTCGGCATTGCGCTCCATCTCGAGGTCGACGTTCTCTTCGAACGCGGTCGACGTGCCGAAGCGGTCGACCTGCACCGAGTGGTCGATCACGAGGTCGACCGGCGAGAGCGGGTTGATGCGGTTCACGTCGCCGCCGAGCTGCTTCATCGCCGCGCGCATGGTGGCGAGGTCCACGACCGCCGGCACGCCGGTGAAGTCCTGCATCAGCACGCGGGCCGGACGATAGGCGATCTCGTGATCGCTCTTGCGGTCCTTCACCCAGGCGACGAGAGCCTTGACGTCGGCGTCGGTGACGCTGCGGCCGTCCTCGTAGCGGAGCAGGTTTTCAAGCAGCACCTTGAGCGAGAAGGGGAGCTGCGAAACACCCTCGAGGCCGGCGGCCTCCGCCTTGGGCAGGCTGAAATAGTCATACGCCTTACCGTCGACCGTCAGGGTCGAACGGGTGCTGAAGCTGTCAAGGCGGTTCGCTGTCACGACGACCTCTCCTCACGATGGACCTTGTCGCCTTGTCTTATCGACTGACGGGCATCGCGTTCGGGCGACGGGTGACGGGCCCGCCTCGCCGGCGGCCGCGTCACCTCGGGCCGGGGCGGGCGGCGGTCGGTGGACCGGTACCGGCATCGGAGAGGGGTCGGGTCGGACGGCGGACAGACGGGCGTCCGCCGCGGCCATCCTGTTGCGGGCTTTCCCGAACCCCGAGGGTCACGGGCGGGTGCACCGCAAACGGACGTCGCGGCGTCGATGCCGCGTTCGCGCGCCGTGATAGCAGGGATCGCCCGGAAAGTCCACGAAAACCGCCGCATTGCACGATGGTCGGGGGTGGACTGGACCGCCGCCGCAACGCGGCGCCACCGTTGCCGTCGACGCATCTTGAGGCGATCACACCCCCCTTTGTTCCGGCCGTTGCACCGCTTCTTCATCCCGCGTGTCTCACGCCGGGCGGAGCGGACACCGGCAGGCAAGCTCAAGTTCGCGTGTGAGATCATCGACTATGCCGCACTGCACCACGAAGGCCACAGCTCCCCATCCCCCAGTATGATAACGGTGTTATTGAAATATTGCTGGGTTTGCTTTCGTAACTTTGGCAAACAGACACTCGTCGCGCCACTTGGGATTTGACCCCCGGGCCAGCGTGATGATGTAATGTCATGACAAAACGGCATGACAAAACAAAGAACGAGGCGCAGCCGCCGCAGCTTCCGCAACCGGTCTGGCATCCAGGGATGCCGGGGAGGACCGGGCGGAACCGATGGATGGACACCGGGAGCCGTTGCCCGTCGCGCCCCATACAGGGAGACCCGAGGCCCATGGGCGAACAGACCCCGCTCCTGGAGGTCAAGGACGTATCGTTGCGATTCGGCGGCGTGCGCGCCCTGACCGAGGTCAGCTTCCACGTCCGGCCCGGCGAGCTGTTCTCGATCATCGGGCCGAACGGTGCCGGCAAGACCTCGATGCTGAACTGCGTGTCGGGCCGCTACACGCCCACCGAGGGCCGCATCCTGTTCGAAGGCCGCGACGTGACCGGGCTGTCGCCCAACCACCGCGCGGCCCTCGGCATCGGCCGGACCTTTCAGAATCTCGCACTTTTCGGCCACATGTCCGTGCTCGACAACATCATGGTCGGCCGGCATCACCTGCTGAAGAACAATATCCTCACCGGCTCGCTCTACTGGCTGGGCGGCGCCCGCCGCGAAGAGCTGGAACACCGCCGTGCGGTGGAAGACATCATCGATTTCCTCGAGATCGCCCATGTCCGCCGTGCCACGGCGGGCCAGCTGTCTTATGGCCTGCGCAAGCGGGTGGAGCTGGCACGGGCAATCGCCCTCAGACCCAAGCTGCTGCTGCTCGACGAGCCGATGGCGGGCATGAACCTTGAAGAAAAAGAGGACATGGCCCGGTTCATCATCGACCTCTCCGAGGAATGGGGCATGACCATCATCATGATCGAGCACGACATGGGGGTGGTCGCCGACATTTCGCACCGGATCATGGTGCTCGATTTCGGGCGCAAGCTTGCCGAAGGCTCGGCCGAGGACGTGCTCAACGACGAGCACGTCAAGAAGGCCTATCTCGGCGAGGATGACGACGAAGAGGCGGTGGCGTGATGTCCCAGCAATTCCCCGATTTCACGGTCCACGACACGCTGCCGAAGCTGCTCGCGCACAACGCCGCCACCCACGGATCCGAGGTGGCCCTGCGGGAGAAGGAATTCGGCATCTGGAACGAGTTCACCTGGTCCGACTACAACGACCGGGTGCGCGAGATGGCGCTCGGTCTGATCTCGCTCGGCGTCACCCGTGGCGAGGTGGTGGCGATCCTGTCCAAGAACAGGCCCGAAGCTCTCTATGGCGAGATCGCGATCCATGCCCTGGGCGGCATGAGTCTCGCGATCTATCAGGACGCCATGTCGAGCGAGGTGGCCTATCTGCTCAACTATGCCGGTGCCCATGTGGTGCTGTGCGAGGATGAAGAGCAGGTCGACAAGCTGCTGGAACTCGATGACGAGATCCCGACGGTGCGCACCATCGTCTATGCCGATCCGCGCGGCATGCGCAAATACGACGACCCGCGGCTGAAGGACCTGGCCGAGGTCTATGAGCTCGGCCGGGCACTGCACAGCCGCGACCCCGACCGTTATGCGCGGGAAGTGGCTGCCGGCAAGGGTGACGACGTCGCGATCCTCTGCACCACCTCCGGCACGACGTCGAACCCCAAGATGGCCATGCTGCAGGGCGGTCGCTTCCTCGAACACTGCGCGCGCTATCTGATGGTCGACCCCAAAGGTCCGACCGATGACTACGTCTCCGTGCTGCCGATGCCCTGGATCATGGAGCAGATCTACGCCGTGGCTCAGCCGCTGATCTGCCGGATCCGGGTCAATTTCGTCGAAGAACCCGAGACGATGATGGCTGATCTGCGCGAGATCGGGCCAAGCTTCGTGCTGCTGGCACCGCGGGTCTGGGAGCAGATCGCCGCCGATGTTCGCGCCCGGATGATGGAGAGCACGCCCCTCAAGAATGCGCTCTATGATTTCGGCATGAAGCGGGCGCTGAAGGCGCTGGAGCAGGGCCGCCGGTCGAAACTCGCCAGTTTCGTGGTGCTGCGGGCACTGCGTGACCGGCTCGGCTTCTCGAACCTGAAATCGGCAGCGACGGGCGGTGCGGCACTCGGTCCCGACACCTTCAAGTTCTTTCAGGCGCTGGGTGTGCCACTGCGTCAGATCTATGGCCAGACAGAAACCGCCGGCGCCTATACCGTGCATCTGGCCGACGATGTCGACATGAACACGGTCGGCAAGCCCTTCCCGGGCGTGGAAATCAAGATTGTCGCGCCCGACGAAAATGGCGTGGGCGAGATCGTCGCCCGTCATGACGGCCTGATGGCCGGCTACTACAGGAATGAGAAGGCGACGACCGAAGATCTGCGCGACGGCTGGATGTATTCCGGCGATGCCGGATATTTCGACAAGAAGGGCCATCTGGTCGTCATCGACCGCATCAAGGACATCGCCGAAACCGCGAACCGGGTGCGCTTCTCGCCCCAGTTCATCGAGAACAAGCTCAAATTCTCGAGCTTCATCGGCGAATGCGTTGTACTGGGCAACCAGAAACCATTCATCTCGGCGATCCTGTGCATCCGGTATTCGGTCGTCTCCAAATGGGCCGAGCAGCGGGGCATCGCCTTCACCACCTATACCGACCTTTCGGCGCGGGCGGATGTCTATGATCTGCTGCGTCAGGAAGTGGAGCGGGTGAACGAGACCCTGCCCGAGGCCCAGCGCATCCGGCGCTTCCTGCTGCTCTACAAAGAGCTGGACGCCGATGACGGCGAACTGACCCGCACCCGCAAGGTGCGGCGCAACGTCATCAACGAGCGCTATGGCCGGATCATCGACGCGATCTACGACGGCCGCGACGACATCGACATCGATACGACCATCACCTTCCAGGACGGCAAACAGGCACGGATCCAGACGGTTCTGCGCATCGTCGACCTGGGGGCACCAGTGGTACCGCTGCGCAAGGCGAGCTGACCGCTCCGTCCTGCCGTTTCGGGCCCGCTGCGGCCCCAGGTTTCCGCCCGGAGGGGCCGCACTGCCGGCCCTGCGCAAGCGAGGAGCTTTCCGCGCCATGACGTCTTCACTGTTCGTACAACTTCTGGTCAATGGGCTGATCGTCGGCACGCTTTACGGCGTGGTCGCGATGAGTTTCGTGCTGATCTACAAGGCCTCCCAGATCGTCAATTTCGCGCAGGGCGAATTCCTGCTGATCGGCGCCTGGGTGTGCTGGTGGATCATGACCGATCTGCAGCTGCCCTTCTTCTGGTCCTTCCTCTTTACCCTCGCCTTCATGGTGGTATTCGGCATCCTGCTTCAGGTGGTCGTCCTGCGACCACTGATCGGCGAGCCGATCATCTCGGTGATCATGGTGACGATCGGTCTCTCGATCTTCTTCCAGGCGATGATGAAGTGGATGTTCGGCGTGTTCGTACAGCCCTTCCCGCCGATCTTCGAGACCAGTTCCGTCACCATTCTGGGGCTGCAGGTCCAGACCGCCTATGTCATGAGCCTGGTGATCTCGCTGATCGCGATGGGTCTTTTCGCCTGGTTCTTCAAGTTCTCCAAGATCGGCCTCGCCATGCGGGCCACCGCCTTCAACCAGCAGGTCGCCCAGTCGCTGGGCGTGTCGGTGAAGCAGATGTTCGCCATCTCCTGGGCGATTTCGGCGGTGGTCTCGGCGCTGGCCGGTGTGGTGGTCGGCATCGTCAACGGCGTCTCGGCCGGCCTGTCGCTCTTCGGCTTCAAGGTGTTCCCGGCGGTGATCCTGGGCGGACTCGACTCGATCATCGGTGCGGTCGTGGGCGGTCTGATCATCGGCGTGCTCGAAAACATGGCCGAATATGTCGATGGCCAGTTCCTGCATGTGGGCAACCTCTACGCGGTCGCACCCTTCTACGTCCTGATCATCATCCTGATGATCAAGCCCTACGGGCTCTTCGGCACCAAGAACATCGAGCGCGTGTGAGGCCGGATCCATGAGCAGCATGTCCCTCCGCCCCTGCGGCGACTACCGGACCTCCTACGCCAAGGACACCACGATCTTCCCGACAAAGTGGTCGCGGAACTTCGCGATCCTGGGGCTGATCCTCGCAGCACTCTTTCCGCTGATCGCCAGCCAGTACCATATGAATCTGGCGATCACGATCGCCATCTACGGCATCGCCGCCCTCGGCCTGAACATCCTGGTCGGCTTCACGGGCCAGATCTCGCTCGGCCATGCCGCCTTCTTCGGCTTCGGCGCCTTCTCGTCTGCCTTCCTCAACAACACCTATGGTGTACCGGTGGTGCTCGCCATCCCGCTCGCCGGGCTCATGACCACGGCGGTCGGCCTGATCGTCGGCATCCCGGCAGCGCGGATCAAAGGTCTCTATCTCGCGATCGCGACGCTGGCTTCGCAGTTCATCCTGCAGGATTTCTTCTCGCGGGCGGACTTCTTCACCGGCGGTTCGGCGGGTGCACTCGCCCAGTCCTTCTCGCTGTTCGGCTGGGAAGCCTATGGCGAGCACAACTTCTACTACGTGGCGCTCGTCTTCATGGTGATCTGCTTCCTGCTGGCCACCAACATGCTGCGCTCCCGCGATGGCCGGGCCTTCGTGGCGGTGCGCGACCACTACCTCTCGGCCGAGGTGATGGGCGTCAACCTCACCAAGTACCGGCTCATGTCCTTCGGTGTCAGCTCGTTCTATGCCGGCATCGCGGGCGCGCTCTACGGCCACTATCTGGGCTTCGTCTCGGTCGAAAGCTTCACCATCCTGCTGTCGATCCAGTTCCTGGGCATGATCATCATCGGCGGCCTCGGCTCGGTGATGGGCACACTGATGGGCACCGCTTTCATGGTGCTGTTGCCCGAGGTTCTGGAAGGTGTCGTGTCGGCCATGAACGGTGCCGGACTGATCGGCGCCTCGTTCATGACCAATGTCGCCTTCCTCAAGGAGGCTGCGATCGGTCTGGTCATCGTCCTGTTCCTGATCTTCGAACCCGACGGGCTCGCCCATCGCTGGCGGCAGATCAAGGCCTACTGGAAACTCTATCCGTTCTCGTACTGACCCGTTGCCGTCGCGGCCCCGGCCGCGACGGGACCCGGCCCCGGCGGGCCCGGATCTCGCGCCCTGCGTGCATGCACCCCGCCCGCCCCATCCGCAGCCGACAACGGCTGCGACTGAAGACAAGAACGAAGCATTCCGCTTCTTCAGGGAGAGACACATGTCCAGGAAGACTCTGACCGGCGCGTTCGCCGCCATCCTGGTCGCCGGCACCGCCTCGGCGGCGATCGCGGCCGACGACATCAAGATCGGCAATCTGGTGGACTACACCGGTGCGACCTCGACGGTCAGCAAGCCGTTCTCGGAAGGCAAGATCGACGCCTTCAACTGGATCAACGCCCATGGCGGCATCAACGGCAAGAAGATCACCCTCGATACCGTCGACTATTCCTATCAGGCGCCGCGTGCCATCGCCGCCTACAAGCGCTGGGTGTCGGAATTCGGTGCGGTCGCAATCGCCGGCTGGGGTACTGCGGATACCGAAGCTCTGGTCGGCTTCCTGGCCAAGGACGAGATGCCCTATTTTTCGGGCTCCTACTCCGCCCATCTGACCGATCCGACCGGCAAGTCCAATGTCGTCAAGGCACCGGCCCCCTACAACTTCTTCTACAACGTGTCCTATTCCGATGCGCTGCGCGGCATGCTGCAGTGGGCGGCTGAGGACTGGAAGAAGCAGGGCAAGGAAGGCAAGCCCAAATACGTTCATATGGGTGACAATCACCCGTATCCGAATGCCGCCCGCAAGGCGGGTGAGGAATACGCCAAGGAGTTGGGCTTCGACATCCTGCCGGCGATCCAGTACTCGCTGGCTCCGGCCGACTTCAAGGCGCAGTGCCTGACGCTGAAGGAATCCGGCGCCAACTATGCCTATCTGGGCAACACTGCCGGCTCCAACATCTCGCTGCTGAAGAGCTGCGAGACCGTCGGCGTCGACGCCCAGTTCATGGCCAATATCTGGGGCTTCGACGAGAGCGCCGCCGAAGCCGCCGGTTCGGCCGCCAACGGCGTGGTCTGGGTGGTGGGCTCCGCCACCTGGCAGGATGATGCCCCGGGCATGAAACTGGTGCACGAGATCGCCGGCGGTGACGGCTATCGCGCGGTCCACTATGTCCGCGGCGTCTGCACCGCCTTCTATATGAAGGAGGCCATGGAGTGGGCCGACAAGAATGGCGGCGTCACCGGGCCGAACATCAAGCAGGGCATGTACCAGAAGACCGACTGGGTGCCAGCCGGCCTGGAAGGCGTGTGCTTCCCCTCCACCTGGACGCCCGAGGACCATCGCGGGACGATCGACATGTATGTCTATCAGGGTGAGGTGAAGGACGGGAAGTTCGCCATGAACCGCCTGGCCGAAACCCGGATCGACCGCCGTCCCGAGTGGCTGGGCTGGTGATCCGACGGGACCTGTCTGCCGCGTCGCCGCGGCGGACGGGTCCTCCCCTCTTCCCGACCCGACCACTCTTTCCTGCACGAGACCTCGCATGTCGATGACCCAGACCGCCACATCCGGCCCCCGGCCCGGCACCGGCACCCGCCCCGCTGCGGAAGCCGAGCCGATCCTGACCGTCAACAACATCGAGGTCGTCTACAACGACGTGATCCTGGTGCTGCACGGCGTGAGCCTGAACGTGCCCCAGGGCCAGATCGTGACCCTGCTCGGCGCCAACGGCGCCGGCAAATCGACCACGCTGAAGGCCATATCAGGTCTGCTCAAGAGCGAGGATGGCGAGATCACCCGTGGTGACGTTACCTTCATGGGCGAGAAGATCAGCGGACTTGAGCCCCAGGAAATCGTCAAGCGCGGCCTGTTCCAGGTAATGGAGGGCCGGCGTGTGGTCGAAGACATGACCGTCGCCGAAAATCTGCGCCTGGGGGCCTATACCCGCCGTGACAGCGGGGTAAAGGCCGATATCGAAATGGTCTATCACTACTTCCCACGCCTCAAGGAGCGGACCGGGCTTTCCGGTTATCTTTCGGGCGGCGAGCAACAGATGCTGGCGATCGGCCGCGCGATGATGGCACGCCCCAAGCTGATCCTGATGGATGAGCCGTCCATGGGTCTGTCGCCACTGCTTGTGAAAGAAGTCTTCTCGATCATCAAACAGATCAATGAAGAGCAGGGCATGACCATTCTGCTGGTCGAGCAGAATGCCCGTCAGGCCCTCAAGCACGCTTCCTACGGCTACATCATGGAGAACGGCAAGATCGTGCTCGACGGCAGCCGCGACGATTTGATGGGCAACGAGGACGTGAAGGAATTCTATCTCGGCACCGGTGGCGGTGAACGCAAGTCGTTCAAATCGATCAAGTCGTTCAAGCGCCGCAAGCGCTGGCTCTGATCGCCGGCCACCTCTCCCGCAACCAGACACCGACGGGCGCCCGCCGCCCCCGCATCCGGTACAGGACGATGACCGACAGCATCCATTACGACGACCGTGAGACCATGGATCCCGAGCGGCGGGAGGCGGGACTGTTCGCACGGCTGCCGGCGCAGATCGCCCTCGCCAAAGCCAAAGCCCCGGCCATGGCCCGGCTGCTGGCCGGGGTGGACGCCCCCGCAATCCGGGATCGCACAGCCCTAGCCACGCTGCCCGTGCTGCGCAAGTCCGAACTGACCTCGCGCCAGGCGGCGGAACCGCCTTTCGGCGGTCTCAACGCCGAGGCGCCGGGGGAACTCGCCCATCTCTTCATGTCCCCCGGGCCGATCTACGATCCCCAGGGCTCGGGGCCGGATCCGTTCCGCTTTGCCCGCGCCTGCTGGGCAGCGGGTTTCCGACCCGGAGACGTGGTGCACAACACGCTCGCCTACCACTTCACACCCGGCGGCTGGATGTTCGACACCGGCGCCCGGGCCGTCGGCTGCGCGGTGATCCCGGCCGGCGGCGGCAATACCGAGCAACAGCTGGCGGCCATCGCCCAACTGAAGCCCACCGCCTTCACCGGCATGCCTTCCTTCCTGAAGCTGCTGCTGGAGCGGCAGGAAGAGGCCGGGCAAGCCGTCACCATCACCAAGGCCCTGGTCACCGGTGAAGCGCTCACCCAGACGCTGCGGCAGGAACTGGGCCGGCGCGGCGTGACGGTGGGCCAGGTCTACGGCACGGCGGATCTGGGCCAGATCGCCTATGAGGGACCGGCCTCGGAAGGCATGATTCTGGACGAGGATCTGATCGTCGAGATCGTCCGCCCCGGCACCGGCGATCCGGTCCCGGAGGGCGAGATCGGCGAGGTGGTCGTCACGACCTTCAGCGGCACCTATCCGCTGATCCGCTTCGCCACCGGCGACCTTTCAGCTTTCATGGCCGGCACCAGCCCTTGCGGCCGCACGGGAATGCGTCTGCGCGGATGGCTGGGCCGGGCAGACCAGACCACCAAGATCCGCGGCATGTTCGTCCATCCGGGGCAGGTCGCCCAGGCGCTGAAGGCGGTGGGCGGCGTCTCGCGCGCACGGCTGGTGGTCACCAACCCCGAAGGCCGGGACACGGCTGTCCTGCGCTGCGAGGTGCCCGAAGTCGATGCCGCCGGCCTCGCCGGCCGGCTGGCCGATGCTTTCCGTACGGCGGCCAATCTGCGCGCCGAGGTGGAGCTGGTAACCCCAGGCGCCCTGCCCGGTGACGGCAAAGTCATTGAGGATGCCCGCGTCTATGATTGAAGCGGGCTCGTATCCGAATTGAGTGAGCCTTCCTTTCCATCCTCCCGCGGCCCATCTCGCGGGGCCGGCCCAGGGCCGCGCCCCGCGTTTTTTTGAGGGAATGGATGAGGGCCGGGGCACCAGCCGGGCTCACCGCCCGGTCGTCTGCCGCCAGATTTCATAGGCATCGAGTGAGTCCTGTTTCGTCGCCGGATAGAGGCCGATGATCGCCGCCCCCGCCTTCACCCGCTCCAGCACGAAATCCTCGTAGCTCTCCATGGCCGTGGATTCCTCCGCCAGCTCGTCGGCAAGATGGGCCGGGATCACCATCACCCCATCGGCATCACCGACCAGCACGTCGCCGGGGAAGACCGCGACGTCGCCGCAGGCGATCGGCCCGTCGATCTCGATCGCTTCGTGCAAAGTCAGGTTGGTGGGTGCCGAGGGACGGGCATGATAGGCCGGCATATCCAGCCGGCCGATGCCCTCGGCGTCCCGGAAACCGCCATCGGTGACGATGCCGGCGCAGCCGCGCATCTGGAGCCGGGTGACCAGGATCGAGCCGGCCGATGCGGCGCGCGCATCCTTGCGGGCATCGATCACCAGCACATGGCCCGGCGGGCAGGTCTCCACCGCCACACGCTGCCTGTGCTCCGGATCGCGGAAGACCGTGATCGGGTTGCGATCCTCCCGGGCGGGAATGTAGCGGAGCGTGAAGGCCGGGCCGACCATGGTCAGGCCCTTCCAGGCCACTGGCAATGCTCCCTGAATGAACTGGTTGCGCAGGCCGCGCTTGAACAGCGCGGTCGCGAGCGAAGCGGTCGAGACACGGGCAAGCTTCGCGCGTGTCTCGTCCTTCAACGGATATCCGGTCATCTGACGGCCTGCCTTCAATAGATCACGGGTTCGTCGACGGGCGCCCCGAAGGACGTTTCCAGATAGTCGAAATCGCAACCCTTATCGGCCTGCTGAATGTGATTGGTGAACATCCAGCCCCAGCCGCGATGGAAGCGCGGCGGCGGCGGAGTCCAGGCCGCCCGGCGCCGGGCGATCTCGTCATCCTCGACCAGCATGTCCAACCGGCGGCCGGGCACGTCGAGGCGCACGATATCGCCGGTCCGCAGCAAAGCGAGCGGCCCGCCGACATAGGATTCCGGCGCCACATGCAGCACGCAGGCACCGAACGACGTCCCCGACATCCGGGCGTCCGACAGCCGCACCATATCGCGGCAGCCCTGCTTCAGCAGCGCCCTGGGCATCGGGATCATGCCCCATTCGGGCATGCCCGGCCCGCCCTTGGGGCCGGCATTGCGTAGCACCAGCACGGCATCGGGCGTGATGTCCCAGTCCTCGTCGTCCAGCTTCTCCTTCAGTTCGGGATAGCTGTCGAAGACCATGGCCGGCCCTTCATGGACCAGGAATTTCGGGTCGCAGGCGACCGGCTTGATCACGGCACCGTCGGGGGCAAGATTGCCCTTCAGGACGGCGAGCGAGCCCTCGTGATAGATCGGATTGTCGACCGTGCGGATGACGTCGTCGTTCCAGACCTCGGCACCTTCGATCTCCTCGCCCAGCCTGCGGCCGGTGACGGTCAGGCAATCGCGGTGCAGCCGGTCCCCCAGCCGCGCCATCAGCGCCCGCAGGCCACCTGCATAGAAGAAATCCTCCATCAGATAGGTGGAGCCGGCCGGGCGGACATTGGCGATCACCGGGGTCACCCGGCTTTTGGCGTCCAGATCGTCGAGGGTGAGGTCAACCCCTGCCCGCCGGGCCATGGCGATCAGATGCACCACCGCATTGGTCGAGCAGCCGGTGGCCATGGCGACCGTCACCGCATTGTCGAAAGCCGCAGCGGTCAGGATCTTTGCCGGG
Source organism: Tistrella mobilis (assembly GCF_041468085.1). Lineage (NCBI taxonomy): Bacteria > Pseudomonadati > Pseudomonadota > Alphaproteobacteria > Geminicoccales > Geminicoccaceae > Tistrella > Tistrella mobilis. The sequence goes on along the minus strand of NZ_CP121017.1, from coordinate 80,951 downwards.
GTCAGATCCTCCCAGATCATGCCGACGATCCGCCGCCCGCACTCCGCCGACATGCGGATGTGATTGGAATCAGCCGCCGGGATGGAAGAGGCACCCGGCAGGGTCAGGCCCAGGGCCTCGGCGATCGCCGTCATGGTCGATGCCGTACCCATGGTCATGCAATGGCCGTAGGAGCGCGCGATGCCCCGCTCCATGCCCTTCCACTGCGCCTCGGTGATGGTGCCGGCGCGGCGCTCATCCCAGTATTTGAAGGCATCCGAACCGGAGCCCAAGGTGCGCCCCTCCCAATTGCCGCGCAGCATCGGCCCCGCCGGCAGATAGATCGCCGGCAGCCCGGCCGAGATCGCGCCCATCACCAGACCCGGGGTGGTCTTGTCGCAGCCGCCCATCAGCACCACGCCGTCGACCGGGTGAGAGCGGATCAGCTCTTCGGTCTCCATCGCCAGCATGTTGCGATAGAGCATCGTCGTCGGCTTGACGTAATTCTCGCTGACCGACAGCGCCGGCAACTCAATCGGGAAGCCGCCGGCCTGGAACACGCCGCGCTTCACGTCGTCGACGCGCTGCCTGAAATGCTGGTGGCAGGGATTGATGTCGGACCAGGTGTTCAGGATCGCCACCACCGGCTTGCCCACCCAGTCCTGCTCGTCATAGCCCATCTGCAGGGTTCGGGAGCGGTGCCCGAAGCCGCGGAAATTGTCGGGCGCGAACCAGCGCGCCGAACGCAGCTCGTCATAGGTTCTGGTCATGGGGGTCATCCGGTGAAGACGAAGATCAGCCAGGTGAGGGCGCCGGCGGCGAGGGCGCCGATGATTTCGGGCCAGTTGCCGAAATCGAAGCCCTCGGCCGCTTCTTCCGCGGCGAAAGCGGCGGCGGTCACCGCCTCGTCCTGATCCTGGATCGGGTCGTGGGGTCGCATCGATGCCTCCTTATTCCACCAGCGAGGGTAGCCAGAGGGCGATGTCGGGGAAGGCCAGCACCAGCAGCAGGCCGACGATCTGCAGGGCGATGAACGGCATCACCGCGGCGAAGATCTCCTGCAGTTCGACATCCTTGGGCGCCACCGATTTCAGAAAGAAACAGGCCGGACCGAAGGGCGGCGACAGGTAGTAGATCTGGATGTTCATCGCGAACAGCACGCCGAACCAGACCGGGTCGTAGCCCAGATCCTGAACCACGGGTGCGAAGATCGGCACGGTGATGAACAGGATGGCGATCCATTCAAGGAAGGTGCCCAGCACCATCACGATCGCCATCATCACCACGATCACCCAGATCGGCGCGATGTCCAGCGAGGTGAGCATGCCGCGCAGGAAGTCGCCGCCACCGATCCGGTTGTAGATGCCGATCAGCGACACCGCCCCCAGCACCAGCCAGATGATCGAACCGACGGTGAGCGCCGTTCGCCGCATCGCGTCGCGGGTCATCGCCCAGGAAAGTTCACCCCGCACGGCTGCGACCACCAGCGCGCCGACCGCGCCGATTGCCGCCGCCTCGGTCACTGTGGCGACGCCGCTGTAGATCACCCCCAGCACCGCCATGATCAGCACGGCCGGCAGGACGGCCCCGTTCAGGAAGCGCAGGCGCTGCACGAAGGGCAGGCCCGTCTCGGGGATGTCGTAGATCGGCGCCAGCGAGGGGTTGAGCCGCACCCGCACCAGCACATAGGCGATGAACAGAGAGGCGAGCAGCAGCCCCGGCACAGCCGAAGCCGCGAACAGTTTCGTGATCGAGACCTGGGCGGCCAACCCGTAGACGATCAGCACCACCGAAGGCGGGATCAGGGTCGCCAGCGCACCGGCGGCACAGATGATGCCGATCGACATCTTGCGGTCATAGCCGAGGCGCAGCATCTGCGGCAGGGCAATCAGCCCCAGCATTACGATCTCGCCGCCCATGATGCCGCTCATCGCGGCCAGGACCACGGCCACCACCGTCGTCTGCACCGCGACCGAGCCGCGGAAACGCCCGCCCAGGATCGCCATGCTTTCGAACAGCGTATGCGCGATCCCCGACCGCTCCAGCACATTGGCCATGAACACGAAGAACGGTACGGCGATCAGTTCGTATTTGTGCAGAACCTCGGTGACATTGGCCGAAACGATGAAGAAGCCGGCACGTTCACCGAAATAGAGCACCGCCGTCACCAGCGACACCGTAAGCGTGGTGACGCCGAGCGGGATGCCGATCGCCATCAGAGCCAGCAGCCCCAGGACGATCAGGATGGTGATGATCTCAATGCCCACCGCCGTCTTCCTTCTCGGTCCCCTGGCACCAGCGGATCAGGTTGGCGAAGAGCTGCGCAACATAGAGCACGCACCCCGCCAGCAGCACGACCTTCAGGTAGCTGGGCTGAATGGAATTGAGTGCCGTGCCGGAATATTCCGGCCGCGCGATCACCCGCATGGCCGGGCTCCAGATCGCCAGGATCAGGCCGGTCACGGCGCCGATCGACACCAGGATCTGGATCAGGCGGAAGCGGCGCCAGAGCTTCGGGCCGACCAGGATTTCGAGCATGGTGATCGAGATGTGGCGGTTGCGCTCTGTAACATAACCGACCGAGAGCACCCAGGCCGTGGCACAGAGGGCCATGGTGACCTCGATCGACCAGCTGGTCGGATGATCGAAGCCATAGCGCATCACCACTTCCAGGGCCGAGAAGGCGATGCAGGCGAAGAGCAGCGACGCGCAGGCCTGGCCGGTGAAGACGCTCACCCGGTCCATGGCCGCGGCGCAGCAGGCGAAGAACCGTCTCATCGGGCCTCCCGCTGACGGAACTGAACCCAGGCCGGCCACGGCAGCCTCCGTATCGGGCGGTGCCGCGGCCGACCGGTGATCACTTCAGCAGGCCGATCTGCTTCATATAGGCCAGGTTGGCGTCCAGCGCCTCCTTGGCGAGCGGGCCCTTGGCTGCGAACTTTTCCCATTCGATGCGGGCGACATCGCGCAGCTTGTCGCGATCGGCCTGGGCCCAGTCGATCACCTCGACCTTGCCGGCAGCGGCATCCTTGGCGGCCAGCGCCGCATCCTGTTCGGCCACCACCCTCGTCAGATCGGCCATCGCCATATAGAACCAGTCGCGCAGCGCCTTGCGGTCGGCTTCCGAGAGTTTTTCCCATTTCTCCCGGTTGAACGAGAGCTGCATCGACGGCATCGAATGGATGCCGGGATAGAGCGGGTAGCGCGCGACGTCGTTCAGGCCGGTGCTGGCATTGTTCACATAGGCCGAGGCATCCGCCGCATCGACAATGCCCTTCTCCAGCGCGCCATAGACTTCCGAGAATGGAATCGAGACGGGGCTTGCGCCGGCCGCCTGGAACACCGCCGAGGCCAACCCCTCGGGCGCCCGGATCTTCTTGCCCTTCAGGTCCTCGAAGGTGCGGATCGGTACCCGCGCCGGCAAAGCCTCGCGGCTGTAGGGGGCGCAACCGACCAGATGGGCCTCGCCATCGGAAACCTCGTCCAGCGCCTTCTGCCAGACTGCCTCGCCCGGGCCGGTCTCGCAGAAGCCGGCCATCTGCTGGGGCGTGTCATAACCTGAGACGAGATCACCCAGAATGGCAAAGGCGGGCTCAAGCCCGGAGAAATAGTTGACCGAGGTCCAGTCACCGTCGATCACGCCCAACCCTACCGCATGGGGCGTTTCCTTGGCCGGCACCACCGAACCATTGGGGGTGAGGGTGATTTCCACCCGGCCGCCGGTCATTCCGGCGATCTTCGGCAGCCAGTGTTCGGTCAGATACTGGGTCGAGAAATCACCGGCATTGAACGACGTCTGGATGGTGTAGGTCGCGGCCGTGGCGGGCATCGCGACGGCGCAGGCAGCCAGGCCCGCGAGGGCCGTGATCGTCGGGCGCATTCCATATCCTCCCTGGGGCATCGAGGGTTTTGTCCACCTCGTTGATAAAAGCACTAATATATTAGTCGCCCGGACGCAACATCTGATATGGTCCGGGAAGAGAGTGCTTCAGGGAGCCCGCCGCCCATGTCCCCCAGGCGATCCGTCCTGCCCGACTTCACCGATATCGCCACCCTGGCCGATCTGGACCGCCGACCGCTGGCATCACAGGGCATCTATGCCGCTCTCCGGCGCCGGATCATCGACCTGGAGCTGAAGCCCGGAGCCCTGCTCTCCCGTACCCAGCTTGCCGAGGAATATGCCGTCAGCCAGACGCCGGTGCGGGACGCCTTCCTGCGGCTGGAGCGGGAGAAGCTGGTCGAGATCTTTCCCCAGTCACGGACGGTGGTCGCCAAGATCGATATCGCCCATGCGCGCGAAACCCAGTTCCTGCGGCTCGCGATCGAGATCGAGGTCGCAAAGACCATCGCCCGTCATCAGGCGCCTGCCGGACTGACCGCCTATGCCCATCGTCTGCTGCATCTGCAGGGCCAGGCCTTCGCCGATGGCGATATCGAGCGGTTCTCCACCCTCGACCGGCATTTCCATCTGGCGCTCTATGATGCGGTCGGCCACCCCGATCTCTGGTACATGATCGCCGAACGTTCAGGGCATATCGACCGGCTTCGTGCCCTCAACCTGGTCGATCCCGGCAAGGCCCAGGGGATTCTGGATTACCACGGCCGGATCCTGGATCAGATCGACGCGGGCAACGTTGCCGGGGTCGAAGAGGCGGTGCGCGGCCATCTTTCCGGCACGCTCAGTGCCGTTGCCCGAATCATGGAGCGCCATCCGGATTACTTCTGAAAATCTGTGCCGGGTCAGGACCAGTAGTCGATCCCGGCATAGATCAGGACACCGGCACCGATCACTGCCAGAACGGCACCCGCCCCGCGCTTGATCCGTAGCGGCCAGCGCGGGGCCAGCTTGCGGCCGGCATGGGCTGCCCCCCAGGCGAGGCCTGCCCACCAGAGCGCACCACCGGCCGCAATGCCGCCCAGAAGCGGGATCTTGTCTTCGGCGAAGCGGCCGAGTGTCGCGAACAGGGCAAGAAAGGCCGCAACCGCGGTCGGGTTGACGATGGTCAGCGCGAAGGTCGCGATACAACCGGAACAGGCCGCCATGATCCGGTTGCGGCCGTGATAGGTCGGGTTGGGCAGGGCGGTGATCTGGCCGCCGTCGCGGCTGAGCGCGCCGGTCGCGGTCACCAGACCCATGATCAGCAGCAGCAGGCCGGCAAACAGCTGCAAGGGCCGCTCGAAGGCATAGATCTGCTCGATCCAGCCCAGCCCCGCCACGGCGATACCGGCATAGACCAGATCGGCCAGCACGACGCCGAGGCCGGTGGCGAACCCCACCCGCCAGCCGCGATCGAGGCTGCGCCCGATCACCATCACAGCCGCCGGCCCCACCGGGGCCGCGACCACCAGACCGATGCCGATGCCCGCGAGGAAGCTGGACAGGATCATGCGCCGATCGTCCGCTCCGCCATCTGTCCTCCTGTCGTCTTCACCATCTGGATCGGATCCCGGCCTTTCCGCAAAGCGCCCTTTGGTCTATGCATTGTGACGCCCCGAAGGCAAGCCCGGAAGCCGTCAACCGAGGCCGTTTCATGAGGATCGCGTGACCACGGACCCGCTGGATCAGACCCCAGACCGGCTGACGCTGCAAGAGCTGGCATGCTTCCGCGGCGACCGGCCGATCTTCCTCGGCCTGGATGCCGAACTGGATGCCGGCCATGCGCTGGTCGTCACCGGCCGCAATGGCGCCGGTAAATCGACCCTGTTGCGCATCCTGGCCGGTTTCGTGCGCGCCGATGCGGGACAGGTGCTCTGGAACGGGATCGACCGCGACGAACACGACCTGCCCTGGCGGGAACGACTGCACTATCTGGGCCATCGCGACGGTATCGCCGCCGAACTCGCCGCCGGCGCCGATCTCGGGCACTGGGCGGCGATCCTCGGCGTGCCGCGGGCCGAGCGGGTGGCACGGGTGGAAGCCGCTCTCGATGCCCTCGACATTCCGCATCTGGCGGAACTGCCGGTGCGGGTACTCTCGGCCGGCCAGCGCCGGCGTCTCGCCCTCTCCCGACTGCTGCTCGCCCATCGGCCGCTCTGGGTGCTCGATGAACCCACCACGGCGCTCGACCGGGACGGCCAGGCACTGGTCGCCCGGCTGATCGGCGACCACCTGGACCAGGGAGGCATGGTCGTCACCGCCACGCATCTGGCGCTCGGCCTGGATGACCGGGTCGTGCCGCTCGACATCGAGGAGGCGGCGCCATGAGCCTCGCCGGCACCTTCACAGCAATCCTCGTCCGCGACCTGGCCCGCACCGCCGGCCGGTCCGGCGATGTCGTCGCAGTCCTCGCTTTCTTCGTGGTGGCGGCCACCCTCTTCCCGCTGGGCGTGGGCCCGGGCCCGCAGGTGCTGGCGCGGATCGCCTCGGGCGTGGTCTGGGCATCGGCGCTCCTCGCCGTGCTGCTCTCGCTCGACCGGCTGTTCGATGCCGACCGCAATGACGGGGCGCTCGAAGGTCTGGCCCTCTCGCCCGCGCCACTCGCCGTGGTGGTGCTGGCCAAGACGACGGCCCACTGGCTGACCACGGGCCTGCCGCTGATCCTGATGGCACCGCTGGTCGCAATCATGCTGCAGGCGGAGCTGCGCCTCGTCCCCGCACTGATGGCGTCGCTCGCCCTCGGCACGCCCGCCTTGTCGCTGATCGGCGCCATCGGTGCCGCGCTCACCCTGGGGGCCCGTCGGGGCGCGGCACTGATGCCGCTGCTGCTGCTGCCGCTCTATGTCCCGGTGCTGATCTTCGGGGTCGGCGCAGTCGAAGCGGCGGCGAACGGTCTGCCCATGGGGCCGCATCTGATGCTGCTTGCCGCAGGTTCCGTGCTGGCTCTCGCCCTGGCACCGCTGGCCGCGGCCGCCGGATTGCGCGCAGGGCTGGACTGATCGCGGCCTGCGCGCGACACTTGGGCGACCCGGATCCGCGTCCGATGGTCGCGCAGGCGCAGCAAGGCTTGACGCCCGGCCGCCAGGCGTGCACCTCCTCGCGGATCCGGGTTCCGGAACCTGTGTTCCATCTGTTCCTTCAGCCGGCGGGGTCCCGTCCGCGATGCATCGCTACGCCAATCCCACCCTCTACGGCCGCATCGTCGACCGCGTCCGCCGCCCGGCGGCGCTGGCGGGGCTGGCCCTGATCCTGGTCGGGCTCTATCTCGGCCTGTTCGTGGCGCCGCCCGACTATCAGCAGGGCGAAAGCTTCCGGATCATGTATGTCCATGTGCCCGCGGCCTGGATGGCGATGTTCTCCTATGCCGGACTCGCGGTCTCAAGCGCGGTCTATCTGATCTGGCGTCACGGCGTGGCCGACGTCACCGCCAAGGCGATCGCGCCGGCGGGGGCCGCCTTCACCGCCATCGCGCTCGTCACCGGCTCGCTCTGGGGCCAGCCGATGTGGGGCACCTGGTGGGTGTGGGATGCGCGGCTGACTTCGGTGCTGCTGCTGTTCTTCCTCTATCTTGGCTACATGGTGCTCCGCGACGCCTTCGATGCGCCCGAACGCGGCGCCAAGGCGGCCGCCATCCTGGCGGTGGTGGGTGTGGTCAACCTGCCGATCATCAAGTTTTCGGTCGACTGGTGGAACACGCTGCACCAGCCGGCAACGATCTCGAAGCTCGATGCCCCCTCCATCCACCCCTCCATGCTCTGGCCGCTGCTGGCGATGGCGCTGGGCTTCACGCTGATCTTCGTGGCGATCGTCTGCCTGCGCGCGCGGACGGAACTTCTGGAGCGGCGGGCGCGCAGCCTGGAGATGCAGGCGGCCCTCGGCCGCGCCGAGTGATCGGAACACGCTGCGGCTCCGCGGATTTTTGTCACGCAACTTCCGCGACATAGCGGCGCAAGCCTGCCGCGGCACTGGACGCGGGCCCCGGCCTGACACTATCTGTTGCGCAAGATCGCGCCGGACCCGCCGGACGACGATCATTGTTGAGGACATGACGGCGGTGAACGACCTCGAAACCTTCCTGGCGATGGGCGGCTATGCCGCCTATGTGTGGCCCTCCTTCGGCTTCGCCTTCGTGGTGCTGGCAGGATTGTGGCTGCAGGCCCGCGCGGCGCTGCGTCGTGCCGAGGCCCGCCTGGCCCGGCTCGAGGCGCTGGGGCTGGACCGGCGCGCACGCCGCCGCCGTCCCGCCTCTTCCACACCGGGCACCGCCGCCCGCACCGACGGAGCCGCCGACGATGCCGCCCGCGCCTGAAGCTTCCGCCGCCGGACGCGGCACCGCCGCCCGTACGCCTGCCCCCCGGCGCTTCAGCCGCAAGCGTCGGCGAATGTATGCGCTGGGCGGTATCCTGCTGCTGGTCGCCGTCGCCGTCGCCCTGGTGCTGGGCGCCTTCCGCGACAATCTGCTGTTCTTCTACAGCCCCAGCGACATTGAGGCAAAGCAGGTGGAACCCGGCACCCGGCTTCGGGTCGGCGGCCTGGTCGAGGCCGGCAGCGTGATCCGCGGCCCCGGCACCAATGTCGCCTTCACCGTCTCCGACGGTGCCCAGACCCTGGTCATCCGCTATGACGGCCTGCTGCCCGATCTGTTCCGCGAGGGCCAGGGCATCGTCGCCGAAGGCCGGCTGGAACCCGACGGCACCGTGACCGCCGAACAGGTTCTGGCCAAGCATGACGAGACCTATATGCCGCCCGAAGTGGTCGACGCCATGAAACGTGCGGGCACCTGGCATGGCGAGGGCACGCCCGAGGGCAGCCACCAGAAGCTTCTGAAGACCGGCAGCGGGGATCCCAGCTGATGATCGCCGAACTCGGCCACTACCTCCTGGTCCTGGCGCTCGCCATGGCCATCGTCCAGGCGGTGGTGCCGCTGATCGGGGCCGCCCGGGGCGATGCGGCACTGATGGCCGCCGGCCGCGGCGCCGCCATGGCCCAGATGCTGTCGATTCTGGGCGCCTTTGCGGCACTCACCATCGCCTTCATCCAAAGCGATTTCTCGGTGCTGCTGGTCGCGGCAAATTCCCACACCGCCAAGCCGTTGCTCTACAAGATCACCGGCGTCTGGGGCAATCACGAAGGCTCGCTGCTGCTCTGGGCCACGATCCTGGCGCTTTACGGCGGCGCCGTGGCCCTGTTCGGCCGCAACCTGCCGCCCTCGCTCCGCGCACGGGTGCTTGCGGTTCAGGGCATGATCGCGATCGGCTTCCTGCTGTTCATGCTGCTGACCTCCAACCCCTTCGACCGGCTGATGCCGCCGCCGGCCGAGGGGCGCGACCTCAACCCGCTGCTCCAGGACCCAGGTCTCGCCTTCCATCCGCCCTTCCTCTATCTCGGCTATGTCGGCTTCTCGATCGCCTTCGCCTTTGCGATCGCTGCCCTGATCGAAGGCAAGGTCGATGCCGCCTGGGCGCGCTGGGTCCGGCCCTGGACGCTGGCAGCCTGGGTGTTCCTCACCGTCGGCATCGCGCTCGGCTCGTGGTGGGCCTACTACGAACTCGGCTGGGGTGGCTGGTGGTTCTGGGATCCGGTGGAGAATGCTTCGCTGATGCCCTGGCTGGCCGGCACCGCCCTTCTGCATTCCGCGATCGTGGTCGAGAAGCGCGACACGCTGAAGTCCTGGACCATCCTGCTCGCAATCCTGACCTTCTCGCTCAGCCTGCTCGGCACCTTCCTGGTGCGCTCGGGCGTCATCACCTCGGTCCATGCCTTCGCGACCGATCCGACCCGCGGCGTGTTCGTGCTGGGCTTCATGTGCGTGGTGGTGGGCGGCGGCCTCACCCTCTATGCCTGGCGGGCGCCGGCGCTGAAACCGGGCGGGCTGTTCGCTCCGGTCAGCCGTGAAAGCGGGCTGGTGGTAAACAATCTGCTGCTGTCGGCTCTGGCTGCGACCGTGCTGATCGGCACCCTCTATCCGCTGTTCCTCGACGCCTTCGCCGGCGCCAAGGTGACCGTGGGGCCGCCCTTCTTCGATGCCACCGTGGTGCCGCTGGCCGTGCCGCTGCTGATCGTGGCCGGCATGGGCCCGTCGCTCGCCTGGAAGCGCGGCGATCTGGGGGCCGTGCTCCAGCGGCTGCGCTTCGCCATGGTCGCGGCCCTGCTCGCCGCGGCGGCCGGCTTTTTCGTCGGGGGCATCTCGGTCGATGGTGCACTCGGCGCGCTCGGCCTGATGCTCGGTGTCTGGCTGGTGGCCGCCAGCCTGGCCGATGTCGCAGAGCGCATCCAGATCGCGAAGGGTGCCGGCACCGCCTGGCGCCGTGCCCGCAATCTGCCGCGCGCCGCCTGGGGCACGGCGGTCGCCCATCTCGGTGTCGGCATTCTGGTGCTGGGCATCACCGGCGCCTCGATCTGGCAGGCAGAGAAGACCGTCACCCTAGCACCCGGCGAACGCGCCGAGATCGGCGGCCGGGTGGTCGAGTTCCGTGGCGTCACCCAGCAGCCGGGCCCCAATTACCGCAGCACCATGGGTGATCTGCGTCTGATGTCGGGCGACGGGCCCGGCGCACGGGCGGTGGCGAAGCTCAGCCCGGAGATCCGCTTCTATCCGGCCCAGGGCACCACCACCACCGAGGCCGCCATCCGGACCAACGCCATCGCCGACGTCTATGTGGCCCTGGCCGGCGCCGAGCCGGTCGACGGCAAATGGAGCTTCCGGCTCTACCACAACCCGCTGACGCCCTGGATCTGGGGCGGTGCACTGGTCATGGCCCTTGGCGGCATGATATCGCTGAGCGACCGGCGCCTCAGGGTCGGGGCGCCGCGCCGCGCCCGGACCCCGCAGACCACCGGCTCCCTGCCCCCCGCCCCTGCCGAGTGAGTGGCCGCGTCGATGCTGAAGCGTCTGATCTACGTCCTGCCGGTGCTGGTGTTCCTGGCACTGGCCGCGGTGTTTCTGACCGGGCTTGACCTCGACCCGCGGGCCGTACCGTCGGGTCGGATCGACAAGCCGGTCCCCGCCTTTGCGCTCGGGCCGATCGAGGGGCGGGAACAGGGGCTTGCGGCGGCCGATCTGGCTGATGGCCGGCCGGTTCTGGTCAACTTCTTCGCATCCTGGTGCGTGCCCTGCCTGGCCGAACACCCCCTGTTGATGAAGATGGCCCGGGAAGAGGGTGTCCGGATCGTCGGTATCAACTACAAGGATCGCCCCGAGGATGCCCGTCGCTGGCTGGACCGCCATGGCGATCCTTATGCCCGCATCGGCGCCGACGTCGAGGGCCGCACCGGCATCGAGTTCGGCATTTCGGGCGTGCCGGAGACCTTCGTGGTCGACGGCCAGGGCCACATCCTGGCACAGCATATCGGCGTGCTGACCGAAGAGGCACTGGAGGACCGGATCCGTCCGCTGCTGAAGGAGGCGGCCGAATGACCCGCGCCGCTTGCCTCGCGATCGCCGCCCTGCTGGCGGTCTCCGCCCTGCAGGCACTGGCCCAGCAGACCGACGCCCCGGCACAGCGTGCACCGCAGGAAATGCCGGCCCCCGGCAGTGTCGCTCCCGGACCGCTCGCCCAGCCCGAGATTCCGCTGGCCGATCCGGCCGAAGAGCGCCGGGCGCGCGAGATCTCGAAGGAACTGCGCTGCCTGGTCTGCCAGAATCAGTCGATCGAAGACAGCAATGCCGAACTGGCCCGCGACCTGCGGCAGGTGGTGCGCGAGCAGGTGGCGGCCGGCCGCAGCCGCGACGACATCCTGACCTTCATGGTCGACCGCTATGGCGACTGGATTCTGATGCGGCCGCCGGTCAAGTCGACCACCTATCTGCTCTGGGCTGCCCCGGCGGTGGCGCTGCTGGTCGGCGCCGCAATCGCGATCGGCTTCATCCGCCGTCAGCGCCGCGCCTATACCGCCCGTGCCGCCGAAGACGGGTTTGCCCGTCCGCTCGACGATGAGGAGGCCTGGCGTCTGGCCCGGCTGCTCGACGAGACGGGCAATGCACGTGCGGGCACGGACGAGATCTTCGACCCGGCACCGGACAAGACCGCGCCCACAGGTGCCGCACCGGCGGATACGACACCGTCCACCGATGCGACCGAAGCAGGGGGCGCCGCGCCCGATGCTTCCGGGTCTGACGAAGCCGACACGCCGCCCAAGGACGGACGCCCCCAGAAATGACCGGTCTCTGGTTCTGGGCGGTCATCGCCCTGGTTACCCTGCTTGCCCTGACCGTGCTGCTGCTGCCGGTTCTGAAAGGTCGCGCCCGCGAACGCGGAGCCGCCCGGCTGGGCGACATCGCGATCTATCGCCATCAGCTGGCCGAGGTCGATACCGAACTGGCTCAGGGTCGGCTCACCGCCGATGAGGCGACGGCGGCACGGCTCGAAATCCAGCGTCGGCTGCTTGCCGCGGATGCCGCCCGCGGGGCGGAACCCCATCACGCACCGTCGGGCCGCAAGGAACGGCGCCGGGCCAATCGCCTGGCTGCGATTCTGATCCTGCTGGTACCGATGATCGCGGTCGGTGTCTATCTGCGTCTGGGACAGCCCGGCCTTCCCGACCATCCGGCGGCAGAACGGCCGCTCGCCCAGGCGGGCGATGCCGATCTGGCAAAGCTGGCCGAAGAACTGGCGACCAAACTTGAAGGTGCCGACAGCGAGGATCCTCGCGGTTGGACCCTGCTTGGCCGCGCCCTGAGCAGCCTGGGGCGCCATGACGAGGCCGCCCGTGCCTTTGCCAGGGCGCTGGCCCTTGCCCCCGATGACGTCGACCTGCTGACGAGTGCTGCCGCCGCCGAGGTGATCGCCCGCGGCGGCCAGGTGGATGAACATGCCCGGGTGCTGTTCGACCGTGCCGTCGCCCGCGATCCCGAAAATGCCGCAGCCCGCTATTATCTGGGCCTCGCCGATGCCCAGGCCGGGCGGATCGCAGAGGCTCTGGAGCGCTGGGTGGCGCTTGCCGCAGACACCCCCGCCGACGCCCCCTGGCGGGCGGAGCTGGAACGCCAGATCCGTCGCGCCGCCGGCGATCTGGGCAAACCGGTGGTAAGCCTCATCCCCGAAAGCTGGCGCAGCCCGGGCGAGGCCGCAGAGGCACCCGGCGGCATGGCGGTGCCGCCTGCCCAGGCCGAAATGATCCGCGGCATGGTTCAGGGGCTGGCGTCACGCCTGGAAAATGCGCCCGAGGATCCGGAGGGCTGGCTGCGTCTCGCCCGCTCCTACACCGTTCTCGGTGATCCGGCGGCGGCGCGCGCAGCCCTTGCCCGCGGCGCCGAAGCCAATCCGCGGGTGATGGACCTGCAACTCGCGCTGATGCAGGCGCGGGTCGAGGTTCCGGACGACGGCGAACTCGATCCCCGGATCATCACCGCCGCCCATGCAGCCCGCGACCGGGCACTGGCGCTGGCCCCTGAACACGACATGGCGCTCTGGCTGGGTGGCGAAGTGCATGCCCGCGACGGCGAGCTGGATCAGGCCCGCAGCCTTTGGCACCGCCTGCTCGACGTGCTGCCGGCGGGCTCGCCGGAACGCGCTCAGGTCGAAGCGCGTATCACCGCGCTCGATGACACCACCAGTGACGTGCCGCCACCCGCCGACTGATTGATGCCACTGCCGGTTTCCTCCGGGCTGCCCGCCCGTCATAATCCCGTCTCAGAGACAGATTTCGTCCGTAGGGGCGGCGGAGATCGGCGAAACCAGAACGGCCGGTGGCGGCCACGAAGGGGGCACATGACGACGACACGCTGGGCGCTGGAGGTGGAGCGCCTGCACAAGCGCTTCGGTAATCTGGAGGTGGTGAAGGGGGTCTCTCTCCAGGCGGCCGAAGGCGATGTGATCTCGATCATCGGCAGCAGCGGATCAGGCAAGAGCACCTTCCTGCGGTGCATCAACATGCTGGAGATGCCCGATCAGGGCGTCGTCCGTGTCGATGGCGAGGAGATTCGCCTGAAGCCGGCACGCGGTGGCGGCATGGAGCCGGCCGATCCGCGCCAGCTGGACAGGATCCGTGCCCGGCTGGGCATGGTGTTCCAGAGCTTCAATCTCTGGCCCCATCTGACGGTGCTCGAGAACGTGACCGAGGCACCGGTCCACGTGCTCGGCCGCCCCCGTGACGAGGCGGCCGATACCGCCCGCCGTCTGCTTGAGAAAGTCGGGATCGCCGACAAGACCGGACATTATCCCGCGGAACTCTCAGGAGGTCAGCAGCAGCGGGCGGCCATTGCCCGGGCGCTGGCCATGGACCCCCGCGTCATGTTGTTCGACGAGCCGACCTCGGCGCTCGATCCTGAGCTGGTCGGCGAAGTATTGCGTGTCATTCGCAGTCTTGCCGAAGAAGGCAGGACGATGTTGATCGTCACGCACGAGATGGGCTTTGCGCGCGAGGTGTCTTCGCGGGTTGCATTCTTCGATCAGGGTATCATCGCTGAAGACGGTCCGCCTGAGCAGGTCTTTGAAAATCCAGTCAACGACCGTTGTCGTCAGTTTCTTGCAAGCCGACTGCGATAATTCTGGAGCGTTGGATACACATAGTTAACTCTTGTGCTATATCTTGTGTACAGGTCGTGACTGATCAGGCATGTCGCTTCATGATCTGCCCGAAATCAGTTGCGCAAGAAACATAACGAGCGCATGGAGCAAAGCTGATGGCATCCTGCACTGAGGGCGGCAGCAACGATCGTGATCTGGAATTGTTCCACTTCGCGTTTCGGTTTCTCGTCGAGGAACCTGATCGCATTCTGGCCGAACGGGGGCTGAACCGGTCGCACCATCGGATTCTGTATTTCGTGGGGCATGGCGGCCCCGACATGACCCTGACCGACCTGCTCGACAAGCTCAGGGTGTCGCGTCAGGCCCTGCATCGACCGATGCGCCAGCTGCTGGATCAGGGGCTGGTTCTGCTGACGCCGGTGCCGTCGAACCGGCGGATGCTGAATGTGCGGCTCAGCGACGAAGGCGCGAAGCTCGAAGCCCGGCTGTCGGCCCTGCAGACCGGCTATCTCGACAAGGCCTTCGCGGCCGTTGGCCCCGGTGCTGCGGAAGCCTGGCGGCAGGTGATGGAGGTTCTGGCGGCCGATCCGACCCGGCTTGGCCAGATCGACCGTCCTGCATTGCGGGTTGCCGGCCACGCCCATCACGAGCATGAGTCAGCCGCCCACGCGTCCTGACCGTTTCACAGGCCTTGCCCGCGTTTTGTCGTTGAACCGGCCCCTGCGGCCCGGCTTTACTAGACCTTAGCAATACCGCATCCGTCAGCGGCAGGCCCGCGGGGTCCGGCCGCCGGTTCGGGGGAGCCGGTGGACCGTGCCTGAGGGCCGGTCCCGGGCGGGGCGGAGGGTCGAGTATCGTCGAGGGAGATCGACACGTGGGCATTTTCCGTATCCTGAGCGCCGCCGTCATCGGACTGGGGTTGGCCACCGGCAGTGCTGCCGCGGCCGACAAGATCCGCATCGCGACCGAGGGTGCCTATCCCCCGTTCAACTTCGTGAACGAGCAGGGCAAGCTCGACGGCTTCGACGTCGACATCGCCAATGCCCTCTGCGCGAAAATGAAGGCGGAGTGCGAGATCGTCGCCCAGGATTGGGACGGCATCATTCCCGGCCTTCTCGCCAACAAATATGATGCCATCATTGCTGCCATGTCGATCACCGAGGATCGCAAGCAGTCGGTGGACTTCTCCAGCAAGTATGCCCTGTCGGCGGGTCAGTTCGTGGCGCCGAAGGACAAGACCTATGACGACACTTCTCCCAAGGCACTTGCCGGTAAGGTGATTGCGGTCCAGCGGTCGACGACCCACGTCACCTACCTGGAAGACAATTACAAGGACAGCGACATCCGTCTCTACGACACCCAGGACCAGGCCAATCTGGACATGGTGTCGGGCCGTGCCGACCTCACGCTCGCCGACCAGCCGATTCTGGGTGACTGGCTGAAGACCAGCGATGGCCAGGGCTTCCATTTCGTGGGCAAGCCGGTTGCCGATCCGAAGTGGTACGGCGAAGGCATCGGTGTTGCGGTCCGCAAGGGCGATGCCGCGCTCGTGAACAAGTTCAACGACGCGATCGCCGCGATCCGCGCCGACGGTACCTTCAAGCAGATCAACGACAAGTGGTTCAACTTCGACATCTATGGCGAGTGACCGCCTGCCCGGCTCATGGCCGGGTCCTGTCGACTGGAACCGTCGGATGGCCGGGACAGAAATGTCCCGGCTTTCGCGGTTCGATGGCATCGGCCTGACGCCGGGCTGATGCACCGCTTTCTGGGAACGGTCACGCTTCGATGTTCGACTTCAAGGGCTATGGCGGCCTGCTGATCGAAGGGGCGGCGATCACCCTCGCCCTGATTCCGCCCTCGCTGGCGCTGGGGCTGGTTCTGGGCCTTGCCGGCGCCCTCGCAAAATCCAGCCGGTCGCGGGTTCTGCGCGGTATCGGCCAGACCTACACCACCGTCATCCGCGGCATTCCGGAGCTGCTGGTGGTGCTGTTCGTTTTCTTCGCCCTGCCGGTGATCGTGAACAATGCCCTCACTGCTGCCGGTGCCGAGACCCAGGTTTCGGTCAGTCCCTTCGTCGCCGGCGTGGTGGCGTTGGGCCTCGCCTATGGCGCCTATGCGACCGAGGTGTTCCGCGGCGCGCTCGCAGCCCTGCCCAAGGGCCAGATCGAAGCCGCCCGGGCGCTGGGCATGAGCCCGCGCCTGACCTTCCGGCGCATCGTTCTGCCGCAGGTCTGGCGGCTGGCCCTGCCGGGCCTCGGCAATCTGCTGCTGGTGATGATGAAGGATACCTCCCTGGTGTCGGTGGTGGCGCTCGACGAGCTGATGCGCAAGGCCCATGTCGCCGCCGGCGCCACGCGGGAGCCCTTCACCTTCTTCTTCGCCGCGGCACTCATCTATCTGTTCTTCACCCTGATCGCCGAGATCGGCATCGCCCGCATGGAACGCTGGGCGGCCCGCGGTACGGGCCGACGCGCATCGGGTGTGCCCGCGACCGGCGCGAGGGCCTGAGCGATGCGGTGGGAAGTCATCTTCGACAATTGGGAGCGGCTGGCCGGCGGTCTGGCCACCACCTTCCAGCTCGTCGCCCTGGCATTGATCATCGGGGCGGCTCTCGCCCTGCTGGTCGCTATGGCGCGCATCTCGCAGAACCCGCTGCTCGCCTGGTTCGGCCGCGGCTACATCTTCTTCTTCCGCGGTACGCCACTGCTGGTGCAGCTGTTCCTGATCTATTACGGCCTGTCACAGTTTCCGGCGATCCGCAGCAGCTTCCTGTGGCCGATCCTGCGTGAGCCGTATTGGTGTGCGATCATCGCCTTCGCGCTCAATACCAGCGGCTATACCGCCGAGATCCTGCGCGGTGCCATCCAGGCCGTGCCGCGCGGTCAGATCGAGGCGGCCCAGGCGCTGGGCATGAGCCGGGCGCTCACCTTCCGCCGGATCATCCTGCCGATCGCGATCCGCTACGGCTTCCCGGCCTACGGCAACGAGGTGATCCTGATGATCAAGGCGAGCGCGCTCGCCAGCACCATCACCATCCTCGATCTGATGGGCGTCACCCGCACCCTGATCTCCCGGACCTTCGCCGTCACTGAGCTGTTCGTGGCCGCAGGCGTGATCTATCTCGTCATCACCCTGCTGCTGACCCGCGTCTTTGCGCGTGTAGAGGCCCGGCTCAACCGCCATATGGCACGGCGCTGAGTGCGATCTGCCCCATCTGCCGCCGACCGCTGCCGACGCTGGCGGCAGCGGTCGACCGGCACCACTGGGTGCCGGTATCGGCAGGCGGGCACGATCAGGCCGTGCTGCACCGGATCTGTCATCGCATGATCCACCGCCTGTTCGACGAGAAGCGCCTCGCCCGCGAGCTGAACACCGCCGAGGCGCTGCGGGCCGCGCCCGAAATGCAGGGCTTCCTGCGCTGGATCGCGAAGCGGCCGCCGGAGCTGGTCGACTGGCCTGAACTGCCGGGCCGCCATGGTCGCAGCCGGCGCCGCCGCTGACATTCATCTCCGAGACATATTGCGCTGCATGTCCGCCCACGAATGGCGCAATTCTGCGCCGTTCTGATCACCGAAGGCGAAATTATTGTGCAATGCAGAATTTCGCGATGGACATCTATTTCAATTAGACGTTTGACCGAGATGAAAATACGTCGCTAAGCTTCCGGGACAAATGGCCGGCGTGTTTCGCGACCGGCCACCGGAGGGCCGGGAAGACGTGCGCGCGCCACGCAGCCGCCACCACCCGACGCCCGGCCGGGCACACCCTGGGAGGGATGCGCGCGATGGAGCTGTTTGCCCAACAGGTCATGAATGGTCTGGTCTTGGGCAGTGTCTACAGCCTTGTGGCCCTTGGCGTGACACTGATCTACGGAACGATGGAGATCCCGAATTTCGCCCACGGGCATCTCTACATGCTGGGCGCCTATGTCACCTTTGCCGCCGTCACCGGGCTCGACCTGCACTACTGGATCGGCATGGCGCTGGCGGTGGCGGCTCTCGCCGTGGTCGGCATTCTGGTCGAACGGCTGGCCTTCAGGCCGCTTCGCCACGCACCGCACGTGAATATGATGATCGCGGCCGTTGGGCTGATGCTGTTCCTGGAAGCCTTCGCACAGCTGGTCTGGGGGGCGGATTTCCGTCGACTGCCGTCGCCTTACGGCGCAGTCGTCGACCTCTGGGGCACCACGGTGACGGAGCAGAAGCTGATCCTGATCATCGCCGGCATGGGGCTGATGGCGGTGCTTTTCCTGTTCCTGAAGCGCACCGCACTCGGCGCCGCGATCGAAGCGGTTTCCCAGGACCGGGTCGGGGCGCAGCTGGTCGGTATCGATCCTGAGCGGATCTCGATGATCACCTTCGCGCTCTCTGCCGGCCTGGCAGCCGCGGCGGCGGCGCTGATCGCGCCCATCAACCTGATCTCACCCTCGATGGGTCTGGTCGTCGGCCTCAAGGCCTTCGTGATCGTGGTGATCGGCGGCATGGGCAGTGTGGCCGGGGCGATCATCTGCGGCTATGGCCTCGCCCTCGCCGAAAGCCTGGGTGGCACCTATCTCGCCACCGATTATCAGGATCTGATCGCCTTTGCGATCCTGGCGCTGGTGCTGACCCTGCGACCCTCCGGCCTGTTCGCGAAGGGGGCCTGACATCATGGCGCTTCCCGATCCCCGCCCGCCGGTCAACCCCGCCCGCCGGCTGGTCAGCCGGGTCTGGCTCGGCCTGTTCCTGGCGGCCGTTCTGGCTCTGCCCATGGTCGTCACCAACCCCTATCACATGCAGGTGGTGCTGACCGGTTTCATCTTCGCGATCGGCGCCTACGGGCTCAATATCGCGCTCGGCTATACCGGGCTGCTCTCGCTCGGCCATGCCGGCTTCTTCGGCATCGGCGCCTATGCCGTTGCCCTGCTCACCACCGATCTCGGCTGGCCTTTCTGGCCGTCGCTGCTGGTCGCAATCCTGGTCACAGGCGCGACCGGCTTCGTGGTGGGCAGCATCTGCCTGCGTGCCAAGGGGCATTACCTCGCAATCTTCACCCTCGCCGTCGGCATGATCATCTATCAGGTGCTCGACAAGTGGGAGAGCCTGACCAACGGCCCGATCGGTGTGGTCGGTATTCCCGGTCCCAGTCCGATCGGGCCGATCACCTTCGACGATTTCACCTCACGCTACTATCTGACCGCCGGCTTCCTGCTGCTTGCCATGCTCTGTGCCTGGCGGATCAAATCGTCGCTCTTCGGCCGCACCCTGCTCGCCGTGCGCATGAGCGAGCCGCTGGCCTCGGCCTCCGGTATCGACGTGATGTCGGCCAAGCGGCTGGCCTTCACCATGGCCTGCATCTATGCCGGTGTTGCGGGAGGGCTCTATGCGAGCTTCATCGGCTTCCTCGGCCCCGATATCGCCTCGGTCGATATCACCTTCAACATGCTGCTCTACGTGCTGCTGGGTGGGATCGCCTCGATCTCGGGACCGCTGATCGGCACGCTGCTGGTCTACACGCTCACCCAGTTCCTGCAGGCCTTTCAGCAGTACCAGATGCTGGCCTTCGGCCCGGCACTGATCGCACTGGTGATCTTCATGCCCTATGGCATCGCCGGCGCTGCCACTCTGATCCTGCACCGCCTGATGCCCGACCGGCCGCGCCCGCGCAGCGCCGCCGCCGTCCGCGGCCAGACCGGGGAGACCGTCCGCCCATGACCGCCATCCTGGAAACCCGCGGCCTGACCAAGGCCTTCGGTGGCCTCGTCGCGGTGGGCGACGTGGATTTTGCCGTCGAGGAAGGCGGCATCACCGGCATCATCGGCCCGAACGGGGCCGGCAAGTCGACCTTCTTCAACCTGATCAGCCTGTTCTACCGCTCGACGTCGGGTACCATCACCTTCCGCGGCGAGGACGTGACCCGTCTGCGCACCCACGACATGCCGCCGCGCGGCATGGCCCGCACCTTTCAGACCACGCATCTCTTCGCCGAAGCGAGCGTGCTTGAGAACGTGATCGTGGGCTATCGTCACCGCACCCGATCAGGTCTGCTCGATGCCCTGATCGCAAGCCCGCGCGAGCGCCGCGAAATCGCCGAAGCGCGCGCGCGGGCGATGGAAGCGCTGGATTTCGTCGGCCTCGCCGAGGTCGCCCATCGTCCGGCCGGGCTGATCAGCCAGGAGCAGCAGAAGCGTGCCGCGATTGCGCTTGGCCTGGTCGGCGGCCCCCGGCTGCTGCTGCTCGACGAGCCCGCGGCCGGCATCAATCCGGAAGAGACCGATGATCTGGGTCGGCTGATCCGGCGCATCGCCGAGGCCGGGGTCACCGTCTGCCTGATCGAGCACAAGATGAAGATGGTGATGGGGCTCTGCGACCGGATCATGGTGCTGCATCACGGCCGCAAGATTGCCGAGGGCACGCCCGACCAGATACGCACCGACGACGCGGTGATCACCGCCTATCTGGGGAGCGACGCCCATGCTCACGCTTGACGGGGTCTCGGTCCAGTACGGCGCCTTCCGGGTGCTGCAGGACATCTCGATCACGGTCGGCCAGGGGGAGCTGGTGGTGCTGCTGGGCGCCAACGGCGCCGGCAAGAGCACTCTGTTCCGCACGATCAGCGGGTTGCATCGCGTTACCCGCGGCCGGATCGTCTTCGACGGCGACGACATTTCCAAGGCGGCACCGGCGAAAATCGTGGCCCGCGGCATCGCCCACTGCCCTGAGGGCCGGCGGCTGTTCCCCGATCTGTCGGTCGCCAAGAACCTGATGCTCGGCGCCTATACCTGCCGCGGCGACCAGGCTGCCGTCAGCCGCACCCTCGCCCGGGTCCACGAGCTGTTCCCGATCCTGGTTGAAAAAGCCGATCAGCCGGCCGGCTCACTGTCGGGCGGGCAGCAGCAGATGGTGGCGATCGGCCGCGCCCTGATGGGTCGGCCGCGTCTGTTGATGCTCGACGAGCCGACGCTGGGTCTGGCACCGCTGGTGGTCCGCCAGGTACTCGATGCTGCGGCCGAGATCTGCCGCAGCGGCACCACCGTGCTGCTCGCCGAACAGAACGCCCATGCCGCTCTCGCCATCGCCGACCGCGGCTATGTGATCGAAACCGGCCACATCACCACCGAGGGCACGCGCGAGGCGCTGATGTCCGACGACGAGGTCCGCCGCGCCTATGTCGGCGCCTGACGCAAACGGAACGACGACGCTCGAATCGCACCAGGGATCGGCAAACCCGGCAATGAACCGGGACAGTCAAGGGAGGCAAGATGTCATGAAGATGGTCATCGACGAGATCCGGAAGACGACCCGCCGCCGGGTTCTGATCGCGGCGGCCGTGGCGGCGGTGATGGCCCTGCCCGGGGCTACGCTGTTCGGCAGCAGCGCGGCCGAAGCCGCCGACAGCGCCGTGATCGGCTATTCCGGCCCGCTCTCGGGCGGCGCGGCACTCTATGGCCGCAACGCGCTTCGCGGCCTGGAAATGGCCGCCGACGATGTGAACGCGGCCGGCGGCATGGATATCGGCGGCCAGAAGGTGAAGCTGGAGATCCAGTCCCTGGACGACCGTTACCTGCCCAACGAAACCGCGGTCAACGCCCAGCGTCTGGTCTATCAGAACGGTGCGCGGATCGTGTTCATCCCCCATTCGGGCGGTATTCTGGCGGCGCAGGGCTTCAACACCAAGGGGCCGCAGAAATTCATCATCGGCGCCTATACCAGCGAGCCTGCCATCCTGAAGCAGGGCAACCCGCTGCAGATGATGATCCCGCCGCGCTATAATGCCCTGTTCAAGCCCTATGCCGAGGCAGCGATGAGCCGGTTCGGCAAGCGGCTGGGCATGGTCCCCGGCACCCACGCCTATGCCAAGGAATGGACCAAGGGCTTCAGCGCCACCTGGAAAGAGATGGGTGGCGAGGTGCTGACGGATAATGCCGTCGACTATCGTACCACCACCGACTTCTCGGGCGCGGTTGCCAAGGCACTGTCTGAAAAGCCCGATGTCCTGTTCATCGGCGGCCCTTCGCAGCCGACCGCGCTGATCGTGCAGGCGGCACGCGAACAGGGCTTCAAGGGCGGCTTCGTGATCATGGATCAGGCCAAGCCCGAGGAGATGGACAACATCGTCCCCATCGAGATGATGAACGGCCTGGTCGGCAACCTGCCGCTTGAATACTACCCCTCGAAGAACGCGCCGGCCTTCATCAAGAAATACCAGGAGAAGTATGGCGCCAACGAGGAGGCCGTGGCGGAAATCGGTCTCAACTACACCGCGCTGATGGTCTTTGTGCGGGCAATGGAACTGGCCGGCACCACCGAGGATCCCGAGAAGATCATGGCGGCACTGGCCGAAGCCTCCAAGACGCTGCCGGCAGAACGTAATCCTTATGAACTGACCGGCGTGGATGCCGACAACAACATGGCCAGCGCCTTCCAGATGACCGTGGTTGAAAACGGCAAATACGTGCCGCTGCCGTTCAAGTGATCCAGCCGGCCGCGGAGCCTGATCATGCGTCGGTGATCAGGCTCCGCGGCATCAACCCCCGGCTCTCCAAAGCGAAGACCGGAGCCGAGGTCAACACCGGCAACAGCAGACGGCGGAGCAGCAATGCCCTCCGGCTGGCCGGGAGGTAGTGCGGCCCGACCCGCCGTGCCGCCCGTTGCAGGCGATCGACCACCGGCCGCAGCTGCGCCTCATATGCCGCCGTCGCGTCATGGATTGCGTTCAGCCGGGCGAGTTCCCGCGCCAGAATCCAGGCCCCCGCCATGGCCATGGACGTGCCCTGCCCGGACAGGAACGAGCCGCAATGAGCGGCATCCCCCAGCAGCACGACCCGCCCTGCCGACCAGCCGGGCATGACGCTTTGGGCCACCTGATCGACATGAGCGCGGGACCAGTCTACCGATCCCTCCAGAGCGGATCGGATCAGGGGTGCTGCCGGCCCGTTTTCCAGGAACAGATGACGAAGCAGCGGCACCAGAAGCGCCGGATCACGTGGCGGCCGGTCGTCGGTCCGCCAGCAGAACAGGGCTGCGGTCCGCCCCGCCTCGGTCGCATAGAACAACGCCTGGCGGCCGATGCCCATGAAGCCCGCAAAGCCGTTCCCCGGTATGTCCAGCCCGGGCATGTGCCAGGCGGCAACGGAATAGCCGAGAGGCAGAACGGCCCCGACCGCCTTTGAGCCGAAGGCGAGATCACGTGTCCGGCTGCGGATGCCGTCCGCCGCGATCACCAGATCCCAGCGGCCGGTTTGCCCGTCTTCGAAGCGGGTTGTGACACCCTTCTCGTCCTGATCGAGGGCGGCAATGCTGCGGCCACGCTCCGGCGCCAGATCATGGGCTGCGGCAAGATGCTCCTCCAGGATCGCAACCAGACGATCGCGCCCCAGCACCACCAGCTTGCCCCGGGCCGACCGTTCCAGCAGGGCGCCGTCCCGGCGCACGATCAACCGCCCGTCGAGATCATGATAGCAGAGCGGCCCCAGCTCCATACCGGCGGCGCGGATCGCATCGAGCACACCCAGGCGCGCCGCCACATCCCATCCGTTCTCGTGAACATCGATGCCATAGCCGGTGGTACGGGCAGCGGGCGCGCGTTCGATCAGCACGGGCCTGCAGCCGCGGGCTGCCAGGCAGGCAGCCATGGTCAACCCGGCTGGCCCCGCACCCGAGACCAGCACCTTCAGGCGGGAAAGATCGGTCATGGCGAAGCGGCCTCCCTGCCTCAGAAGCGCAGCACGCCTTCAATGCCGACGGTGCGTGGCTGGCCGGGAATGGCGTGGATACCCGCCGCCTGCTGTGCGGCCAGTGCCCGATGGGCCGTATCGAACAGATTGGCGACCCGCACGAACAGGCCCCAATCACCGCCGTCGATACCGCTGCGCAGGTTGACGAGGCCATAGGCGGGCTCACGCATGGTGTTGGCGGCGTCGTAATAGAAGGCGGACCGCCAGTTCCAGTCGATCCGCGCCACCGCATCGGCCGTCTCCGTTACCGGCTCACGATATTCGGCGCCGAGCGACAGGCTGGTCCGCGAGGCAAGCGGCTGACGGTTTCCGTCACCATCGGTCCCGACAGTGACGTTCGGATAGTCGGTGAAGCGGGCATCCAGCAAACCCAGTCCGGCAAAGAGATCGAGCCCCGGCAGTGGCCGGGCCGTCAGCTCGAACTCGGCACCGATGCTGCGGGACCGGGGTGCATTGGCGATAGAGAGCGCATAGCCGTCGAAGGAATAGACCTGCTGATCCCGCCAATCCATCCAGAACGCCGAAGCTGCAAAGCCCAGCCGGCCGTCAAGCACATCGCCCTTCACGCCGATCTCATAATTCCAGGCGCTTTCCGGATCATAGGAAAGGTCGGCGCCCTGGGCGAAGCTGACATTGAAGCCACCAGCCTTGTAACCACGGGAGATGGTGGCATAGAGCCGGGTTTCGGAGGTGAGAGCCCAGGACGCGCCGACGCGCGGTGACAGATCCGTCCCGTCGATTCGCGTCGACCGGGTCTGACCGGGTGCGCCCAAAGTCATGCCGGGTACATTGGAGCGATGATCATAGTCGATCTCGCGCCGATCCCATCCGGCCCGCAGGCCGGCGATCAGGTCCAACCGGTCGGTCGCATGCCAGGTGACATCGCCGAAACCGGCAAGCGAGGTGCTCTCGATCCGCGACGTCGTACCTTCGCGATAGGGAAAGGGAATGGCCGGCTGACCTGGAAAGAGCACATCGGCCGGAAGAGCGGTGGACAGCCCGGTATATTCGTAGCGGTCGTCCCGCGCCCGGAGCAGGAAGACGCCACCCGTCCAGTCCAGAGGGCCACCCGATGCCGATACCAGCCGGATTTCCTGGGTCATCTGGTCATGGTCGCGGTCATAGCCGTTCACCCGCAGCGGCGAGGCTGTGAAGTCGCCGCCATCACCCCGCGCATCGGTGCTCCGCCAGGCCGTGACGCTTTCGACCGAGGCCCAATCCAGATCATGGGAGAGCCGCAGCGATGCGCCCGATGTGTCGAGTTTGCCATTGAACGGGATGGCCTGATTTACCCCCTCGTCCCAGACACGCTCATAGTCGCCATAGGCGGCAGGGTTGGACCGGTCACGCAGATGATCGACGGCAAACAGCACCTCCGTCGCCTCCCCCGGCCGCAGAAGCAGCTGCGCTCTGCCGGCCAGATCATCCATATCGGCCGGATCACCGGTACCGGCACGATTGTCGACCCGGCCATGGGCCAGATCCCCCCGAGCCGACAGGCGGAGGGCAGCGTCGGTGCCAAGCGGGAGATTGAGCGCCGTTTCCGCCTGGCGGGTGACATCTTCGCCAAAACCCAGACGCAGATAGCCGCCGGCACCGGCCTCCGGATCAGGCCGGTGACTGCGCAGATTCACGGCGCCGCCAAGGGCATTGCGGCCGTAAAGCGTCCCCTGGGGCCCGCGCAGGATCTCGACCTGTTCCACGTCGTAGAGCGGCACCTGGAAACCGCCATCGCTGCCGATGAAGACGTCATCCATATAGATCGCCACAGCCGGGTCGACACCGAAGGCCGTCGACGAGACGCCGCGGATGGAGACCGTGGCAGCATCCATGCCACCACGCTGGCTGCGCAGGTCGGTATTGGGCGTTGCCTCGAAGGCATCTCCGAGATCACGGATGCCACGCGCCTCCACTTCCTCACCGGTGAGGGCGCGAAGGCTCACCGGCACCTCGACGGCCGCCTGCGTCCGGCGCTGGGCCTCCACCGTCAATGCCGGCAGTGCTTCTGCGTCGGCGGCGTCCGCCGCCCGGGCCGGGGCGTCCACGATCAGAGGCACGGACAGGAGCAGAACGGGAGAGAGGGGCAGGGAACGGATCATCAGGCACCGCCGTCGAGGAAAGGACGAGACGCCCGGATCATACTGCGTATGAGATGCAGTCGCGTTCACCGCGACCTCTGTGAGCGGATCATTCCCGTTTGAGGGCGGCTCACGCTTCCCCGCGCGAACCGGCGCCACTACGCAAGCTGGACGGCGTGCAACCGAAGCGGCGGCGGAAGGCGGTGGCAAAATTCGCCGGATGGTCATAGCCCGCGCGCCAGGCGACCTCGGAAACCGACAGGCCGTCGCGGAGCAGATCCCGGGCAAGGATCAAACGGCGGGAGGCGATATAGCCCCCGATACAGCCACCGGTCACCGCGCGGAAATCCCGCTTCAGCTTGGCAACGCTCACCGCGGACTCGGCCGCAAGCCGGGCGAGGCTGCCGGCCGAGCCCGGGTCGGCATCGATTCGGGCAAGCAGTGCCTCGATCCGGTCGCGATCCCGCGGCCTGAGCCCAGGGGTCCGGGCAACGGCGCCGCTGCCCGGCAGATCGGCCATCGCAGCAACCAGTTCAAGCAGAAGGTCGAGCGCACGGGCTTCGGCATGCAACCGCCCGAGCGCACCGCCGGCAGGTGGCGCCAGCACGCTGCCGGCAAGATCCAGCAACCGGCGCGCCGCCGGCCGACGAACCAATCGCGTCGGCCGGTCGATCGCCTCACGCAGGGCGTCGAGAGTCTCATCCGCATCAGCCGCGCCCGGCCCGTCGAACCAGGCCGGCACCACCGCCAGATCTACCACGCGCACCGGCCGGCCGGAGGCAAGACGGGTCCGGATCGGCCGGCGGCTGGCGCCGACAGCCAGCCCCATGCCACCTGGCGCAAAACCGGTGTCGAGCCCGGGTACCAGGCTTTCGCCCAGACCGTCGAGCGCCACTGACAGGCTGGCGACCGGAAAGCTGGTGCTCTCCACCACCGTCGGCGCATCCAGGGTGAAATCCGTCGTGACCAGGAACAACCCCGGCATCACCTCACGGATCGCAGCACATGCTTCTGCCATCGCCCTCTCTCCGACCATCCGTCGCGCCCGGGCGACAGGATAGAGAGATTGCGACTGATTCTCAATTCATCAGGAATACAGCTGGATCAACCTCGCCCGCGATAAGGCGGCACGCCCTGGTCGGGAATCCAGAGATCCGCCGGCACCGGACCGGTGGCGTAGAACACGTCGATCGGGATGCCGCCGCGCGGGTACCAGTAGCCGCCGATCCGCAGCCATTCCGGAGCGAGCAGCTCCGCCAGACGCTTGCCGATACCCACGGTGCAGGCTTCGTGGAAGTCGCCGTGATTGCGGAAGGCGTGCAGATAAAGCTTCAGCGACTTGCTCTCCACCAGCCAGTCGCCGGGCACATAGTCAATCACCAGATGGGCGAAGTCCGGCTGGCCGGTGATGGGGCAGAGCGACGTGAATTCAGGGCAGACGAAGCGCACGGCATAGCGCGTGCCCGGATGCGGGTTGGCCACCCGCTCCAGCACGGCCTGATCGGGCGAAGCCGGCAGATCGGTGGTCCGGCCCAGCTGTTCGAGCCCGGCATAAATGGTTTCGGACGGTCCGGTCACGGCATCACCTCTCCTGGGCGGCGCCAGTGCCTTCAGGGCGGCTGCCTTCAGGGCGACGCGCCCCCCGGAAAACACGGAAGCCTCGAATGCGAACGGCCGGAAGATGATCGGCCGCAAACACGAAAGGCCGGCATATGCCGGCCTTTTCGTCGCGTTCAAGCGGGAATTGGTGGAGCCGAAGGGAGTCGAACCCTCGACCTCTAGAGTGCGATTCTAGCGCTCTCCCAACTGAGCTACGGCCCCGCACCCGCCCCGCCGGCAGCCCGTCGGGCACCGGTGGTGAACGGCGCGGATATTGGCGTGAGGTCGGGATACTGTCAAGCGCCTCTCTCAGAGAATCGTCACAATCGACTGGCCGCCCGCAACGGCTGCGCTATACTCCGCCCGACCCGTCAGAACGCCGCATCGGACATGCGGCAGCCCGAGTACGAGGGAGCCCCGCATGGCGTCGCTTCTCCAAGGCCTGCTCTTCCTGTTCAATGCCGCCATCGAGATCTACACCTGGATCCTGATTGCGAGCGTCATCCTGAGCTGGCTGGTGGCGTTCAACGTCGTCAACACCAACAATCAGGTCGTCTACACGATCGGCAGTTTCATTCACCGGATCACCGAACCGGTGCTGCGCCCGATCCGCAACGTCCTGCCCAGCCTCGGCGGGCTCGACCTGTCGCCGCTGGTCCTGCTGCTGCTGCTGAACTTCCTGAAGATCGTGGTCAACGGCTGGCTCGCGCCTTATGCCTACGGGATGATGTACTGATCCGATGAGCGATGACATCACCGGCATGGCGGCGCCTGCGGTTGAACGCGAAGGGCCGGCCAATGTCTCGATCTTCGTGAAGGTCCAGCCCAAGGCGCGCAAGGCCGCCATAGAACCTGCCCGCGATGACGGCCATGGCCGGATGCGGCTGCAGGTCAAGGTGACCGCCGCCCCCGAGGACGGCAAAGCCAATGCCGCGGTCGAACGGCTGGTCGCCGAGGCGCTGGGCATCGCCCGCAACCGGGTCCGCGTCGTCCAGGGTGTGACCGATCGTGCCAAGCGACTCGGCATCGAAGGCGAGGGCTTCGCCGATGCCGAAGACATCGCCGCCCGCGCCCGCGGCCTTGGCGGCGACGCCTGATCCGAGTTCCAAGGAGATATCAGTCTCATGGCTTCAGCTGAGCTGATCGACGGCAAGGCCGTCGCGGCCGATCTGCGTTCCGCCACCGCGGCCCGCGTCGGCGGGCTCTACGCCCGTCATGGCATCCGCCCCGGTCTGGCCGTGGTGCTGGTCGGCGAGGACCCGGCAAGCCAGGTCTATGTCCGCAACAAGCATCGCCAGACCGAAGCAGCCGGCATGCGCAGCCTTGAGCACAAGCTGCCTGCCGACACCTCCGAAGCGGCCCTGCTCGACCTAGTGGCGCAGCTGAATGCCGATCCCGAGGTCGACGGTATCCTGGTCCAGCTGCCGCTGCCCCGCCAGATCGACGCCCAGAAAGTGATCGAGGCGATCGATCCGGCCAAGGATGTCGACGGTTTCCACCCGGTCAATGCCGGCCGTCTCGCCACCGGCCAGCCGGCCCTGGTGCCCTGCACGCCGCTCGGCTGCCTGATGCTGCTCGACCGGACCCTCGGCCAGAACATGGCCGGCCGGCATGCCGTGGTGATCGGCCGCTCCAACATCGTCGGCAAGCCGATGGGCCAGCTGCTGCTCGGCCGCGACTGCACCGTCACCATCGCGCATTCGCGCACCAGGGATCTGCCCGAGATGGTGCGCACCGCCGATATCGTGGTCGCCGCCGTCGGCCGGCCCGAGATGGTCCGCGGATTCTGGATCAAGCCGGGTGCGACCGTGATCGATGTCGGCATCAACCGCCTGCCGCCGGCGACCGAAGGCGGCAAGGACCGCCTGGTCGGCGACGTCGCCTTCGACGAGGCCAGGGCGGTGGCGGCGCATATCACGCCCGTGCCGGGTGGCGTCGGCCCCATGACCATCGCCTGCCTGCTCTCCAACACACTGCAGGCCGCCTGCGCCCGGCGCGGCATCGACATGACCCGGCTCTGAGCAGGGTATCGCGGGAGGGGAGCGACGGCCGATGCTCTATGTCCTCTGCCTCCCGCGCTTCGCCGCTGCTGATGCCGCCCGCATCGATGCCTTCCGCCGCCGCCACGAACCGGCGCGGGCGACCCTGGTGCCGCCGCATCTGACGCTGGTGTTCGGCGCGGCCATCGCCTGTCGCCCGGCCCTTGAAGCCACCCTGGCTGCCCTTGCGGCCACCGCACCGGCCTTCGACCTGACACTGGGCGATCCGCATGCCCATCTGGACGACACACGGCGCGAATACGCCTTCTATCTGCGTACTCTCGACGGCGCCGGGCCGCTCACCCGCCTCCACGCCGCCCTGCAT
Organism: Tistrella mobilis; assembly: GCF_041468085.1. Classification (NCBI taxonomy): domain Bacteria; kingdom Pseudomonadati; phylum Pseudomonadota; class Alphaproteobacteria; order Geminicoccales; family Geminicoccaceae; genus Tistrella; species Tistrella mobilis. The sequence goes on along the minus strand of NZ_CP121017.1, from coordinate 50,867 downwards.
GACGGCCCCGGCCTGCCGACCCGCCGCCCGGACACGCCCTTCGATCCGCATCTGACCCTGACCGGCGCCGCGGAGGCAGCCCCGGTCACGGCTGCTGCCGCGGCTTTCGCCGCCGACGCCTGGCCGTTGCCGGTCCGGGGCCATGTGGACGCGGTAGACATCATGCAGCTGGCGGAGGGATGTCTTGACCGTGTGGCGCATGTCCCCCTTCTCGGAACGGAATCGACCGGAAAGGCTCCGGCCTCCGCTCAGGGTGTACGGCCGTAGAACCGGGCCAGGCGAAAAGAAAACCCGGCCCGCAATCGCGGGCCGGGCTTTGTCGTCAGAACCGATCCGGACTGCGGATCAGCGCACGATGACGTTCTTGAACGCCCAGGGCTCGTTCCGGTCCAGATCCTCGGGGAAGAGGGTCTCGCGGTCCTGAAGCGGGGTCCAGTTGGTCCAGTACCCGGCCATGGTGCCGAGATAGGGGGTCGAGATCTCAAGAATACGGCGCTCGTCGATATCCTCGGGCTCGACCACGCCGGCATTCGGGTTCTCGATTGCCCAGATCATCGCCGCCAGTACCGACACCGTCACCTGCAGGCTGGTGGCGTTGTTGTGCGGGACCAGCTCGCGGGCCTCGTCGATGGTCAGCTGCGAACCGTACCAGTAGCTGCCCTTGGCCGGGCCGTTGACCAGCACGCCCAGTTCGTCGACGCCGCCCGGCTGGGTCTCGTTCATCAGAATACGAACGCGGGGCTGCAGTTCCCAGTTCTTGCCGGCGAATTCGTGCAGCGACAGCACGGCTTCGTCGCAGGGGTGATAGGCGTAGTGGCAGGTCGGCCGATAGACCACCTCGCCCGCCTCGTTGCGCAGCGTGTAATAGTCGGCGGTGGAGATCGACTCGTTATGGGTGATCAGCCAGCCGTGGATCGGGCCCTCGCTCGGCACCCAGGTGCGCACGCGGGTGCCGGCACCCGGACGCATCAGATAGATCGCGGCATCGCAGCCAAACTCGTGGCGGCGGCCCTCCGGCGGCAGCTCGGGCTCATGCGTGCCCCAGCCGAGTTCCGACGGCTGGCAGCCCTCGCCCACGAAGCCGTTCACCGACCAGGTGTTGACGAACTCGCCACGCTCCTTGGGCGGCAGGCCCTTCTGGGTGTCGCGCTCGGCGATATGGACGACCTTCACGCCCAGATCCCGGGCCAGCGCCGCCCAGCCTTCGCGGCTCTCGGGCCGCGTCGCGTCCATGCCGCTCGCCTTGGCGATGTCCAGCAGCGCCGCCTTCAGGAAATGCGACACCAGACCCGGATTGGCGCCATGGGCGATCACCGCGGTCGGGCCGGCACCCAGCTCGCGCTTCACGTCGAGCGCGCTCTCGCGCAGCGCATAGTTGCTGCGCTGCGAGGGGGTGAGATCGGGGTCGGTATAGCCGCCCGGCCAGGGCTCGACGCAGGTGTCGACATAGAGCGCACCCAGCTCCCGGCACTTGCGGATCAGGGCGACGCTCGACACCTCGACCGAGACGTTGCACAGGAAATCGCCCTGGCCCAGCCGCTGCTCCAGCTCGGCCACATAGTTCTCGCGGGTCAGCGCCATCTTCAGGAAGGTGACGCCGTATTCCTCCGCGACGGCCTTGCCGGCATCGTCGGGCGAGATGATCGTGATCCGGTCCGGGGTGATGTCGATATGGCGCAGGATCAGCGGCAGGACACCCTGTCCGATGCTGCCGAAGCCGAGCATCAGCAGGCGGCCGGGAAGCGCGGCGTGCTTGGTCATGATGCGAAATGCACTCCTTGGGAGACGCCGGCTGCGCCGGCCGTCCGTCCGTCCGCGGATGCGGACAGTCAGTTCTCTATGGAACGGCGACGCGCGCGGCTTGTCCACCGCGCGCGTCACAGATTTCAAGGCTTTGTCATCAAGCGACGCGGGCGGGACCGGTTCATGGAACCGGCGCCGCCCCGCCGGGTCCGCTCAGCGGCGGTCGCCGCGGCGGGCGCCGAGGCGCAGGCGCAGGCGCAGGGCATTCAGCTTGATAAAGCCCTGGGCGTCGCGCTGGTCGTAGACCTGGTCGGCCTCGAAGGTCGCAAAGGCCTCGTCATAGAGGCTCTTCGGCGACTTGCGGCCGACGACGATCACATTGCCCTTGAACAGCTTCAGCCGGACGGTGCCGGTGACGTTCTCCTGGCTCCGGTCGATCAGCGCCTGCAGCATCTCGCGCTCGGGCGAGAACCAGAAGCCGTTATAGATCAGCTCCGCATAGCGGGGCATCAGCTCGTCCTTGAGGTGCGAGGCCCCGCGGTCGAGGGTCAGGCTCTCCATCGCGCGATGCGCGACCAGCAGGATGGTGCCGCCCGGGGTCTCGTAGACGCCGCGCGACTTCATGCCCACGAACCGGTTTTCGACCAGATCGAGCCGGCCGATGCCGTTGGCGCCGCCCAGATCGTTCAGGCGGGTCAGCAGGGCCGCAGGCGTCAGCGCCTCGCCGTCGATCGCGACCGCATCGCCCCGCTCGAACGAGATCTCGACATAGGTCGGCTCGTCAGGGGCCGCGGCGGGCGAGACCGAGCGGGTGAACATCTCCTCGTCCGGCTCGACCCAGGGATCTTCCAGGGCGCGGCCTTCATACGAGATGTGCAGCAGGTTGGCGTCGGTCGAATACGGCGCCTCGCCGCGCTTGCCCTTGGCGATCGGGATCTGATGCTTCTCGGCATAGTCGATCAGCCTGGTGCGGGAGTTGAGATCCCATTCGCGCCAGGGCGCGACCACCTTGATGCCGGGCTCGAGCGCGTAATAGCCGAGCTCGAAACGGACCTGATCATTGCCCTTGCCGGTGGCGCCATGGGCGACCGCATCGGCGCCGACCTGACGGGCGATTTCGATCTGGCGCTTGGCGATCAGCGGCCGGGCGATCGAGGTGCCGAGCAGATAGACGCCCTCGTAAAGGGCATTGGCGCGGAACATCGGGAAGACGTAATCGCGCACGAACTCCTCGCGCAGATCCTCGACGAAGATCTCGGAGGCGCCCATCATCTCGGCCTTCGCGCGCGCCGGCTCCAGCTCCTCGCCCTGGCCGAGATCGGCGGTGAAGGTGACGACCTCGCAGCCGTAATTCTCCTGCAGCCAGCGCAGGATGATCGAGGTGTCGAGACCGCCGGAATAGGCGAGGACGACTTTCTTGACGTCGCGGCTCATGATCTGAAGCCCCCGGGAACGACAGGATGTGGGCGGAAGGTGCGGGCATCGCGGCGGCAGGAACCATGCGGACGGCCGCAAGCGCGCCGCCCAGGCCCCCGAGGGGCCGCGGATCGGCGCAGTATAGTGCAAACGCGCGCTGCGGCAACCGGTGCGGGGATGGTCCGCAGGGCTATCGCATTTGCCCGATGACGGATCGGGCGAATGCGTCGGACCATCCGGATCGCTTTCGCTTGCGACGGATGGAGATGGTTGGCCTGGCAGTTTTGAGGACGTTGAGGGCGAGTTTTCGGATGATGGCGAGGTTTTCCGGGCCGTGGTCCTTGCGAGCGCGGGCCTCGTCCTCGCGGAAGGTGGTGTCGAGAACCCAGTGCAGGCCGTTCTCGATGGCCCAGTGGCCGCGGACGGCCTTGGCGAAGGCGGCGGCGGACAAGCGGGCGGAGGAGAGGTAATAGCGGGTAGATGTGCTTGTCTTTCCGTCCCGCTCGACGGTGGCGACGACCCGGGCGATGGTGGCGAGCGCCGGCATGGCAGGCCGGTCGGGGTCCCGCTTTTCCGGGAACAGCCAGTCGACGTCATGAACCACCTCGTGCCGACGGATCTCCAGACGGCCGTGGTCTGCGTCGGTGGTTTGCAGCGTCTCGGCCGGCGCCGTCGCCGGATCGGCGAACCAGGTCTCGACGTCGGCAAGGGTGGCGGGGCGGTTTTTCTTCAGCGCGAAGAGGTAGTCGCCGCCGCGCTCCAGCACGAGGCGCGCCGTCTCGCCCTGGCAGTGGATCGCGTCAGCGGTGACGAGCATGCCCTTCAGATCGATGATGGCGAGGAGGGCGCGGGCGGCGGTGATCTCGTTGCCGCCCTCTGGAACCGCCGCCTGGCCGAGCACCAGCCCGGCCTCGCCGGCAAAGGCGCTCACCACGTGCAGCGCGCTCTTACCCGCAGCCCGGTCAAACGAACGCCGGAGCGTTTTGCCATCAATGGCGATTACGCCGGGACCATCGGCTCCGAGATCGTCGAGGAACTGTGAGAAGCACGCCGACAACGCTGCGGGATCGATCAGGCGGAACAGCCGCGAGAACGTGTCATGGCTTGGCAAGCCGTTGGGAAGGCTGAGAAACTCCCGGAAGAGCTCCTCGCGGTCCTCTGCGAAGTCGGCAAAATCGACGCAGCTCTCGCAGCCGCAGATCGAAGCCGTCAGCGCGATCACCAGGAGGTCCAGAAGCTCATGGCGTCTCGCGTTACCCGTGCGCGGGTCGGGCACCTGGCGCAGGATGGTGATCAGAGATGGCATCGGTTCCTCCTTGGAACCGAATAAAGAATCCATCTCTGACCATTCCGCTACCCGGGATTTTCAAATGCGATTCCCCTGCCCGCGGGGGCGTGACCGGTTGACCGATCCACTGCTGATCGCCCTCACCATCCTGCTGCTTGCCGGCGCCAATCTGCTGATCGGGCCCGAAACGGCGGCACTCGCAGCACTCGGCCTGCCGATCGCCGTCGATCTGCTGCTTCGCCGGCGGCAGTCGGGCGGGCAGAACGCCACCATCACGGCACTTGCCCCCTATCTGGTGCTGACCCTGGTGCTCCTCGCCACGCGGCTGATCGACCCGCTGGCCGGGCTGCTCCGCGGACCGATGATCCGACCCTTCGCCGACCTGCCGGGCTGGGCACCGCTGCATCATCCCTCCCTCTGGCTGCTCGCGACCGGTTTCGGCGTCGCCCTCCATGCCCGCCGCAAGGGCATCATCGGCGCGGCGCGCACCGGCCTTCTGCGCAGCCTGCGCCCCGCCGCAGCCACCTTCGCCTTCGTGCTGCTGGCTGGGCTCTGGGCCGCAGGCGGCGCGCCCGCACTCCTGGCCCAGGCCTGGGCCGGCACGGCCGGGGCAGCCGCCCCGGCCATCGTGCCCCCGCTGGCCGGGATTGCGGGCTTCCTGACCGGCAGCAATGTCGCGGTCGCAGCCATGATCGCACCGCTCATCGGCGCCCTGCCCGGGCTCGATGCCGCCGCGACCACGGGGCCCCTGCCGCTTGGCATCACCGCCGCCCTGCTGGCCGCAGGCGGTATCGCGACCATGATCTCCCCCATGCGCCTTGCCATGGCCGCGGCCCTGGCCGGCGCACATCCCGCCGACGAAGCGGCCATCCGCCGGGCGGCCACTCCGCTGCCCGTGGCCATCGCCCTTCTGCTTGCCGCAGCCGCGGCGGCAGCCGGCTTTGCGGCCGCAGCTTAACCGCTTGCCAAACCCCGCTTCCGGCGCTATCGTCCGCGCCGTCCGGAGAGGCTCGCCCCTCTCCGCACCGCGCCGGCGTAGCTCAGGGGTAGAGCAACTGATTCGTAATCAGTAGGTCGTAGGTTCAATTCCTACCGCCGGCACCAGAGATTTCCGAAAGGCGCCATGCAGGATTTCCAGCATGGCGCCTTTTTCGTGGACCGGCGATGTTGCCGCACGTTACAACACATTGATATACTTATATTATTCGGATGTGGACGACACTCGAGTCTCTCGCCATGGCATGTCTGCCGCCAGCGTTGAACCCAAGTGAGGATCCGATCCGTGGCATCCACCGATATCCAGTTCGTCGACATCCTGGCCGATCTGCGCGCCCTGCCGCTTGCCGGCGGCGTGCCCGCCATTCTGCTGGTCGAAGTGATCCGCGCCACGACCGGCACCACCGCCGGGGGCGGCACCTTCCGCTTCGACGAGACGTCATCCGCACCCGATGATGGCGCCACCGTGCTGCGGCCATCGGCGCTGACCACGACCCAGCCCGGCCGGTGGCTGCGCCGCGACACCGCCCGCCCGGTAGCCGGCTGGTGGGGGGCTGCCGGCAATGGCACCACCGACGACAGCGCCGCACTCGCCGCCGCCGACGCTTATGCAGCCACAATCGGCAGCAGCCTGTTCATCGAACAGCCGCACCGGGTGGATCAGGATCTGACCTTCACGGCGCCGGTGGTGTTCGAAGCCGCCGGGCGGCTGGTGGTGGGGCATGAGGTGCTGTCGTTCACCGGGAGCGAGATTTCCTACTCGCCCCCGGCGATATCGGACTCTCCGCCCATATATGTGCAGAAAGCGGGGCCTGTCGTCGCTGCGGACGAGGTTCCGCCCTATTTGTTGTTCATCGGCCAGACGGCTGCCGTGCGCGGCCGTCGCTTCGTCCAGTTCGGCGAGGCGCTGCTGCCCACGGCGACGGCGAGTTGGGCGGAATCCGCTCTTCCCGACACATGGTACTTCAGGCACGGCAACGTTCAGGTCGACGGCCAGATTGTGCTGCGCGGCCAGATTCCGAGGCCGTCCCGTATCGAGATCGACGAGGTCGCCCTGGCCTCACGGCCGACCACAGCCGATATGGGCGCCGAGAGCTGGTCCTATGGAAACGCCGATGAGCAGGACGAGTCGACCGTCTATCTCCGGCTCAACGGCACGTCCCCGGTCGACGCGTCGCATCCGATCCGGGCAATGCATCTGCTGCCGAAGCCGCCGCTCATCTTCGCCTGTGATGTCGATATCACGCCGATGCCGTCGCTTGCGCCGGGATATGCGGTGGCCGATGCCTCAGGGACCATCAAATTTACGATCGCCGCCATCAGAGACAACCGCCTGTATGCCTCCGCCTTCGACGGCGCCAGCTCATTGCCTGTTGGAACGGCCTTGCAGTATCGGGGCGCGTCGACTGCGCCGTGGCAGCCCCTGGGGACGGTCAGTGCCGTGTTCCAGCACGCGTTCCAGCCGCACGCGCTGTGGGGCTTCGCGGCATTTCGCGACCAGCCCCGACGGATCTGGGTCCAGAAGACGGTGATCGACGCCCACTGGGACGTTGCCAGGCCACACCGTATCACGTTCACCGCCCCGGTCACCGCGCCGCTGACCGCACATGTCTTTGTTGATGGCGATATCCGCTTCGCGGCGGGACAGGTGTCGTCAATCGGCTGGTTCGGCGCATCGGCGACAGAGGCTGTCGACAGTCTCCCGGCCATTCAGGCCGCGCTCGATGCCGTTCACGTCGCTGGCGGCGAGGTTCAGGTGCCGGGCGGCGTTGGCAAATACCACTGCGGCGACCCGATGGTGCTGGCGCACCACCAGATCGACGTCGGCAGCAACACGACGCTGCGCTGGTTGGGCCAGACGCCAATCGCATGTGATGCAAACTGGCTGGCACTTCGTGGAGGCCTTCTCAACCTGAGGCGTACCGGCGACAGCGTCGAGAATGTCACCATTGTTGACGCCGTCATCGATGCCGGAGGGGCCCAGACCAACAACGGCATCGGTCTCGGCACCAGTGGATGGGAACGGTGGATCAAAGCGACCGCCCGTCGCTTCCGTCTGGAGCGTCCCTATGTCTACAACGTCACCGGCGATACCAATGGCGGCCAGGGCGGCAAGGCACTGACATTCCAGTTTGGTGTCGAGGATGTCGTCATTTCGGATGCACGGGTTGAGGACGCATTCATCGCGGTGTCCCTGGAAAGCGCCGGACGTGACGATGTCGATCAGTCGGTCATCCGCAATGTGCTGGTGAACGGATTGATCGCTCGCCGCGTGTCGCGGATCGTCCGTCTGCTGCAAATGATCAATACGGATGTCGCGGCCATGCATTCGGTTCGGATGACCGGGCTGGTGGGCTATGAAGTCGGGCTATCGTCACAGAATTACGACGCCCCCGGGACGGGCGCATATCCCGGCGACGTGTCGGGCGCGATCGAGGTGCTCGGCGGATCGGGCCATCTCGACGTGACGATCATGAATCCCGACAACATGCAGATCGGCGCAGTCGTGTCGTGCATGGGGTCGGATAACCGCATCGACGCCGTGTTCAAGGGCCGGGCCCGGCGGCTGATCGATCTTGCGCCGGCTGTCGAGAGCAGCCTCGGTGGACTGGCGAGCGGCCGGACCGGTCAGATCTTCACGGACACGCCGCGCAGGAACAACCGGATCACGGTCGATGCCCTGTCGCCATCCACGATCGATATGGCCATCGACACGGTGACCTCCGCGAGCTTACTTGTGAATGCGGGGGCGACGAAGCCGGTTGAAGGCGATGTCATCACCGGTGCCTCGGGTGGCGAAGGTGTCGTTATCTGGTCAAAGGCGAATGGCAGCCTGATCATTCGCAGCATCACGCCCGGCTTCAAAGACGATGATGAGGTCAGTGCGGGTGGGATCGTGATCGGTCGGATCCTGACGGTGAAGAGCCCGGTGATCGGCAACGATCTGAGGGTGACCTGTGCGAGCCCGCCATCGACCGCCCTGCTTGGTCCGGACATGCGGATGGCGGCGTCGAACCTGCTGACGGTTCATGATCTGGCCGGCCAACAGGCGCTGACCGCCACATTGCCGGCGGCAATTCTGGCCGCAGGGACGCCGGCCGGCTGGTATCGAAGCCGTCGCGGCAGCGGGCTCGCCAGTGGCGCCGATATCACGTTGTGGGCGGCGGATGAGATTCCATTCGGGTGGATGGGCACGATCGAGGTGCGCAGCTCCGGTGGCACCTATTGCCATCAGGTCCGGGCAGCCAAATCGGTGTCTGCGCCATTGATGACGCTGCATGACGTGGTGAAGGACGGGCTGCTGGAGCTGAGAGCCGACCTCGACGGCAACATCAAGCTGTTCAACACCTCCACAACCACCTTGCCCTGGGTCGTGACCTGGGATGAGGGCGGCGTCTTTCGCTGATCGCGCCCCCCGCCCGGCCCGCCATCCGGTGGGCCGGGCGGGGGCATCTGCCGGCGGCGGTCACGGCCACCCGCCGGTGAAGCCCACGGTCTCGCCGACCACGAAGCCGGCCTTGTCCGACAGCAGAAAAGCGATCAGCTCGCCGATCTCCTCGGGCCGGCCCAGACGACCGAGCGGCACCATCTCGCGCACCCGGGCGGCGCCGGCGGGATCGTCGATCCATTTGGCACGCGGGTAATAGGTTTCGCTGTAGAGGAAGTTCGGCGCCACGGCATTCACCCGGACGCCATGGGGGGCCAGCTCGTTCGCCAGTGCCTTGGCAAGTCCGGTCGAGGCCGAGCGGGCGGTCGCGTACATCGCAAACCCCGGATAGGGACGGCGCGGCGAAGCGGAGGTGACCATCACGATGGCACCGGCGCCCTGCGCCTTCAGATGCGGGGTCGCCGCCGAGGCAAGCGCGAAGGGGAAGACGGTCAGCGCCTCAAGCATCTCGCGCAGCGCATCCGCCTCGGTCTCTTCGATGCGGCGACGGATGGCGGGATAGGCGTCGTTGGAGACGATGCCGTGCAGCCCGCCCCTCCGGTCGAGCACTTCGGCGATCAGACCAGCCGGATCCTGGGCCTCGGCGGCGGTCATGCCCTGATTTTCCGCCTCCCAGGCGGCGCGGGCCGCGACATCGGTGAAGGATGTGTCATGGGCGATGATCCGCCAGCCCTGGGCGGCCAGTGCCGCCACGGTCGGGGCGCCGGCATATTTGGTCGCGTTGGTGACCAGCGCCACCCGGGGCGCGGTGTCAGTGGTCGACATGGGTGCGTTTCCATCCTCGTAACTGCCGGGCCTGCTTCTGATGCTGGCAGGCTCAAGGCTGATTGACCCGGTTCCAGGCAGGGTTCAAAGCTTGGTGCCGTAACGGCTGAGCCGCTCCAGATTGAGGATCTCGATCTGCCCGTGCTGCAGCCTGAGCAATCCCTCTGCCTGCAGCTGGCGCAGCGCCTTGCTCGCGGTCTGGCGCGACATGCCCGAGAGCAGGCCGATCTCTTCCTGCGAAATGCCGAGCTGAAGCTGATTGTTGGGGCTGAGCACCGGATTGAACATCCAGGCGATCGAACGGGCGAGGCGGGCGGTCGGATCAAGCAGCCGCCCGTAACCCACGAACGCAATGTACTGGCCCAGGCGCTCGTTCAGCTGCCGCACAAGGAATTTGTTGAAGGGCGGGCTGTTGTCCATCAGCCACCGGAAGGTGCGGCCATTGAGCAGGGCGATGCTGGTATCACGCAGCGCCACGACGTCATAGCGTCGTGGCTCGTTCTTGATCACCGACCCCTCGCCCACCCAGCCGCTGCTGGAGATGCCCGCCAGGCTGACCATCTCGCCACTTTCCGCCACCACGCTGATCTTGAGCAATCCGTCGATGACACCGAACCAGGCGTCGACATGATCGTGCTCATGCAACAGATAGGCGCCTTTGGGCAGCAGCTTTTCGGTCGTGTTGCGGCGGGCGAGTTCGCGATCTTCCTCGTTCAGATCCTTTGCCCAGTGAGCGACGGTCAGGAACTTCGCTTCAGAGAGCATGGCATCCCTTGTCAGGTGGGGCACCGGTCGATCGGCCGATCGTCGGCTGGTACGTCAAGGATAACCCCGGCGCGGGCGGCTGTCCCGGTTGATCGCCATGCGGTACAGCTTCTGAGGGCCCCCCTGTACTGCCACGCGGAAGCTTACCCTGCCAAATCTGCGATCCGCATAAGGCATTTTGGAAAAGATTCTGCACATATAGCATGATTCACGTCATCCCATCTGTCAACACACCGAGGAACTAAAAATTGCGGTTCGAGTAGGCTTTTCCTCATATCGGAACGAGCCTGCGGCATCCGGCTTGCCGGATCCGCAATCGCCCAGGCGAAAAACCGGGCTCGACCACCACGGCGCCATGCCGAGAACATGCGCCCCGGACGGAGCATGGATCAACCATGCCCGCCAATTTCCGGGTCCGCGGCCGCCAGCCGATCACAGGCCGGGCGGCACAGGGGGGATCCTGACCATGATGCTCAGCCACACGCAGACAAACGCAGCCATCAAATTGCCAGCCCGCGGGCCTGCGCCGGCCGCCCGGCCGCGCATGGCGCGCGATCAGGCGGTCCGGGCACTCAAGCGCCAGATCATCGTCGATGCCGCCCGGTCGGTCTTCGCCGAAATGGGCCTGGAAGCAGCGTCGATGCGCGGCATCGCTGCCGCAGCCGGCTGCACCACCGGGGCGATCTATCCTTATTTCCGCAACAAGGAAGAACTCTATGCCGCCGTGCTCTCCGACGGGCTGACCAGCCTGTACGAGCACCTGGCCACGGCGACCGGCAACGCCGCGAATTCGCGCGAACGGGTCGAAATCGCCCTGCGCAGCTATTTCGCCTACTACCGCAGCCGGCCGGACGAGATGAGCCTCGGCCTCTATCTCTATCATGGGCTGAAGCCGGCCGGGCTGACGCCGGAACTCGACCGCCGGCTGAACCGCAAGCTGTCCGAGGCGCTGGACGTCATAGGAGACGCGCTCGCCGCCTATGCCGGGCTGGACGCGGACGCCAGGCGTATGGAACTCTGTCAGGTGTTCAGCTATCTGATGGGCCTGCTGATCTGCGATTGCACCCATCGGCTGGGCTCGCTCGGCAGCAATGCCGAGGCAATGCTCGATCGCTACACCGCCGACCTGCTCCGCCGCCTCGCACCGCATTGATCACCGGCCCGGCGGGGAAGCCATGACCGGAGCCCCCGACCCGTGACCAAGACAGCTCCCGCCCTCCCGCATCCGGCCATGCCCGGGCTCGGCATCATTGCCATCGCCTGGCATGGCGGGCGCGTCGCCCTGGTGCTGCGCGCAAACCCGCCCCAGGCCGGTCATTGGGGTTTCCCCGGCGGTCGGGTGCGATGGGGAGAGGGGCTGGTCGACGCCGCCATCCGTGAGCTGGCCGAAGAGACCGGCCTGAAGGCTCGGGCCGATGCATCGCCTGCACCGGAACCCATAGCGGTGCTGGAGGTGGCGGAAGGTGCTGCCGACCGGCCAGACCATCATTTCGTACTGGTGGCCATTCGCCTGGCCTTGACGGGAGTTGCCGGGCTGCGGGCGGGTGACGACGCCCGCGACGCCATCTGGGCCGATCCCGACAATCTGCCTCAGCCGCTTTGCCGCGACGTCGCCGCCCTGGTGGCAGCAACCCGGCCGGCGTGACGACTGGTGGGGATTCGGGTTTCGCATGGCGGTTTTCTCTCCCGCCTACGTTGACAGCGGACCGTCAGCCCCGCCTGATCATGGAAGGCCTGGATCCACATTCAGGCCGACCATGATCGCCCGGCAACGCATCGGGCGACGGAGGGAGGAAGACCCAGATGATCTGTCTCAAGACATTTGCCGGGCCGGTCACCGGCCGGCGCCGGTCGTTGCACGCCGTCCTTGTGGCTGCAGCCCTGCTGACGGCAATGCCCGGGCTGCCCGCCGCCCGGGCTGCGGAAACCGTCGTAGCGGATGCCACAGGTGTCGGCTTCGATGCCGCCCGGCTCACCGCCCTTGGCGACCGGCTGGCGGCGGATGCCGAGGCCGGGCGCATTCCGGGCGCCGTTCTTGCCGTGGAGCGGGACGGGCAGCTGATCACGCTGCGTGCCGTCGGCTGGCAGGACCGGGCCGCTGCCACGAAAATGGCCGAGGACAGCCTGTTCCGGCTCTATTCCATGACCAAGCCGATCGTTTCGGTAGCGGCCATGCGCCTGATCGAGGATGGACGGCTGCTGCTCGCGGCACCGGTCTCTGCCTATCTGCCCGACTTCGCCAATCTTGAGGTCGGCCGCGAAATCACCGGCGCCGACGGCAAGCCCGCGGTGGAGACCGCACCCGCCACACGCAAGATGACGGTGCGTGACCTTCTGCGCCATACGAGTGGCCTGACCTATGGCGTGTTCGGCAAATCGGCGATCAAAAGCCGCTACCTTGCCGCTGGCACCCATCTCTGGACCGATACCAACGAGCAGTATGCGGCCAAGCTGGCAAAGCTGCCCCTGGTGGCAGAACCGGGTACACTTTGGGAGTATGGTCGCTCCACCGACCTGCTCGGCCGGGTGCTGGAAGTCGCCGCCGGCAAGCCGCTGGATCAGATCGTGGCCGAGCTGGTGCTGAAACCGCTCGGCATGACCGAGACCTTCTTCCACGTGCCCGAGGCCCTGCGCAACCGGGTGGCTGCCGCCGATCCCGAAACCGCCTTCGGCAACAAGCCCCCCGAGCTTCTCGACCCCGCACATCCAGACGCCTTCCTTTCAGGCGGCGGCGGTATGTACGGCACGACCCGAGACTATCTGCGCTTCCTGCGCATGATCCTGAATGGTGGCGAGCTGGACGGCACCCGGATCCTGAGCCCGGCAAGCGTGCGACTGATGACGGCCGATCATCTGACGCCCGAGATCGATACCGGTGGGCTGGGGCCTCTGGGCTATGGTTTCGGCCTGGGTTTCGCCGTGCGTCGCGGTGAAGACGGCGCCTGGCCGGGCAGCACCGGCGATCTCTACTGGGGCGGCTATGCCGGCACTTATTTCTGGATCGACCCGCGCGAGAAGCTGCTGGTGGTCTACATGATGCAGAGCGTCTCGCAACGTGAGCCCTATCGGCTGATCGTTCGCCAGGGCGTCTATGGTGCCATGACACGCTGAACCGCAAGGCCGCGGCGCCCTCCGGCCCCGCGGTCTTCCTTACCTCAATATTCAACGTTGGATTGATATTTTCCTGCCGCTATCATCCCTGGATCATCTCAACCCCAGGGAGACTCCCCGATGCGGATCGACGAGATCGTGCTGCGTTTCGTGACGCCGAAGATGGTGGCGCCCTTCGCCAATCGCTGGCAACGCATGGAACGCTGGACCAAGCTGATCGTCGAGATCCGATCGGACGGGTTGTCGGGCTGGGGCGAATGCACGGCCATGGAATCGCCCTTTTACCATTACGAAACCATCGAGACAGCCTGGCACATCATCGAGCGCCACTTGGCGCCGATGCTGGTCGGAAACGACATCGAAGGCCCGGAAGAGATGCTCGACCGGTTCCGCGACGTCGCTGGCCACGTTGAAACGGTTGCTGCACTAGAGGTCGCCCTCCACGACCTGCTCGCCCGTCGCGATCGCGTGCCGCTGGCGGTGCGCATTGGCGGCAACATTCAGCCGGTGAAGGCAAGCGCCACCATCGGCGTGACCGGCAGTGTCGCCGACCTGCTGGCAGCCGCCCGGCGCGCCGAGGACGGCGGATATCATCGGATCAAGGTGAAAATCAAACCGGGCTGGGACGTCGAGCCGCTGTCGGCACTCCGCACCGAACTGCCCCATATGCCGGTGCTGGCGGATGCGAACGGCGCCTACGGGCCTGAAGACCTGGATCATCTGGCCGGCTTCGACCGGTTCGGGCTGATGCTGCTGGAACAGCCGATGGCCGCCCACAACTGGAAGGCCTATACGGCCCTTCAAGCCCGGCTGGACACCACGGTCTGCCTGGATGAGAGCATTCACACGATGGAAGACGTGGACGAATTGCTGGAGAGGCAGGCGGCACGCGCCGTCAACGTCAAGGTCGGCAGGGTGGGCGGGCTGATCCGGGCCAAGGCAATCCACGATCGCCTCAGAGCCGCGGGCATCGGCTGTTTCACCGGCGCCAAGTTCGAGACCGGCATCGGCCGCTGGACGAATATCGCCCTCGCGACCCTGCCCGGCATGATCTATCCATCGGATGTCGCCGAAAGCGCCCGCTACTTCGCACCCGACATCACCACCCTGCCGGTCGAACTGGCAGGGCGGGGGCTGGTCGCCCCGCTGGATGCACCGGGCCTTGGCACCGAACCGGATCCCGTCCAGCTCGCCCGCGTCACGACCCGGGTCCTGAGAATAGGAAGTTAACGGCTGATCAGGCGGATGCGCCGGCGCTACGCGTGGCACGCCGGCGCCGCCCCGGGGCGGCGGCAGGCTGCAGGCCCTGCTCGATGCGCCGCGCCTCGGCCGTCATCAGGGCCACGATGCGGGCACGGCGGGTCGCATCCATACGCTGGCTGATCGCGCCGATGCTGATGGCGGCGACCGGCATGCCGGTGCGATCGTTGATCGGCACCGCAACGGCACACATCCCGGGCACGATCATACCGTCGCTGACGGCATGGCCGGCCCGCCGTGTGGCTTCGACCATCCGACCGACGTCATCAGGGACGCAGTCAAAGCGGGCAAACCGCTCGGCATTGGCCGCAATCACCTGCCCGACCTCTTCATCGCCCAGCGCCGCAAGCAGGGCAAGGGAGCCCGCCGAAACGCCCAGGGGACGTCGGCCGCCGACATCGAGGCTGAGGGTGCGGATGGGAAAGGCACCTTCGACCCGGTCAACGCAGAGCGCGTCCATGCCGCTGCGCACGAACAGATAGACCGTGTCGCCGGTCTGCTCCGCCAGACGCTGCAGCGACGGCCGGGCGATGTCGCGAATGCTGAAACGGTTGGACGCTGAGGAGCCGAGCAGGAACAGCTCCAGTCCCAGATGGTAGCGATGGGTATCTGCCGCCTTGTCGACCAGCCCCTGCTCTTTCAGGGCCGCAAGCAGACGATGGGCCGTCGCCTTGTGCAGCCCGGTCGCACCTGCAATCTCGGACAGTCGCGCCCCTTCACCCACATGACCGGCGAGGACGCGGAGGATCGCCGCGGCACGCGCCACACTTTGCACATTGCCGGCATCGGTTGAACGCCGTGCCGCTGGCGCCGCGTCCCCACGATGGCCACCCTCGCCACGGACGACCCGCGGCAGCTCCTCGACACCCGACATCCGGTTCATGCCCCGGTCCTCCATTCCGACCGCAGCCGGCGCAATCGCGGCCGACGGTCGGATGAACCTAGGCGATATGATCACCCCTGTCAAACCACCATGGGTTTTGCTTTAACTGAAAGACGAGCTCTGCGGCGATCAGACGCAAACCGTCAGAGAACATAGTCCTTGAGGGTTGTATTCAGATTTTCACTCAAC
This sequence comes from Tistrella mobilis, assembly GCF_041468085.1. NCBI lineage: Bacteria > Pseudomonadati > Pseudomonadota > Alphaproteobacteria > Geminicoccales > Geminicoccaceae > Tistrella > Tistrella mobilis. The sequence goes on along the minus strand of NZ_CP121017.1, from coordinate 35,003 downwards.
CTTTGATCGAATCCCGCCAGCAGGTCGCGGGTCATGCGATCGAAGGCAAGTTCGCGGGCAAGCGGAGAGCCGCCGGCATCGATCGCACGAACCAGGCGCGCCTCGACATCGACATAGGCCTGCCGCTCGCCAGTCTCCGACAGGATTTCGAGGGTCGCAATCAGAGTCGCGGCGTACTCGTCGGTGGGTTCCTGCGTGAAGGTGCCGCGAAGACCACCGGTCTGGGGCAACGGCTTCTCGATCACGCTGGCATCCCGGATGACGAGACGAGCAGTTCCCGAGACACCTGCCGCCTCCAGCCGGTCCCGCGCCCAGTCGCCGGCAGCCCTGGCCGGCGAGGTCGGAAAGAGATGCTCGACATTGGGCGCTTTGCGCGGCGGCTGGTAGTTGTCGAGCAGCTGCACCCGGGCCACGTTCAGCCGGAATTTCGGCTTGTCGTCGAACCGGATCGGTTTCGGCCCCTCGGGCAGCGGCTCCGAGGCGCAGGCCGCCAGAAGGCCTGCGGCAGCAAGGCCGGCTGCCAGGCCCAACACCCGACGGCGGGTCGGATCAAGGCGCATCGGATGAAGCGGGGAGGTGGTCATCGTCGGTCAGTCTCCCTCGATATGGCCGGCTTCCCTGATACGATCCGGCGGCCGGTCAGTGCCGATGAGCATCGTCCGCACGCAGCCGGGCGATGTCCGCGTCGTCATAGACATAAGATGTGCCGCAGAACTCGCAAACCACATCGACCTTGCCGTCTACGGTCAGTTCGGTCAGGTCGTTGCCGGGCAGGCTGCGGATCAGCCCCTCGACCCGCTCCGGCGAACAACGGCAGGCGAAATCAAGCGGCAGCGCCTCATAGGCGATGGCACCGTCCTCGTGATAAAGGCGGAGCAGCAGGGTCTCCAGCGGCAGATCCGGATCGGTCAGCTCACCGTCGCGAAGGCTGGATGCCAGAACAACCGCACGGTGCCAGCCGTCCTCGGCATCCTCGGCCACCGTCGCCGTCCCGCCCTCTGCAGGCATGCGCTGCAGCAGCAATCCACCGGCCTGCCAGCCCCGATCGTCATCGGGCGGCGTCACGGCAAAGCGCACCGCGCTTTCGATCTGCTCCGACAGCCGGAAATAGGCGTGAACCGCGTCGGCCAGACGCTCGCCATCGAGTTCGACGATACCCTGATAGCGTTCCATGCCCTGGCCCGGATCCAGCGTCAGCGCCAGATAAGCCCGGCCGAACAGGCGCGGCATCGACGGCGCACCCTGATGACGCACGCCGGCAACGGCCGCGTCCAGGGCCGCCACCGCATCGGCATCGAACTGGGCATAGCCCCGCAATGCACCCGAGGCCGTCGCATCCGCCACCATCAGCGAGACCGGGCCGTCGCCTCGGATCTGCACCGTGAACACACCGTCGGTCTTCAACGAATGGGCCACCATAGCGGCCAGCGTCACTGCTTCAGCGAGCACGGCCGAGACCGTCGCCGGATAGGCATGGCGCCCAAGAATCTCGTCCAGCGCCGGACCCAGCCGTGCAACACGGCCGCGGGCCTCGGCCCAGGGGAGCCGGAACGGCAACGAGCGGTCGACCAGGGTCGACCGCTCGGCAGGGGTTCCGGCGCCGCGGGTCGGCGTCGTGGTCATCATTCAGTCTCCATGACACCCAGGCACCAGGCGAGCACCGCCTTCTGGGCATGAAGCCGGTTCTCCGCCTCGTCGAACACGACCGAGGCCGGGCCGTCCATGACCGCGTCGGTAACTTCCTCGCCGCGATGGGCCGGCAGGCAATGCATGAACACCGCGCCGGGTGCCGCCTTCGCCATCACCGCATCATTCACCTGGTAGGCCGGGAAATCGCGCTGGCGGGCTTCGGCGTCCTTGCTGTCCATCGACACCCAGGTGTCGGTGACCACACAATCGGCGTCAGCCACGGCGGCATCGACATCCTCGCCCAGCGTCACCCGGGCGCCGGCAGCCACGGCAGCCGCCACCGCGTCCGGATCCGGCTGATAGGCGGCAGGGCAGGCAATCGCCAGATCGAAACCGAAATGCACGGCCGCCTGCACGAAGGTGACGCACATATTGTTGCCGTCACCGACCCAGGCGATGCGGCGGCCAGCCAGGTTCCCCGGCCCCCACTGCTCTTCCAGGGTCATGAGGTCGGCCATCAGCTGGCAGGGATGCGAACGGCGGGTCAGGCCATTGATCACCGGCACGCTGGCATGAGCCGCCAGTTCGGTCAGGGTCTCATGCGCGTGGCAACGAATCATGATGGCGTCGACATAGCGCGAGAGCACCCGCGCGGTATCGGCAATGGTCTCGCCACGCCCCAACTGACTGTCCTGCGGGTTCAGGATCAGGGCCGAGCCGCCCAGTTCGTTCATGCCAACTTCGAATGATACGCGCGTCCGGGTCGAAGGCTTCTCGAAGATCATCGCCAGCGTCCGGCCGCCGAGCAGCGGCGGGCGTTCGCCCGCCGCACGACGGGCTTTCAGAGCATGAGCGAAATCCAGGATGCGTCGCAACTCCGCGGTCGGCAGCGCATCCAGGTCCAGGAAATGGCGGGGGACCCGCGCCGCGGTGAGCGGCGCGTCGATGGTCATGTCCAGGGCCGTCATCCAGCGGCCTCCTCTGTGGCGACCTCGGATGCGACGCTGTCGCAAGCCCGACGGATCGCATCAATGGCCTGATCGATCTCGGCATCGCCAATGATCAACGGCGGCAGCAGGCGCACCACATTGTCGCCGGCAGGCACAGTCAGCAGGCCGTTCGCCCGGAAGGCATCGACCATGCGGCCGTTGGCCACCACGCATTTCAATCCCAGCATCAGCCCGGCGCCGCGGATCTCTTCCAGCACGCCCGGATAGTTGGGGATCAGCTGCGACAGCTCTCCCCACAGCCGTTCGGATGCCTGACGGACCCGGTCGAGAAAACCGTCTTCGAGCATCACGTCCAGCACCGCGTTGCACGCCGCCATGGCGAGCGCATTGCCGCCGAAGGTGGAGCCATGGGTACCAGGCCCCATCACCGCCGCCACCTTTTCGGTCGCAAGGCAGGCGCCCATGGGGAAGCCCGAGCCGATGCCCTTGGCGACCGCCATGATGTCCGGAGTGATGCCTGCCCATTCATGGGCGAACAGCTTCCCGGTCCGGCCGAAGCCGCACTGGACCTCGTCCAGGAACAGCAAAAGCCCGTGCTGGTCGCAGAGCTTGCGCAGGCCGCGCAGATAGTCGAGTGCCGCGGGCCGCATGCCGCCTTCGCCCTGAACCGGCTCGATCAGGATCGCCGCGGTTTCATCCGTCACCGCCGCTTCGGCCGCCGCAAGGTCGCCGAAGGGCACGTGATCGAAACCGTCCACCACCGGATCATAGCCGTCGAGGTACTTCTTGTTGCCGGCGGCGGCGAGCGTCGCCAGCGTGCGGCCGTGAAAGGCACCCTGGACGGTGATGATGCGATAGCGGCCGGGCTGGTCCGACAGGTCGAAATAGCGCCGCACCATCTTGATGCCGCACTCGATCGCCTCGGCACCCGAATTGGAGAAGAACACGGTGTCGGCGAAGGTGGCTGCCACCAGGCGCTCCGCTGCCTTTTCCTGGCCGGGGCTCTGATACAGGTTCGACACGTGCCAGAGCTTCCCCACCTGCTCCGTCAGTGCAGAGACCAGATGCGGATGGGAATGGCCGAGGGCATTCACGGCGATGCCGCTGGCGAAATCGAGGAATCGTCGCCCGTCCGCCGTATACAGATACGCGCCTTCGCCCTTGTCGAACGTCAGATCGGTCCGCGCATAGGTCGGCATCACGGCCGGGATCATTGTCCCTCGCTCCTCGTGGCGGTTGGGTGTCCGCACCCGTCATAACGGCAACGGACACGCTGGAAAGGGGCGAGTATCCGGCGTCGAACCTGTGCTGTCAATCGCGCAGCACAGCCGGCAAGCGGCGGATTTCCTTGGTGTGCGCCTGCGGCCCGGTGTACCTTCGAAGGCGTATCCGAGGGGTGTGGATTCCCGTGACGGCGGCACCGCCTCCGTCGGAATTCAATGGCCCGCGTCCACTTCGGACGTCAGATGACCACCCGGCAACGGGTCGGCCCGCGTACAGGCAGAACATGACCGTCACCAGCCGTGGTCTCATCGTCCTCGCCGAGGATCAGGACAGTCTCCGCAAGCTCTACCGAGACGTGCTGGAGGCGCATGGCTTTTCGGTTTTTACCGCCAATAACGGCGAGCAGGCCATCCAGCTGTGCACCTCGAACACGCCCAAACTGGTCGTGCTCGACATCATGATGCCTGGCATGGACGGGATCGAAGCCTGCGGGCGGATTCGCCGGATCCTGGGGTCCACCGTCCCCATCATCTTTCTGTCGTCGCTCGACACGCGCGAGACCGTGCGTGCGTGCCTGGAAGCAGGCGGCGACGACTACATCATCAAGTCGGAAAGCCTGGCCAAGCTGGTGGAGCGGGTAGAGTTCTGGACTCGCCCGAAAACGCCGCATGCCCGCGAACGCCGCCGCGAGGTGCTGACCAGCGCCCGTGATGCCCTGGCGAAGCCGCAGACCGAACTGATCACCCGCCAGCTGAAGCTGTCAGAAGGTGCGCCGCCGACCATTCAGAATGATGACGTGCTGCTGAAAGTCAGCCGGATCGTCGCCCTTGCCCGCGCGCTTGCCAGCCCGGATTTCGGCAGCAGTCATGCCGATCAGGTCTTCATGCTGGGCTATCTCACCGGATCGGTCGAGTTCTGGGCCCAGCGCATGCCCGAGGTGAAGCGGCGTTTCGATGAGTATCTCCGCGCCGCGCTGCGCGATACTGGCATTGTCGACAAAGCCCAGGGCGACAAGCTGATTTCGGCACTGGTCGAATATGTCAACGAGCGCACCTTCAAATCCGGCCGCACCGCCGGCCGGCGGGAGGCTGGTGAGGCCGAGAACGGCACCGGTCCGTTCGAGCCGCTGGCCCTTCGCGAATTCGAAGAGAGCCGGCGCGAAGCCGAAGGCCGGCGCTGAGACCGGCTGTCCCGTCCGTCACCCCACGGCGGGCTCACGGGTCGCATATCGCTCAAGTGCCCGGCGCAGATCTGCGGGCACTTCTGCTGGTCGCCGGGTGTCGCGATCGATGGCGACGCAGATGCTGTCGCTGTCGGCGATCAGCACGCCGCCGGCATAGAGCGCCTGCGGGATGGCAATCGAACTGCGGCCGATGCGCTGAACCCCGGTCGCGATCATCACCAGCCCCGGATAGCGCAGCTCGGCCTTGTAGCCGATCCGAAGCTCCGCCTGGACCATCACCGTGGGCGCGTCCTGATCATAGCGGGTGGCGAGACCGCAGAGATCGAACAGCCGGGTGCGGCCCAGTTCCAGCCAGCGGGCATATACCGCGTTGTTGACATGCCCCAGCATATCCGTCTCGCCGAAACGGATGCGCTCGGGGATCCAGAGTCGGAAGCGACCGGCACCGGGACCGATGGCCGCCGGATCGGTCGGCGGCGGCACGGTATCGATCAGCAGGTCGTCGGCGGTATAGGGCGGCAGGGTCTCGGACGTGGTCATGGCGTTGGCGGCCTTCGGGGCAGGTCGGCGACAAATTCGCGCCGGAATTGATCCATGCCCCAAAGATTATCGCTTGCCGATCCGGGCGACCAGCCCACATCACCTGTCAGGCAGAACCGGGCGTTATTGAGGCGAACGCTTTGCCAGGATGCGCTGCAGGGTCCGGCGATGCATGTTCAGCCGACGTGCCGTTTCGGAGACATTGCGGTCGCACTGCTCGAACACCCGCTGGATATGCTCCCACCGCACGCGATCAGCCGACATCGGATGCTCGGGGGGCGGCGGCAGAACCCCCGACCGGGACAGCAGTGCCCGCTCCAGATCATCCGGATCGGCAGGCTTGGCCAGATAGTCGAGTGCACCGGCTTTCACCGCCGCCACCGCGGTCGCGATGTTGCCGTAGCCGGTCAGCATCACGATCCGGGCGTCCTCGCGCCGTTCCCGCAGGGCAGGCACCAGATCCAGGCCGCTGCCGTCGTCCAGCCGCATGTCGAGCACGGCAAAGGCGGGCCGCAGGCTGGTGAGCAGGTCGCGCGCCTCGGCGACGGAGCCGGCCGCATGGACGTCGAAACCGCGGCGCTCCATCGCCCGGGCCAGGCGCTGCCGGAAAGGCGCGTCGTCATCCAGGATCATCAGCACACGATCTTCGGGAGCTGCGGCAGCGAGGTCGATCAGATCGGCATCTTCCGCATCGACATGTGGCGGCGTGGACATCGGACGGCATTTCCTCTTGCGATACGGATCCGCAGCAGGGGCAGGCTGCATTCAGAACGACACCGGCCGGGCGGCACCCTTGCCGCCACCCGCCAGGGCGGAACGCGACCAGCGCAGGCTGACCACGGCTCCGCCTTCGGGCCGGTTGGCGAAACGGACATCGGCGCCGGTGCGGGCCAGCAGGGTCTTGGCGATGAACACGCCGAGCCCCATGCGCCCCGCCTCGCGGCGGGTGGACATGTAGGGCTCGCCGATCCAGGGCAGCAGATCCGCCGGGAATCCCGGGCCGTCGTCACGCACCTCGATCGTGATATAGCGCGGATCCCAGCCAAGCCAAAGCGTTACCCGGCCGACGGCAAACTGAGAGGCATTCTCCACCAGATTGCCCAGGCCATGGAGCAGTTCGGGGACCGGCGCCGCATCCGGCATCTGCGCACGGTCGGATCCGGGGTCGATCTCGACCACGATCTCGGGTCCGGAACTACGCCGATAGGGGGCCGCAGCACTCTCCAGAAGCTCCGGCAGGCCCAGGCGCTTGAAGGCGGGGCTTGCCTGTTCCGGCGCCCGCGCCAGCCGGGCCAGGATCTCGCGGCAGCGGGCACTTTCCGAGACCAACAGCGCCAGATCCTCTGCCTGCGGGCTGCCGGGCCCCAGATCGCGCTCCAGTTCGCGGGCGACGATGGCGATGGTGCCGAGCGGCGTGCCGAGTTCATGGGCCGCCGCCGCCGCAAGCGCCCCCACTGCCGAGAGCTGCTGTTCCCGCGACAGTGCGATCTGGGTCGCAGAGAGCGCATCCGACATCCGCCGGGCCTCGGCCGCGACCCGGGCGGCATAGACGGTCAGGAACAGCAGGCTGAGAACCAGCGCCGCCCAGACCCCGGCAACATAGAGCGGCGGCAGGGCAAGCGGCCCGCCCTCACCGTCCCAGGGCAAGGGATGGTGCCAGACCGCGAGCAGGGTCACCGCGATCAGCGACATGCCGGCCAGCACGACGGTGGAGCGTACCGACAAGACGGTCGCGCTGATCGTGGCCGGGGCCAGCACCAGCACCGAAAAGGGATTGGCCAGACCGCCGGTGAGCTGGAGCAGCACCGCCAGCTGACAGACGTCGAAGGCCAGAAACAGCGCCGCTTGGCCGTCGGTCAGCCGGGCATTGGCCGGCCGCGCCAGAGTGGTGGCGAGATTGAGCAGGGCCGAGGCACCGACGGCGGCCACGCATTCCAGCAACGGCAGCGGGAAACGCAGCCCCTGCGAGACCAGCATGATTGCCGCCAGCTGCCCGGCGATCGCCAGCCAGCGGATGGTGACCAGTGTATGCGCACGCACACGCCCGCCATCGGGAGAGCCCATGCCCGGCGGCAGGGCGGCAGCCGGCGGGAGAGTGGGGCCGGCCGCACTCATGTCGGCACCCCGATCCTGAGGTAGAGGTGATAGCGGCCAGGCGCCACCCCCTCGGGAAGGTCGATCGGCCGAAGCCTCGGATCATAGAGCGGCTGATCGGCCGCCACCACCGCACCCGGCACCAGCAGCTCCGGCAGCACCGCCGCCACCCGGGCGGCATTCCGTGCCGTCGCTTCGGCATCGCCGCTGCCGATATCGGCATGGGCAAGGACAGCAGCTGCCGGAATGCGCCCTGCCGCCTGCGGCAGGGTATCGGCCAGATCACCCAGGATCAGATGCGCGTCGTCGGGGATGCAGTCGGGATGGGCGGCGACCTTGCGCTCGAAAACGAAGATCTCCCGGTCCGGCAGGATGCTGCGCAGATGGTCGTAGGTACGGCCATTGCCGAGCCCCAGCTCCAGCACCGGTCCGTCGAGATCGCGGATGATCTCTGCGGCACGATCGAGGCAGGCACGCTGGGCGGTCAGGCGGCGAATGAAACTGTCGAGACGGCTCACGGATGGCTCCAGTTGAGGCGGATGGTGCCCGGGTCGCCCGGCCGTCGCGCTTGACCCCCGGCCGGCACCGGACCACCTTCGATCGGACAGCCTGCGGGCCCGAAAGGGCTCCGACCCTCTGTTGAGCCCCCACCCTCTGTTGAGCCTGCACCGGCCGAACGGCGTATCCATGACCGAGATCGTCCTTGCCGTCGAGCACCTGCGCAAGACCTACGGCACCGTCGAGGCGGTCGCCGGTCTCGATTTTACCGTCCGGCGTGGCGAAACCGTTGCACTTCTCGGCGGAAACGGCGCCGGAAAGACCACGGCCATGTCGATGATCCTGGGTGTGGTGACCCCCACTGCCGGCCGGATCCGGCTGTTCGGCGAGGACATGACCCGTGATCGCAAGCACGCCCTGCCGCGGATGAACTTCTCATCGCCCTATGTCGACCTGCCTCACCGGCTGACCGTGCGCCAGAATCTCGATGTCTATGCCCGGCTCTACGGCATCGCTCATCCGGCACGGCGGGTGCGCGAGATCTCGGCCGCCTTCGATCTCGATGCCCTGCTCGATCGCCCTACAGGGCGGCTCTCGGCCGGGCAGAAGACCCGGGTCTCGCTCGCCAAGGCCATGCTCAACCGGCCCGAACTTCTGTTGCTGGACGAGCCCACCGCTTCGCTCGATCCCGATACCGGCGACCGGCTGCGCGGGCTGCTGGAACGCTTCCGTGAGCTGTCGGGCGCGGCCATCCTGCTCGCCTCGCACAATATGGGCGAGGTGGAACGGCTGGCCCATCGGGTTCTGATGATGCGCACCGGTCGGGTGGTCGATGATGGCACGCCTGCAGAGCTGCTGACCCGTTATGGCCGTGCCAGCCTGGAAGACGTCTTCCTCGACGTCGCGCGGTCGCCCGACCCGGAGCCTGTGGAGGGGGTATGAACCACGAACGGATGATGCCGCCCACCGCCGCGATGGAAGCGGCGTTGAGCGAGGCGCCCGAGCGGGTCACCGGCACCGCCGCTTCCCTACAGCGCATCCAGGCGCTGGTACTGCGCCATCTCCGCCTGCTGTTCGGTTCCTGGGCCCGGCTGGTCGAGATCGTCTACTGGCCGACGATGCAGATGCTGCTCTGGGGGTTCATCACCCTCTTCCTGACCGAACGCACCGACTGGCTGGCTCAGGCAGCCGGCACCCTGCTCTCGGGGCTGCTGCTCTGGGAGGTGCTCTACCGCTCGCAACTGGGCGTCAACCTCGCCCTGCTCGAAGAAATCTGGGCCCGCAACCTCGCCACCCTCTTCGTCAGTCCGCTCCGGCCCTGGGAGATGATCGCCGCCATGCTGACGGTCGCCGGCATCCGGGTTGCGATTGGCACCGGGGCAGCGGCGGCGCTGGCTTGGCCGCTCTACCATTACGACATTTTCACCCTCGGCTGGCCATTGCTGCCCTTCCTGGCGGCGTTGATGATCATGGGCTGGTCGATCGGGCTGATGGTGGCCAGCCTGCTGCTCCGCGTCGGGCTCGGTGCCGAGGGGCTGGCCTGGGCGGCAATCTTCGTACTTCAGCCGGTCTCGGGCATCTACTACCCGATCGAGGTGCTGCCCGACTGGTTGCAGCCCGTCGCCTGGATCCTGCCCTCGGCGCATATCTTCGAAGGAATGCGTCAGGTGCTGATCGACGGCGCCGTCCCCTGGCGCCATCTGGCCTGGGCCTTCGCCCTCGACGCCGTGCTGGTGGTGATGGCGGCAGTGGCCTTCACCCGGGCAACCCGTGCTGCCCGCCGCGACGGCCGCCTGCTCGCCTCCGGAGAGTGATCCGGCGGCCCCCGCCCCCTCTGCATACCGCTGCGACAGGACGTCCGCTTGTCGACACGCCATCAAAAGGTGTTGCGGAGCGCCGGAAAAGATGCAGCAATTATGACGCTCGGGCTGCGCTCACAGTCGTCGCAACGACGTTGGGGATTTTGGCGTGAGGACATCCTGAGAAGGGGGCAAGTTCAGGGAAGCCAGGGGAGGCTGTTCCTATGAAGACTGTATTCCGGAACATCGGGGCCGGTGGCGTATTTCTGGCGGGCATCTGTGTCGCCGCAAGTCAACCGGCACTCGCCCGGGATCTGACCGTGGTTTCCTGGGGGGGAAACTATCAGGACGCACAGCGCGAGATTTATTTCAAGCCGTTTGCCGCCAAGACCGGCAAGCCGTTGCTGGATGAATCGTGGGATGGCGGCTATGGCGTGCTGCAGGCCAAGGTGAAGGCCGGCGCACCCAACTGGGACGTGGTTCAGGTCGAGGCCGAGGAACTGGCACTGGGTTGCGCCGACGGTCTTTACGAGACCATCGACTGGGCGAAGCTCGGCGGCAAGGACAAGTTCCTGGCCCAGTCGGGCAGTGATTGCGGCGTGGGTGCCATTGTCTGGACCACCGCTATCGCCTATGACGGCGCGAAGCTCGCCGACGGTCCCAAGAGCTGGGCCGATTTCTGGAACGTGGAGAAGTTCCCCGGCAAGCGGGGCCTGCGCAAGGGCGCCAAATACACGCTCGAATTCGCCCTGCTCGCCGACGGCGTGTCGAAGGACGAGGTCTATGACGTGCTCGGCACGCCCGAAGGGGTGGATCGCGCCTTCAAGAAGCTGGATGAACTCTCGCCCAACCTGATCTGGTGGGAAGCCGGCGCCCAGCCGCTGCAGCTGCTCGCCTCGGGCGAGGTGGCGATGACGACGGCCTATAACGGCCGCATCACCGCCATCAACAAGGCCGAAGGCAAGCAGTTCAAGGTGGTCTGGCCGGGCAGCATCTATGCGATCGACAGCTGGGTGGTGCTGAAAGGCGCCGAGAATGCAGCAGCCGGGCAGGAGTTCATCGCCTTCGCAAGCGCGCCTGAGAACATGATCAAGCTGCCGGCAACCATCGCCTATGGTCTGCCGAACAAGGAAGCGGCCGGCATGGTCGATCCGAAATATGCGGCAGACCTGCCGACGGCACCCGCCAACATCACGGATGCCATCCCGCTCGACGTCGATTTCTGGATCGACAATTCCGAGGAACTGACCCGGCGCTTCAACGCCTGGCTGGCGCGCTGAGCCCGCGACCGGCGCGAGGGGCGGGTGGCGACACCCGCCCGGCGCGGCATCGTTCCCCCCGCACGATCGTTCGCCCGCCTCCGCGCCGACCCGGCCAGAGCTGGAGGACGCTGTTGGAAAACGTTCGCATCCGCTTCGACGGCATCAGCAAGTCGTACGGGGCCCTGAAAGTCGTCAACGACCTGACCCTCGATATTGCCGAGGGAGAATTCGTCAGCCTGCTCGGGCCATCCGGCTCGGGCAAAACCACCCTGCTCATGATGCTGGCAGGCTTCGAACATCCCACGGCGGGCACTATCCTGCTCGACGGCCAGCCGATCAATGACCTGCCGCCGCATCGCCGCAATATGGGCGTGGTGTTCCAGAGCTATGCGCTGTTCCCCCATATGACCGTGGGCGAGAACATCGCCTTTCCGCTGCAGATGCGCGGCACCGGCCGCGCCGAGATCGCGGAGCGGGTGGCGCGGGTGCTCGACATGGTCCAGCTCTCGGCGCTGGCTGATCGCAGACCGTCTCAGCTTTCCGGGGGCCAGCAGCAGCGGGTGGCCCTTGCCCGCGCGCTCGTCTTCGAACCCCGGGTCGTGCTGATGGACGAACCGCTGGGCGCGCTCGACAAGCAGCTGCGCGAACAGATGCAGCTCGACATCCGAGCCCTGCACAACCGGCTGGGTTTGACGATCGTCTTCGTCACCCATGACCAGTCCGAAGCACTTACGATGTCCGATCGGATCGCGGTGTTCAATCACGGCCGGATCGAACAGATCGGCTCCCCACGCGAAATCTACGACGAACCCCGCACCCGCTTCGTGGCCGAGTTCATCGGCGAGACCAATCTCGCCGAGGGCCGGGTTGAAGACAGCGCGGGAGCCGAGGCGCGGATCGTCCTCGCCGCCGGCGGCCATGTCATTGCCGCGGTCGCCGAACCCGTCGCCCCTGGTCAGGAGGTTCTGCTGTCGATCCGTCCCGAACGGATCGAGCTGGTGGAGCGCCCGGGCGGCACCGGCAACAGCCTGGCGGCCCGGATCGCCGACTGTATCTATCAGGGCGATCATCTGAGGGTTCAACTCGATGACGGCGCCCATGGCTTCACGGTCCGGCTCGATCGCAAATCCCGAGAATGGGCGCCCGGAACCGAAGTCTTCGCCGAATTCCGCCCGGCCGACTGCCGGGTCATCGCCCCATGAGATACCGTCACGCTGAGCAAGCGCTTTTTTCAGTCGGCGAGCTTTGGCACGAAGGGTTTTCGAGCCTTGGCGACGGCGTAGACGGCGACGAGGAGTTTTCGCATGGCGGCGACGAGGGCGAGCTTTGGTGGCTTTCCCTGTGCGCGCAGTCGGTCGTAGAAGGCTTTGAGCCACGGGTTTCGGCGGACAGCGGTGAGGGTTGGCATCCACAAGGCGGTGCGCAGGCGCGCGTTGCCGATCGGGGTGATGCCGGCGCGGGTGGGGCGGCGCTTTCCGGAGTGGCGCAGGGCTGGGATGACGCCGACGTAGGCTGCCAGGGCTGCGGGGCTGTCGAAGCGGGCCGGATCGCCGAGTTCGGCGATGAGGCGTGCTGCGGTGCTGGGACCGATTCCGTCGATGGAGGTCAGCAGCGAGCCGACCTCGTGCTCGTCGAGCAGACGGGTGATGTCGTCGTCACGGTCGGCCAAGCGGCGGCGCCACAGATCGAGATCCTGACAGATGTCGCGGACCTGGACGCGGTAGGCGGGGCCGTGGTGCTGGCCGACCGAGCGCTTGGCCGCGGCGATGATCTGGTCGGCCAGTTCGCTTCCGACGGCGTGGCGGCCATCGTAGCGCAGCTTGGCGAGCCGGCGTGGCGTGGCTTTGGCGACGGCCTCGGCGGTGGGGTATTCCGCCAGGATGGCGGTGGCCAGCATGCTGTCGAGCGTGCGGACATAGCGTCGGAATTCCGGGAAGCCGAGATCGACCAGCCGGCGGAGCTGGCGGACGCGGTCGTCGAAATCCTGGCGCAGCCGGTCGCGGTGGCGAACCAGTTCGCGCAGCTCCTCGCTGGCCCGGCTGCCCAGCCGGGTCGGGGAGGGGCGCTTTTCCCGCCCGAAGCGGGCCAGGCCGAGGGCGTCGATGGCGTCGGTCTTGGTGCGCTCCAGGCTCTCGCCCTGGAAGCGGTGGGTGCGCAGCGGGTTGATCAGGGCGACCTCGTAGCCCTTGGCCGCCAGCACGGCGAACAGGTTCTTCCAGTAATGCCCGGTCGCCTCCATGACCACCAGCGCCTCACCCGGCGGGGCCAGCGCGGCCAGCAACGCGCCGTGCCCGGCCGCGTCTTCGGTGAACGGCTTGGGTTTGGCCAGGACCGTGCCGTCCGCATCAAGGATGGCGAAGACATGGGTTTCCGACGCGATGTCGATGCCGACGAATTGCATGGCGCCTCCCGTGCGGATGAGCCGGAAGCCTCGGAGCCGGTGCTCGTGCCCCTGCTTGTCCATGCGCGGATGACCGCCCCGATCGGGGCGGTCATCCGCCCCCTCGCCACGACACCGCCGGATACCGTTCGGGCAAAAAGCACCGGGCGAGGGCGCCAATCTCATGCACGAAGATCATCCTTCGAGCGCAACGCGGCGACCCTCTCCCGGCTATCAGGCCAAACATCCTACCAGGAGACGGCCCGATGAGTGGAATTCATACAAGCGGCGGCGGGTCGAAGGGCGCCGCAGCACTGCTGCTGGCGCCGCTGCTGCTTTTCCTGGGTGTCTTCTTCCTCTGGCCACTGGCCACGATGATGTCACAGGCGGTGTCGGATCCGGCGGTGCTGCGCATTCTGCCCCGCACCGCCGAGGTCGCCGCCGACTGGGACCGTCAGTCGCCGCCGACGCCCGAGATGAAAGCGGCCATCGTCGAAGATCTGAAGGCGGCGACCGACACCCAGGCGGTGGGCGACATGGTCCGCCGGCTGAACAGCGCCCAGTCCGGCTTCCGCACCCTGATGTCGAAGACCATCCGGGCCATCGAGGATGGCGACATGCCGGCCGACCTGGCCGAGGTCGACCGCCGATGGGATCAACCCCGCTACTGGCAGGCGATCGCCGGCGCACTCTCCCCCTATACCGATCGCCACCTGCTCGCCGCTGTCGATCTGAAGCGCGACGCCGCGGGCGAGGTGGTGTCGATGGCCGACGAGGCCTCGGCCAACCGGGTGATCATGCTGCGCACTTTCTGGATTGCGGCCCTGGTTACCATCGCCTGCGCCCTGATCGGCTTTCCCTATGCCATGCTGATCGCGGCGGCCGAGGGCTGGAAACGCAACCTGCTGCTCGCCGCCGTACTGCTGCCGCTCTGGACGTCTCTGCTGGTGCGGACCGCGGCCTGGTTCGTGATCCTGCAGGAAAAGGGGCTGATCAACGAAGTTCTGCTCGGTCTGGGCATTGTCGGCGCACCGGTGCCGATGATCTTCAACCGTCTGGGCGTGGTCATTGCAATGACCCATGTCCTGCTGCCCTTCATGGTGCTGCCGATCTACAGCGTGCTGATCGCCATTCCCAAAAATCTGGTTCCGGCCGCAGCCTCTCTGGGGGCCAACCCGCTCCGGGCCTTCCTGCGCGTGGTGTTCCCGCTCGCCTTCCGCGGCCTCGCCTCGGGCGCGCTGCTCGTGTTCATGACGGCCATCGGCTACTACATCACCCCGGCCCTGATCGGCGGCCCGGGCGACCAGATGATCAGCTCGGTCATCGCCTTCTATGCCACCGGCTCGGCCAATTGGGGCATGGCCGGCGCACTCGGCCTGGTGCTGCTGGTGGTCACCCTGCTGCTCTATGCGGTCTATGGCCGGCTCTCGGCCGATCCTGCCACGGGAAGGAGCTGACAGCCCATGCCCAAGGCGTTCAAGCTGCTCTATGCCCTTGCGGTGGTGATCTTTCTGGTGGCACCGCTGGTCGCGATCCTGCCGCTCGCCTTCACCTCCAGCGTCTTCCTGACCTATCCGATCCCGGAATTCTCCGCCCGCTGGTTCGAAGAACTTGCGACGGCCGCGGTCTGGCAGCGCTCCATCATCAACAGCCTGATCATCGGCACGGGGGCGACCCTGCTGGCCACGGTGCTCGGTACCGCCGCGTCGCTCGGTCTGCGCAACAGGCGCCTGCCCTTCGCCGGCATCGCCCGGACGCTGTTCCTGTTGCCCATGGTCGTGCCCGCAGTGGTACTGGGTGTGGGCATGCAGGTTCTGTTCGTCCGGTTGGGCATCGCCAGCAGCTATCTGGGCGTCATCGTCGCCCATGCGGTGGTGGCGATCCCCTTCGTGGTGGTCAGCGTCACCGGTGCGCTCGCCGGTATCGACCGGCGGGTCGAACTCGCCGCCCTCAGTCTGGGCGCATCGCCGGTCACCGTCTTCCGGCGGGTGACCCTGCCGCTGGCCATGCCAGGGGTCGCATCTGGTGCGGTGCTGGCCTTTGCCACATCTCTCGACGAAGTGGTCCTCACCCTGTTCGTGGCCGGGCCCAATCAGCGCACTCTCGCCCGTCAGATGTTCTCGACCATCCGTGAGAACATCAGCCCGGCGATAGCCGCCGCGGCCTTCGTCTTCATCGTCGGCACGATCCTGGTCGCTCTGGCCATGGCGGCGATGAAACGGCGGGGCAGAACCCCGGCGGCATCCTGACGACCCGGCATCCGCCGCGGCGGCCTCCCCCGACGCCGCCGCGGCGGAACCCGGCCCGGTCTCAGCCGGTGATGAGGCCGTAGTAGAAGTCGTGGAGCTTGGTCCACATCTTCGATCCGGTCTCGACCACCTGCCGGCCGCGCCATTCAAAATTCGGCGCCTCGTGGGCGTATTTCACGATCAGATCCTTGGCGTGCGACGAATGCTCGATATCGGCTTCGCCATGGACGGTGAACCATTCGAGCGCGTGATCATCCAGCTGAAAGCCGGATTTGAGCGCCCGATACATCTTCATGGCGCTTTCCGAAGTCTGGCTTTCATTCACATAGATCGCCAGGATGCCGTAGACGAAGTGATTGTTCCGGCAGTGACCGACCAGATAGGTCACGAAATCCCAGACTTCCGGCGCCGCCGGCGTTTCCCGGATCTCGGCTTCGGTGGCCCCGAGGGCCAGCGCGAAGCGCTTCATCAGATTGTAATGGCTGTCCGACCCGTCGGCGATCGCGGTTTCTTCCGCAATCAGCTGCTCCATTTCAAAGGCGCGGACGTCCTCGTGCCAGCTGTTGGCGTGAATGCCGCTGTAGCAGCTGTTCTGCAGATAGACCTGATGGTACTTCTGGATCGCCCAGCGCTTCATCTGGTCGCGCGTCACCCGGCCCGCCTCGATCTCCTTCACGAAGGAGTGGCGTGAATACTTGTTGGCCTGGATGATCCGGTCGAACTCCTCGAAATATTCCGACATGCGTCATCGTCCTTCCGAAAGCCCGCCGCGGGCGGGCCGACTTGTCCATGTCCCTGGAAACTGCATCCCGTGTCGACGTCGCACTACCGACATCAGAGGCCGGCCGACCTCAGAGACCGGTTCGCGATCTGAAGGCGTCGAGGCTGGCCGCGATGTATTCGTGGTTCACGCCCTTGCGACGGAAGGTGAAGTTGGTCAGGTTGACGATGCTGGTCGCCAGTTTCTGGTCGTTGAGATACTTGGCATCACCTTTCTCGTGCCAAAAGTCCACGCCCTCCAGAACCTGCGGCTGGACGTCGGCAAACGTGTAGCGATTGCCCGTGGATGAGATGTTGCCCGAAGATCCGACCAGCAGGACATCCTCGGCCAGCGCCTTCTCGACCAGCCGCTCGATGAATGCGCCGGTCCGAATGAAGGTCGCGACCGTGCCGTTCTCGCTACACTGCCGACGGACATAAGGCGTCAGCTTTGCAAACAGCCGGCTTTCGGGATTGAGCCGGTTGATCACCGCCAGCGTCGTCATCTCGGATACCTCGGCAATCCAGTCCAGCAGCCGGGGATCCTCCATGATCACCAGATCGCGCAGCACATCGATGCTGCCGATGGTGATGCAGGGATTGGTCAGCGGCCGGCCCTTCACCTCGTACATCCGGCGGATAGAGCGTTCGGTATGGCCGATCAGCCCATAGCCGATATTGGCTTTGAGCAAGGTCAGGCCGCCGCCGCGGATGACCCCCAACACATGTTCCACCTCGGCATCGTCGACGACCTCGTCATCGGGTACGCCAAGTGCTACTTCCATCGTCCTCATGCCCCCTGACTGACGTGGACGACAGGGCCTGCCAGCGCATCGTCGGTCGACAACCGGCGGTGGAGCGCGACCAGTTCGGCCGTGTCGTTAAACCGTTCCGGATCGGCGCTGCGCATCACCGCCTGATAGACGGCCTCCAGCCCTGCCGGCTCCAGATTGATTCCGGCCTCGGTCAGCCGGGCGCGCAGCACCGCACGCCCCGAATGGCGACCGATCAGGATCCGCCGCTCACGGCCGAAATCCGCCGGGTCGAGATATTCGTAGGTGATCGGGTGGTTGAGCAGCCCGTGCTGATGCAGCCCCGCCGCCGTACCGAAGACGTAATCGCCGAGCAGCGCCTTGTTACGCCCCAGATCGACGGAGAGCCTTTCGGCGATTGCCATGCCGGTGCGGACCAGGGCCGCAAGATCGATCGCATGGTCCAGTCGGACGTGATCGGGGCGATAGCGGATCGCGGTCGCTACCTCCTCGATCGGTACCAGACCGGCCCGCTCCCCCAAACCGCCAATGGCGCCCAACACCCCATCCGCACCGGCGGCAAGCCCGGCCAACGCATTCGCGGTGGCAAGGCCCAGATCGTCGGCCGGCGCCACGATCACCGGGATCGTCGGGCCGGTGATCGCCCGCAGCATGCCGAGCGTGGCCGCCGTCTCGGCCGGCAGCATCCGGCCGGTGGTATCGGCAAGGATCAGCCCCCGGGCGCCAGCGGCAAGGGCGGCATGAACCAGACTCCGCAGCATTTCGGGCGCGGCTGCAGCAATCGCCGCAAGCTCTACCCAGACGGGTGCCCGGGGCGCCAGACGGATGATTGCGCCGGTCAGCAGCGCCACCGGATCCCCCCCCTCTGCCAGACGCGGGTCCGTGCCGCATTCCAGCACGACCTCGACAGGAGGCCCACTTTCGGTCGGTCCGGTGCGGCCCAGCAGATCCGCCAGAACCGGCGCATCGGCCAGCGCGGTGCAGACCATGCGGGCCACCTGCCGGCAACGTCCACGACTGGCCTCCAGCAGGGCCAGATCCGCAGGCCGGGCCGCCGGATAACCGATCAGCGCCGCATCAATGCCCAGATCGTCGAGAGCGAGCAGGATATCCAGCCGCTTCGCCGTCGGTGCCGTCGCACCGCGGCCGTCGGCAAGAGAAGCGTCAACCAGTCTGGCTGTCCGAAACCCGCTGGCCGCGACGGTCGGAAGATCGTGATGCATCGGACATGCTCCCTTTGAAGGAACAGGTCGCGTGCCATCAGGGTTGATCCTCAAACCGGACCGCAGGCAATGGCTCACCCACTGCGCGTGGCGGCGACCTGCCGCTGCGCGCTTCACATCCGGTCTGCGTCTTCACGCCGGCAGATCAGTACCCGCCGGCCCCCCGTTCGCGACTGCCCCACTTCGCAGACAAAGCCGGCTTGCCCGCCGCATCGCCTGCGCCACTTGCCCTGGTTCCGCCACCAGCCGCCGTCCCTTCCGGCGCGATCTCGCCCGGCTTTGTGCCGGTGCAATGCCGCTGGCGATCGTTCCCACCGATGACTATCCTGACGGATTATCTACCATCAGTTGGAAGACCCTAAAACATCGCTATCTAACCGGCAACCCGTTTTCTCAACCTTTGCGAGCAATTTGTCTGCGTAAGTATCATATAACGAGACATTCCCCGCCAAGGTCCGGAGATATCGCGGTAGCGGCGATTATTTACGGCAGAATAGATCGCAAAAATTGACAAGCCGGTTTTCGGTGCTCATTTTTGGCTAGGACAGGGCGGCCAATATCACGCAATGGTGGATCGCCCGAAATCGTCTCGCAGAATGAGACATTTGCCATTTCAGGCAGGCAGCACGGCGGAGCAGCCCGATGACCTATCAGTCCGTTCCGAACCGGCGTGGCGCTTTCGCGTCGGCCGAGAAAAAACATCCCTTCATCGATGCCGATTCTCACATTGAGGATCACGACGGCATCTTCGATTATCTGGACCGTGCCTACTGGCACCGGCGGCCCAAGATCGTCCATATCGGCGACATGATCGCCCATCGAACCCAGCGCAACTATGCCTGGCTGATCGATGGCGAGATGCGCCCCAAGATGCAGGGCTATCAGGCGTCCTGTCATGCCAGCCCGATCGTCACCGACTATGCGAAGCTGAAGCCGGTCAGCACCGCCATCCAGGGCATTCTCGACGTCGACGCCTATTGCGCGAAGATGGACGAGATTCAGCTGGATGTGGCGACGATCTACTCGACCCTTTTCCTCCAGCCGCTGACCCGCGATCCGCTGTTCGAGGCGGCGCTGATGCGATCGTATAACAGCTGGATGGCCGAAACCTGCGCCAAGAAGCCCACCCGGCTGAAATGGGCGGCACTTCTGCCGATGCGCCTGCCCGATCAGGCGGTGAAGGAGGTGCATCGCGCCAAGGCCCTGGGGGCGACCTCCCTGATGGTGCTGGGCACGGTCGGATCGGTTCTGCTGCATGATCGCCGGTTCGATCCGGTCTGGGCAGCAGCGGAAGAGGTCGGCCTGCCGATCTGCGTCCATGTCGGCTGGGCCCATGACGGCATCGGCGAAGGGCTCGACAGCCCGGCTGCAGCCTTCATCCTCAATTTCGAGATGACCATCGTCTTCGGCTTCTTCAGCTTCCTGGGCGGCGGCATCCTCGATCGCTTCAAGTCGCTGAAGGTCGGCTTCCTGGAAGGTGGCGCCAGCTGGTTCCCCACCGTGCTCGACCGGATGGACAAGTGGCGGGTGACACCCGCGGCCGAGGTCTGGCCGGCGGAAAAGGCACCGATCGACTATCTGCGCGAGCGCGAGATCTACTTCACCGTCGAGGGTGACGAGGCCAACCTGCCGGCCTTCGTCGATCTGATCGGTGCCGATCGCATTCTGGGAGCCGCGGACTTCCCGCACACCCACTATGCGGGCGGCAAGCTGGGGGAGGCCTTCGGCTCGATCCGCGAGCGCGACGACGTGCCCGATGCGCATAAGGACCTGATCTTCGGCCCCAATGCCATGCGCTTCTACGGGCTGAAGCCCGAGGATGTGCATTTCTCGAAGCCAACGCAGAGCACGCAAGGCTGATACCGGCCAGCCAGGCCTTGTCGAAAGACGCCGGGGCGGTCACCATCCGGGTGACCGCCCATGGCGTTTCCAGGACAGGGCCCGATCCAGGCATGAACTACGCCCACGACTTTCACGCCGGCAATTTTGCCGACATCATCAAACACGCGGCGCTGGCCGCCACGGTCGCTCATCTGGCCCGTAAGTCGAAGCCCTTCGTGGTGATCGATACCCATGCCGGCGCAGGGCTCTATGACCTGGAAGCCCCCGAAAGCCTGCGCAGCGGCGAGGCTCGTGGCGGCATATTCCGTATCGCCGACCGGCCTGCCACCGACGAACCTGCGCTGATCGCCGGGTTGCGGCGGGCACTGGATGCCGTCGATGACGGCCGAGGTGCCATCGGCACGCGCCGACGCTATCCCGGCTCTCCCCTCATTGCCGCCCTTGCCATGCGTCCGGGGGACCGACTGATTGCGGCAGAGACCGTCGACCCGGTGCGTGCGCGGCTGGAACGGGTTCTGACCGCGCGGGCGCCCCGCCCGGGCCCGCGGATCGAGGTGCTGCGCCATGACGGTTACGGCGTGCTCAAGGCCTGCCTGCCGCCGGGAGAACGGCGCGGTCTTGCGATCATCGACCCGCCCTTTGAAGAAGTGGACGAGTTCGATCGTCTGGCCCGCGCCATGGAGGCTGCGATCGAACGCTGGGCCAGCGGCAGCTACCTGATCTGGTATCCGGTGAAACGGGCCGACGCTGCCGAAGATCTGGCGCGGAGACTTGGCCGCGCTCTGCCACCCCATGTCGAGGGCCTGCGCGCGGAACTGTCGATCCTGCCACCCGGCAGCACAGCCGACGGCATGACCACCACCGGGCTGATCGCAATCAACCCCGCCTGGCCGGTTGAAGAAGGCATGGCCGATCTGCTGGACTGGTGCGCCCGCAGGCTGGCGGCAGATCCGAAGCGTCCCGGCCACTGGCGCGTGAGCCCTCTGCCGCGCGACTGATCGGCCACCGCAAAGGTCGTCATCAACAGACGGCCGGCCGCCCCGACGGGGCGACCGGCCGTTCTGCATCGAGGCGCCAGATGTCAGGATGCCAGAGGTCAGGACGCCTTGGGCATCTCGCCGACATAGGTCGATTCCGGTCGGATCAGGCGGTTCTTGTCGGCCTGTTCCAGGATATGCGCCGACCAGCCGGCCATGCGCGCCAGCCCGAAGGTCGGGGTATAAAGGTCGGTGGGGATGCGCACGCCGCGCAGCACCGCCGCCGCCCAGAACTCGACATTCGGATAGAGATTACGGCCGGGCTTGTATTCCGACAGCAGTCGTACCGCGGTCTCCTCGACATGGACCGAGAGATCGAACCAGGGATCCTCGCCGGCAAAGCTGTCTGCCACCTGGCGGAGTGCCACGGCGCGCGGATCCATGGTCTTGTAGACCCGGTGGCCGAAGCCCATCAGGCGCTCACCGGCCTCGATCTGCTGGCGCAGCCAGGGCTCGGCATTCTCCTTGGTGCCGATCTCCTCCAGCATCGTATCGACTTCCGAGGGCGCGCCGCCGTGAAGCGGGCCCTTCAGCGCACCGATCGCGCCGGTGATCGCAGACGCGATGTCGGAACGGGTCGAGGTGATCACCCGACCGGTGAAGGTCGAGGCATTGAGCCCGTGCTCAGCAGTCAGGATGATGTAGGCGTCGAGCGCGCGGGTATGGACCCGGGTCGGCTTCTCGCCATGGAGCATATAGAGATAGTTCTCGGCATGGCCGAGGCGCTCATCCGGCTCGATCGGATCGCGGCCGGTGTTCAGCGCATTGCGATAGGCGATGATCGTCGGCGCCTTGGCCAGGATCTCCGAGGCCTGCTCGAAAGTAGGCGGCCAGGCAAAGCTGCGATCACCGATCGCCGAGGTCGCCGTGCGCAGCACGCTCATGGTGTCGGTCTCGGGCGGCAGCGCCCGGATGATCGTCTTCAGATAGTCGGGAAGCTTGCGGCGGGCCGCCAGCTCGGCACGGAAGGCCTCGCTCTCGCGTTCGTCGGGCAGGTGGCCGCGCCACAGCAGGTGGACCACATCCTCGTAGGTGCGGGAGATCGCGAGATCCTTGGCCCAATTGCCACGATAGACCAGATAGCCGTTCTTGCCGTCGACAAGCGACAGATCCGTCTCGGCGACGACAATCCCTTCGAGACCTGCATTGATCGTCACGCTCAAATCCTCTCCAGCTACGGGGCGTGCTCCGTCGGCGGAGTCCCTCGCTGCCGGCGCCGCCCGCTGGGGCGGGCGTCGGATTTCCGGGGGGCCCCTGCGTCCGGGCCTCAACATGTGGGGGAGATATAACTCCGCAGGCGGCAGTCCGTCAATTTATTCGCGATTATCGCGGGACAACATGTCACCATAGAATGACGGAAACGCCCGTTACGCAACAACCTGTCTCAGACCTGTCCGGACGGCCATCGGTTCGCCGATATTTCACAACCTACTGTAATCCCGTTCTTATTTTCAAACAGACATGTCAGCATCGCTGACATTTTTGAGGTGCCAGAGCAGAAATCATCATGCATAAGTATTCTTCGAGACAAGGTGTGAAATCCTGTCCGGCGAAATTTGTCTCACAAAGCGAGACTCTGCGGTGCGCCTGGCGATCAAGGCGTGCCCCTTGGCCGGCAACGCCTGACAGCCTATAAGCTGGCAGATCTCCACGCGCTTCCGATCGGCATCGCCGCAATGTCCTCCCCCACCCCCGGCTCCGGCCGCGGTGCCGCCCCCAGCCGCGGTATCACCCTGGTCCTGATCGCGCTGACGGCCCTCGGGCCGCTCTCGACCGATCTCTATCTCCCCTCGCTGCCGGCGATGGGGCGGGATCTGGGCGCGGATGCCGCGACCGCACAGCTGACCCTGACCGGCTACATGTGGGGGCTGGCCCTTGCCCAGCTGGTCTACGGCCCCGTATCGGATGCGCTGGGCCGCCGGCCGGTGCTGATCGCCGGCATGGCGGTGCAGGTCGTGGCTTCGGTTCTCTGTCTCTATTCTGCGACCATCGACCAGCTGGTCATGGCCCGGGTGCTGCAGGGGGCAGGCGCCTGTGCGGGTGCCGTGATCGGCCGCGCCCTGGTCCGCGACCTGTTTCCGCCCGAACGCGCCGGATCGATCTTTGCCTCGATCACCTCCGCAACCGCGCTCGCCCCCATGGTGGCACCGATGATCGGCGGGCAGATCGAGGTGCTGTTCGGCTGGCGCGGCAATTTCGCCGCCCTCGGTGTGCTCGGCATTCTGCTGATC
Organism: Tistrella mobilis; assembly: GCF_041468085.1. Lineage (NCBI taxonomy): Bacteria > Pseudomonadati > Pseudomonadota > Alphaproteobacteria > Geminicoccales > Geminicoccaceae > Tistrella > Tistrella mobilis. The sequence continues at coordinate 11,330 of NZ_CP121017.1, read as the reverse complement.
GCAAGCGCCGTCACCATTCTGCCGGAGCCGATCACCAATCGCGATCTCAGCCGGATCCGGCCGGTCGCCATCCTGCGGGCGATGAGCGACCTGCTCCACGACCGCCGTTTCGTGGGTCTGGGCATCTGCACCTGCTCCGCCTTCGGCGCGCTTTTCGCCTGGGTGTCGAATTCCTCGGTGCTGCTGATCGAGGGCTACGGCATCCGGCCTGAGCGTTTCGGTCTCTATTTCGGTCTGGCCGTCGCCGGCTATGTGGCCGGTGCCGGTATCGGCGGGCGGCTGGTGATGCGGCTGGGCTCGCTGCGTCTGCTGACCATCGGACTCTGCCTGATGGCAACCGGCGGCCTGGTCATGCTGGCCCAGGCGCTGACCGGCACCGACAGCGCCCTTGGCGTCACCGCCGGCGCCGCTTTCCTGCTTGCCGGTGCCGGTTTCGCCCTGCCTCAGGCCTTCACCGCGGCCATTCTGCCCTATCCCCACATGGCCGGCACCGCCAGCGCGCTGATCGGCAGCACCCAGATGACCACGGGCGGTATCGTCGCTGCCGCCACGGCGCCGCTTGCCGACGGCACGCCGATCCCGATCGCGGGCACCATCCTGGTACTCGCCACCATTGCCCTCACCGCCAACAGGCTGCTGGTCCACCGGCCCAACCGGCCGGCCTGAACCGGCATTCGCCGTCAGCGGTCGAAACGCTCCCCGGGGAAGGCCGGTGGGTTCGAAAGTCGTGACGGCTGGGAAGGTGCCGGGTGAGCAGGCTGCGGTGCCGACGGGCGCCCAGGCTGAGAGGGCTCTGTCGTCTCCTCACCGAACAGGCCGCGCAGCAGGCGCGAGAGCGGATCATCCGACGGTGGGGGCACCGGTGCCGGTGCCTTGGTCTCCAGCACCGGCGGCGGCACCAGCATCATCCGGCCGCCACCTTCCGACATCGCCCGCGCCCAGATCTTGGCCGGCAGCCGGCCACCGGTCACGCCGCGCATGGGCGCGTCATCATCATTGCCAACCCAGACACCGGCCGAGACGGCGCCGGTATAGCCGATGAACCAGGCGTCACGGTAGTCCTGGGTCGTGCCGGTCTTGCCCGCGATGACGGCGCCCCGCAGCTGAGCGGCACGGCCGGTCCCCGTCTCCACCGCCTTGACCAGCATGGCGTTGATCGCCTCGACGGTATGGGCCGACAGAACCGGCTCGACAGGGTCCGGCGCCGTACGCTGATAAAGCACGCTCCCGTCAGCCGCCCGCACGTCCTCGATGGCCCAGGGCTGGACAGGACGGCCCTGATTGGCAAGTGCCGCATAGGCCGCGGTCATCTCCAGCAGGGTCTCGGAACCGGTCCCCAGAGTCACGCTCGGCACCCGCGGCAGGTCGCCCGACAGGCCAAGCCGGCGGGCAGTGGCAATCACCCGATCACGCCCGACTTCTTCGGCCACCCGCACGGTTGCGGTGTTGAGCGAGCGCGCCGCGACCTGCGCCAGCGGCACTTCGCCCGCATATTCCGGCTCGAAATTGGCCGGCGACCAGCCATCTACCGTCACCGGCGCATCCAGTACCAGGCTGTCCGGCGCCCAACCCGCTTCCAGCGCGGCCAGAAAGGTGAAGAGCTTGAAGGTGGACCCCGGCTGCCGCCAGGCCTGGGTCGCGCGGTTGAACTGGCTGGTGCGATAGTCACGGCCGCCGACCATCGCCAGAACGCCGCCATCAGGCGCCACCGCCACAAAAGCTCCCTGGCCCGCCTTGAGTTGCGGCCCGTCGGCTGCCAGCACCTCGCTCACCGCGGCTTCCGCGGCACTCTGCAACTCCGCATCCAGGCTGGTGCGGACCACGATGTCGCGGGTGGTGGGCTCGATATGGGCCGAGAGCTGGTCCAGCACCCAGTCGGCGAACCAGCGCCGGTTGGTGGCGCCCACCGTCGCCCGGGCCGAGGGAGCGAGCTTGGGCACCCGCACCTCTTTCGCTGCCTCCGGCGTCAGATAGCCGACATCGACCAGGTTCTGGACCACCGCCCTCATCCGCCGCTCCGCCCGCTCGGCCGCAGAGGTCGGTGCATAGGCCGAGGGGGCCTGGAGCAAACCCGCGAGCATCGCAGACTGGCCGACATCAAGCTCCTCGACCGGCTTGTCGAAATAGCGCCGCGCCGCCGCGTCGATGCCATAGGCGCCGGCGCCGAAATAGGCCCGGTTCAGATAGCGGGCCAGGATCTCGTTCTTGTCGTAGACCGCCTCCAGGCGGAGCGCCATCACCGCTTCGCGCAGCTTACGCTCGAAAGAGCGTTCCGGAGTCAGGAACAGCATCTTGGCCAGCTGCTGGGTGATGGTGCTGCCGCCCTGCACCACCCGGCCGGCCGAAAGATTGGCATAGACCGCGCGACCGATGCCGAAGATGTCGATACCGGGATGCTCGTAGAACCGCCGGTCTTCGGTGGAAAGCACCGCCTCGACCAGGGCCGGCGGCAGATCGTTGACGGTGATCTGGCGGCCGGTCAGCCGGCCGTAGACGGCGATTGCGGTACCATCGCGCGCCAGCACGGTGATGCCCGGCTCCGCCGCAGGCTTGTTCAGTTCATCCAGCGACGGCAGATCGCGCAACACCCAGGCGATGTAGCCGGCAAAGACCAGCGCCACCACGCCAGCAGCGATGCCGACCCGGCGCAACCAGCGTCGCGGCGGCCGACCGCCGCGGCCACCGGTCCCCCCCCTTCCCGCTCCACGACGCCCGTTGCCGCCACCACGACCCGATGCTCTGGCCTCACCGCCAGAGGGGCGGCGCTCTGCCATCAGAAGCGGGCCATCCCGTCCCGGGACCTCGGCGGCAGCCGGCGACAGCACGGGATCACGACGGACGGGAACTGAGGCTCGGCGCATGGATGGCAGGTCTCGGAACGGGGCGGGAACAATGACTTTGCACTTGCGGACACTACGTGGAACGGCCTGTTCCAGGTCGTGACCTTCATGCGACTTTGCCGGATCAGTCCGTAGACGCATACTCGGGATCGAACCCCAGCCGGAGGACGCCCCCATGAGCCAGGCCGCGACCGCGCGCATACCCGCAATCTACATCCCCCATGGCGGCGGCCCCTGCTTCTTCATGGACTGGACGCCCCGCGACACCTGGGCCCGCATGGGCGACTTTCTGCGCGGGCTGATCGTCGGGCTGCCGGTGCGGCCGCGCGCGATCCTGATGGTCTCCGCCCACTGGATGACCGACGATTTTGCCGTCACCGGTGCCGCGGCGCCGGAGCTGATCTACGACTATTACGGCTTCCCGCCACACACCTATCAGCTGCGCTATCCGGCGCCCGGCGATCCCACCCTCGCCGCCCGGGTAGTCGATCTGCTGAGGGCCGCCGACCTCGCCGCCCATGTCGACCCCGCGCGCGGTTTCGACCACGGCATGTTCATCCCGCTGCTGCTCGCAGCCCCCGAGGCCGATCTGCCGGTGGTTCAGCTGTCGATCCGCAATGATCTGGATCCGGCAAGCCACCTCGCCGCCGGTACAGCCCTTGGCGCATTGCGTGACGAGGGCGTGTTGATCCTGGGCAGCGGCATGAGCTTCCACAACATGCGTGGCTATGGCGATCCGCGCTTCGCCCCGATCTCCGACAGCTTCGACGCCTGGCTGACCGATGCAGTAGAGGCCACCCCCGCCGCCCGCCATGCGGCGCTGACGCACTGGGCGGAGGCACCCGCGGCACGGCTCTGCCACCCGCCCCGGGCGGAAGAGCACCTGATACCGCTCATGGTCGCCGCGGGTGCGGCACCCGAAGGACGGGGCCGGAAGATCTTTTCCGACCGGGTGATGGAGACGACGGTTTCGGCGTTCCGGTTCGATTGACGCAGGTGAGCCTCGCGGCTACCAGACCGGCGCGTCTTCATCCTGACTGCGTTCTCGGATGGCTGCCAACAGAATCAGCTTGGATGGTGTGCGAGTTTCATCCCGGGTCCGCAAGCGCTGCACGACATCATCCGTCAGCCCGATCTCGCGGGCGCGGCGCGCCTGTTCGCGGGTGAAGTCGTCATATTTTCCCAGGAAACGCATAGACTTCGACCTCGAACCATTCCAAGGATCGTCCGGGTGCCTGCTGCTCAATCTGGTGAGAAAGATATGGGCGATCAATCCGGTCAACAAGCATTTTGAACAGCACGATCGCCTGCTCCAGGCGATCGCGATCCAACCGAGACGTCGCATCAGCCTGCGCCACCCGGTCAGCAATCAGATCTTCCACTCCGATAAAATCGACATAAAACCCCGGCTCAAATTCGATCCGCGAAACATGGTCGATCGATCCCATGCCGTCCAGGAGACGTGAACCAACCACCTCTATACCAATATTCAACGCGTAATTTTGCAATCCATGCGTCCCATCGCGTGGCGTTTCAAAGCCGAGTCGCGCAAGACCGCTTCGAGTTTATCCTGGCTGGGAGTAACGATATCAAAATCGCCCGAAATGAAGCGTGCAGCCGTATAGAATTCTACAGCTGCTCCACCCACCAGGATCGGCCGCGCAACCCCTTGCGCTTCCAGTTTCCGCGATGCTTCTGCAAGGATCAGCAGTGCGTCCTTGAATGACTGCCGTCCCTGCAGAGCATCATCGGCCATAGATCACACGTCCAGGTTGGAAACGTTCAGCGCGTTGTCCTGAATGAAGTTGCGGCGCGGCTCCACCACATCGCCCATCAGGGTGGTGAAGATTTCATCCGCCTCGTCGGCGTGATTGATCCGAACCTGAAGCAGGGTGCGGCTGTTGGGATCCATGGTGGTCTCCCACAGCTGGTCGGCGTTCATCTCGCCCAGCCCCTTATAGCGCTGCACCTGAATGCCGCGACGCCCGGCCTCCAGCACCGCCTCGAAGAGATCACGCGGGGCGACGACCCGCACCTCGCGCCCCTTGTCGAAGGCGATCGTGGCAACGCCGTCGAAGACCGGGCCCAGTTCGGCCAGATGACGGCTGATCAGCCGCGCCTCGCCGCCACGCGAGAGGCTGGCATCGATGGCATAGCTTTCCTGCATGCCGCGCAGCTCGCGGCGCACCCGGATCCGCCGCACCTCGCCCGCCCGGCCGGCACCGGCCGAGGGGCCGATCTCGCCTTCCGCGGCACCGGTCTCGACCGCGAAGGACCAGCCGCGATCATGCTCGTTGGCACGGGCATCCAGCCGACTGACCAGGACGGTACCGGCGCGTTCCGCCGCCGCCCGGTCGGCAAAGGCAGCCTCGGAAAGCGCGCCGGCGAGGGCCGCTTCTTCCAGCAGCCAGAGCGGCGCACGCCGTGCGATGGCCTTCAGCTGGTTGGCGACATCGCGTGAGCGCTCCACGATCACCCGCAGGTCACCGCCGGCATGCTGGGCACCCGAGGCCAGGGTGAGAACGGTGTCCTCCAGCGCCTGGGCGATCAGGTGGTTCTCTAGCTCCAGCTCGCCCTTCAGATACACCTCGCTCGACCCGCGCTTGATGCGGTAGAGCGGCGGCTGGGCGATGAACAGATGGCCGCGTTTGATCAGCTCGGGCATCTGGCGATAGAAGAAGGTGAGCAGCAGGGTGCGGATATGGCTGCCGTCCACGTCCGCGTCGGTCATGATGATGATCTTGTGGTAGCGCAGCTTGTCGGGATCGAAGTCGTCCCGGCCGATGCCGCAGCCCAGCGCCGAGATCAGCGTGCCGATTTCGGCCGAGCTCAGCATCTTGTCGAAGCGGGCGCGCTCCACGTTCAGGATCTTGCCGCGCAGCGGCAGGATCGCCTGATTGGCACGATTGCGGCCCTGCTTGGCGGAGCCGCCTGCCGAATCACCCTCGACCAGGAAGATTTCGGACTTGGCGGGGTCGCGCTCCTGACAGTCGGCCAGCTTGCCGGGCAGGCTGGTGATATCGAGCGCGCTCTTGCGCCGGGTGAGTTCGCGGGCCTTGCGTGCCGCCTCGCGCGCCACCGCCGCCTCGACCACCTTGCCGACGATCGCCTTGGCGTCCTGCGGGTGTTCCTCGAACCACTGGTCCAGACGCTCGCCCACCAGATTCTCAACCGCCGGCTTCACTTCGGAACTGACCAGCTTGTCCTTGGTCTGGGACGAGAATTTCGGGTCCGGCACCTTCACCGACAGAACGCAGGTCAGACCCTCGCGCGCATCCTCGCCCGAGATCGCAACTTTCTCGCGCTTGGCAAGGCCGGAAGACGCCGCATAAGCGTTGATCGTGCGGGTCAGCGCCGCACGGAAACCGGCCAGATGGGTGCCGCCGTCCCGCTGCGGGATGTTGTTGGTGAAGCAGAGAACATTCTCGTGATAGCTGTCGTTCCACTGCATCGATACTTCGACCGTGATCCCGCTGCGCTCACCCGACACGGTGATCGGCAGCGAGTGCAGCGGCGACTTGCTGCGGTCCAGATAGCGCACGAAGGCTTCGATACCGCCCTCGTAATGCATGCGATGGACCGCCGGTGTCTCCGCCCGCAGGTCGGTGAACTCGATCGTCACGCCGGAGTTCAGGAAGGCCAGCTCACGCAGGCGCCGTTCAAGGGTCGCCGCGTCGAATTCGGTCCTGGTGAAGATGTCGGTCGACGGCAGGAAAGTGATTTCGCTGCCGGTCCGGTCGCCGGAGGGCCCGACGATTTCAAGCGGAGCCTCGGCATTGCCCATGCGGAACCGCATGAAATGCTCGTTGCCCGCCCGCCAGATGCGCAGCTCCAGCCATTCCGACAGCGCATTCACCACCGACACGCCGACGCCGTGCAGACCGCCCGAGACCTTATAGGAGTTCTGGTCGAACTTACCGCCGGCATGCAGCTGGGTCATGATGACCTCGGCCGCCGACACACCCTCTTCCTCGTGGATATCAACCGGGATGCCGCGGCCGTTATCGCGCACGGTCACCGACCCGTCCGGGTTCAACACCACATCGACGGTATCGCACCAGCCGGCCAGTGCCTCGTCGATGGCATTGTCGACCACCTCGTAGACCATGTGGTGCAGGCCCGAGCCGTCGTCGGTATCGCCGATATACATGCCGGGACGCTTGCGCACGGCATCCAGGCCGCGCAGCACCTTGATCGAATCGGCGCCATAGGACGTGGCTGCGATGGCAGTCTCGGACGGGGAGTGTGCGGGCTGCTCTGTCATCGAACCGGTTCCATCATCCTCGGTCATGGTCGTCCGCCGCCGGCAGGGAAGTGCCGGCAGGGTCGACGATCTGGTCGCGGATCGCCGAGGCATCGGTGATCCGCACGAACTGCGCCCGTCCGCCGCCGAGCCCGGCGAAGAGCGGGCGGTCGGTGCCGGTAAGCCAGGCCTGGGCGCCAAGCGAAACGAGCACGTCATACAGCGCGTCGCGTCGCTCGGCATCGAGATGGGCTGCAACTTCATCCAGCAGCAGGATCGGCGCCGATCCTTCCACCGTCCGTTTCAGCCGTGCCACCGCCAGCACCAGGGCCAGCAGCAGCGCCTTCTGTTCGCCGGTGGAGCAGCGCGCCGCCGGCATGCCGTTGCCCTCGTGGGTCACGGCCAGATCCGTGCGATGGACACCGGCCCGGGTCGTCCCGGTCTCGGCATCGATCCCCCGGTTTTCGGCCAGCCGTCGGGCCAGCCCGTCTTCCACCGCAAGGGCGGGCTGGCCGGCAAGTGCCGCCTCCACCTCGCCCTCAATCGCAATCCGGGCCTTGGGGAAGCCGTGACCACCCGCCACCAGAACCGATTTCAGCTGGCTTGCGAAACCCAGCCGCGCAGCCGCGATCGCAACGCCCTTGGCGGCCATGGTCGCCTCCAGCGTGCCAAGCCAGGCGGGATCCCGCCGGCCATCTCGCAGCAAACGCGCCCGCTCGCGCATCGCCTGCTCGTAGGCGGCGATCCGCCCGGCATGGTCGGGATCCAGCCCATAGACCAGCCGGTCGAAGAACCGCCGCCGGTTGCCCGCCCCCTCGACGAACAGCCGGTCCATCGCCGGCGTCACCCAGAGGACCGACCAGCGCCGCCCGAGTTCCGCTGCGCTCGAATTACGCCCATCCACCCGGACAATCCGGCGCTCACGCTCCAGACCGCCACCGGCCAGGCCGGTGCCGACCTCGACCGGACCGTCGGCCGTCTCGACCGTCGCCGCAACTGCCCAACCGCCGCCGGCAGCGCGGATCTCCTCGCCCGGAGCCAGCCGGTCCATTTCCCCAAGCCGCGCACCGCGCAGACCGCGCCCGGGAGCCAGCATAGACACGGCTTCAAGCAGATTGGTTTTACCGGCACCATTGGGCCCGGTCAGCACCACCGGTGCCGGATCCAGCGCCAGACGCAGGGTCGGGTAATTGCGGAAGCCGGTCAGGACCAGCCTGGTGATGGCCGGTCGCATCACGCCGGGCCGCAAGGACGCGGCACCGGTCACGCGCTCCGGAAAATCGGTGAGGTCGGACGTGATCAAATCCGCATCGGCATCAGCACATAGAGCGCACCGGCGTCCGCCGTGTCGCGGATCACCACCGGCGAAGCCCCGTCAGCGATCGCCAGCTCCATCAGATCGCCGTCGATCTGGCCGGCCACATCAAGCACATAGCGCGAGTTGAAGCCGATATCGATGTGCTGGCCTTCGTAGTCGACCGTCAGCTCTTCACTTGCCGAGCCGTTATCCGGGCTGGTCACGGCAAGATCAAGCCGGCCATCGGTGAGCGAGAACCGTACGGCGCGCGACTTCTCGCTCGAAATCGTGGCGACACGATCCACCGCGGCCGCGAAGGGCTTGCAGTCGATGCGCACCATCTTGTCGTTGCCCGCCGGGATCACCCGCTCGTAATCCGGGAACGAGCCGTCGATCAGCTTCGAGACCAGGACCACATCGCCGAAGACGAAGCGGATCTTGGTTTCCGACAGTGCCACAGACACCTCAGCCTCGACCTCGTCGACCAGCTTGCGCAACTCGCCCACCGCCTTGCGGGGCACGATCACGCCAGGCATGCCGGCCGCGCCTTCTGGTACATCCGCCTCGACACGCGCCAAGCGGTGACCATCGGTCGCGACCGCACGCAGCCGGCGGCCATCCGGCCCTTCGGCCACATGCAGATAGATACCGTTCAGGTAGTAGCGCGTCTCTTCGGTGGAGATTGCGAAGCGGGTCTTATCGATCAGCCGCTTCAGCTCCTCGGCCGGCAGCGAAAAGGCGAAGGGCAGGTTGCCCTCGGCGATCTCGGGGAAATCCTCGGCCGGCAGCACCGACAGCGCCGAAGCGTAGCGCCCGGCAGTCAGCTTCACCTGGCCCTTGGCGGCATCAAGCGCCAGCTCGACCTCGGCTCCGTCGGGCAGCTTGCGGACGATGTCGTGCAGCGTGTGCGCCGGCACGGTGGTCCGCCCCGGCTGCCCCACCGTCGCCGGCACATCCTCCACCACCGACAGATCCAGATCGGTGGCGGTCAGGCGAAGCCGGCCCGAGGCTTCCGCCTCGACCTGCACATTGGCCAGGATCGGAATCGTGTTGCGGCGCTCGACGACGCTCTGCACGTGGGTCAGCGCGCGGAGCAGGGCGGCGCGTTCGATGGTCAGCTTCATGTGCGCTCCCGGTGAGGGCTGTCGATCGGCTTGGGGCATGCCCGGCCGGCAGATCTGAGAGGGCGGTGACGGCCCCGGAGACGGTTCCGGACTCTGGCCCCGTCAGGGGCTAGGAGTATACCGCCCGCGCGCGCGTGAAGCCAGTGCGACGGCAGATTTCACCGGGGCGCGGACCGCGCAGCCGGGACGGGACGGATGGCTCCGTTCAGCTTTCCAGCATCCGCCGCAGCAGCTCGATATCGTCGGAGAAACCGGCATCCTGACCGGCCAGTTCCTCGACCTTCTTGACCGCGTGCATCACCGTGGTGTGGTCGCGGCCACCGAATTTGCGGCCGATCTCGGGCAGGCTCGACTGAGTGAGCTGCTTGGCCAGGTACATCGCCACCTGCCGCGGCCGCGCGATGGCGCGCGAGCGCCGGGCGGAGTGCATGTCCGAGACCCGGATGTTGAAATGCTCGGCCACCCGCTTCTGGATGTCCTCGATCGTCAGCCGGCGCTCGTTGGCGCGCAGCAGATCCTGGAGCACTTCCTGGGTGGTCTCCAGCGTGATCGCCCGGCCGACCAGGGTCGCATGGGCGACGACACGGTTGAGGGCACCCTCCAGCTCGCGGACATTGGAGGCGATCTTGTGGGCCAGGAATTCCAGCACCTTCACCGGCACCACCGCACCCAGCTGATCCGCCTTCTGCTGCAAGATGCCGAGGCGCAGTTCATAGGTGGTGGGATGAATGTCGGCGACCATGCCCCAGCCGAGGCGGGAGCGCAGCCGCTCTTCCATACCATCCAGGTCCGAAGGCGAGCGGTCACCGGAAACCACGATCTGGCGATTCTGATCCACCAGCGCGTTGAAGGTGTGGAAGAACTCTTCCTGGGTCGAGTCCTTGCCGCTGATGAACTGCACGTCGTCGATCATCAGCACGTCCACGGAGCGGAACTGCTCCTTGAACGCCATGGTGTCCTTGTAGCGCAGCGCCCGGATGAACTCGTACATGAATTTTTCGGCCGACATATAGACGACCTTGCGGCGCGGATTGCGGCCGCGGATATGCCAGGCGATGGCATGCATAAGATGGGTCTTGCCCAGACCGACGCCGCCATAGAGGAACAGTGGATTGAACTGGACCGTTTCGCTTTCGGCAACGCGCAGCGCCGCCGCATGGGCCAGTTCATTGGGCTTGCCGCAAACGAAATTGTCGAAGGTGAAGCGCGGGTCCAGCCCGGCCGACCACTGATCGATCCGCTCCGCCGCGCGGCTGCCCGCCTCCGCCTCGGCATCCCCATCGGCCATGACGATCGCAGGCGCCGCCGCCGAGGCGGCACGCGGTGTCGCGGCCCGCGCCGGGGCGGCAGCAGCAACGGCGGATCTGGAAGCCACGGGTGCCGTCATGGCCATCGGCACCGGCGGCAGATCCACGACCTCCGCAGGCCGGGCGGCTGACCGGGCCGCAGCCTCTGCGGCAACGGGTTTCACACCGGCCACGGCGATATCGACCCGGCGGACCGCCGGGTTCTCCCACGACCACAGCACGCGGATGCGGTCGGCATAATGCGACACCACCCAGTCGCGCATGAAGCGGGTCGGCACCTGGATCGTCACCCGGCCATCGGCGACCGAAGCGAGAGCCAACGGCTTCAACCAGGAATAGAATGCAGCATCACCGAACTCGTTGCGGAGCGAGTCGCGCACACGGGCCCATTGTGCCTCATATTCGGCGAAGTCAGCGGGATCGGAAACCGAGGTCATGGGCAGCGGCAGTCGGAGTTGGCGGGGGTCGTCCGGCTTCATGCGGACGAACGGCAACCGCGCCGCCCCCTCTCGGGCCACG